>NZ_FTMJ01000037.1 GCF_900156095.1 Aeromonas sp. RU39B
AAACATGTATCACCAGTCGTAACGGGCAGGAAAAGTTAGGCTTTCGGCAAATCGACGGTTTTACACACAGCCGAACTCGCTGCCGATGATACCGGCAGGGCTCAGACCACAATCAATGAAAGCCGGTCAGTGCTTAGGATGACGACATCGCAGCTGGCCGCAGTGGTGGGCGTATTGTTGGCACAGTACCCCATCCCCCACCGCCCGAATACCTGAGCGCCGAAATACGCTAACCTGACGCAGCCAGCTGCTTTCTGCCAGATGCAAACGCTGTAATATCGGCGCAAGCTCGGCAGGAATATGGCCGCGCTTGTCATCGCGCATCGCCCGTCCGGTCCAATCGACCAGCGTCAGATAATCGGTAAACGCATACGGCAGAGCATGCTCTTGCTCGCGCTGTTTCTCGGAAAACGGCAGCAACAATGGTGGCAGCTCACCGGTTGCACGACCCAGCCGCTGGCTGATGCTGGTGTAATCGCTCTCCTCCGGCCGCTCTGCCACCTTGGCGCGCACCGGATTGAGCTCGACATAGGTCATGCACGCCAGCAATGCTGATTCGGTCAGTAGCGCCTGACTTTTGAAGCGCCCTTCCCAGAAGTGCCCCTTGCAGCCATCTTCCTGATTGGCTTGCCGTGCCAGGCTTTCGTTGAGTAGACGCACCAGCCAACTGATGGAGTAGAGTCGCTCCCGCCACTGAGCGAGTAATCCTTGTACCACGGCCAACTCCGGCTCGGTTAGCGACTCTTCCAGATACCAGCGGCGCACCAGCAGTGGCCACTGAAACAGCCCAGCCCAGCGCTCGGCTACCTCGCGGTCACTCCAGCCGGTTGCCACCTCCGGCTCGACTTTCAACACCAGATGGTAGTGGTTGTTCATCACCGCATAGGCACAGACACCAATGGCAAAGACCCGCGACAACTGACCCAGCTTGTCGACCACCCACTGGCGTCGATGCTCAAAGCTTTGGCCGGAATGGCTATCTTCGCCGCACAGAAATGCCCGGCGCACACAGCGACTGACCACGTGGTAGTAGGGCGTATCCTGCAAACTGATTTGACG
>NZ_FTMJ01000034.1 GCF_900156095.1 Aeromonas sp. RU39B
ACCCATCAGGCCCAGCAGGGCGATTGCGATTTGCTTTTTCATACTTTCATCTCTCTTAGGTGTCTTAGTCATTGTCGAAAGCACTCTGTGCTTTCATGCAATGCATCCTTGCCTAGAGACCATTCAAAAATGTTGTTGCCTCACTCAGAGGCGTCGGAATTCGTTTCCGACATCGCTCTCTATAACAACAGCGCTTTTCTGGTCGATTGCTGTGCTCTCCGAAGCAGTGAGGTCATAGTAGTGTGACCAAGCGCACATTGTTAGCGAGTGATTCTGGATCAACCCATCAAAAATTTTGAATTCACAAATAGGGGTTTTTATGAAATGAGTGAACACTCATTCTAATTCTGATTAAACAGCTCATGATAAAACTTCAATAAAAACATAAAAATATGATTAATCATCAACTCCACATTCACTAATAGTCCAACAATGAGAGTCAGATCAGGCCGGGGTTGAATGAACCAAAAGTGAATATCTCAAACTTGGTAAACCATTTTGATGATCTTTCGGAACGCCTAAGGCAACGCCAGGAGCACGCTGTGGCTATGACCTTTGCCACATCACGCCGGTTGCATCACTGCTCTTCTGCCGCTCAGTCACCACTTTATTCCCGTTGCGGGATCGTCATGTACCAGCTGATGCGATGAACCACGAGCCAAACATCCGTCGAAGAGTGCTAGATAAGAAGTCTCCCATTAGATAAGCGCCTCAGTTTTTCCGGGGGATTACCATCCCCACAGGTTGTTCAGTGACTTAAATGAGACCTTAATCAACCATATCGCTAACGTTCGCACGTTGGGCATATTGCTCAGCCGGGGAGAAGAGATCGCGAAGCCACCGCGACGTTCAGAGAAACGACAACCCGAAACCGGGATAGACGTCGATGCACAGGTAGATCATCACGACGGTAGATAATGCTGACTGATGTCGCTCCCCGTCGCAGAGCAAGATACGCACTCACTTTTGGCACGTCATCAAGGTGGCCAGTACGGTGCGATTCGTTGATTCATCTATCCAGCTAAAAACAAGCCTGCTCTCTGGGTTAACTCTGCAAGCGGCCTATGCCCAGCCCGATACCCTCGACTGCCGCAACTCACCGAGTTCAACAAGCCAGAGTTTAGAAATAAAAAAACCGGAGCAGGGCTCCGGTCAAAACGACTATGTAATAACGTAAGGCATTGCTACTACACAGATATCTGGCGCGGGAGACGACTCCTGCTCGAGCGATCATCTGTCGTCAGCCGTCCTGTCATCGGCTGCGACAGATGACCGGACACCCATTGGGTCATACCGGTCACGTCGATGGCGGGAGCTGGCCGTTT
>NZ_FTMJ01000033.1 GCF_900156095.1 Aeromonas sp. RU39B
TGAACTGACCCCATAAAGTTGGACAGTTAAAGATACGGGTTAAATCAAGAAGGCCTGAGTTCGGTACTGCACCGGACTCAGGCCTTTCAATTTTGTCATAATCCTGTCGTGATTGTAGTAGTGAATGTACTCTCGGATGCTGGCCTGTAGCTGTTTGATACTCTCGAAGCGGTTCAGGTAGAAGAGCTCAGACTTCAAGGTGCCGAAGAAGCTTTCCATGGCGGCATTGTCCAGACAGTTGCCCTTGCGCGACATACTTTGAAGCAGACCGCGTGCAGCGAGCTGACGCCGATAGGCTGGCATTTGATACTGCCAACCCTGGTCTGAGTGCAAGAGCGGTGTCTCTTGCTCAGAAAGCCTACTCAGCGCCTTTTTAAGCATGGAACTCACCAGCGAGAAGTGCGGTCGTTGCTGCATCGTATAGGACACGATTTCTCCATTGTAGAGATCCATCACCGGCGAGAGGTACAGCCTCTCGCCCCGAACATTGAACTGAGTCACGTCAGTCACCCACTTTTGGTGTGGTCGCTCGGCTTGAAACTGGCGCGCTAGAATGTTGGGAACCTGGGCCTGCTGCCCTTTGTAGGAACGGTATCTCTTGGGGCGCACCAACGATTTGAGCCCCAGCGTTTGCATCAGACGCTGCACCGCCTTGTGATTGATTTTTTCACCGGTTTGTCGCAACGCCATAGTAATACGCCGGTAGCCATAGCGCCCCTTATGACGCTCATAGATGGAGCGAATTCGCGACTTCAGCCCAGCCTGCCGATCCCCAGCCTGCTGCGCCTTCACCTGGTAGTAGAACGAGCTGCGCGGTAGCCCTGCGGCCTCCAACAACATCGCCAGTGCGTGGCCTTGCCTCAGTTCAAGCACTACCCGCGCTTTTTCTGCGCAGCTTGCTCTTCGGCCTGACGCAAGGCCCTCAATTTTTTTAAGTACGCCACCTCCGCGCGCAGATACTCGTTCTCTTTGCGCAATTGTTCCAGCGTGCGCGTATCTTCAGCTTCGGGTAGCAAGGGCTTGGGTAATTCAGGGGCTGGCATCTTCTTCGGACGTCCTCGGGGTTTCGGCTCCAACGCCGGGAGACCACCTTCACGATACAGGCGTTCCCAGCCTGCGACGACTGCCGTACCGCCTCGCAGGTCAAACAAGGTAGCGCTCTGACGATAGGAAAGATCTTCGAGCCACATCCGCTTTAACACTGAAAGCTTGAACTGGGCGCTGTAGTGGCTGCGCTTTTTACTCAGACCAGCATGGCCATGCTGACGATAGCGGTCGACCCAGCGACGAATCGTCGCTTGATCGACGTCGAACTTACGTGCAAGCGCCCTAAAACCTCGTGTTCCAGATAAATAGTCTTGAACTACAGTCAACTTGAAACTTTCGTCATACCTAGCCATGAAAATACCCCAAAGGTTGGATTTGCGTCCAACTTTTGGGGTGCAGTTCA
>NZ_FTMJ01000031.1 GCF_900156095.1 Aeromonas sp. RU39B
CTGTATCCTTGCCGAACACAGAAGTGAAACGCCGTAGCGCCGATGGTAGTGTGGCAGATGCCATGTGAGAGTAGGACACTGCCAGGCACCCAATTAGAAATGACGCGCAGCGTCGTTTTGAGAGTTTTGTGCTGATATGGCTCAGTCGGTAGAGCGCATCCTTGGTAAGGATGAGGTCCCCAGTTCGATTCTGGGTATCAGCACCAAAATTTGACAAGTTTTGCCTGACGGCAATAGCACGATAGAACCACCTGTTCCCATGCCGAACACAGAAGTGAAATGTCGTAGCGCCGATGGTAGTATGGCAGATGCCATGCGAGAGTAGGACACAGTCAGGCACCTATCCAGATGAAAGGCCTCCCAAGCGGGAGGCCTTTTGTTTTTGTGTCTTATAAGATTTGTGACATGTAACCAATAGGCTACTGATTACATAGATGTGCGGATGTTGGTAATCGTGACATCTTCCAGAGATGGCAGTATGAGGCCGCTGGATATAGTCTTAGCAATAGCTTGGTTGCGGTTGCGCGAGTCAGTTTTGTTAGTTACTTGGTTCAGATGGAAGTTAACTGTGCGCTCGCTAATGCCTAGGATGGTGGCGATCTCCCAGGATGTCTTCCCTTCGCTGGCCCATAGCAGACACTCTTTCTCACGGGCAGACAGATCTGTTAGATGTTTGGCCAATTCAGGTTTGCGCTTAACAAGTTCAACAGCAGCATTAAAGATGTAGCTCGCACAGAAAGAGAGAATCGGAACGTTCTCGAACATCAACTCACTGTTGCTGGGATCTTTGGTGATGAATGAGAGGATGCCTTTTTCACCATAAGGGGTGTGCAACGGGAATGACACTCCGTTACGCACTCCAAAATCAGCAGCGAGATTCATTACATCACGGCTACATGCCGGCATGGTGGGGTGATCGAGATCCAGCTTGTTCCAGAAGATAGGGAGTGTTTGCTTCAGGCCAAGAGATACCACAGGATCTTGTGTCAGGTAGCGGTTGGAGCTGTAGGCTTCAAACCAACTCAGCGGGCAGTTGTTAAAAAGAGCTACGTGAGAGCGATTCATGCTGATAGGGAAAATAATCAGCAGTCGAAAGTAGTCAAAGCCCATCTTATAGCTGAAACGCTCAAGAGCGTGCTGCACATCCATGGTTGAGCGCGCCTTGGTGAAGGTCTCGACATGTTCCCAAAGCTTGGTATTGAACAAGTTATTCTCCTTGTAGGCTCATCTTTAGCTCAGTCGCGTACAGACTTGCCCTAACCCGTGCACTGCATCTCTTTCACATTAGCTATGCCTTAACCACACAGCAACGTAAATGTTGGATTGGCCCAGATATCTTAGCCCTATCAGCCTTGAGAGAGTACCTCTGATTAAGAGTCGTGCATTACACATGCACATTCTCAAAATCCTCATCAGGTCCAGTGAGCTAATGCTGACAAGAAAAAAGTAGCACAAGGACACGGAACATCAGGTTTTTGTTGTGGGGAAAGGTCTAGGCTTGTTGTGTGTATGGTGACGATTATATAGAGGAAAATAGGTAAGTGCCTTGATGTTCTAGGACAAAAAAAGAGCATTTGGCTTTATTTTTCTGCAAACAAACTAAAGTATGAAGTTTTTTTGAAATAAAACTTGCCAGCGCGGCGCGCCTCCCTATAATGCGCCCTCACCAGCACGGCGGATGACGCCGGATGGTCACGGGAAGACGACAGTCGCTGTCACTTTCCGGGGAAAGAAAAGCCGCTACGGCGCTTGACTTTCCAAGCGAGGAGCGTAAGATGCGCAGCCTCAGCCAACAAGGCAACGTTCTTTAACAAATTGAATCAAGCAATCTGTGTGGGCACTCGCAGGATTGAAGCATCAAAAACAATTTTTGATTTTCAATGTCTG
>NZ_FTMJ01000029.1 GCF_900156095.1 Aeromonas sp. RU39B
GCCGGCAGCTTGAAGTGCTCAATCTGGCTGGTCAGCTCTTTGGCAAGGTGGGTGACCTTGGTGGCCAAATCCGCCGAGT
Organism: Aeromonas sp. RU39B; assembly: GCF_900156095.1. Lineage (GTDB taxonomy): Bacteria > Pseudomonadota > Gammaproteobacteria > Enterobacterales > Aeromonadaceae > Aeromonas. The sequence goes on from NZ_FTMJ01000029.1 coordinate 80, forward strand.
GCTGGGCGCCGGACTGTACCTCGGTCGCTAGCGTGGCCATCTGGGCCACGCTGACATTGAAGAAGTCTCAGGACAGCCACCTTTGGGAGAAGGCGCGGCACCATCCAGATAGCCTGCCGGTCACTCCCGAAAAACATGTATCACCAGTCGTAACGGGCAGGAAAAGTTAGGCTTTCGACAAATCGACGGTTTTACACACAGCCGAACTCGCTGCCGATGATACCGGCAGGGCCCAGACCACAATCAATGAAAGCGAGTCAGTGCTTAGGATGACGACATCGTTGCTGGCCGCAGTGGTGGGCGTATTGTTGGCACAGTGCCCCATCCCCCACGGCCCTAATCCCTGAGCGCCGAAACACGCTGACCTGCCGCAGCCAACTGCTTTCTGCCAGATTCAAGCGCTGCAATATTGGTGCAAGCCCAGCAGGAATATGGCCGCGCTTGTCATCGCGCATCGCTCGTCCGGTCCAATCGACCAGCGTCAGATAATCGGTAAACGCATACGGCAGAGCATGCTCTTGCTCGGGCTGTTTCTCGGAAAACGGCAGCAACAATGGTGGCAGCTCACCGGTTGCACGACCCAGCCGCTGGCTGATGCTGGTGTAATCGCTCTCCTCTGGCCGCTCCGCCACCTTGGCGCGTACCGGATTGAGCTCGACATAGGTCATACACGCCAGCAATGCCGATTCGGTCAGTAGTGCCTGACTTTTGAAGCGCCCTTCCCAGAAGTGCCCCTTGCAGCCATCTTCCTGATTGGCTTGTCGTGCTAGGCTTTCGTTAAGCAGACGCACCAGCCAGCTGATGGAGTAGAGCCGCTCCCGCCACTGGGCAAGTAATCCTCGTACCACGGCCAACTCCGGCTCGGTCAGCGACTCTTCCAGATACCAGCGGCGCACCAGCAGTGGCCACTGAAACAGCCCGGCCCAGCGCTCGGCAACCTCGCGGTCACTCCAGCCGTTTGCCACTTCTGGCTCGACTTTCAGCACCAGATGGTAGTGGTTGTTCATCACCGCATAGGCGCAAACACCAATGGCAAAGACCCGCGACAACTGACCCAGCTTGTCGACCACCCACTGACGTCGGTGCTCGAAGCTTTGGCCGGAATGGCTATCTTCGCCGCACAGAAACGCACGGCGCACACAGCGGCTGACCACGTGGTAGTAGGGCGTATCCTGCAAACTGATTTGACGTGAACGGGCGATGGTCATGGCAACCTCCCTCGGCGCTAAGCCTTAAGCCAAGCAGCCCGCTACGCCGCTGTCAAAAAGGTGGGTGTCCTTAAAGTACCCTTGTACCCCATCCCCCACGGCCCGAATACCTGAGCGCCGAAACACGCTAACCTGACGCAGCCAGCTGCTTTCTGCCAGATTCAAGCGCTGCAATATCGGTGCAAGCCCGGCAGGAATATGGCCGCGCTTGTCATCGCGCATCGCCCGTCCGGTCCAATCGACCAGCGTCAGATAATCGATAAACGCATACGGCAAGGCATGCTCTTGCTCGCGCTGTTTCTCGGAAAACGGCAGCAACAATGGTGGCAGCTCACCGGTTGCACGACCCAGCCGCTGGCTGATGCTGGTGTAATCGCTCTCCTCTGGCCGCTCCGCCACCTTGGCGCGCACCGGATTGAGCTCAACATAGGTCATGCAGGCCAGCAATGCTGATTCCGTCAGTAGCGCCTGACTTTTGAAGCGCCCTTCCCAGAAGTGCCCCTTGCAGCCATCTTCCTGATTGGCTTGCCGTGCCAGGCTTTCGTTGAGCAGACGCACCAGCCAGCTGATGGAGTAGAGTCGCACCCGCCACTGAGCGAGTAATCCTTGTACCACGGCCAACTCCGGCTCGGTCAGCGATTCTTCCAGATACCAGCGGCGCACCAGCAGTGGCCACTGAAACAGCCCAGCCCAGCGCTCGGCTACCTCGCGGTCACTCCAGCCGTTTGCCACTTCCGGCTCAACTTTCAGCACCAGATGGTAGTGGTTGTTCATCACCGCATAAGCGCAAACACCAATGGCAAAGACCCGCGACAACTGACCCAGCTTGTCGACCACCCACTGGCGTCGGTGCTCGAAGCTTTGGCCGGAATGGCTATCTTCCCCGCACAGAAATGCCCGGCGTACACAGCGGCTGACCACGTGGTAGTAGGGCGTATCCTGCAAACTGATTTGACGTGAACGGGCGATGGTCATGGCAACCTCCCTCGGCGCTAAGCCTTAAGCCAAGCAGCCAGCTACGCCGCTGTCAAAAAGGTGGGTGTCCTTAAAGTTCGGCGCAAACACCAATGGCAAAAACCCGCGACAACTGACCCAGCTTATCAACCACCCACTGGCGTCGGTGCTCGAAGCTTTGACCGGAATGGCTATCTTCCCCGCACAGAAACGCACGGCGCACACAGCGACTGACCACGTGGTAGTAGGGCGTATCCTGCAAACTGATTTGACGTGAACGGGCGATGGTCATGGCAACCTCTCTCGGCGCTAAGCCTTAAGCCAAGCAGCCCGCTACACCGCTGTCAAAAAGGTGGATGTCCTTAAAGTAGTATTGGCAGCGATCCGAAAAAAGCGCTCGCCGCCAGCTCCATGGGTCATATCAGCGGGCATGAGCCGCCGTTCTTGATCATGCACGGCAGCGCCGACACGCTGGTGTCTCCCAAACAGAGCGCCCAGCTGTATGATGCATTGAAAGCCAAGCACGACAAGGTTGAGTATGTGCTGGTCGAAGGCGCCGAGCATGGCGATATCCACTGGTATCAGCCGCAGATCATCGAGCGCGTGGTCAACTGGTTCAAGCAGACCTTGGGCGCACCGACCAAG
>NZ_FTMJ01000028.1 GCF_900156095.1 Aeromonas sp. RU39B
ATTGGGTGCCTGGCAGTGTCCTACTCTCACATGGCATCTGCCACACTACCATCGGCGCTACGGCGTTTCACTTCTGTGTTCGGCAAGGATACAGGTGGTTCCACCGCGCTATGGCCGCCAGGCAAAATCATAATCTGAAAAGCTGATGTCCTAATGACTTGCCTTCGGCTCTGTCACTAGCACTGAATTCGTAGTTCTCTCACTTGCTACAAGGCCCAGAACACTTCTTGGGTGTTGTATGGTTAAGCCTCACGGGTAATTAGTACGGGTTAGCTCAATGCATCACTGCACTTACACACCCCGCCTATCAACGTTGTGGTCTCCAACGGCCCTTTAGAACCCTCAAGGGGTCAGGGATGACTCATCTCAGGGCTCGCTTCCCGCTTAGATGCTTTCAGCGGTTATCGATTCCGAACTTAGCTACCGGGCAGTGCCACTGGCGTGACAACCCGAACACCAGAGGTTCGTTCACTCCGGTCCTCTCGTACTAGGAGCAACTCCCTTCAATCATCCAACGCCCACGGCAGATAGGGACCGAACTGTCTCACGACGTTCTGAACCCAGCTCGCGTACCACTTTAAATGGCGAACAGCCATACCCTTGGGACCAACTTCAGCCCCAGGATGTGATGAGCCGACATCGAGGTGCCAAACACCGCCGTCGATATGAACTCTTGGGCGGTATCAGCCTGTTATCCCCGGAGTACCTTTTATCCGTTGAGCGATGGCCCTTCCATTCAGAACCACCGGATCACTATGACCTGCTTTCGCACCTGCTCGACCTGTCCGTCTCGCAGTTAAGCTGGCTTATGCCATTGCACTAACCTCCTGATGTCCGACCAGGATTAGCCAACCTTCGTGCTCCTCCGTTACTCTTTGGGAGGAGACCGCCCCAGTCAAACTACCCACCAGGCACTGTCCGTAACCCCGATTCAGGGGCCAACGTTAGAACATCAAACATACAAGGGTGGTATTTCAAGGTCGGCTCCACGGCAACTGGCGTCACCGCTTCAAAGCCTCCCACCTATCCTACACATGTAGGTTCAATGTTCAGTGCCAAGCTGTAGTAAAGGTTCACGGGGTCTTTCCGTCTAGCCGCGGGTACACTGCATCTTCACAGCGATTTCGATTTCACTGAGTCTCGGGTGGAGACAGCATGGCCATGGTTACACCATTCGTGCAGGTCGGAACTTACCCGACAAGGAATTTCGCTACCTTAGGACCGTTATAGTTACGGCCGCCGTTTACCGGGGCTTCGATCAAGAGCTTCGGTTACCCTAACCCCATCAATTAACCTTCCGGCACCGGGCAGGTGTCACACCCTATACGTCCACTTTCGTGTTTGCAGAGTGCTGTGTTTTTGATAAACAGTCCCAGCCATCTGGTCACTGCGGCTGTCATCAGCTCCATGGGCAAGCCACTTCACCAACAACAGCGTACCTTCTCCCGAAGTTACGGTACTATTTTGCCTAGTTCCTTCACCCGAGTTCTCTCAAGCGCCTTGGTATTCTCTACCCGACCACCTGTGTCGGTTTGGGGTACGATTTCTTGTAATCTGAAGCTTAGAGGCTTTTCCTGGAAGCAGGGCATCAATGGCTTCCACACCGTAGTGTGTTCGTCTCGGGTCTCAGCGTTGCACCTCCGGATTTACCTAAAGGTACCACCTACTCCCTTTCACCAGGACAACCGTCGCCTGGCCCACCTAGCCTTCTCCGTCCCCCCATCGCAATTACAAGAAGTGCTGGAATATTAACCAGCTTCCCATCGACTACGCCTTTCGGCCTCGCCTTAGGGGTCGACTCACCCTGCCCCGATTAACGTTGGACAGGAACCCTTGGTCTTCCGGCGAGGAGGCTTTTCACCCCCTTTATCGTTACTTACGTCAGCATTCGCACTTCTGATATCTCCAGCATGCCTCTCGACACACCTTCGCAGACTTACAGAACGCTCCCCTACCACTCAATCTATTGATTGAATCCGCGGCTTCGGTGCCTGGTTTGAGCCCCGTTACATCTTCCGCGCAGGCCGACTCGACTAGTGAGCTATTACGCTTTCTTTAAATGATGGCTGCTTCTAAGCCAACATCCTAGCTGTCTGAGCCTTCCCACCTCGTTTCCCACTTAACCAGAACTTTGGGACCTTAGCCGGCGGTCTGGGTTGTTTCCCTCTTCACGACGGACGTTAGCACCCGCCGTGTGTCTCCCGGATAGTACTTACTGGTATTCGGAGTTTGCAAAGAGTTGGTAAGTCGGGATGACCCCCTAGTCTTAACAGTGCTCTACCCCCAGTAGTATTCGTCCGAGGCGCTACCTAAATAGCTTTCGGGGAGAACCAGCTATCTCCGAGTTTGATTGGCCTTTCACCCCCAGCCACAGGTCATCCCCTAACTTTGCAACGTTAGTGGGTTCGGTCCTCCAGTTGATGTTACTCAACCTTCAACCTGCCCATGGCTAGATCACCCGGTTTCGGGTCTACACCCTGCAACTATTCGCCCAGTTAAGACTCGGTTTCCCTACGGCTCCCCTATACGGTTAACCTCGCTACAGAATGTAAGTCGCTGACCCATTATACAAAAGGTACGCAGTCACACCCGAAGGTGCTCCCACTGCTTGTACGTACACGGTTTCAGGTTCTATTTCACTCCCCTCACAGGGGTTCTTTTCGCCTTTCCCTCACGGTACTGGTTCACTATCGGTCAGTCAGGAGTATTTAGCCTTGGAGGATGGTCCCCCCATGTTCAGACAGGATATCACGTGTCCCGCCCTACTCGATTTCACCTCGGGTTCGCTTTCGTGTACGGGGCTATCACCCTGTATCGCCGGCCTTTCCAGACCGTTCCACTAGCTTGCCCGTTGCTTAAGGGCTAATCCCCGTTCGCTCGCCGCTACTAAGGGAATCTCGGTTGATTTCTTTTCCTCGGGGTACTTAGATGTTTCAGTTCTCCCGGTTCGCCTCGTTGCACTATGTATTCATGCAACGATACCTAGCTTATGCTAAGTGGGTTTCCCCATTCGGACATGGTTGGTTATAACGCTTCTTACCAGCTCACCAACCCTTTTCGCAGGTTAGTACGTCCTTCATCGCCTCTGACTGCCAAGGCATCCACCGTGTACGCTTAGTCACTTAACCATACAACCCCAAGAAGTGTCGTTTCCGACGC
>NZ_FTMJ01000027.1 GCF_900156095.1 Aeromonas sp. RU39B
AGGGAAGCGCAGCAACTCTGGGCTGAAAGCAGCGCCTGTTTGGCTGCATCGGGGGAATTTAACACGGCTTCATGCGGCTGCAGGGGAACAGTCATACTTGAACAGCCCGACAACACGACAGCCACCGCAGCGGCAAGGAGAGAATTGGCCAACTTCATCGTATTTCCCTATCAAATGGTGACACAAACAAGACTGCCCCCAAAAGGGGGCAGCATGTAACAAACCCGAGTAGATATTACCACCACGCTTCAGCTTGGACACCAAAGTTCCACGCATGGTCATCGGTGTTACCATTGAAGGAATCACCTTCACCATCTGTCAGATAACTTGCATAAACACGGATTTCAGGACGAGCCATCATACTAGGGCCAGCAGACCAAGCTTGTGCCAACGTATATTTTTGACCACTTTCTTTGTCTTCAGAACCACTGGTCCAAGTTTTGGTGCGCTCGAAAGTGCCAAGCTCAACCAAGGTCTTAGTAATATCAGTCCAAGCATATGAACCACGAGCTACTGCACTAAAGAGTTCAGTATTGTCGTGCCAAGCTTGGAGTTTTTCACCCTTGCCATAAGTGAAAACATGGTTGATTGAGAAACGCTCACCAACTGGAATATCACCAGTCAAAATGACGCGGTAGCCAGTGGCATCGTCGGTTGTATGCCATACGTCATACCAACCACCACCTTGCGAGATCATATTCTGAGCCAGACCCTTATTGGCATACTGCAGTACCAGCTTTTCATTGATGCCTGAGCCATCAAAATATTGGCTGATTTCACCAGTCACCATTACCCCATTCTTTGGGTCATAACTGGAACCAGCAGATTTTTGCTCATCAGTTGGGTTTGGCATAGCGTAATCGACACCAAACTCAGTCCAAGCGCCACTCCATGGTTTTAATCCTGCATAGCGAACATCAAGGAAGTTGATATTCAGATCATTATTGACAATTGAAGTATCAACATCATTACCGTCGGAGCGAATCCAAGCAAAAGAAAATGCTCCTGGCCCTGCTTTCAGATTCTCCAATCCGGCGCCAGCGCCGGATACATTCCAATATTTGGTGTCGATAATATGCAGATCATGACGCTGATAATAACGCTTACCAACCCACAGTATTGCGTCTGGATCGCTAGCAATAAGGCCTTTAACTTTAGCATTAAACTGACGAAGACCAAATTTTGCATCATCATCTTTGGTACTTTCACTGTCATTAGAACCATCACTCTCCATGCTGACCATACTGTCTACATAGAACGAGACGCCATCTTTTTTAAACAGTTCTTGACCAAGACCAATTTCGCCATAGGTATCATCTTCATTACCCAGGCGACCTACTAGATCCTTATTCGCTGTCTGCTGTTTACCATCTTGGGAAACACCGACCCCAGAACGGAAATAACCGGTAAAATCAACAGCGTGAGCATTCGCAGCCATCATGGCAACAGCGAGTGCAATCGATGATGTCAAATATTTGGTCTTCATGTGCGTTCCTTCCTCTGTTGTATCTATATATGTATGGTGATGAGCGTCAGCATCCAAGAAAACGCTCTCGCCGACGGAACGGATTATATGCGCGCCGATTGAACTTTTGTCATGACACACATCACACATTCATGAAAACAAGCATCATGAAAACGGTAAAAATACATTACACAAACACAATAGCAATCATAAACTACTGATATACAATGAAAATCACCCATCACAACACGTGTTATCGATTACACTGTTAATAAAGTGTTTTCGCACAACCAACGCTGCCAAGCAGACACTGCGGACGCAAAGAGCCCCCCAGCCAACGACTTAGGCAGAGGTCTTAGCTAACAGAGCGGATAGCGAGACGGGCATTAAAGGCAACGTCAAGCAGAAGCAAACAGAAAAGTGGCCAGCTCCTAGGAGCTTGACCACTTAGATAGACGGGAGTCAGATTTACAAGGTTTTGACTGAATGACGTCGAACCAGGGTCGGGCTAAACAAGTTGGTCGCTGAATTGATGGCCTCACCACGGGACAGAGCCACCGCCAACTCAGCAGCTTGCGTTGCCATAGCCACCACAGGATATTTCACTGTGGTGAGACGCGGACGCAGGTAACGTGAGATCAACACATCGTCAAACCCGACCACCGAGATATCTTGTGGCACATCAATGCTGTTATCGCTCAGTACAGAGAGGGCTCCCGCCGCCATCGAGTCGTTGTAACAGACAATCGCCGTCATTTGACGACCGCAGCTCAATAGCTCAGTCATGGCCGCCTCACCACCGACCTCATCCGGACTTGCCTTGACGATCAAACGCTCATCCAGAACCAGTCCATTTTCGGACAAGGCATCGTGATATCCCTGCAAACGGTCTGCCGCATCCGAGATATTGTGATTTGAACAGAGAAATCCGATTTGGCGATGACCTTCCTGGATTAAATGACGCGTGGCCAACCAGGCACCATGTCGGTCATCCAATGCAACACAACGGGTTTCGTAACCTGCAATCACCCGGTTGATCAACACCATGCTCGGATAGATATCCATCAACTGTGAAAGCTCGTCATCCGGAATCATCTTGGCATGAACCACCAGCCCTGAGCAGCGATAACGAACCAACTGCTCAATCACTTTCCTTTCCCGGTCAGCATCATGGTATCCGTTGCCGATCAGCAGGAATTTCCCCATCGCCTGCGCGACTTTTTCTGTCGCCTTAGCCATGACACCAAAAAATGGGTCTGACACATCCGCCACGATCAACCCCAAGGTATCAGAACTCTGATGTGCCAACGCTCGAGCATTGGCATTAGGGTGATAGTTCAGCTCTTGCATCGCATTGTTCACCGACTCTCGCGATGATTTACTGGTTTTGGGAGAGTTGTTGATCACCCGGGAGACTGTTGCTACTGACACTCCCGATAACTTCGCTACATCTTTGATAGTCGCCATAAAAGAACCGCCTTAGCCAGCAAATACCCTATTTATCTTTTTTAGTTATGGTGAAAAGGCACGAACACGTGCTCACAGCGCATCATACGTACTACTTTCAGAAAACACACTCCGTGAGCTAGTGAAAGTTGTAACCTGTTACACACCGCACATTGCGTGGAAAAAACAACCACAAAACTACTCCGACCACCCACTTATTGCTGAGCATTTGCGCGCAGCAACCGGTTGCTTATGTCCGATTTAATCTATCATGGTATGCATCAGTTAGATACCAGACTAAGATTACGCATCGGTTACATTGAAATATTTTAAATAAATACAGTAAGTTAACTTATATACCATCACCAAACATGACATTTTAATGTAATCGATTACACAAGCTGTTATGATACTCTCACTTATCCCCTTTCCAGGGGTCAACCAACAGGAGTACTCACCATGAAAATTCTGGTCACCGGCGGGTGCGGCTATATCGGCAGTCACACCACGCTGGCGCTGATGGCCGCTGGCCACGAGCCGGTGCTGCTCGACAACCTTTG
>NZ_FTMJ01000036.1 GCF_900156095.1 Aeromonas sp. RU39B
TGGTGAGGACGCTTCTGGTTGTAAAACTGGATCCAGTCGCCAATCACCCGACTGGCATGCTGCAAGGTCTCGAACCTCTGCCGATGGGCACACTGCTCCTTGAGCGTTCTGATCACCCGCTCGACCATGCCGTTTTGTTCCGGCGTGTACGGCGTGATGAACTCCTGCTGCAACCCATAGCTCTTCACCAGCGCTGTGTAGTTGCGACTGGTAAACACCAACCCATTGTCGCTACGTAACAAAAACGGCGATGCAACTCGTCCCAAGCTGCCGAAGCGAGCAATTAAGGCTTGCTCCAGCGCTGCCTCGGCCGTTTTTGATTTACCACTGCGCGAAAGATGCCATCCCAGTAGTTCACGGGTATGGCAATCAATCACCAGCGCCAAGGAACACCAGCCATCGCGACCAGCCCAGATCCGGCATAGGTCCGTCGCCCAGCGTTGGTTGGGCGCTGAGGCCACCGAAGGCAGGGCCTGGATCCGGGGGCGAAACCCAACCGGACGCTTGCGAACTTGCCAGCCCTTGAGCTGGAAGATGCGCAGTACCGTGTTCTTGTTGAACCCCAACAGGACCGCAACCGTGCGGTAACCGAACGATGGGTTCTCCTCAATCATGTTTTTGATCGGGTTGACCAGATACTCCTGAAGCTTGGGCGCGGCCTTGACGCTGCGGTAGTACCAACTGCGACGCGGCAGGTAAAACCAGCGGCAGAGCTTGCTGACGGAGACATCAATACCTTCTGCGCGTAATCCCTGCTGAACATCGGCGACTATCTGTCGTCCTCGCCCAGCAGGGAGGCCAGCTTTTTTCTGGCGCGTAACTCCAGCATGGCCTCGCCATAAGCTTCCTGGAGCTCCTTGAGCTGCTTCTCGTACTGCTCGCGAATATCCAGTGGCTTGGCCCGTAAGGCGTTTTCCATGCCCCGTTTGGCGTCATCTACCCATTCTTCAATCTCGGAGGGCTGCAAATCAAAGGCGCGAGCCGCTTCGGCGACGGTGGTCTTGCCCTGAATGATTTCCATGACCAAGGCGGACTTGCGCTTGGCCGTCCAACGTTTGATTTCTTCGTCCATCGTGATGCTCATG
>NZ_FTMJ01000025.1 GCF_900156095.1 Aeromonas sp. RU39B
CAAGGCGATGAAACTGGTGGATGAAGCTGAGCGGGCTGGCTCGACCAAGGCCAAGACCACCTTTGTCGAGGCGGTCAAGCGCAGTCAGAAATAAGACGAGCCACGGTTCTTAAATAACAACGCCTGCTTAAGCAGGCGTTGTTATTTAAGAAACATAATGCCAGCCAATTTTTACGGGTTGGCATTATTTGTCGGTATTATCTGTACGGCAATATTTAATCTTTACTGACGGTGACGATCACCTTGGCGGGGTCACGACGATCAAGCGTAAATGTGTAACTTCCATCAGCAGCTGGTGTAAATTTCATATCGCCCCACTGGTAACCGGCTTTGACCACCACGGGCTTGCCTGACTCGACTTTGCTGGTGGGATCGAACTGGCCATAGGTCGTGTCACTTTTCCATTTTTCATCAGCAATCTTGAACTTGTAAGCGCCGTGACTGGCTTGCAGTTGCGTCTTTACGCTCAATAGGTCGGTCGCCTGAACCGTCATTTTGGCGGCAGCGGGCGCTTCCCAGTTGTTCATCTCGCCACGTAAAAACAGAGCACGGGTTTGCGCCGAGTCATCATCGGCAAATGCAGGTTGCAGGCAGCTGAGCATAGCCGCGACAAGCAGAGTACGTTTGAGCATGTTAGTAGGTCCTCATGGTCATGGGATATCTCCCGTTTTGGTCAGGTATTTTGCAGAACAAAGCGCTGTACCAGAGATTGCTGCTGTGATGAGAGCTTTTGCAGTTGCCCGCCGGTATGAGCCACATTGCCCAGCACTTTTTGGTTTTCATTGGCAATAGAGCTGATATTGCTGATGTTTCTGGCTATTTCGGTACTGGTTTGGCGCTGCTGTAGGGCCGCTGTAGCGATTCGACTGCTCAGTTCGGCCACTGAGTGAAGACTGTCTGAAAGAGCGCCAAGCATCATTCGGGTTTGTTGACTGTCCTGGCTACATGCCTGCATTACTCCGTGGCAGCGGACAATGGTCTCGACCGCTCCGGTGACCCCTTGCTGCAGGGCCGCAATGTGCGACTGGATCTTGGTTGTTGACTCTGCGGTATGACGGGCTAGCTGGCGTACCTCGTCGGCAACAACAGCAAAGCCACGGCCGTGCTCGCCGGCTCTGGCGGCTTCTATTGCCGCATTGAGCGCGAGCAGGTTAGTTTGCTCTGTGACCCGCTCAATGATCTCAAGAATGCCACCGATATTGACACTCAAGTGATGCACTGACTCAATGGCGTGGCGGGAGTCGGTCAGGTCGTCAGCTAATCGGCTCATTCGCTCTGCAGTGTGCTGACTCATCATGCTGGTCTGAGTGGCTTCTTTCGCCACCTGTGCCAGCGTCTGTTCGGCCATTTCAGCACTGGTTGCCACTTCTCGCGCCGAATAATCCATCTCCTCCATCGCGGCGCAGACACTGTTAGTTTCACTCCGCTGTTGCTCAAGCTGGCGGGTGGCGCTTTGTTGTGCGCTCAGGTTGAGCTCGGCCATTTCCCCGAGTGAACGGGCGGCATGTACCACTTGGCTGAGCATATTGCTCATCTCGTGTGCCAAAGAATTGATCCCTTTGCCTACTTGCCCCAGTTCGTCATGACGATCCAGCATGGCTCGTTGTGTCATGTCACCACGACTTAGTGAGAGCAGTGTTGTGAGCAGTTGTTGCATGGGTTTACGAATGGCGCGAATCAAATGCAGTAAAATAAGAGCGCTCAAACACAGTGAAACCAGTAGCCCAACCGAGAGCCCGATTTCCAGTTGCAACAAAATGCCCTGGCTTTGTGAAACTCGCGCACTGAGCTGGGCGTCCACGATGTCATCAATGGCAGAGAGCTCTGCGAGCAGTGAGTCAACCATGCGAGTTGCTTGCTCACTTTGATTGCGCAACTGCTCACTGCGCATAGAAAGTTCCAGGTGTTTTGCCAGGAGTGCTTGGGGGCCGGAGAGTAAGGTAAATACGTTATCGAGGGTAGTCCCGGCACTTTGTTCAAGGTCAATGTAGCCACCAAAGGCACTTTCCTGCGTGCGTAATTGCACAGCGAGTTGCTTGCGCAGTGCGGCCAGTTTCACCGCTGATGCGGTGAGTTGTTCAGCCTTGCTGGCAATCAGTTGGGGATCACGTTGTTTGAGCGAGTCCGTCACACTGCTTGTTTGTAGCTCCAACTCTTGTAACAGCTGATTTTTTGTAAGCACGGCAGGATGAGCCCCCAGTGGGGCAACCAATATATCCAGTTGTCCGCGCAATTTTCGAAAAGCGGTATCGAGTCTGTTATCGCGGCTGAGTGTCTGCTGATGGGAGAGGTTAGTGGCATAGTCAGTTGCCAGTTGCTTTATCAGTACCCAGTACTGGCTCTGTTGCTCGTCCAGCGTCGAGACCTTCTCTTGTAAATCGGCATCACGGTTGGTCTGCTCTTTTAGACGCAGCGCGTCTTGCTGATAGCTTTGTTGCCATTGCTGCATCAGGGCTATCGCCTTATCGATATCCTCCACTGAGGGCTGCAATAAGGCGACTCGCAGGCTCTTATCGAGAGAGAAAAGGTCACGCGTCACCGCACGGCTCTGTACTAACGTCGGGGCAGTGTGTCCGGTAAGCTCGCTGACTTGGGCTGCCAATCGTTGTCCGGTATAAAGCGAAAGCCCGACCGAGAGGATCAGCAACATGATGATGGTAAGAAATCCCAGTGCGATGCGCTGAATAATGGAAAATTGTCGTTTTGATGTCGTCATTGTGATCAATTACACGAATTAAGAGTGATGACACTCGATTGATTGATGACCGAAGACCTCTTCGGCGACTCGTTGCTGATGCGTCACAACACGTCTACAGCGCGTTTTTTGATCGTCAGGAACTTTTTGTGTAACGTTTTCACCATGCTGTGATCATTTTACACTGCCTAGTTAAAGACGAAATGACAACTCACCGGAGCTGAGAGATAGCTCTCATTTTCCTTTTAATAACAAATGAATAAAAAAAAGCCCCCGGCTCTGCTGGGGGCTAACCTGGCATGGCTAGTGATGAAATCAGTGGTTAATGCGCAATCCTTCTGCATCAAAAACAAGACAATGTTCGGGTGAGAAAAAGACGTCCATTTTCTGGTAGGGACTAAATGCGCTGTCGCCGGCAAGCAACAGTTTAAATCCATCGACGCCGCAGCACTGGCCAAACAGATAGGTACTGTTGCCAAGGCGTTCAACCACTTCACAGGTAAAGGTGAGGTGAATGCCTTGGCCGTTTGGCACAACATGCTCCGGACGCAGGCCCAATGTCACTTCGCTGCCTTCTGCTACGCGAGAGGTGGCGATGGGCAAAGTCAGGATCTGCTGCTCACTGACTTGTACGGTCAGCTCATTTTCACTCCAAGCAAGCACTTTCCCGGGCAGGAAGTTCATCTTGGGGGATCCGATAAAACCAGCGACAAACTTGTTGGTTGGTTTGTAGTAGAGCTCCATCGGGGAGCCCACCTGCTCTACTTTGCCGTAGTTCATGACCACGATCTTGTCTGCGAGAGTCATGGCTTCCACCTGATCGTGTGTAACGTAAATCATGGTGGTCTTGAGTTCCTGGTGCAATTTGGCGATATGCAGGCGCATTTCTACCCGCAACTCTGCATCCAGGTTGGAAAGTGGCTCGTCAAACAGGAACACTTTGGGGTTGCGCACAATTGCCCGACCGATTGCCACGCGTTGACGCTGACCGCCAGAGAGTTGCTTCGGCTTGCGGTCTAGCAGGTGCGACAGTTGCAGCGTCTTGGCAACCATGCCGACCTGGTGCTCAATGTCAGCCTTAGGTACGCCATTAACTTTGAGGCCATAACCCATGTTTTCCGCCACGGTCATATGGGGATAGAGCGCATAAGACTGAAACACCATGGCGACACCACGGTGTGCAGGCGCAACATCATTGACCACTTGCTCTCCAATGGCGATATGACCTTCTGATATCTCTTCCAGACCGGCAATCATTCTGAGCAGGGTTGACTTACCGCAACCGGATGGACCGACGAAGACAGTGAATTCACCATCTTCAACATCCAGATTCACATTGTGCAGGGTCACATTGTTGCCGAAGCGCTTGACCACATTGCTCAACCTGATACTCGCCATGAGATTTAACTCCTTAATAATGAATGCTTTAGCTCTAACGTCAGCGCCGAATACACGGCGAGGGCGTACATCAGAAACATGACTGGAATATCCGGCTTGACCCGTAACGACGACAGAGCACGCCACCTGATTCCGTTGCTGTGAGAGGAATATACCAGCGTGGTGTAACCGTTTGCACAAAATGGTGTTTCTTTTGTGCATGAGATCACAGCCTTTGCATCTGCCGCTGGCAGATATAGCAAGCTCCGCTTACCGTAGCGTCATTCGGTGTAATCGTTACCCTTTTTGCCATAGCAAGTGCGGTAGTGGCGTCGTCTTGGTCTGTTGACATAGACGATAGAGGAGATAAAGCCGGATCTGATGGGCAAACTTAAAAGCATTATTTATCAGTTAGTTGTGATGTTTTTCTGTAAATAGTTAATTGTTCGATATCCAGAGGGGTGTCAGCTAGGTAGACGTTTTTAATGACTGTTTACACAGCTATGTGAGCGAAAGACAGCAAAACAGAAGCAATGTGACTGGAGTATCGTGGTTTTTAACCTGTAAAGGGACAAGGAAATCATATGAAGATCAATAAATTGGCTGCTGTTGTCATGATGTCACTCGGTGTTGCTGGTGCATTCTCACAAGTTGCACGTGCTGCCGATGGTGAGTTGCTGGTATGGGAAGACATCAAGAAGTCCGATGGCATCATGGATGCGGTGAAGGCGTTTGAAAGCAAATACAACGTCAAGGTCAAGATCCTGGAAACTCCCTATGCCCAGCAGATCGAGAAGCTGCGTCTGGACGGCCCGGCGGGTATTGGTCCGGATGTGCTGGTTCTGCCACACGATCAGGTCGGCACTGCAGTGGTGCAGGGTCTTATCTCTGAACTGAAGGTTGCGCCTGAGTTCCTCGGTGGCTTTACCAAGCCGGCGGTCGATGCCCAAACATACCAAGGTAAGCTCTACGGTCTGCCTAAGGCCGTGGAAACCATCGTCATGGTTTACAACAAAGATCTGATGCCCAAGGCGCCGGAAACCTTTGATGAGTTGGTCAAGGCCTCGAAAGAGCTGCGAGCCAAGAACAAATATGGCTTGCTCGCCAAGTTTGATGAAATCTATTACGCCTACGGTGTCGTCGCCGGGATGGGTGGTTATGTGTTTGGTCAGAACAGTGACGGCTCACTTAATGTGAAAGATGTCGGTTTGGCCAACAAGGGTGCCATCGATGGTGTTTCGTTCCTCAAGACTTTCTATGCTGATGGTCTGTTCCCGGCAGGTATCGTAGGCGACACCGGTGCGAACGCCATCGATTCGCTGTTTACCGAGAAAAAAGCGGCCGCTGTTATCACCGGACCCTGGTCGTTCAAACCTTATCAAGATGCTGGTGTGAACTATGGTGTTGCACCGCTGCCGACCCTGCCCAATGGCGAACACATGCGCTCCTTCCTGGGTGTGAAGGGTTACAGCGTGTCCACTTACTCCAAGCAAAAAGAGCTGGCTCAGAAGTTCATCGAATTTATCAACCAGCCTGAATACGCCAAGGTTCGCTTCCAGAAGACCGGTGAAATCCCGCCGATCAAGTCTCTGATCGATGATCCGATTATCAAGAACGATGACAAGTCCCGTGCGGTAGCCATCCAAGCCGGGTTCGCAACTCCGATGCCGAGCGTACCGGAGATGCAGGAAGTATGGTCCCCTGCCAACAGCGCCCTGCAATTGGGTGTCACTGGCAAGCAGGATGTGAAGGCTGCACTCGATGCTGCGGTCAAGAACATCAATATGCAAATTGAAGTCAATCACTCGCAGCAATAAAGAAGCGGGCATTAGCCCGACACGGCACGGGTGACAGTGGTCACCCGTGCGCTTCAAGGAAAGGAGGTACATTGTGGTTGTCGATACCAGCGATATCGCCGAGGTGAGTGCAAGAACCCATCACGCCAAGATTGCAGCCCTGTTATCGCTGATCCCGGGACTCGGGCAGCTTTACAACCGTCAGGGAGTCAAGGCTGTGGTGTTCTTCGTCGTCATGGCCAGCTTTTTTGGCGTGTTTCACGATTTTCTGGACCAGGGCTTTTGGGGCCTGTTTACGCTGGGTACCGAGTTGCCGCGTGACAACTCCGTGTTTTTATTGGCTAAAGGGATCATCAGTGCCCTGATAGCTGCATTTGGTTGCGGTTTCTATTATTGGGGAATTCGTGATGCCTATGTGTGCGGTGACAAACGTGATCGTGGTCTGCAACTTGGCAGCATCCGCAAGCAATATCAGTTACTGCTGAGTGAAGGTTTTCCTTACCTGATGATCACCCCGGGATTCATCCTACTGGTGTTCGTGGTGGTATTTCCGATCATCTTCGGTTTCTCCATTGCCTTTACCAACTATGACCTTTATCACACCCCGCCGGCCAAACTGGTGGATTGGGTAGGTTTCAAAAACTTTATCAATATCTTCCGTTTGGATCTGTGGCGTTCGACCTTGTTTGACGTCCTGCAGTGGACCGTCATCTGGACCCTGATTGCCACCACATTGCAGTGTTCTGTCGGGGTACTGCTGGCTATTCTGGTTAACCAAAAGGATCTGCGCTTCAAGCCGTTGATTCGCACCATCCTGATCCTGCCTTGGGCGGTGCCGGGTTTTGTTACCATTTTGGTTTTTGCCGGCATGTTTAACGAAACCTTCGGGGTGATCAATAACGGTATTTTGGCCGCTCTTGGCATTGAACCCAAAGCGTGGATGACGGATCCGTTCTGGACCAAAACCGCACTGATCATGATGCAGACCTGGTTGGGTTTCCCCTTCGTCTTTGCCATGACCACCGGGGTGCTGCAGGCCATTCCCGATGATCTTTATGAGGCGGCCACCATTGACGGCGCGACAGCTTGGCACAAGCTCACCACCATCACGTTGCCGCTGGTGCTCTACTCCATTGCACCGATCTTGATCACGCAATACACCTTCAACTTCAATAACTTCAACATCATCTATCTGTTCAACAACGGTGGACCGGCGGTGGTGGGGTCGAACGCAGGCGGTACCGATATCCTGGTCTCTTGGATCTACAAGTTGACCATGTCGTCGTCCCAATATGCGATTGCTGCGAGCATCACCATCCTGCTCTCGATTTTTGTGGTCGGCATCGCCTTGTGGCAGTTCCGTGCGACCAATTCGTTCAAGCAAGACGACATGGCGTAAGGGGAGCTGATCATGAGTGTCAAACACAGCGTTAAAAAGAGTAATTTTATCCGTCTGGGCCTGAGCTACCTGCTTCTGGCCATGGTGTCAGTGATCATCATCTATCCGCTGGTCTGGACGGTGGGGGCATCGCTCAACCCGGGCAGCAGCCTGCTCAATACCTCGATCATTCCGGACAACTTCTCGTTCATTCACTACAACGAGTTGTTCGACGGTCACATCGATTATGCAGCCTGGTACTGGAACTCGATGAAAATCAGTTTTATGACCATGGTGCTGACCTTAATCAGTGTGAGTTTTACCGCCTACGCCTTCTCACGTTTTCGCTTCCGGGGTCGGCAAAACGGCTTGATGTTGTTCCTGCTACTGCAGATGGTGCCGCAGTTCTCGGCGCTGATCGCCATCTTCGTACTGGCCCAGATGCTCGGACTGGTTAACAGCCACCTGGCGTTGGTGCTGGTGTATGTCGGCGGCATGATCCCGATGAACACCTATCTGATGAAGGGCTACCTCGACGCCATACCCAAAGATCTGGACGAATCGGCGCGGATGGACGGAGCAGGAAACTTCCGCATCTTCATCGAGATCATCATGCCACTCTCCAAGCCGATCATCGCGGTGGTGGCCCTGTTCTCGTTTACCGGTCCACTGGGTGATTTCATTCTGGCCAGTACCATCCTGCGTACACCGGATCAGTTCACTCTGCCTATCGGCCTTTATAACTTGGTGGCCCAGAAGATGGGTGCCAGTTACACCACCTATGCCGCTGGCGCGGTACTCATCGCCGTTCCGGTCGCCATTTTGTACCTCTCTTTACAGAAGTACTTTGTCTCCGGTCTCACCGCTGGCGGGACCAAGGGTTAACGCAGCAACAGGATGTGAATGATGAAACTCAAAACTAGTCTGGTGATGGCCGCCCTGCTGACAGGCGGACTTCTTGGCACAGCCACTCAGGTTTGGGCTGCCGAGTCAGCCGTGGTGCAGCCGGTCAAGGTCGCCAATGACTTCATCAAAGGTGCCGATGTATCAATGCTGGCCGAAGTCGAAAAGCATGGGGGTAAATACTTCGATGCTAACGGTAAGCAGATGGATGCCATGGCCATTCTCAAGGAAAACGGCTTTAACTACATCCGGTTACGTATCTGGGTTGACCCTAAAGATGCCGAGGGGCACCCCTATGGTGGTGGTAACAACGATCTGGCCACCACCATTGCGCTGGCCAAGCGGGCCAAAGCGCTGGGCATGAAGTTCCTGCTCGATTTCCACTACAGTGATTTTTGGACTGATCCGGGTCGCCAAAACAAGCCTAAGGCCTGGGCCAACATGAATATCGAGCAGCTGACCAAGGCTGTCTATGACCATACCAAGCAGACGATGGACGGGCTGCAACAGGCCGGTATCGTACCTGACATGGTGCAGGTGGGTAACGAGATCAACGGTGGCATGCTGTGGCCGGAGGGCAAGAGCTGGGGTCAGAACGGTGGTGAGTTTGATCGGCTGGCCGGATTGCTCAAGGCGGGTATTCGTGCGGTCAAGGAGCATGGCAAAGAGATCAAGATCATGCTCCATCTGGCCGAGGGAACCAAGAACGATACCTTCGTTTGGTGGTTTGATGAGGTCAGCAAGCGTGATGTGCCGTTTGATGTGATTGGCCTGTCTTTCTACACCTACTGGAACGGCCCGATCAGCGCACTCAAGTACAACATGGATGACATTAGTAAGCGTTATAACAAAGACGTGATCGTGGTGGAGGCCGCATATGGCTACACCACGGAAAACTGTGATAACGCGGAAAACAACTTCACTGCCAAAGAGGCCAGTGATGGTGGTTATCCGGCCTCCGTGCAGGGGCAGGCTGATTTTCTCAAGGATCTCATCAAAAGCATTGATGGTGTTCAGGGTGGTCACGGTAAGGGCATCTTCTATTGGGAGCCCGCATGGTTGCCGACTCCGGGAGCAACGTGGGCTACCAAGGCCGGTATGAAATACAACAACGATGACTGGAAGGAGGGCAATGCCCGCGAGAACCAGGCGTTGTTTGATTGCTCTGGCAAGGTGCTGCCGTCCATCAAAGTGTTCAATCGCTAAGTCTTTGCGGCCGGTGCCTGGCACCGGCCGTCTGCTGTCAGGAGAGAGAGATGTTCAAGTTTCCCCCGCTCAGTGAACGAGTGCCGGCGCTGCTGCATGGCGCCGACTACAACCCGGATCAATGGCTGGACGATCCGGCGATCTTTGAGCGCGATATCGAGATGATGAAACAGACCCACTGCAACGTGATGTCAGTGGGTATTTTCAGTTGGTCGGCGCTAGAGCCCCAAGAAGGACAGTTTGAGTTCGGCTGGCTCGATACCGTGATTGATCGCCTTCATGAAAATGGAATTTCAGTCTTTCTGGCTACGCCCAGTGGTGCCCGCCCGGCTTGGCTTTCCCAACGTTATCCTGATGTGCTGCGGGTGAGCAAAGAGCGGGTGAAGGCGCTGCACGGTGGTCGCCACAATCACTGCATGACCTCACCGGCCTATCGCAACAAGGTTCGTGCAATTAATACCGCCTTGGCTGAACGCTATGCTCATCACCCTGGCGTGATTGCCTGGCATATTTCCAACGAATACGGTGGAGAATGCCATTGCGACCTGTGCCAGAACCGCTTTCGTGAGTGGCTCAAAGAACGCTATGGCACACTGGATGCGGTGAACAAAGCGTGGTGGACCACGTTCTGGAGTCACATCTACACCGACTGGTCGCAAATTGAGTCGCCGTCGCCGATTGGTGAAGGATCTATTCATGGCCTCAATCTGGATTGGAAGCGTTTTAATACTGCACAGGTTTGCGATTTTTGCGCCGAAGAGATCAAGCCCCTCAAGGCCGCAAATCCGGCGATTCCGGCCACCACCAATTTCATGGAGTATTTCTACGATTACGACTATTGGCAGCTGGCCAAGGTGATCGATTTTATCTCCTGGGATAGCTACCCGCTGTGGCACAACAACGAAGATGACTGCACCTTGGCGGCCTACACCGCCATGTATCACGACCTGATGCGTACCCTTAAGGGTGGCAAGCCGTTCTTCCTGATGGAGTCAACGCCGAGTCTGACCAACTGGCAGCCCATCAGCAAGCTGAAAAAGCCGGGGATGCATATTCTCTCCTCGCTGCAAGCGGTGGCGCATGGCTCGGACTCAGTGCAGTACTTCCAATGGCGTAAGAGCCGTGGTTCGGTAGAGAAGTTCCACGGTGCTGTTGTGGACCATGTCGGTCATATCAATACCCGTGTCGGCCGTGAAGTGCAGGCGCTTGGTGAAATGTTGGCTGCGTTGCCTGAGGTGGTTGGCAGCCGGGTTGAGGCCAAAGTGGCCATCATCTTCGACTGGGAGAGCCGCTGGGCCATGGACAACGCCCAAGGGCCGCGTAATGCCGGGTTATTCTACGAAAAGACGGTGACCGAGCACTATCGCCCCTTCTGGGAGGCTGGGGTGGCGGTGGATGTGATCAATGCCGATTGTGATCTCAGTGGTTACGAGTTAGTGATCGCGCCAATGCTCTACATGGTGCGTGACGGCTTTGGCGAGAAGGTGGAAGCCTTCGTCAGCCAGGGTGGGCAGTTTGTCGCGACCTACTGGAGCGGCGTGGTTAACGAGAGCGATCTTTGCCATCTCGGTGGTTTCCCGGGGCCGCTGCGCAAGGTGCTGGGGATCTGGGCTGAAGAGATCGATGGTCTCTACGATCATGAGCACAACAGTGTTAGCGGTCTGGTTGGCAACGAAGTTGGTCTCAGTGGTCCGTATGATGTCACCCATCTGTGTGAACTGATCAATCTGGAAGGAGCCAAAGCGCTGGCAAGCTACGGGCAGGATTTCTATGCCGGTCAACCGGCCGTGACGGTCAATGACTTTGGCAAGGGGCGTGCTTACTACGTGGCATCACGTAACGACTTGCCATTCCAGCGCGACTTGTTTGGTTATCTGATTAACAGCCTCGGTTTACCGCGTGCACTGCCATGCGAGCTGCCCTATGGGGTGACCGCGCAGCGTCGCAGTGATGGCAAACACGAGTTCATTTTTGTGCAGAACTTTCTCGGTCAGGAGTGTGCCGTGCTGTTGCCGGCAGGCTACGAGGACATGGTCACCGGACAGTTGCCCGCCGGCAGTTTGACGTTGCCAGCCTTTGGTTGCCGCATTCTGCGTCGCACTCTCTGATGGTTCACGGGCCGGCGTGCTCCGGCCCCATTATCAATCACGACAAGGAGATCCCTCATGGTTCGCATGCAGGATTTCAAAAAGCTGTTCGCTATGGCGCTGGGTCAGAAAGAGCAGAAGGTGGCGAGTGACACCCCATCTGCCCTCGATGAGTCGTCTATCACCGGCCTTATCGCTGCCTTCGGTGGCAAGGAGAACATTGCCGGGTTTGATGCCTGTCTGACCCGTTTGCGAGTCAAGGTGCATTCACTGGCACCGGTTAACAGCGATGCATTGCAAAAACTCGGTGCAATCGGCGTCATCATTATTGGTGATGAAGTGCAGGCCATTTTTGGCAAGCGTTCGGATAACTTGCGCCGTGAGCTCAATAGCTGGCTCGAGTTGCACGAACCGAACCAGCCTTAAGGAGCCGATATGCGTTGGTGTCGTCGCCATGGTCCCATACTGGCCATGCTCGGCGCGTTGGGCGCTGGGGCAGGCATCAGCGCAGAGGCGGCTACGCCGCTCGCCATACGCGGTGCCGATATCTCGTCACTGGCCGAGCTGGAAGCGCGCGGAGTGCACTATCGCAAAAATGGTCATGAGTATGAGCTGATGCAACTGCTCAAGAGTGAGGGGCTCAACCTGGTTCGGTTGCGCCTGTGGGTTGACCCTTACTCGAAACAGGGTGAACCCTTTGGTGGCGGCACGACCGATCTGGCGCAGGTGATGGCGCTGGCCAAACGGGCCAAAGCACTGGGTCTACCTTGGTTGCTCGATCTGCACTACAGCGATTTTTGGGCCGATCCAGGGAAACAGTTTACGCCACGAGCCTGGCAGCAAGACTCTCCCGAGCAGTTAGCCCGCCATATGCACGACTACACGGAGTCGGTCATGCAGAGCTTGCGTAAGGCCGATCTAATGCCCGCTATGGTGCAAGTTGGCAATGAGCTTAACAATGGTTTGCTCTGGCCGATTGGACGCCTGCGCCAGCACAGTGAAGCGGAGTTCGATCAACTGGCCAACTTGCTGCGCTCTGCCATCGACGGGCTGCGTAGCGGGAGTGATGGCGTGCCGATGTCCCGCATTGTGTTGCATCTGGCCGAAGGTGGTGACAAGGCACAGTGTTTGCGCTGGTTTGCTGCCATGCAGGCGCGGGATGTGCCGTTCGATGTGTTGGCGCTCTCGTTTTATCCCTACTGGCACGGCACGCTGGGTCAGCTCAAAGAGAACATGTTGGCACTCGCCGAGCACTTTCATCGGCCTTTGCTGGTGGTGGAAACCGCCTATGGGTTTACCCGCGATAACGCTGATGGGGTCGTCAATGGCTTTGGCGCCGCGGAAGAGGAAAAAGGGGGGTATCCCGCTACGCCAGCCGGACAACTGGCATTTCTTGATGACTTGCGCCGGGTGATCGGTGCCGTGCCGCAAGGGCTCGGCTTTGTCTATTGGGAGCCAGCCTGGCTGCGGGTTCCCGGAGACACGTGGGCCACTACGGCCGGTTTGCGTTTTCTCGGGATCAATGGCCCACAGGGTAACTCTTGGGAAAATCAGGCCCTGTTTGATTTTCATGGGGAGGGCTTGCCTGCATTGGCAGCTTTTGCCCCTTATCGTTAGCTGTAACCCTTGCCTGTGGGTGAGGGAATTGACCACAAGAACCCATTCATGAAAAAAACCAAGATTGTTTGCACTATCGGTCCGAAGACTGAATCCCACGAGATGTTGGAAAAGATGCTGGATGCCGGCATGAACGTCATGCGCCTTAATTTCTCCCATGGCAGTCATGACGAACATGCCGCACGTATTGCTACTTTGCGCAACGTGATGGCTGACACCGGCCGCAAAGCTGCCATCCTGCTCGACACCAAGGGCCCGGAAATTCGTACCATGAAGCTCGAGGGTGGTAACGACGCCTCCCTGGTCGCCGGCCA
>NZ_FTMJ01000023.1 GCF_900156095.1 Aeromonas sp. RU39B
CCTGTATCCTTGCCGAACACAGAAGTGAAACGCCGTAGCGCCGATGGTAGTGTGGCAGATGCCATGTGAGAGTAGGACACTGCCAGGCACCTAATAAGCGATTACGTGCAAGCGTAATTGGTCTACGAGAGTGGACAGAGAAATTAGCGAGAAGCTAACCGAATGCGGAGCGGTAGTTCAGTCGGTTAGAATACCGGCCTGTCACGCCGGGGGTCGCGGGTTCGAGTCCCGTCCGCTCCGCCACTGAATAGAGAAGGCCTTCCCAAACGGGAAGGCCTTTTTGCATTTGGAATATTGGCATCGCTGGACGGCGTGAGGAAGTCGGACTGGCGTCCTCCGCCTCCAGCCGCTGGCGCGGCTGCCACCCCGCCAACATATTGAAGCCCTGAGGAAGTCCTCAGGGCTTTTTGCTTTGCGGACGGGATATAGGAAACAAGCATCGCCAGACTGGGCTGTGACTTGCCACAGGCAACTCGGTCCCGGCCTGACGTTGCTTGGGCTTGTGTAGAACTTATCAGCCTCTTATTTCTTTATCGCCAAATACCGAGATCACCCAGCCCAGCCTTGCCTATGAAGCGCTTATCCCCCTGTCTCAAATGCAGCTTAAAAGTCACGTTCAGGTCACAAGTTTGTGAATTTTAACCTGTTTATATTTTTGTCATCATTATACTAACCATAAATTAATCGTGGTTTGATGTTTGTGCATGCACTGTTACGCAGGCTCAAGCTGCGCTGTCTCACTTTGTTTGCCGCGTGTTGGCGAATGACTCGAATGGATTGGGAGCGTGACCATGAAGCCAGTAGCCTTGTTAGTCTCTCTGGGGTGTGTATTGGGTGCCGGCCAGGTGCAGGCTGTGGAAGATTTGTCGGTGGTACTGCATGGGGTATCGATTCACAGCAACTGTGAAGAGGGGAAGGGTCGCAAGCACAAGACGTGCGATCTGGAGAACTTCAATCCGGGCGGCGCGATTGACTGGGGTTTTTATAACTCGCCGGATTGGGGCCGTCTGTCGCTGCGTGCCGGTGCCTATGACGACTCCTATAACGAGACTGCCTATTACGGTGGCGCCGTCTATATGAAAACCTGGGATATCTATCAGGGTGTGCAACTGGGGGGCGGGGTGCAGGCGGGTTATCTCAATGGCTCAGGCATTAACGGCTTTGCAGCCATGCCGATGCTGGTGCTCGGCTACGATCACCTCTCGCTGGAAGTGGGGTATGCCCCCAAGGTCTCTTGGGCGGCCGGCCATCGCCATGTGGCCGTCACCACCTTTGCGTTGCGTTGGGCGTTCTAAGAGAAAACGAAGTTTGGCCAGTTAGTCTTTGTTTCTTTTTGTTGATGCGCGGACGGGTTCTTCCCACTCCGCGCTTTTTTTTTCACTCACTTTTACGCCACTTCAACCGGCTGCGGCAGCGCAGACGCAGCGACTTCGCCAGTGATGCGGGCGGCCACGGCGTCGGCGGTGGCCTCAAGATGCTGGTAAAAGCTGCCATTGAGCTGGGTCAGATGCAGCAGTGACAGTCGCAGCCGCTCGAAACGCTTGGGGCAGACCGGGCTTGGCTCGCGCCAGAACTGTGCCAGTGTGCCCTGGCTGGTGAGCCCTTCAATATCGTACAGTGCGCGCCCCAGACAATAGGTGGGCACCTTGTGCAGCAATGCCGAGAGCCCGACTGTGCTGTTGACTGTCACCACCCCTTTAAGCAGGGGATAAAGTGCTGGCAGTGGCAGCTCAATGCCGTAATAAACCCGATCCGAGAGTCCCAGCTCCCACGCCAGCCGCTCAATCAGGGGGCGATAGGTGACATGGCCGCGATCCATCGGATGGTGTTTAAACAGCAGGCGGTCCCCGTCGCGGGCGTGGCGGGCGAACGAGCGCAGCACCTTGCTAATAAACTCCTCCATGCCTGCCAGCGCTGAGTGGGTGCGTAGCTGGAAGTCTTCGCTCACCTGCAGTGGCGCCAGAAACAGCGCGCCCCGGTAGCGGGCAAGTTCCTTCATCAGTTGCCGATCACGCTCTCGATAGACCAGCTTACGCAGGCCGCCGCGCACCCAGCCAAAGGCCTCTTGGCCAATGCTCCAGGGGCGGTGGCTCTGATAGTGCGGATAGCGCCGCACACCCAGGGCTTTACGCAGGTAATAGGCGCAGCCGCTTTGGGCACGCAGGGCAAAGGTATTGCCGGTGCGAAGCGGCGCGGCAAACGGCGCGCTCCAGCGGGTGTTGGCCAGCTTGTCGCGGCTTGGATAGTGCGGACTGAATGCGTTGACGCCGCCTTGCTCCAGCGTGATGTAGTCCGGGCGCAAATAACCCTCTTCCAGCGCCCAGAACGGGATGGCGCGCTGGCGGCAGATCTCGCCGGCAATCCGGTGATAGGCGCGGCAATCGCCATAGCAGATCACCGCATCAATGCGCTGCTGCTGCAGCCAGTGGCGCAAGGCGCCGCCCCACGCAGACATCTCACCATGAAAGCGCAGGGGATGCGCCGCGCCCAGCGCCAGCTCATCACCGGCATTAAAGCAGACCTGCCAGATCGAGTGTCCGGCTTGGGTCAGCACGTGGGCGAGGGTATGGAAAAACGGGCCGAGCGGTCCTTGCAACAGCATGATGTTCATCGGGAAGACTCCAGACGCTGCCACAGCGTCGGCAGCAGGGTTTGTAGCAGATAGCCGAGCTTGCGCCGCCAGCGGTGCAGCGCACTGCCGCTGTGAGTGGCGCCCTGCTCGCGGGCTATCAGGGTCATCAATTGTTCCGGGGTGATGCGAAGGCGGGTCTGCCAGTCGATATAGTCGGGGTAGGCAACCAGCGCCCCATAGACCAGTGCCGCCAGCGTCAGCGGGCGCTCACGGCGCGGCGGTGGGCAGCGATCATCGGTCAATCCCCAGCCGGCATAGAAGGGCTGACCCCAGGTCACCACCGGCACTCCCTGCACCAGCGCCTCGAAGCCGCTGAGTGAGGTCATGGTGTGCAGCTCACGCAGATGGGGATAGAGCGCGGCGAGCGACACGTCAGTGACCAGGGTATCGACGCAGTGGCCGAGCACAGTGTCATCGACGCCCCCCGGCCGGTTGCCAGCCACCACATCCGGGTGCGGCTTGAACAGAATGTGCGCCTCGGGGCAGTGACGGCGCACGGCGGCCAGCAGCATGGCATTACCGGTGATCTGCGGGCTGCCGGTCAGTAGCGATGCGTCCCCCTCCACCTGCCCCACCACCAGCACCAGCGGGCGATTGGTCACCGGCGGCTGCCAGCGGGTCTGACCTGCCAGGTTATATTTGCTGACCGGCCGCTCGCGCAGCCGGGCAATCAGGGTGGTGCCGCGCCGAAGCGCCGCTTCACTCAAGTGGTCATGGTTCAAGATCTGCTCAAGGCGGCTTGGGGAGCGGCTATCAAAGTAGATGCCGACCGGGTCGAGACAGAGCGACGACGGGCGGCAGAGATCCGATCCCAGCCCCCGCGAGCGGATAAAGCCATCTTCCGCCCGGATCGCCGGCACATCCGGCCATTTGCTGCCCCACACCAGCAGCTGCTCCCCATCTTTTAAGGTTGCGGGCGGGCGGCGCACAAAGCGGATATCGCGGGCCAGCGGCTGACAGAACTCGCGCATAAAGGCGCGCTTCCACAACGAAAATCCGACCAGATAGAGGCGCTGCCAGCGCGGCGCCGGGTGCTGCTGCCTGGCCAGCAAATCGACGATCTCTTCTACCTCACAGGCGGTGCCGAGAACCGGATTGACGTAGCGCGGATAGGCGATCAGCGCAGCATGGGCCAGTTGCGTCAGCGTCACCGGTTGGCGGCGCGGCGTTGTCAGCGCATCGGTGGTTAAGCCCCAGCCGGCGTAAAACGGCAGGCCAAAGCAGTAGACCGGTTTACCGAGCAGCAGCGCTTCAAAGCCTAACTGGGAGGAGACGGTATAGACCGCCGCCACCGCCCGGATCAGCGCATGGGGATGGCAGGCTTCGCTTATCACCTCCACATCCGGCAGTTCGCGGCGAGCCAGCACGCCGCGCTTTTTGCCAAAGCGGGTATCGGGATGGGTGCGCAGCAGCAGACGTGCCCCCGGATGGCGCTCGCGCGCCGCCTTGACCATGGCGACAAAGCTCATCTCGCTTGCCAGCGCCCCTTCAATCGAGCCATCTCCCGCCACCTGATCGACCAGCAAGATCAGCGGCTGTGTGCCGCCCTCTGGCGTGAGTGATTGCTCGTCGCTCTCTGACACGGTGGGCGGCTCGCCGCCCGCTGCTGTAAATGACCGCTTATCACGGTCTGGCAGGTGCTCGCTCAGACCTAGGCGCGCCGCCAGCACGGCGGGCAGGATAAAGGGGGCTTCCTGATGGCGATCTGTGTTGTATTTGGTGATGCCAAGCGCGCGAATGCGCGCAAGCAGCGCCTCGGTGCGCGCCGTGTCGGTAGCCGAAATGGGGG
Source organism: Aeromonas sp. RU39B (assembly GCF_900156095.1). GTDB lineage: Bacteria > Pseudomonadota > Gammaproteobacteria > Enterobacterales > Aeromonadaceae > Aeromonas. The sequence continues at coordinate 4,422 of NZ_FTMJ01000023.1, forward strand.
CGGCGATCAGCTGCTCTAACCGGCTGGGGCGGCGCGCGTCGTAATAGATGCCCTGATCGTCCCACACCAGACCAAGCGGCAGGCCGCCACCGGCCGGATGACCGGCATAGCCGATAAAGCTGTCTTCGAGTCGCCACAGCGGCAAGTCGTGTTTGGCGGCATAGGCACAGAGCGCCTGACCACTGGGCTTGTTGCCCCAGGTGATCAGCACATCACCATCGGTCAGTGGAGTGTGGGCATCGAGCCGCGCCAACGGCATGGCCAGCGCTGGCTCAATCTGGCATTGGCGGCGCAAAATACCGCGAGATTGGGTGTAAAGAGTCATGGCAAAGGGCCCGTAGCAAAAGTGCCGCAGGCGGGAGTCTCAAATCAGAGTGGAAGGGAGATGGCCGGTCATGCCGGCCTCGGTATCAGCCGCGACGTAGGTTGGGTAGAGCGCAGCGAAACCCAACACAGGAAATCAGTGAATGGGAGCCTTTGTTTCAGCGAGCCAGTGGCCATGCTATTGGCGGATGGGAACACATCGACCCAAGTCAGACCCCATGCAGCATTTGCGTTCTGTAAACGCACAAAACCGGGCGCGAGTGGCCCGGTTTATCAGTGATGTGACGATCTGAACAGGGCGCGCAGCGCATCCAGATCGTCCTGTGTGTCCACCCCATGCGGCGGGGCATCGGCCACAGTGGCAACCGCAATCCCGATGCCATGCCAAAGTGCCCTCAGTTGTTCCAGACTCTCCAGCTCTTCAATAGGCGCTTTAGGCAGGTTTGCCATCTGTTGCAAGGTGCCCACCCGATAGGCGTACAGGCCAATATGGCGCAGCCAGTGTGTGCCGACCAGCGTGGGGGAGGGGGATGAAAATTGCTCCCGATCCCACGGGATGGGGGCGCGGGAAAAATAGAGCGCATGGCCGGCCTGATTGGTCACCACCTTGACGCACTGGGGCGCGATCACCTGCTGGTAATCCCCCAGTTGGCAGGCCAGCGTGGCAATACCGCATTGTGGGTGGCTCGCCAAGGTGTAAGCCGCCAACTCGATCAGCGTTGCAGGAAGCAGAGGTTCATCACCTTGCACATTGACGACAATGGTGTCGTCACCCCAACCCTGTTGCTCGGCTACTTCGGCCAAGCGGTCGCTGCCTGATGCGTGATCATGGCGCGTCATGGCGACCTGGGCGCCAAACGCTCGCGCAACCTGAGCCACCCGCTCGTCATCGGTGGCAATCCAGATATGGTCGGGAGCAATGCCGGTTTCGCAGGCGCGCTGCCAAACGTGCCAGATCATGGGATGCTCGCCAATCAGGGCCAGCGGTTTGCCCGGTAAACGGCTCGAGCCAAAGCGAGCCGGAATCACAATGTTGTAGTTCATATCTTCGTGCTGAAATAAGGCAAGCGGCAGGGCAGCCTGCCTGAGTGATTAAGGTAATGATCTTCGCGCAGTAGCGATGGGGGAGCTTAGCGAAGGGTGTCTTCCAGAAAACGGTGGCGCTGGGTCACTGCATCTAGCTCACACAATACGGTCAGCATCTCTTGCATGCGAGAGAGGGGAATCATATTGGGGCCGTCGCTGAGGGCCTTTTCCGGATTAGGGTGCGTTTCCATAAACAGACCATCAACCCCAACAGCCACCGCAGCGCGAGCCAGCACAGGGACAAATTCGCGCTGGCCGCCACTGGTGGCGCCCTGACCGCCCGGTTGTTGTACCGAGTGCGTCGCATCAAAGATCACCTTACAACCCGTGCGGCGCATAATGGGCAACCCGCGCATATCGGTGATCAGGGTGTTATAGCCAAACGAGGTGCCGCGATCGCATAGCCAGATATCGTGGTTGCCCACTTCATGGCATTTATTGACCACTTGCTGCATATCCCACGGTGCCTGGAATTGCCCCTTTTTGATATTGACCGGCTTGCCGCAGCGGGCCACCCGCTGGATAAAGTTGGTCTGGCGCACCAGAAAGGCCGGGGTTTGCAGCATGTCGACCACCGAGGCAACCTCTTCGACCGGGGTATCTTCATGCACATCGGTTAATACCCGCAACCCATAGGTCTCTTTCACTTTCTGCAAAATTTGCAGCCCACGTTCCATGCCTGGGCCACGGAAACTGCCAGTTGAGCTGCGATTGGCTTTATCAAAACTGGATTTAAAAATATATTCTATTCCCAGCTTGTTGGTGATCTCTTTAAGATGACCAGCAATATCCATAACCAGTTGTTCGGATTCAATGACACAGGGGCCTGAGATGATAAACATTATCAAAATTACCTCATTTAAAGGTGGCTCTAGAAAATTTGATCCCTTTTGTGGGGGGGGGCATTTTATTGAAATGTGCTAACTGAAGGATATTTACCTTTGGCATTTTTAGTGAGTTCATTTCAATCATAGTGAGATGGTGGCTTGTTGGTGTTATAAATAATATGATTTATGAATTTATATGATTTGCCATATGATGTAGAATATATCACTAAAATAAATAACCAGGTGTATATGAGACTATAGTCTAACGACGCGATGTTTTTTTGTGATAGCTTTCTTGAGAAAGTGCTATGTGTTTTATTAACTTGGCTAGGTGGTGCTTGCTTTCATCGAAGAATAAAACAGGGTTGTTTATGAGTTTGTTGTATTTTTTGCGGTCAAGTAATCTTTTTGCTATTAAGTCAAAGCTATGTCTTATTTGAGTTTTTTGTATATTACCTTGCGTGTTTTTTATATTGCTAGGATCCGGTTTGTGATGTTTCTTTTTAAACTCAGTAGTTCCGTTTTTCCATAGGCCAGGCTGTTCTAATGTCGCTTTTGTCGGCACGATATATCTAACCGCTCGACCACTAAAGTAATTTTCTATTGTTACGCCACTAAAACATAAAGAATCACGATAGCTTGGTTGTGATAGATAGTGTTCTATAGGGGCACACCACTCATCAGGATTAATGAAAATAGATCTTAGTTGATGTCCCATGCATTTTGAAAAATCGTCTACAAAACGTTCTATCTCTGCATGGAGAACTCTTGAGAATTTTATTCTGCCTTCCTCTTTATCGATGTCAAGGTATTCTGGCTCGGATGTCTTACCATTCTTTTTGAATTTAACAAAACTCCCTTTGTCATTTAAGAAAGCACTTTCAAAAACTAGTGCATTATAAATATATACATCATCTTTTTTTGATGGCTCAAGTAGATTTCTAAAAAAGCCCGTATAAGTATGGCCTTTGCTGTGGTCTAGGTTTTTTGTAATTCCGCTATAGGTTGCGAAATAATATCCATGTGTCGATTTTAGTCCCAAAAGAGTGGAAAGGCCCTTTTGCATAGTTCCATTATGCCCGATATCTACAAATGCTACACTATCACACTTGCTGTTAAGTCCAACGGAGTCAAAGTATTCTAATAAAGGAGCTCTCTCTTGTTTTGCATTTTCAGTGACAGTTTTAATGAAATCTTGGGTAAGTAAAATTTTCTCTATGGTGTTTATATTAATGTCATTTATGCTTTCGTCTTTGATTTTGAGTAGTAACTCAAAATTAGTCAGCTCCGAAGTTTTTAATCCAAACCTGCTCCTTATGAATTCACTAAATAGGCAAGGTGATGGATTTTTGTTTATGTCAAAAATTGCATTTTTGATAAATAGTTCAGTGTCTTTTTCATCCATAAGGCTTGCAATATTTATAGCTCTCCTGGACGCAAGTAAATACTCCGACTCTGGTGCTTCTGGATAATACCTTCTTAGAATGTCGTATGATTTTTTTACTATTTCTCCATCTCTAGCCAAGAAATATATTTTTTTATGTTTTTTTTGTATTGATTGATCAATTATGCTCTTAGCAAAACCAAAAAACATGGGGCCGAAAATAGAATAGCCAAGCTTGCTGACTGACCCGGATGTGTATCCGTGCTCAATCGAGATCATAGGGTATCTAGCTAGATTCCTAGATTGCAGACCATGAACAAAGGACTCTACCATCTTATTGGAAAAAGTTGACGACTTTATCGTTTTGGTTATTTTTTTTGCGAATTCATGTGTTGTTGGGACATAAAATGTTGATATGCCATGTTTTTTTGCTTGCTCAATATCAGCTATTTTGTTATCTCCGACATGGAGCATCTTTCGGGCCTCAATATTCTCTCTTGTTAATACTTCAGGATAAATGGAACCAGATTCCTTTAGACGGCCAATTTCTGATGAGATATATATTGAGCTATAGCCTGAATATCCGCTTTTTAAAAGTAAAGACTCTACAAAATCCCTTGTAAAAAATGTGTCTGAAATTATGATTATTCTTTTTCCATTGTTCTTTGCGTATTTGAACATCTCCCAGCCAAATTCTTTTCGTCTGGATAATCCATATTCTGTAGCTAGCTCGTAGTCATGTGCGGAACTCGATTCTTGTTCGCTGAGAGAAAACATTTTTTTATTTCATCATATCTTTGAGAAAGAGTGATTTCTTCAAATTCATCTTTTCTCAATACATGATTCTTAGCGTGAATTCTTGCTTCTTTAAAATCTTTTATCTTTCCTGATGTGATTTTTGATACATGTCCACTCATCAAATCAAAAACTGCGGATGGTTTTGAAACCGGTCTTTCTATTAAAGTGTCAAAAACATCAAAAGAAATAACTTCTGCACTTTCAACAGCTGTAGTAAATTTACTAAAGAGTATCTTGTTGGGGGACAACAGATTCTCGCTATTATTCTTTTTCTTGTTGCTTTCTTCTTTAGTGTGCACTCCTCCTTTAAATAACATGTCGACGCGGTCAAACGTGTGGCTGTTATAGTACAAGCCTAACATGTCACGTATCTTTGTTCCTGGATTGAAGAATTGTATTTTTTCTGATGATAAAGGTGTGTAAAGGTTGGATAAAACTTCTGACCAAAAATGCGGACTAACAAATTCACCGAAGACTGATGAATAAGCATTTTTGTCCTCAATTGTTCCTATGCTCACAACTGGTTGGAATAAATACTCTGTTTCTTTATCGAAGAACTTTGCTTCAGTCACAACTGAGGATGAGATAGAGAAAACTTTCTTTATCTTTGTTGAGCATAGCAAATAATAACTAGGGATTTCGATAATTGAGGCATTGTCATAACTATTAATGTAGTTAACTATCGATGAATCATCCCCTCTAAGCATTGGGTGGCGGCTATAATATACGTGTGCGTATTCCAAACATGCCTTTTTAAAGTTATCTTTAAAATCAAGTATATTTAACATCTTGCCATTCTGGCAGACAGCCTTATCTGTCAATGTTTGACCAATAAATAATGCTGAGTTGTCTATAAGTTTTGCGTCATATTCATTTTCTTTTTTATTCCAACCTCGATAATTTGATATCTTAAATCTGTCGGCGGATAAAAAATACTGTTTATCACTAAGGTTGAATGAGAAAAGTTTGTGTCTAATATCAATAGAATTTGAATCAAATGAGTAAAGATTGTCATCCATAAACCTAATCGGATGAAGCCACATATCAATATATTTTATTCCTGCACGACTTAAAATAGCTCGTGTTTGATAGCTTAATTCGTAGCCTATTACTAGATTACATTGAGAAAAATGACTTTTTAAATATGCTATGGATTTAGCATTTATATTGTTTTCATTATACCAATAATGGGTTTCTTCTGAGATGTTTTTGGTGTCACTAAGAGAGAAAAATTTATTCCTACGGAATTTAGATGTGTTCTCGGAGAATTTAGTAATCTCTTGCCCTACAGCCCAAAGAATTGGTCTCTTCAGCAAGTCATCAACCCATTTTAAATGGTACTCTTGTGTTTCTAGTTTAGTCATCAAAAAATCAGCGCACACGAAAATCTTTTTCATATAAATACCGCTTGTGTTTTGGTTATGTTGTTTTAGTCTCTTGATGTGCATTATTTAAATGCTAGTGTTGCTCTATGCTACCTGTTGTTCTATCTTTGGACACTCTTGTTTCTTTAATATCTAATTTTCTTAAGTGTTTGATGTTGTTTAAAATGGTTTTTATTCTGGTGTCTGGGCTTTTTGCCTCCATCAGAACACCTGAAATCTCACTGAGATCATATTCCCACCATTTGCTTTTTTCTATTTTTGCAATTGTTTCGTGGCTTGTGAATCTATTTCTTATTATTCTGTTGTTGTCTGATGTTACGATACTGTAAGGCGCAACATCTTTTGTTATTATTGCTCTTGCACCTATTATTGCACCATCACCTATAGTAATGCCTCTTTTAATAAATGCAGAGTCACCGATCCAAACATCATTGCCAATGGTTGTGGTCTTCTTATCATCAAAGGAACTTCCGCAAAACCATTTGCTTAAATCTTTAATGTAACCAAATGGTCCTTTGTCTGAATATGTGATTAGATGGCTGCTGAATTCTTCAGTGGGGTGTTCTGGAGCTCCAATTATTACTCTCGGTGCAATGGAGCAATATCTTCCTATAGTGGAATTGTTCACCTCACTATAGCGGCCAATATATGAAAAAAAACCAAGCCTAACACTACCTGTTATTCTTGTTTTATCTATAAAATTATTTCCCTCAGCGGTTAAGCTTCCATGGATATAGTCTGTGTCAGTTATTAATATGTTTTTTTCTCTATCCAGAAATCTCTTCATTTTAAACCCTGTTGCTTAATGTGTTTATTTGGCGTATATCCAGATTTTATGCTGAGGAGTGGCTGTTAATAAAGGTGTGGCTTATTTTTTTTGGGGGGGGTGTTCGATTGCGCCTTGTAAGATGTGTTAATCTACTTTTGTGAAATTTAACTCTAGAGCGCCACCAACACTCCAGCCGAGACCGCGATTTGGTACAGCACGCTGGTAAAATCTTTGGTAATTTGCAGGGATTTGGTTTCGACCTGCGGCAAAACAAAGATCTCGTCGCCTGGTTTAACCTTTATCTCCTTATCGTTCAGCTCGCCCTTCTCGACCTGGCTAAAGGTGCCGTCGCGGTGCAGCAGTAATATCCGTGAGTTGCTGGCCTTTTGAGTAAAGCCGCCGGCAAGTTCGATATAGTCGGCCACGGTGCGGCGCTGATCGATCAAGATGGCGTTGGGGAATAGCACATCGCCGTGCACCATCACCAGATTGGTTTTGCGCGGAATGCGAATTACGTCATCGGGTTCAAGGCGGATATCTTCCATATTCGGCGCATTGGCGAGCACCACCTGGCCGTTGGGTTGAATATCCTTGGCGCGGGCCACCCACTGCATCAGCAGATCCGCTTCGTTTTTACGCAAACTCGCTTCCCCCTCGGACGAGGAGCGGGCGGTGAGAATGCTGGCCTCAAGTGCTTGCAGTGAGGAGTTGAGCATCTCTTTTTGCCGCAATTTGACTGATTTGCGATAAAGCTGGATGGCCGAGATATCGGCATCCGGGGTCAGGCGCAGGCCGTTTAAAATATCGCCAAGCCGCGCGCCGTAATTAAGCACAATCTCTTGATCGCTTTGATGTTCCCCTTCGACCCGCACCGCAATCGAGGCGTAGCGTTTATCGGCAATCACCTCGACCGTATCGCCGCTGCTGACCATGGTGCGGGCAAGCTTGCTGCTGTCGGTCAGGGCAAAGCTGTCGATATGGATGCTGTCACCCTGGTTGCGGCTGACCCGCACATGGGTGGCGTCCGGGTCGGGGCGGGCCATGGCGAGCAGTTCAGAGAGCGGCACATGGGGGGTGGTGCTTTCAAACTTGTTGGCATTGGCCACCTTGCCGCGCACCGTGGCCTGATAGCGCAGCGGCGAGACCACCACCACATCGCCATCGCGCAGCTGGGTCGGCAGCAGGGTGCCCGAGAGCAGGAACTGATAGAGGTTGTAGTGTTTGAGTGCCTTGCCGCCACGCTTGAGCGTCACATCGAGATAACTGCCGCGCTCTGGCAAGATGCCGCCGGCCTTGTCGAGAAAATAGAGGATCGAGTCCCCTGATTGGCCGGCATAGAGACCCGGTTGCTTGACAAAGCCGGTGACAAACACCTTGACCGGCTGGCTGACATCAAGGCTGGCATAGATGCTGACGTTCTGCTGGTAGACCTGACCGAGTGCCTGCGCCAGGGTGCTGTTGAGCTGGTCATTGCGGGTGCCGGCCACCTTGATGGGGCCGACCTTGGGCAGAAAGATATTGCCCTGCTGATCGATGGTGAGGCTCTGGTTAAACTCGACGCCGCCCCAGATCTGCACCTGCACCCGATCGCCAATGGTCAGGCGGTAGTCGGGGTTAAAGCCGTTAAACGACTGGCGGGCAAACTCGCCGCCAAACATCCAGTTGCCAAACACCTGATCGCGGGTCTGGGTATCGGTCACCATCTTGTTGACCGGAGCGGCGTCTTGCGCCACTTCGAGCGCACTGAGGTGCAGCGGCAGCAGGGCGAGTGCCAGCGCGAGCGGGGTAAAACGTGGTGTCACTTGAAAAACTCCTGATTAATCCTGATGTTCGCGCAAGGTGGCCAGACCCATAATCAGCAGGCCATAGCAGAGGCAGAGCAGCACGCCGATGGTGGCGAGGTTATAGAGACGGCGCGGGTATTCGGCCTCTTGCGAAAGGGTGGGGTGACTGACCACCAGCAGATGCTTGAGTTTGCGATAGGCTTCGACGCGGGCCTGCTCCAGGCTGACCAGCCCAGTCTTGTAGACATCGGTGGCAAGCTGGGCCTGCACCTGTACCGATTGGTATTCGGCGGTGACCTCGTTCATCGACTGCTTTTCATCACCGGCCAGGCGCAGCTTTTCCTGATTTAGCTGCTGGGTCAGCGCCGTGATGCGATCGCGCACCTCGACCACATCCGGGGCAGTGGGCTGCATATAGAGTTGCAGCCGTTTGAGCTCGGCCTGCTGGCGCACTAAATCGGCTTCGAGTTCCGATACGACGTTCTGCATGGCGCCGGCGGTCGCCTCGGGGCTGGCCAGATGGTGCTGGTTTTGAAAGGCGAGCAGTTTGGCCTGCTCGTTCATCAGCCGCTGATGGGCCTGCGCCACTTCGCGCTCGACAAATTGCAGTTGATCGGCCGCCACCTGATGGCTCAGACGGTTGATAAAGCCCTCGCTCTCTTTAAGCATCAGCGCCACCACCTGCTGGGCATAGTCGGGGTCAAAGGCCTGCAACTCGATAGTGAGTTCACCGGAGAGATCATCGAGCCGCAGGGTCAGGTGGTCGCGGTAGTAATCGAGAAATTCTTCGCGGCTGGCATCGCTTTTCAGGCGCGACAGCATATCGGCTTTGTTGCTTTGAAAATGGGCTTTAAGGGCCAGCTCTTTATCCAGCAGTGACAGCATGTCCCATGAGGTGAGGTAAGACTGGATCACCAGCACATCCTGATGGTTACTGCCACCGAGCCCCAACATGGAAAGCGCATCGGGCATGGCTTTAAGCTGGTCGGCCTGCTTGATAATCAGACTGGCGCGGCTGACATAGCGATCACTGGCGACGACGCCGTAATAGACACAGGCAATTGCAAAGCAGCCGAGCACCCATAAAAAGCTGCCAAGGCGCAGCGTGCGTTTCCAGGAGTGGTGGGCGGCCTGAAAGCTTTTGGAGTCCACCACAAAGAGCTTGGGATCGCGTTTTAGCTTGCGCAGCTTGCGGGTGAGCGGCGCCAGCAGGGTTGATGCAGACATGCAGTTTCCTTGTGATATGTCTTGTGAGCCTTGTGGGTATGGCTAAAGGGGGAGAGGGGGATGTCAGCGCGATGGCGAGGGCTAGAGGCTCTGGTAGCGTTTGATCGCCGCGTCCATATCATCAAACAGAGTGAGACTCCCTTGATCGAGCAAAATGGCCATCTGGCACTGCCGGTGCAGAGTGCCCATATCGTGCGACACCATAATCAGGTTGGCGCTCTGCTGTTTTTGCTCAAACACCTCGGCGCATTTGCGCTTAAAGCGCGCATCGCCGACGGCGGTGATCTCGTCAATCAAGTACGTGTCAAAATCAAAGGCCATGCTGACGGCAAATGAAAACTTGGATCGCATCCCGCTGGAGTAGCTTTTTATCGGTAGCTCAAAATGCTGACCGATTTCGGAAAACGCCTTGACCCACTCCTCGGTGGCGCGGGTATCGCGCTGGCCGTGGATGCGACAGACAAAGCGCACATTTTCCCGCCCGCTCATGCTGCCCTGAAACCCGCCCGTCAGGGCCAACGGCCAGGAGACCCGGCCGTGGCGCTTGACGTGGCCACGACTGGGCATATCCATGCCGCCGAGCAGGCGCAGTAGGGTGGATTTGCCGGCGCCATTGCTGCCCAAAATGGCGATATTGCGATTGCCCGGTAAGGTGAGGCTGACATCGCGTAGCACATGATGCAGGCCAAAGCGGGTGGAGTAAGATTTGCTGACGTTATTGAGCTCAATCATGGGGTTAGCTTGCTATCAGGCGGCGATAAGTCAGGCGATAGCTGCTCATGGCCACAGTCAGGGTGACGAGGGTGCTGCCAGCCAGATAGGCCAGGCTGACTTTGGGGCTGATAAAGCCGGCAATCCAGCCGCAGCGGATCAGCTCAAGAGCATGCACCACCGGGTTCCACAGCAGCAGATGCTGGTAGCTTTCGGGCACGGCGGCCAGCGGAAAGAACACCGCCGAGATCCACAGCATGGGGCGCATCAGGATACTGATGAGCTTGTCGGCCTCGGCAAACAGGCCACAGAGCACACAAAACAGGGTGCCAAGGGCAAACGAGAACAGCATCAGCAGGGTATAACCGCCGAGCACCTCAAGGGGGTCGTGGGGCAAGGCCTGAAAGCCGCACCAGCAAAGGGCGGCAATCAATACCAGCGCGACCAGCAGGCCCACCATGGCTTCGAGCAGAAAGCGGGCAAACAGGGTGGCAAACGGGGTGACCTGGCGATAGCAAAACAGCCCGCGATTGGCCGAGACCGCTGATTTGAGCCGGTTGGTCGTGTTTTGAAACATCAGAAACGGCAGATAGCCGGCTGCTACAAATACCGGCGCCTCTACGCCACCAAAACCGCTGCGCTGGCGAATGCCAAACAGCACGCAAAATACCGAGATGGCGATCAACGGATCGAGCAGCGCCCAGGCGTAACCCATGCGGTAGTTGCCAAAGCGGGTCTTGAGCTCGCGCATCAAGAGGCCAAAGGTGACATCGCCCAGCACCGCCAGCGAACTGCGCGGGGTGTGGACGGGATTGAGTACTGTCATTGATAGAAATCCAGAATCCCGACCGGGCGATCCTTGTCATCCAGCACGACCAGTTGCTTGACCTGCCGCTCACGCATCAGCTCTTCAGCCTGACTTAACATGACGTGGGACGCGATGGTGACCGGATGGTGCGACATCAGCAGCACGGCGTGGCAGCTGTTGATATCAAAGTCGCTGCGCATCATGGCGCGGCGCAGATCGCCGTCGGTAATGATGCCAAGCAGGCGTTCGCCCTCCATCACCAACGCCATCCCGTGCAGACCACGGGTCATGGCAACGATCACCTCTTTAAGCGGTTGACTCGGGGTGACTCTGGTCATGGTGCGACTCATCACATCGCGCACCCGGGTCAGCAGGCGGCGCCCCAGGCTGCCACCCGGATGAAAGCGGGCAAAGTCGTTGGGCATAAAGTGGCGCTTGCGCATCAAGGCGCAGGCCAGCGCATCACCAATTGCCAGCGTTAGAGTGGTTGAGGTGGTGGGAGCCAGATTGTTGGGGCAGCTTTCTGCCTGCATACGGATCTCGAGCACGGCATCGGCATTTTTGCCCAGGGTCGAGTCACTGCGGCCGGTGATGGCGATGATGCGGTTGCCAAAGTGCTGCAGCGAGGGGATTAGCTTTAGGATCTCGTCGGTCTCACCGCTGTTGGAGATCAGCACCACCACATCGTTACCGGTGATCATGCCTAGATCGCCGTGAAAGGCTTCAGCCGGATGCACAAAGAAGCTGGGTGTGCCGGTGGATGCCAGGGTGGCGGCCATCTTGCGTCCCACATGACCCGATTTGCCCATACCGCAGATGATCACATGGCCCTTGCACTGGAACATCAGGGCCAGCGCCAGCTTGTATTGGGCGCGATTAAAGTCGTTAGCCAATGTTTGCAGGGCATCGGCTTGCTGCTGAAAGGTATCGCGGACGGTGTCGATCAGCTCACCGCGAAAGGGAACGTGATCGTAAAACTCCTCGATATTGACAGATTGTGAATGTGGCATGGTAAACGTCCTTGCAATAACCAAATTAAAAAGGTGTGCGCTCAAGGCATAGCTACCGCACGGATGTGTCATCTCCGGGCTTTTTGGTCGTCATGCCGGGTGAAAAAGGCATGGCTACCGCACGGAATGGGTCATTTCCGGGGGGCGGGGGTTTTAACCGGGGTCAAAACGGCTGCGAGGCTCCCGTATTCGGGGCCTTAAGCGTGTTCAGGTGGAGGGTGCCGACTTTGGGTGGCTGGCTCACCTGGTCTGGTGCTGCGCTCAAACGCAGGGTGCAGTTGGCCGGACCCACAAAAAAGGGGTCGCTATTTCGCGTTTCACCAGACTGGTGAAGGGAGTATCACGTTCGTTACCGGTTCGCAGCGTTCTCTGGCCGCGGTGCTGCCAGAGATGGCCAGGACTGCTGCAAGCCGACCACGAAGAGGGGTGTCATGCTCTTCGAAATAGTCGGACAGGTGTCCGCAATGCAAGCTGATTTGTGCGTTATTGACGCTCGTTATTTTGTTGATGCGCACAGTGCGCTGGTCAGTCACAGACTGTCGCGTTTGTGTCCTGACCTGAAATGAATGCTACTCCTGATTAATTTCACGAGCAAGCAGTAATGACAGATTAATTAATTGTTTAAATATAGTTAGGCTGATGATTTATAAGAGAAATTTTTCAATTATGAAATCCATTGGAACAATGTTTTATTAAAAAGTGAGAGCTGATTCAACTTAAGTTCAGGCAAAAATCGAGAATGTGGTGATTAATTGAGCAGCGTAGCTTAACCGGCGTTATTGACAGCAACACATTATCACCGAGCTGTAACCACACGTTTTTTTGTGCCGTGGAACAAGGGGAGGTGGCGCTGAGCCCGTGGCCGCGTGACGGCTCGCCAATCTCTCACACCGTGATGACCTCTGGTTCGGGGCTGATCGTCATTATCCCTGATGACATCGTACTTGTTGGCGGCGCCTGCCAAGAGACACGCCAGTACGCAGCCTTGCTCTTCGTAACACGCTGTTTTCGGGTCTGATGCCCCGTCGGCTCCAGCCGGTTCCGCATTATGTGTTTTTCATCATTAACACTCTTTACCGATGCTTTTCGTATTGCAAACCATCCTCATTACCAATACCATCCGCGATTATTGCGAGTGGCTCGTATTGATTTTCACAATTAAAAAAGTAGGTACAACAATGAGATCGTTGCGTTTGTCCAACGTCGGACTGGGGGTGTTGACCGCCCTTTCGGTAGGGATGGGCTCGGTGGCCGTGGCGGCTGAGAGCACCGATGAGCAGAGTGAGGCCCAAAGCGGCAAGTCGGAAGTGATCACCGTGATGGGCTCTCAGGTTGACCTGGGTGATGCCTACGAAGGGGATCAGGTTGCCCGCACCAGCCGCGCCGGCATGCTGGGGAACATGGACTTTATGGAAACGCCGTTTTCCAGCACCAGCTATACCTCTGAGCTGATTGCCGATCAGCAGGCCCAAAGTGTGGCCGACGTACTGCAAAACGATCCAACCGTGCGGGTCGCCACCGGTTTTGGCAACTTCCAGGAGTTGTATATGATCCGCGGCTTCCCGGTTTATTCTGACGATATGACCCTGAACGGGGTGTACGGCATTTTGCCGCGCCAGTTTGTGGCTGCCGAAATGCTCGAGCGGGTCGAAGTGCTGCGCGGCGCCAATACCTTCTTAAACGGTGCCGCAGTAGGCGGTAGCGCCATCGGCGGCTCGGTCAACCTGGTGCCCAAGCGGGCCGGCAGTGAGCCGCTGACCCGTGCCACGGTCGGGACTCAAAGCGGTGGTGAGGGCTATGCGGCTCTTGATACCAGCCGCCGTTTTGGCGAGAACGATGCCAACGGCATCCGGGTTAACCTCGTTGGCCGTGGTGGCGATGGCGTGGTTGATGATGAAAAGAACAAGCTTGGTGTGATCGCCGTGGGTTTTGATCATCAAGGGGATCGCTTCCGTATGTCGGCCGATGCCGGCTATCAGGATCACCATATTGATTCGCCGCGCCCGAGCGTGACTATTGATACGAATTCAGCCGCATTTGCTCCTACCGCACCAGACTCTTCAAGCAACTATGCCCAAGATTGGACCTACACCGACGAGAAGCAGCTGTTTGGTGTGGTGCGTGGTGAATACGATCTGACCAAGCAGACCAGCGTCTGGCTGGCGGGCGGTGCCCGCAATGGTAAAGAGCATAACCTGCTGGCTAACCCGACCGTTGATGCCAATGGCAATGTGAGTGCTTATCTGTTCGAGAATGTACGTGAAGAAAATGTTCTGTCTGCTGATACAGGACTGCGGCATGAGTTTGCCACTGGAAATGTGGGCCATACGGTAGTCCTTTCCGGTTCTGCCTACCAATTACGCTCTAAGAATGCTTACGAATATGCAAACACATTCACGTTTGGGTCTTTAGATAATCCATACCAAGTATCTCAAAGTGCTGCAGAAACGGGTTTGACGGCGGGAGGAAAACTTGATGATCCTAAAGAAACAATTCGGAATGTAAACAGTAGCGTCGCTCTGGCTGACACGGCATCGATGATCGATGATGAGCTGAAAATCACGTTAGGCGCTAGAGGGCAACGTCTAGTAACACATGCATACGATTACAATACGGGTAATGAGACCAGTAGTAATGATCGTAGCAAGCTCACTCCATTTGGTGGTGTTGTGTACCAGCCTAGAATGGATGTTTCGTACTATGCCAATTACGCCGAGTCATTAGTTGCTACGGACCCTGCGCCTAGCTGGAAAAATGGTAAAACGATTACTAATGCAGGCACTGTATTTGAGCCTTTTCGTTCGAAGCAGATGGAGGTCGGCGCGAAATATGATAATGGACAATATGGTGCAGGTATAAGTGCGTTTCAGATCACTAAACCAAGCTATATGATCAGCGGCACCATTTATACCGACAACGGTGAGCAGCGTAACCGCGGTATTGAGCTGACCGCCTTTGGCAAGCCCCTTGAGCAGGTCAAGGTGATCGGTGGGGTGACCTTGATTGATGCCGAGCTGACCAAAACCGAAAATGGAGCGCAGGATGGTAATACCGGCATCGGTGTGCCGGATGTGATGGCTAACCTCAACGTCGAGTGGGACACCCCGTTTGTACCGGGTCTGACGCTGGAAGGGCGCACCATCTATACCAGCGCCCAATATGTAAATGCTGATAACACGGCGCAGATCCCCTCGTGGACCCGTTTCGATGTGGGGGCGCGTTACACCATCAATATGGGCAACGATCACACGCTGACACTGCGCAGCCGGGTTGAGAACCTGACCGACAAGAATTACTGGTCCTCGGTGGGCGGTTATCCGGATGAAAACTATCTGGTGCTGGGTAGCCCGCGTACCTTCGTGCTCTCTGCCAGTTACGATTTCTGATAGCTGCGCTATCGCCTGAAAAAACACAAGGCCCTGCATCTGAACTGCACCCCAAAAGTTGGACGCAAATCCAACCTTTGGGGTATTTTCATGGCTAGGTATGACGAAAGTTTCAAGTTGACTGTAGTTCAAGAC
>NZ_FTMJ01000010.1 GCF_900156095.1 Aeromonas sp. RU39B
CTGTATCCTTGCCGAACACAGAAGTGAAACGCCGTAGCGCCGATGGTAGTGTGGCAGATGCCATGTGAGAGTAGGACACTGCCAGGCACCCAATTAGAAATGACGCGCAGCGTCGTTTTGAGAGTTTTGTGCTGATATGGCTCAGTCGGTAGAGCGCATCCTTGGTAAGGATGAGGTCCCCAGTTCGATTCTGGGTATCAGCACCATGAATATAAAGGCCTTCCCTGACGGGAAGGCCTTTTTGCTTTTGTTGTTTTGTCCATTTGAGTCGACGACGGGATCATTCTGCCGGAACCTTGCCGTTCAATCGGCCAACTTAAAGAGCTGAATCCGGAATTTGGTAAGTTTCTTCACGTCGATTCAGCGAGACCAGCCACTGGCTGTTATGGTGTTGCGTGGTTACACGGGTGCCATCACGGCTGGTGAAGTGGTGGCTTTGGTACTGGAGAACGCGGTAAAACGGTGCGCCATGTTGGAAATTAGCCAGCCAAATTTCTGAGCTTCCATCGCCTTTGTTGATGAGACGATATCCGCACACTTTATCATGGCCATCACGACTACAGGGAACCGTGCCACTGCTATCGTAATTGGTGGGGCCAAATTCTGCTGTTGGAAACGCACAGGCAGTAAGCAGGACGGATGCAGCACAAGTCAGCGCAGCTAAAGAGTGTGTGTTCATAATCAAACCTGATGAAAATAAGTGCTGTCATCATAGGTTTTTCAGCCACGCCGTCACCTGCATCAGGTTGGATTACAGCTGCTAAATAGTATTAAAAATTATATATATCAAATAGTTACTGGATGGACTGTCTCGGTAAGAGCTTTGCGCATGACGGGTTCTGGCAAGGTTGGATAAAAAAGACCCACATTTTGTGGGTCTTTTCGCATGGAATAGGCAGGGTTATCAGGCCTTCCAGTTTTTCCAGGTATTGATCAGGCCATTGGTAGAGCTATCGTGGCTGCTGATCGCGGCGCTGGTGTTCAGCTCCGGCAGGATCTTGTTGGCGAGTTGCTTACCGAGTTCAACGCCCCACTGATCGAAGGAGAAGATATTCCAGATTGCACCCTGTACGAAGATCTTGTGTTCATACATGGCGATCAGGCTACCCAGCATCTTCGGTGAGAGTTGCTTGAACAGGAAAGAGTTGGTCGGACGGTTACCCTCAAATACTTTGAACGGCACCAGATCCTTAACCTGTTCCAGCGTTTTGCCGGCGGCCAGGAATTCAGCTTCAACCTGCTCCTTGCTCTTACCGAATGCGAGTGCTTCGGTTTGGGCGAAGAAGTTGGCCAGCAGTTTCGGATGGTGATCGCCGATCGGGTTGTGGCTGATGGCCGGAGCCAGGAAGTCACACGGGATCATCTTGGTGCCTTGGTGGATCAGCTGATAGAAGGCGTGTTGGCCGTTGGTCCCCGGCTCACCCCAGATGATCGGGCCGGTTTGGTAGTCCACCGGATTGCCGTTGCGATCCACATACTTGCCGTTGGACTCCATGTTGCCCTGCTGGAAGTAAGCCGGGAAACGGTGCATGTACTGGTCGTAGGGCAGAATGGCTTCGGATTCGGCGCCATAGAAGTTGTTGTACCACAGGCCGATCAGTGCCAGCAGCACTGGCACGTTTTCACCAAACGACTTGGTGGCGAAGTGCATGTCCATCTCGAAGGCGCCTTGCAGCAGCGCTTCAAAGTTCTCGAAACCCAGTGAGAGGGCGATCGGCATGCCGATGGCAGACCAGGAGGAGTAGCGACCGCCGACCCAATCCCAGAACTCGAACATGTTGGCGGTATCGATACCGAACTCGGCCACGGCCTTACCGTTGGTTGAGAGGGCGGCGAAGTGCTTGGCAACGTGCGCTTGATCGCCAGCGTGTTTGAGGAACCAGTCACGGGCGCTCAGGGCGTTGGTCATGGTTTCCTGAGTGGTGAAGGTCTTGGAGGCAACCAGGAACAATGTAGTTTCCGGATCCACCTTCTTCAGGGTCTCAGCGATATGGGTGCCGTCGACGTTGGAAACGAAGTGCATTTCCAGGTGGTTTTTGTACGGACGCAGGGCTTCGGTGATCATCACCGGACCCAGGTCAGAGCCACCAATCCCGATGTTGACCACGTGTTGGATGGCCTTGCCGGTATAGCCTTTCCACTCGCCGGAGATGATCTTGGCGGAAAACGCCTTCATTTTCTCCAGAACAGCCTTCACTTCCGGCATCACATCCTTGCCATCGACTTCAACCGGACGCTCGGAGCGATTACGCAGGGCGACGTGCAGCACGGCGCGGCCTTCGGTCTGGTTGATCTTTTCACCATTGAACATGGCGTCGATGGCGCTGCGAAGATCGGTTTCGTTGGCCAGATCGATCAGCAGCTTGATGGTCTCTTCAGTAATGAGGTTCTTGGAGTAGTCGACCAGCAGGTCGCCGCCAAAAGTGGTCGAGAACTTAGCAAAGCGCTGAGCATCGTTGGCAAACAGATCTTTCAGCTGCACGCCGCTGTTGGCTGCAAAGTGCGCTTCCAGCGCCTGCCAGGCTTTGGTCTTGACGGGATTGATGTTTTTCATAGGTGTTCCAGACATTCCAAGTTGTGAGTAAACCATGTCGGCCATCCGGCCGTGAAACCTTGATATCCGAGCGATTATAACCAGTCCGTCTTGGCAATGGTCGTAACAGATTTAAACGAACTGTCTTCGCGAAACCGAACGGTAAGTTTACAACCAAATGACGTCATTATGTGTCGGTAATATCTGCGACGCATTGCGCCGGCGCATGTTCTTCTTCACATCCAGCAGGGCAGAATTCGCTTTACCTTACAGTAAAGGGAAACGTTATGGTGACCCCATCGTCATCTTGTGGAGCATCCACCATGACACAATCACTGCAACTCCCTATCAGGGGGATGAGCTGCTCTCGCTGTGCCGAGCGCATCGAACAAGGCCTCAACCAGTTGGATGGGGTCACAGCAACAGTCAACTTTGCTTTGGAGCAACTGGCCGTACAGTTGGACAAGCCCGCCACATTGCAAACCGTTACCGATACTGTGACCCGGCTTGGTTATCAGACCGAAGAGACCACCCAGCGCTTCTCCGTAGAAGGCATGAGCTGCGCGGCTTGTGCGGCCCGTCTGGAAAAGGTGCTGACGCGCGCCCCGGGGGTGGTCAATGCTCAGGTCAATTTTGCGCTGGCGCAGGCACAGGTGGTCAGTATCGGTAATCTGCTGACGCCGGCACAACTGCGTGAACTCACAACCAAAGCTGGCTTCGCGGCGCACTTTGTCGATGGTGAAGAGCGTGCCCGCCAGGAGCAAGAGCGAGCCGAGCGGGAGCAAGATGCGGAGCGACGCGAGCGAGTGCGGCTGATCACGGCGGCCTTGCTGACGTCGCCGCTGCTTCTTAGCATGGCCAGCATGGTGGGGTGGCTACCCTGGCATATGCCGGCAGTGATCCAGTGGCTGCTGGCTACGCCGGTGCAGTTCTGGACCGGGGCCCGCTTCTATCGCGGTGCCTGGCGCGCACTGCGTGGTGGCAGTGCCAATATGGATGTGCTGGTCGTTACCGGTACCAGCGCAGCCTATTTCTATAGTTTATGGCTCTGGCTGACCATGGGTGAGCATGCGGCAGCGCACCTCTATTTTGAGGCCAGTGCCGTGGTGGTCACCCTGGTATCGCTTGGCAAATGGTTGGAAGGGCGTGCCAAGCGCAGCACCCGCGCCGCGATTGCCGAGTTGATGGCGCTGCGCCCGGATCAGGCCCGTGTCTGGCGCGATGAGCGCTGGCAGGTCGTGCCGATGGGTGATGTGCTCAAAGGCGACCGAGTACAGGTGCTGGTTGGTGAGCGCTTGCCGGTGGATGGCATCATTGTGAATGGCGCCAGTGAGCTTGATGAGGCGGTGATCACTGGTGAAAGCGTCCCGGTGGTTCGCCAGCCCGGCGACAAGGTGATGGAAGGTGCGATTAACCGCACTGGCATCCTCGAGCTGGACGTACTGGCGATGGGGGCGGATTCAAGCCTCGGACGCATCATTCATCTGGTCGAGCAGGCGCAGATGGGGAAGGCACCGTTCCAGCAACTGGTTGATCGGATCTCTGCGCTGTTTGTCCCGTTGGTAATGGCAATTGCGTTGATCACCGGATTGCTCTGGTGGCAACTGCAGGGGAACGGCGAGCAAGCCCTGATGGCTGCGGTGGCGGTGCTGGTGATTGCCTGCCCCTGTGCCCTTGGTCTGGCCACACCTGCGGCGGTGGTGACTGGCACGGGGGCTGCAGCACGGCACGGTATCCTGATCCGGGATATTGATACTTTGCAAAAGGCTCACCGGATCCGTGCCGTTATTTTTGACAAGACCGGTACCCTGACTCGTGGTAAGCCGCAAATGCAGACATGGCAGGGGTCAGCCGAGGATTTAACGCTGGCGGCTGCACTGCAGCAGGGTAGTGAGCACCCGCTTGCCCAAGCTATTCTGGCGGCCGTCGATGTGCCGTTGCCGGCGGCCGAGCAGGTGGAGGTGCATATCGGACGTGGCATCAGTGGCGCGGTAGCTGGTCATCGCATTGCGCTGGGGAATGCGCGACTGATGCAGGAGCAAGGTATTCGCACCAGCGAGATGAGTGAGCCGACTGCCGGAATCACCCGCATTTGGATGGCAAGAGAGGGTCTGTTGGCCGGTTATGCCGATCTGGTGGATCCGCTGCGCACGGAGAGCTTGCCTGCTGTTGCTGCGCTGCACCAGCGCCATATTGCCACCTGGCTGGTCAGTGGTGATGCCCCCGCCGCCGTTGAATATGCGGCGCAAACGCTTGGGCTCGACGGCGTCTTTTCACGTGTCTTGCCAGAGGGTAAGGTCGAGAAGGTGCACGAATTGAAGTCCCAAACCAATGGCTTGGTGGCCATGGTGGGGGATGGGGTCAACGACGCGCCGGCACTGGCTGCCGCCGATGTCGGCATCGCCATGGGATCGGGGGCGGATGTGGCGCTCGAAACCGCCGCCATCACCCTGATGCGCCCTGATCCACGTCTGGTGGTGGATGCAATTGCGATCTCGGCGGCGACCTGGCGCACCATCCGCCAGAATTTGTTCTGGGCGTTTGTATTCAATTGTTTGGGGATCCCGCTGGCTGCATTCGGGTTGCTTAGCCCGGCGTTGGCTGGGGCGGCCATGGCCATGAGCAGCATCACGGTGTTGACGAATTCTCTGCTGCTCAAGCGTTGGCAGCCCATCTGTGCCCGTTCAGAGGAGAAATGACATGAATATCAGCAAAGTGGCCAAGGCCAGTGGCCTGACGACTAAAACAATCCGTTATTACGAGAGCATCGGTCTGATTATTCCCCCGGCTCGCAGCGATAACGGCTATCGTAGCTATGGCGATGCGGCGGTGCGTGAGCTGCGTTTTGTTAAACGCGCCCGTGAGACCGGCTTTAATCTGGAGGAGTGTCAGGAGTTGCTGGCACTCTATCGTGACGAGCACCGTACCAGTGCCCAAGTGAAAAAACTGGCTCAGGAGAAAATCGTCGATCTGCGTGAGCGTATCGCCGGTCTGCAGGCCATGCTGGCTAGCTTGGAAAAACTGGTCTGCTGCTGTCACGGAGATGAGCGCCCGGAGTGCCCAATCCTTGATGAATTTGAGCGGGGCTAATCCACGACGCTGGATTGTTGAGCAATTCGACGGGTGCTAGACTGTCGCTCCTCTTAAAGCGGAGTACATCGGGTGACCCCAAGTGTAACCAAACAGGTCCGTCAGGCTGTTATTGAACAGCTCTATGAACATGTGGCCTTCAGTGTGCCATGCCTGTTGCTGGTGACCATTAGCTGGGCTCTGCTTTTCTACAGTTTTGTGCCGGCCCAGCAGACTCTGCTGTGGCTGAGCGCCAACCTTGGGGTACTGGCCCTGCGCTGGCTGCATGTCACCTGGCGCCGTCATCGCCCGTTTGAGCGCTCTCTCTCCTGGTTGGAGCATGAGCTGTTTATCGGGGTGACCATTACCTCGATCATCTGGGGCAGCGGTGTGCTGCTTTATATTGACGCGCTGCCAGCCTCCTATCGCGCCAGCATGGTGGTGCTGGCCACCCTGATCCTGACCGGTGGCAGCATGATGCTGATTGGCAGCCGGCGCTGCTTCTTTGGTTTTATCATCCCACTGGGTATTGCACTGCTGGTTGAGCTGGGGCTCGGCAGTGAGCAGGAGCGCGTTCTCGCCTGCATGCTGGCTGGTTACCTGTTTGTGTTTCTGACGTCACTGGTGCGCCGTCTGCGCCGGGATCATCTCTCCTCGCTTTATCACCGCTTTGCCAACGCCGATCTGGCCGCCGAGCTCAAAGTGGTGTCCGAGCATCTGCAGCACACTTCACGACTCGATGGTCTGACCGGGATTGCCAACCGCGCCTATCTGGATTATTCGCTCGATCTGGCCTGGCGCCGCTGCCGGCGTGCCCGCGCGCCACTGTCGCTGATCTTGCTCGATGTGGATTATTTCAAGCAATACAACGACCTCTACGGCCATCAAGCCGGTGATGAGTGCCTGCAGCAGGTGGCGGCTGTACTCTCCGAGGCGCAGCGGCGGGAAGATGATCTGGCCGCCCGCTATGGTGGTGAGGAGTTCGCCCTGTTGCTGCCAGCCACCAATCATCAAGGTGCCTTTCAGGTGGCTGAGTTGGTGCGCCAGCGCATCAAACAGTGCGACATTTCCCATGCCCGCTCCAAGGTGTCGGCGGTAGTGACCTGCAGTATCGGTGTGGCGACCATAGTGCCCGACTCTTCCTTGGCGCTTAGCTCGCTGATTCAAAAAGCGGATGCAGCCCTCTATCAGGCCAAGCATAATGGACGCGATCGTGTGGAGGTCGCCCTGCAGGGGCACGCCGCCTGAATGTCGCCATTAGAGTGAGGATTCCTGATGCAATGTCACCGTATTGAAGAGCTGCTGGAGCTGCTGCAGCCGGCCTGGATCAAGGAGCAGGATCTCAGCCTGATTCAGTTTATCGAGAAGCTGGCTGGTGAGGCCGGTTATCAGGGCAAGCTGAGCGATCTCACTGACGATGTCCTGATCTACCACCTCAAGATGCGCGAATCGGACAAGAGCGCCATGATTCCGGGTCTGGCCAAGGATCAGGTGCCCGACTTCAAAGAAGCCCTGCTCAAGGCGCGTGGCATCAAATAGTCCCTGTCGTGACGTGGCATCCTGCCGCGTCACCATTTTGCTACAAATCTGCGATCTCCCTTCCACTCCGGTTACAAATGACCACCTCTGGTAGCATATTGATTGCGATATAATCAGCTCATCATGACCGGAAACGGAGCAGTGAGCCGCAATGGATGAGCGTGACAATAACGAAAAGGTGGCCGGTCAGTTCAACCCGCACACCTTCAAAAGCAGTGATGATCGATTCAACCCCGGCCGTAAGATTTATGTGCGCGCTCAGCAGGGATACTGGCAGCGGCTGCGCAAGGGCATCGGCTGGGTGCTGGTTGGCTTGTTTCTGCTGCTGCCCTGGCTGCGCTATGACGGGCGTCAGGCGATCCTGTTTGATATCGGCAATCAGCAGTTCCACCTCTTTGCTACCACCATCTGGCCTCAGGATCTGACCCTGCTGGCCTGGGTCTTCATGATCGCGGCCTTTGCCCTGTTTTTTATCACCACTTTTCTTGGGCGTGTCTGGTGTGGCTATCTCTGCCCACAGACGGTCTGGACGTTCCTGTTTATCTGGTTTGAAGAGAAGATTGAAGGGCCTGCCAACAAACGGCGCAAGCTCGACAGTGCGCCCTGGTCGGGCGACAAGGTGCTGCGCAAAGGGGGCAAGCATCTGGCTTGGCTGCTGATCTCCCTGATAACCGGCATGACCTTCGTCGGTTTTTTTCAGGACATCACCACCCTGGTGCCGGGTCTGCTGACCTTCTCTCTCGATGTCTGGCCGCTGTTCTGGATCCTGTTTTTTACCGCCTGCACCTACGGCAATGCCGGCTTTATGCGCGCCATCATGTGCATTCACATGTGCCCCTATGCCCGCTTTCAGTCGGCCATGTTCGATAAGGACACCTTTATCGTCGGTTACGACCTCCGCCGTGGCGAGCCGCGTGGCGCTCGCTCGCGCAAGGCCGATACCGGCGCACTGGGGCTGGGGGATTGCATCGACTGCGATCTCTGCGTGCAGGTCTGCCCGACCGGCATCGATATCCGCGATGGGCTGCAGTACGAATGCATCAACTGTGGCGCCTGTGTTGATGCCTGCGATCAGACCATGGATCGGATGGGCTATCGCAAGGGGTTGGTGAGTTATACCAGCGAGCATAGATTGGCCGGCCATGACACCAAGGTGGCGCGGCCCAAGCTGCTTGGTTATGGGCTGGTGATGGTGGTGATGCTGGCGGTGTTTACCTTCAATGCCATGTCGATCATGCCGATGGGGCTGGATGTCATCCGTGACCGCAACCAGCTGTTTCGTGAAAACAGCGACGGATTGATAGAGAACACCTACAACCTGAAGATCCTCAACAAGACCCTGCAGCCGCAGGTTTATCGGTTGGCGGTGGAAGGGTTGCCGGATTATCAGTGGTATGGCCCGCGCGAAGTGACTCTCAAGGGGGGCGAGATCTTCAATCAGCCGGTCAGCCTTGGGGTCAATCCGGACAATCTGCGCGACGCCGCACTGGATATCCGCTTCGTGCTGATCCGCAAAGGGGCGGGCAGCGACCCGAAAGGGGTGATCCGCCAAGAGAGCAAGTTTATCAGCCGTCTGTGATGGCATGTGGGTAGAATGGGGGCATATGCCCCCATTTTTATTCGGTGATGCCATGGGATTTGACTACCGTGACCTGACTCCCGACCTGATCCTCGATGCCCTGGCCCAAAGTGGTCTGGTGGTGGACTCGGGATTGATTGAGCTCAACAGTTACGAAAACCGGGTCTACCAGTTCCAAGATGAGTCGCGCCGCCGTTTCGTGGTGAAATTTTATCGTCCCGCCCGTTGGAGCCGTGAGCAGATCCTTGAGGAGCACGAGTTTGCCCGCCAGCTGGCTGCAGAAGAGATCCCGGTGGCGGTGCCGCTCACCTTTGATGGTGAGAGCCTGCTCGAGTATCAGGGTTTTCACTACGCCCTGTGGCCGAGCCTGGGTGGGCGCCAGTTCGAGGTGGACAATCTGGACCAGCTGGAGGCGGTCGGTCGCTGTCTGGGTCGGTTGCATCAGGTGTCGCAGAGCCGGCCTTTTCACTGCCGCCCGCAGTTGGATGTGGCGACCATGCTGGAGGCGCCGCGCCAGTTACTGGCCGCCGGCGAATGGCTGCCCCGTGCGCTGGCCAAGCCGTTTTTTGGCGTGCTCGATGAGCTGATCGCCCATGTGCGCGAGCAGATGACCTTGCCGGTCGAGCAGATTGCGCTGCATGGGGACTGTCACCCCGGCAACATTTTGTGGCGCGACGGGCCGCTGCTGGTGGATTTTGACGACTGCAGCACGGGGCCGGCTATTCAGGATCTCTGGATGCTGCTTTCGGGCGACCGGCAGGAAAAGCTGCTGCAGCTCGATACCCTGTTGTGCGGTTATGAAGAGTTTATGGAGCTCGATCGGCGTGAACTGCGCCTGATTGAGCCACTGCGCGCCATGCGCATGGTGCATTACATGGGCTGGCTGGCGCGCCGCTGGAGCGATGCGGCCTTTCCTCGCCACTTCCCCTGGTTCAATACCGCCGGTTATTGGGAGCAGCAGCTCAAGGCGCTGCAGGATCAACTGCTGGTACTGCGCGAACCGCCGCTCTCATTGACTCAGGGCTGGTGAAACAATAGGCTTGGCACTGCTTCGGTTCGCCGGGCGTGCCTCACACCGATCCTCTTTAACAGGAAAGATCATGAAGAAAATTCTGCTTTTCATCGCTGCCATGCTGATGCTGCCCATGGCTTATGCGGCCCCCGAATTTCAGGAAGGGGTGAACTATGACGTGGTCAAGCCAACTGGCACCGCCAAGCCGGAAGTGATGGAGTTCTTCTCCTATTTCTGCCCGCACTGCTATCAGTTCGAACCGATCTCTGCCGAGCTGCAAAAGAGCCTGCCTGCCGGTACTGCGTTCAAGAAAAATCCGGTGAACTTCCTCGGCCGTGAAATGGGCCCCGAGCTGCAACGCGCCTATGCCGTTGCAAACCTGCTGGAAGTCGAACCCAAGATCACGCCGGTGATGTTCGATCAAATCCATGCCAAGCGTCAGCCGCCGCAAAGCCGTGATGACGTCAAGGCACTGTTTGTCGATAACGGCGTGAAGGCCGAAGACTTCGACGGTGCTGTCGATAGCTTTGCCGTCTCCGGTCTGGTTGCCCAGTACGATCGCAACACCGAGAACTTCCAGATCCGTGGCGTTCCGGCGTTTTTGATCAACGGCAAATACCTGGTAAAGATCGAGTCCATCTCGTCTCAGGATCAGTTCAACCGTCTGGTGAACTTCCTGCTGACCAAGAAAGACTGAGTTCGCTGATGTGAAAAGCCCGGCCAATTCGGCCGGGCTTTGTTTTTCTGCTTACTTCTTGCGGGCGTTGGCAAACGCCGCTGCAAACGCATTACCGAGGGCCCCGTTTTGCGGGCGTTCATCCCGGCGCGGTGTGTTTTGCGGCCGGTCGCGTTGACCATCGCGCGCACTGTTGCTGCGCCGCTCTTCGTTGCGCGGTTTGCGCTCACCGGCCTTCTCGTCAAGACGCATGGTCAGCGAGATACGCTGACGCGGCACATCCACCTCCAGCACCTTCACCTTCACAATATCGCCGGCTTTGACCACTTCACGCGGATCTTTGATAAAGCGGTCGGTGAGCGAAGAGATGTGTACCAGACCATCCTGATGCACGCCGATATCAACGAAGGCACCGAAGTTGGTGACGTTGGTCACCACCCCTTCCAGCACCATCTCCGGCTCAAGGTCAGAGACCTTCTCCACTCCGTCGCGGAAGGTGGCGGTCTTGAACTCGGGGCGCGGGTCACGGCCCGGCTTGTCCAGCTCGCCGATGATGTCGGTGACGGTCGGCACGCCGAAGCGCTCGTCAGTGTAATCGGTGGCGTTGAGCCCCTTGAGCAGGCTGCTGTTACCGATCAGGCTCTCTACGGACTGCTGCAGCTTGGCCAGAATACGCTCCACCACCGGGTAGGACTCCGGGTGAACGGCTGAGGCATCGAGCGGGTTGCTGCCGCCACGAATGCGCAGGAAGCCGGCGCACTGTTCAAATGCCTTGGGCCCGAGTCGGGCCACCTTGAGCAGCTGTTGGCGGCTGGCAAACGCGCCGTTCTCATCGCGAAACTGCACGATATTTTGAGCGAGGGTCTGGGTCAGACCCGATACCCGTGCCAGCAGCGGAGCCGAAGCGGTGTTCACGTCCACGCCAACAGCGTTTACGCAATCCTCGACCACGGCTTCCAGTTTGCGGGCCAGCTGGGTTTGGCTCACGTCGTGCTGATACTGGCCGACTCCGATGCTTTTCGGGTCGATCTTCACCAGCTCGGCCAGCGGGTCTTGCAGGCGACGGGCGATCGACACCGCGCCGCGCAGCGAGACATCGAGACCCGGAAACTCGTTGGCGGCCAGCTCCGAAGCGGAATAGACCGAAGCGCCCGCCTCGCTCACCACGATTTTCTGGGCGCGCGCCTCGGGATAGCGGGTAAACAGCTCGGCCGCCAGTTTGTCGGTTTCACGCGACGCGGTGCCATTGCCGATACTGATCAGGTCTACCTTGTGCTTCACGCACAGATCGCGCAGGGTTTTGAGGCTCTGCTCCACCTGACGCTTAGGCTCGAACGGATAGATGGTGGCGGTCTCGACCAGCTTGCCGGTGGCATCGACCACGGCGACCTTGACCCCGGTGCGGATGCCCGGGTCCAGCCCCATGGTGGCCCGCATGCCGGCAGGAGCGGCCATCAGCAGATCCTGGAGGTTCATGGCGAACACCTTGATCGCCTCCTCTTCGGCGCTTTCGCGGATGCGGGCGACCAGCTCGGTCTCCATCTGTAGCGACAGTTTGATGCGCCAGGTCCAGCTCACCACCCCTTGCAGCCACTTGTCGGCAGGGCGGCCAGAGAAGCTCAGGTTGAGATGGCGGGCGATGATACCTTCGCAGGGGCTGGCACCCTCCTCCTCGCCGGTGTGCAGCGAGAGCGACAACACCCCTTCGTTGCGTCCGCGCAGCATGGCGAGTACCCGGTGTGAGGGGGCCTTGGCCAG
This sequence comes from Aeromonas sp. RU39B, assembly GCF_900156095.1. Classification (GTDB taxonomy): domain Bacteria; phylum Pseudomonadota; class Gammaproteobacteria; order Enterobacterales; family Aeromonadaceae; genus Aeromonas. The sequence goes on from NZ_FTMJ01000010.1 coordinate 12,167, forward strand.
CGGCTCGTCGTGCTCAAAGTAGTCTTTGAACTTGGCGCCCTCCTGCTCCTTGCCGGCAACCACGCGGGCTCGCAGGTTGGCATGTTGCCAGAGGAAATCACGCAGCTTTTCCAGCAGGCCAGCCTGCTCGGCGAAGCGCTCCATCAGGATGTAACGGGCGCCGTCGAGCACCGCCTTGCTATCGGCAAAGCCGGCGTCGGCATTGAGATAACCCTCGGCCGTATGCTCCGGGTCCAGCATGGGATCGGCCAGCAGGGCATCGGCCAGTGGCTCGAGCCCGGCCTCGATGGCCATCTGGCCCTTGGTGCGGCGCTTCGGCTTGTAGGGAAGATAGAGATCCTCGAGGCGGGTTTTGCTGTCGGCCTCGTGGATATCGCGCGCCAGCTCGGCGGTCAGTTTGCCCTGCTCTTCGATGGAGCGCAGGATCACCTGCCGGCGGTCTTCGAGCTCGCGCAGATAACCGAGGCGGCTTTCCAGGTTACGCAGCTGGGTGTCATCCAGTCCACCGGTCACCTCTTTACGGTAACGGGCGATAAAGGGAACGGTTGCCCCCTCGTCAAGCAGTCGGATGGCGGCTGTCACCTGCTCCGGGCGGGCGTTTAGCTCGCCGGCAATCTGTTTTTCAATACTGTTCATGAGTCTCTTGCTGCTGTCAGGGCTGGCTATAGCGGATCGCGTTGACGTACCAGACGGCTTCGCCCGCTGGCGTGTGGACGATAACTTCGTCATCGACCTCTTTTTTCAAAAGGGCGCGAGCCATGGGCGAGTCGATGGAGATGTAGTCCTTGCGGCCGAAAATTTCGTCGTAGCCGACGATCCGAAAGGACATCTGCTCGCCGTCATCGTTCTCGATATCGACCCAGGCACCGAAGAAGACTTTGCCGTCCTGAGTCGGTGAATGGTCGACAATTTTGAGGTTTTCCAAGCAATTGCGCAAATAGCGCACGCGCCGATCAATTTCGCGCAGGCGTTTTTTGTTGTACTGGTAATCGGCGTTTTCGCTGCGATCACCGAGGCTGGCCGCCCAAGCCACCTTGCGGGTCGTTTCGGGACGCTCGACTCGCCACAGCTGATCGAGCTCTTCCTTAAGGGCGTTGTATCCCTCGCGGGTAATCAGTGGGGTTTTCATAGGGTCCATCCGAAGAGAGGTGGGGAGCATTATTACCCCTCAAGGCGCTCCTGTGAACCTTGGCGCGACCATGAAAAAGCGGGCCCGAAGGCCCGCTAAGCTATCACAGGGAGCATCAATCAGAGCTGGGGACCGGCAGCCACCAGGCGCTTGCCTTCATCGTTGTCGGTGAAGCGTTCAAAGTTCTTGATGAAGCGGCCAGCCAAATCCTCTGCCTTGGCGTCCCATTGGGCCGGCTCGGCATAGGTGTCGCGCGGATCGAGGATGGCGGGGTTCACGCCCGGCAGCTCGGTCGGCACTTCCAGATTGAATACTGGCAGGACCTTGGTCGGTGCCGTCTCGATGGAACCATCCAGAATGGCATCAATGATGCCGCGGGTGTCCTTGATCGAGATGCGCTTGCCGGTGCCGTTCCAGCCGGTGTTGACCAGATAGGCTTCGGCGCCCGAGGCTTCCATCCGCTTGACCAGCTCTTCACCGTACTTGGTCGGGTGCAGGGTCAGGAACGCTGCGCCAAAGCAGGAGGAGAAGGTTGGGGTCGGCTCGGTAATGCCGCGTTCAGTCCCCGCCAGCTTGGCAGTGAAACCGGACAGGAAGTGATACTTGGTCTGCTCCTTGGTCAGTTTGGAGACCGGGGGCAGCACACCGAAGGCATCGGCGGTCAGGAAGATCACCTTGGTGGCGTGACCTGCCTTGGAGACCGGCTTGACGATATTTTCGATGTGATAGATGGGGTAGGAGACCCGGGTGTTCTCGGTCTTGGAGCCATCGTCAAAATCGATGGTGCCATCGGCCGCCACGGTCACGTTTTCCAGCAGGGCATCACGACGAATGGCGTTGTAGATGTCCGGCTCGGCTTCCTTGGAGAGCTTGATGGTCTTGGCATAGCAGCCGCCTTCGAAGTTGAAGACACCATCATCATCCCAGCCGTGTTCGTCATCGCCAATCAGGGCGCGCTTCGGATCGGTGGAGAGAGTGGTCTTGCCGGTGCCGGAGAGGCCGAAGAAGATCGCCACGTCGCCATCTTTACCCACGTTGGCAGAGCAGTGCATGGAGGCAATGCCGCGCAGGGGCAGGAAGTAGTTCATCATGGAGAACATACCCTTCTTCATCTCGCCACCGTACCAGGTGCCGCCGATGAGCTGCATGCGCTCGGTCATGTTGAATGCCACGAAGTTCTCGGAGTTGAGGCCCTGCTCTTCCCACTGCGGGTTGGTGCACTTGGCACCGTTCATCACCACGAAATCGGGCTTGAAGCTCTTGAGCTCCTCGTCGCTCGGACGAATGAACATGTTCTTCACGAAGTGAGCCTGCCAGGCGACTTCGGTAATGATACGCACGGCCAGACGGGTATCCGGGTTGGCACCGCAGAAGCCGTCAACGACAAACAGGCGCTTGTTGGAGAGTTGTTTGGTAACCAGCAACTTCAAGTGTGCCCACACTTCCGGGCTGATGGCCTTGTTGTCGTTCTTGCCTTGATCGGACCACCATACGGTGTCCTTGGTGGTGGCATCTTTGACGATGTATTTATCTTTCGGAGAGCGACCGGTGAAGATACCGGTATTGACGTTAACGGCACCGAGTTCGGTCACCACGCCACGTTCATAACCTTCGAGGTCCGCACGGGTCTCTTCGGCAAACAGCTGTTCGTAGGAGGGATTACGTACCACGTCGCTCGCATTATGGATACCGTAACGGTCCAGTCCCAGTTGTTGGGCCAGGGTATGTTCAGCCACGACTGTCATTTTTTTCTCCTGGGTTCAGAGGTTGGTAGGTTCTATCTGACCGTCATCCTACCACCTAGGTGGTAGAAATAAGCGACGGGCATCAAACTTTTAAAAGTAGGGTTTTTTTTTAGTTATAAAGTTAAAGGCGGGTTACCCCGCCTTTAAACTACACATCAATGTAACTTATTTGTATCACTTGGTGGAGTGATATTAAACAGGCTTTCAACATCGCTGCCATCAAACAGATAGTGGCTGCCGCAGTAATCGCAGTGCATATCGATCCCGCCTTGCTCCAGCACAATCGACAGCGCCTCGTCCCGGCCGACCTGCAGCAGGGCATGCTCGCAGCGCTCCCGGGAGCAGGTGCAGCGAAATGCCACCGCCTGCGGCTCGAACACCCGCACCTCGTCCTGGTGGTAGAGGCGATAAAGGATATCGACCGCCGGCAGGGTGAACAGCTCCTCGTCCTTTATGGTCTCGGTCAGCTTTACCAGATGCTCAAAATCGGCTTCGTGATCTTCGCTCTGGGCGGGCAGTGCCTGCACCATGATGCCGGCCGCCTTGGGCTCGCCTTCCACCATACCGGTGCGGATCCAGAGCCGGGTTGGCAACTGTTCGGACTGGGCGAAATAAGCTTCCAGACAACCAGCCAGCGTGTCGGACGACAGGGCGATGATGCCCTGATAGCGCTCACCCTGCTCCGGACTGATGGTGATGACCAGTTGGCCGTTACCCACCAGATCCTTGAGGTTGCTGCTGCTCGGCAGTTCGCCCTCAAAACGGGCTACACCGCGCAGTTGCTGGTTGTGATCGCCATTGATGACCGCCATTTTGACCGGACCGTCGCCTTGCAGCTGGACGGTGATGGAGCCCTCAAACTTGAGGGTGGCGGTCAGCAGGCTGGTGGCAACCAGCAGCTCGCCAAGCAGGGTCTGTACCTGCAGCGGATAGCTCTGGGCGTCCACGATGTGGCGATAGGTCTGGTCAAGTTGTACCAGCTCGCCACGCACTTCGTACTCTTCAAACAGGTAGCGATGGAGTAGATCTTGGCTCATGTTGTTTTCCAGTGATGGCCGGCCGCGAAGGGCAGTCGGCAAGAAAAAGAGTCAGTACTGTTTGGCCCGGATCAGCAGGCGGCGCTCCTGCTTGTCAGGGCGGCGTTCGGGACTGGGGGCAAACTGGCTGCCGAGGCGGCGCGCTTCGGCGTTTGCGGCCTTGCGCTTGAGGCTGGCCTCGGTCTCGCGGTAGAGCAGTTGTGCCTCCGGGGCGCCGCGGCGCAGGGCGGTAATCGCCAGCACCTCCACCTCGCGCTCGTCGTGGCCCTGCCAGAAGCGGATCAGTGCACCCACCTCGACCACCTTGCTGGGTTTGCTGCGCTGGCCGTTGTAGTGCACCTTGCCACCTTCAATCATCTCGCGGGCGGTGCTGCGGGCCTTGTAGAAGCGGGCCGCCCACAGCCACTTGTCCAGGCGAACAGATTCGGGGTTCTCCTGTTGCATCGCAGCTCTCCTGATATCTCCCGGTACGGGTCAGTGAGTATACCAGAGGGGAGCCGCTGCATGGATCACTGTGCGCGGGTCAGCAGCTGATGCAGAGCTTGCGGTGACTTCTGACCGCGCCGGTGTCAGAGCCTAAGCGGCAGCAGGTCGGCGTAATCGTCCAGCGCCGGGAAGCGGGTGAAGGTGAGCGGCGGATTGCCACTATCCGGGTGACGAATGCCGAGCTGGTAGGCTACGCCAAACTCGGCAGAGGCCGCCAGAATCCGCTCGCTGTCATCAATAAACAGGGTGCGCGTCGGGTCAAACGCCACCCGCGCGGCCAGCGCCTGCCAGCTGCGCTGGCTCTCTTTCGACCAGCCCAGTTCGTGGGTGCTGACGATGCGATCGAGGTGGGCATCGAGCCCGAGCCTCGGTACCTTGACCTCCAGACTGGCCGGATGGGCGTTGGTAAACAGGATGCGCTGCTTGCCGGCGGCTTTCAGTGCCTCGAGAAACGGGATGACGTTGGGGCGCCAGCGGATTTTCTCGAGGATCTCCTGCTTTAGCGCCCGTATATCCAGCCCCAGCGTCTCGCTCCAGTAATCCACGCAATACCAATTCAGGGTGCCGGCCACGGCGCCGTAATGGGCATCGATGCGCCGCTTTGCCTCATCTGCTGTCAGACCGTGCAGGCGGGCATAACGCTCGGGGACCAGAGTCAGCCACAGGTGGTTGTCGAAATGGAGATCGATCAGGGTGCCATCCATGTCGAGCAACACGGTATCGATGGCGTGCCAGGGCAGGGGGTGGGTCATGCAGCGCTCCTTGAGTGGGGCGGGCAGTATATCAGCTGCACCGCCCCGCGGCAGATTACCCCCGCATGCCGCCGAAGCGGGCGATCAGCTCGTCATCATTGCCAAGGCGCTCGGTTTCAGCCAGTGCGGCCTGTTCCCACTCCTGCATGGCCGGATGGCGCAGCATGGTCTTCATGTAGGGTTTGAGATCCTCCGGTATGGCCACCTGATAGCTGTGCAGACGCCACACCACAGGGGCAAACATGGCATCGGCAATCGAGAAGGGGCCAAACAGATAGGGGCCGGATTCGGCCATGGCCTGCGCCTCGCGCCAGAGGGTGAAGATCCGCTCCAGATCGCGGGTCAGCGCGGCATCGGCTGGCGCCCCATTCAGACGCAAGCGGATGTTCATCGGCAGCTGGCTGCGCAGGGCGGTAAAGCCAGAGTGCATTTCAGCGCTGATGCTGCGGGCCCGGGCGCGTAGCTCAACCTGCTCGGGCCACATCTCGGGGTGGCGTTCGGCCAGATATTCGGCGATGGCGAGACTGTCCCACACCTGCAGCGGGCCGTCATGCAGACAAGGAACCAGACCACTGGCGGAGTAGCCCTGATGGCGCGCCGAAACGCCCTGACCGGTCAGGGATACTTTCACGGTCGAGAAGGGAATCGCGAAGTGCTTGAGCAAAATCCAGGGGCGCAGCGACCAGGACGAGTAGTTCTGGTTACCGATATAGAGTGTGAACATGAGACCTCCCGAAGTGGATGTCCTTGATGACATCCCTATGATGCTGCCGTTTTGTACTCACCCTATGGTGGTAGGTGAGCATCCGTTGATAGCCGAGCCGTGCCGAGTCGTTTACTCTTGGGTCAAGGATTCCAGCCCAGTGACCCGTCATGGACCACGATAAAGTCAAACCTGAAATACTCAAGGCCGAACTGGTCGCAGAGAGCCGCCTGTTCAAGGTGGAGTCGCTCCATCTCAAGTTCTCCAACGGCGAAGAGCGTCTCTATGAACGGATGCGCGGCGGCAACCGGGGCGCTGTGATGGTGGTTCCCATGCTGGACGCCGACACGCTGCTGCTGATCCGCGAATACGCCGCCGGCACCCACAGCTACGAGCTGGGATTCCCCAAAGGGTTGATCGATCCGGGCGAAGATATTTTCGAGGCGGGCAACCGCGAGTTGATGGAAGAGGCGGGCTTTGCCGCTCGTGAACTGATTCCACTTAAACAGGTGTCGCTGGCACCCGGCTATTTTTCGAGCCGGATGGATATCCTGCTGGCCCGCGACCTCTATCCGGAGCAGCGCGAAGGGGATGAGCCAGAGCCGCTTGATGTGATTCCCTGGCCGTTGAGTGATATCGATGCGCTGCTGGCGCGCCCTGACTTTACCGAATCGCGCAGCCTGAGCGCCCTGTTCCTGGCGCAAAAGTGGCTGTCCGAGGAGTCCGCATTATGAACCCTCATCCGGCTACACTGCTACCGGCGGTCTGCGCGCTGGCGCGCCGTGCCGGTCAGATGCTGCTGGAATTTCGCCGGCATGGGCAGTTTGAACAGTGCACCAAGGCCGATCTCTCCCCTGTCACCAGCGCCGATCTGGCGGTGGACGCCTTTCTCAAGCAGGCGCTGGGCGAGCTAACGCCTCACTGGCCGGTGTTGACCGAAGAGGGCGAGCAACCCAGCTTGGCCGAGCGTGCCGGCTGGTCGCACTACTGGCTGGTGGACCCGCTCGATGGCACTGGCGAGTTCATCACCGGTAGCAGTGATTACGCCACTCTGATTGCGCTGGTGGTCGATCATCAGCCGGTGCTCGGGGTGGTCTATACACCGCACAGCGACCGGCTGTATCGGGCGGTGCGTGGGGGTGGCGCTTTTTGCGAGCAGCAAGGGGTAAGCCGACCGCTGCAGGTGCGTCGTCACGACTTGCGTCCCTCGGCCCTGACGGTGGCGGTCAGCCGTCATCAGGATCTGGCTGCGCTTGGGGCGACCCTCAGCGATGAGTGCCGCTACGAGTGGCTGGTCTGCGGGTCGAGTTCGCTCAAATCCTGTCTGGTCGCTGAAGGCCGCGCCGATTGCTATGTGCGGCTGGGGCCGACCGGTGAGTGGGATACCGCCGCAGCCCAGTGCATTGTTGAGGAGGCCGGAGGCGTCATCCGTACTCTTTCCCAGCAGCCACTGACCTATAACCGGCGTGAAAGCCTGATGAACCCGGATTTTATTACCCAGGGCGACCCGGCGTTGCCCTGGTTGCAGTTGGTGCGGCAGCAGTGACGTAGTCGGCGCGGATCATGCCAAGAAGAAGGGCGGCCAGTGGCCGCCCTTGTCGTATCAGTATTCGCCGTTGAGCTGTTTGGCCCGCTGAATCATGGGGGTGATGGTCATCCCCTGAATCACGATGGAGAACATCACCACGGCGTAGGTCATCACCAGAATGACTTGGCGCAGATCCACCCCATGCTCCGGTAGCATCATCTTGCCAGCCGGCAGTGCCAGTGCCATCGCCATCGCCAGACCGCCACGCAGGCCGCCCCAGGTCAGGATGCGCACCGAGTAGGTGTTGTAGGTGCGGAAGCGGCGAAACACCACATAGGGCGCAGATACGCTGAGAAAGCGAGCGACCAGGCAGAGCGGTACGGCGATGATCAGCAGCACCCAGTCGTGCACATCGAGGCGCATCAACACCACGGCCAGACCGATCAGCAGGAACAGCAGGGCGTTGAGGAACTGGTCCATCAGCTCCCAGAAGTGATCCAGATTGTGCTGGCTCTGCTCGGAGAATCCTTTATGACGAGTCCAGTTACCGACCATGATGCCGGTGACCACCATCGCCAGAGCACCCGAGACACCCAGCATGTTGGCCAGAGCAAAGCCGGCGGTCGGAATGCACAGCGTCAGCAGCAGTTCGAGGGCGTGGTCATCGGTGGCGCTAATCATGTAATGGGCAATCACACCCAGCACAGCACCAAACAGGATGCCACCGAGCGCTTCATGCAGGAACAGGCCGGCTACGCTGCCAAAGGTCGGTTCGACACCGCCGAAGGCAACGGCAAACACGGTGGCGAAAATCACCAGACCCACACCGTCGTTGAACAGCGACTCCCCTTCGATCTGGATGGCAATTTGGGGCGGCGCCTTGAGTTTCTTGACGATGGCCAGCACCGCAATCGGGTCGGTCGGGGAGATCAGGGCGCCAAACAACATGCAGTAGACCAGCGGAATGTCCCAGCCAAACAGGCCGGCCAGCCACCAGAAACCGAAACCGACAATGAAGGTCGAGAGCAGGGTTGAGACCACCGCCATGATGGCGATTTCCCACTTCTGATCGCGCAGGGCTGGCAGTTTGATGCCGATCCCGCCTGCAAACAGCAGGAAGCCGAGAATGCCTTTGAGCAGGAAGTTTTCAAAATCGATGCTCTCCATCACATGAACAGCGATGGGCTCGAGATTGAACCAGCCCATCTTGCCGAACAGAACGATCAGCACAGAGAGCAGCATGGAGCCAGCGGTAATGGCGATGGTGGTTTGAATCCGAATGACATACTGGTTGGCGAAGGCAATCAGGATCGCCAGCGCAGCCAGAAAACAGAGCGTGTAATAAACGTTCATTGTTATCGTGTCTCGATGGTGTGACGGCAAGCAGTGTTAGCCTCTTTCAGGGCTCGCCTAGGGTACTATCGGGAGTTATTTTCATCATCACCTATTTTATCCGGCGCGCTTGCAAAGATAGACAGATAGACGGCTAGATTTCTATTCTCGCCAAATTGCTGCTAGGATGAGCGCACGCTGTACGGAATGAAAACGAAAGGAGAGTGTCGTGGCGCAAACACAACAGAGTCTGGAGGCGCATCTTGCCAAGCGGATCCTGATTATCGATGGTGGCATGGGCACCATGATTCAGGGTTACAGGCTGGCCGAAGCCGACTACCGGGGAGCCCGTTTTGCCGACTGGCCGAGCGATCTCAAGGGTAACAACGACCTGCTGGTGTTGACCAAGCCGGAGGTGATCCGCGCTATCCACGATGCCTACTGTGAAGCGGGCGCCGACATTCTCGAAACCAACACCTTCAACGCCACCACCATCGCCATGGCGGACTACCGCATGGAGTCCCTGTCGGCCGAGATCAACCGTGAAGCGGCGCGGCTGGCCCGCGCGGTTGCCGACGAGTGGACCGCCAAAGAGCCGCACAAGCCGCGCTTTGTAGCCGGGGTGCTGGGTCCGACCAACCGTACCGCGTCGATTTCGCCGGACGTTAACGATCCGGGCAAGCGTAACGTCAACTTTGACGAGCTGGTGACCGCCTATCGTGAGTCAACCCGCGCCCTGATTGAAGGGGGCTCGGATCTCATCCTGATCGAGACTATTTTCGATACCCTCAACGCCAAGGCGGCCGCCTTCGCCGTCGAGTCGGTGTTTGATGACATGCAGCTGCGCCTGCCGGTGATGATCTCCGGGACCATCACCGACGCCTCCGGCCGCACCCTGTCCGGCCAGACCACCGAAGCCTTCTATAACGCCCTGCGCCACGTCAAACCGATCTCGTTTGGCCTGAACTGCGCGCTGGGCCCGGATGAGCTGCGTCAATATGTCGCCGAGCTGTCGCGTATCTGCGAATGCAACGTCAGCGCCCACCCCAACGCCGGTCTGCCCAACGCCTTTGGTGAATACGATCTGGATGCTGCCGAGATGGCGAGCCATATTCGCGAGTGGGGCCAGAGTGGCTTTCTTAACCTGGTGGGGGGGTGTTGCGGTACCACCCCGGCCCATATTCGTGCCATTGCCGAGGCGGTGGCCGATCTGGCGCCACGCCCGTTGCCGACACTCCCTGTCGCATGTCGCCTCTCCGGTCTCGAGCCGTTGACCATCGATGCCGACTCCATGTTCGTCAACGTCGGTGAGCGGACCAACGTCACCGGCTCGGCGCGCTTTAAGCGCCTGATCAAAGAGGAGCTTTACGACGAAGCCCTCGAGGTGGCCAAGCAGCAGGTGGAGAGTGGCGCCCAGATCATCGATATCAACATGGACGAGGGGATGCTCGACGCCGAGAAGGCGATGGTGCGATTCCTCAACCTGATCGCCGCCGAGCCGGACATCGCCCGGGTGCCGGTGATGATCGACTCTTCCAAGTGGGAAGTGCTGGAAGCTGGCCTCAAGTGCGTGCAGGGCAAGGGGATCGTCAACTCCATCTCCATGAAGGAGGGCGAGGAGAAGTTTATCGCTCAGGCCCGCCTTATCCGCCGCTACGGCGCCGCCGTCATCGTCATGGCGTTTGACGAGGTGGGGCAAGCCGATACCCGGGCGCGCAAGACCGAGATCTGCCAGCGTGCCTACCGCATTCTGGTCGAACAGGTGGGTTTCCCGCCGGAAGACATCATTTTTGACCCCAACATCTTTGCGGTGGCGACCGGCATCGATGAGCACAACAACTACGCGGTGGACTTCATCGAAGCGGTGAAGGACATCAAGGAGACCCTGCCGCACGCCATGATCTCGGGCGGCGTTTCCAACGTCTCGTTCTCCTTTCGCGGGAACGAGCCGGTGCGCGAGGCGATCCACGCCGTGTTCCTCTACCACGCCATCAAGAACGGTATGGACATGGGGATCGTCAACGCCGGTCAGCTCGCTATCTATGAAGAGATCCCGCCTGAGCTCAAAGAGAAGGTGGAGGCCGTGGTGCTCAACACCCACTCCGGCGCCACCGAAGAGCTGCTGGCGATCGCCGAGAAGTATCGCGGGGGCGGCGCCGAAGCGGCCGATCCGCGTGAGCAGGAGTGGCGCAGCTGGCCGGTTGGCAAGCGTCTTGAACATGCGCTGGTCAAAGGCATTACCGACTTTATCGAAGAGGACACCGAAGAGGCGCGCGCCCAGGCCGAGCGGCCGCTGCACGTCATCGAAGGGCCGTTGATGGACGGCATGAACGTGGTTGGTGACCTGTTTGGCACCGGCAAGATGTTCCTGCCGCAGGTGGTGAAATCGGCGCGGGTCATGAAGCGGGCGGTGGCCTATCTGCAACCTTACATCGAGGCAGAGAAATCCGGCGGCACCAGCAACGGCAAGATTGTGCTCGCCACCGTGAAGGGCGATGTGCACGACATCGGCAAGAACATCGTCGGCGTGGTGCTCGCCTGTAACAACTACGAGATCGTCGATCTCGGCGTGATGGTGCCTGCCGAGACCATTCTCAAGACAGCGCGGGAAGTCGGTGCCGACATCATCGGCCTGTCGGGCCTGATCACTCCGTCCCTCGACGAGATGGTGCACGTGGCCAAAGAGATGGAGCGTCAGGGCTTCAAGCTGCCGCTGCTGATTGGCGGTGCGACCACCTCCAAAGCGCACACTGCGGTCAAGATCGAGCAGAACTACTCCGAGCCGGTGGTGTATGTCTCGAATGCCTCCCGTGCGGTCGGGGTCGCGCAGAGTTTGCTCAGTGAGGATCTCAAGCCGGCATTTGTCGAGCGCCTGCGCAAAGAGTACGAGGTGGTGCGCGAGCAGCACGCGCGCAAGCAGCCGCGCACACCGCCGGTGTCGCTGGCCGCCGCCCGCGCCAACAAGCATCAGCTCGACTGGGCCAATTATCAGCCGCCGCAGCCCAAGCAGAGCGGCGTACAGGTGATCGACAACATGCCGATCGCCACCTTGCGCCGCTACATTGACTGGACGCCGTTTTTCCTGAGCTGGGAGCTGGCCGGTAAATTCCCGCGCATCCTCGAAGATGAGGTGGTGGGCGAAGAGGCCACGCGTCTCTATGCCGATGCGCTGGCCCTGCTCGACCGGCTCGAAGCCGATGGGCCGATCCGCTGCGCCGGTATCTTTGGCCTGTTCCCGGCCAATGCGGTGGGTGACAGCATTGAGGTGTATGCCGACGAGTCGCGCCAGCAGGTGATCGAAACCCTGCACCACCTGCGCCAGCAGAGCGAGAAGAAAGATTTCCCCAACTACTGCCTGGCCGACTATGTGGCCCCGAAAGAGAGTGGTGTCGCCGACTGGGTGGGCGCCTTCGCGGTGACCGGGGGCATTGGCGAGGACGAGGTGGCCAAGGCTTACAAGGCCGAGCATGACGATTACAACGCAATTCTGGTACAGGCGGTGTGTGACCGGCTGGCCGAGGCGTTTGCCGAATATCTGCACGAGCAGGTGCGCAAGGTGCACTGGGGTTATGCGGCGGATGAGAATCTCTCCAACGATGAGCTGATCCGCGAAAACTATCAGGGCATCCGCCCGGCGCCCGGTTATCCGGCCTGCCCGGAGCACAGCGAAAAAGCGCCCATCTGGCGGCTGCTCGGGGTGGAGGAGAAGATCGGCATGCGCCTGACCGACTCTTACGCCATGTGGCCGGGAGCGGCGGTATCGGGTTGGTACTTCTCCCATCCGGACAGCCGCTATTTCGCGGTGGCCCAGATCCAGCGCGACCAGCTGGAAGATTATGCGGCGCGCAAGGGCATGAGTCTGGAAGAGGCCGAGCGCTGGTTGGCGCCCAATCTGGGAGCATAACCATGCATATCGGGTTTGTGGGTCTCGGCAGTGTGGTCGAGACCGCCTATCTGCCGGCGCTGCGGGAGCTGGCGCCGGCGCTGACCTTGAGCGGTTTCGATCCGGCGCGTGTACTGCCCGGTGTGCGCCCCATGCCCTCGCTGGCCGCGTTACTGGCCGAGCCGCTGGACCGGCTGGTGATCGCCACCCCGTCGCTACTGCATCTGCCAACGCTGGAAGCGGCACTGGCCAGCGCAGTCCCTGGCATTCTGGTGGAAAAACCGGTGGTGGCGACCCTGGCCCAGCAACAGCAGTTGTTGGCGCTGCTCAATGACGAGCGCGCGGCCGGTCGGCTGCTGGCTCTCGATCACTGGATGGCGCGCAGCGCCGTGCAAGAGTGGCTGCATGGTCAGCTGGGCAATGAATGGCACAGCGAATCTGCTTCTCTACCCGTCCCGCCCGCGGTGACGCTGGCGGATATCGAGCGGTTGGAAGGTTTTCTGCTCGAGCCCTCCGGTTTCGATGCGGCGGGCCATCCGATTGCGCTCAACTTTGCCACCGGCGAGCCGGATCGCCGCGAGTTTCGCCACCCCGACGGGGTGATTCTCGATATCGGTACCCATCTGCTGGCGATGCTACGCGAGCTGCTGGCGGCGCTCGGGGGCGATACGGCCCTGACACTGCAAGCACGTGATGTGTGTGACCGGCTCGGCAACCCGATTTGCGTGGGCGATCTGCACAGCGCCGAAGGGCAAGCCTGCCTGCATGGCACTGCCGCCGGCGTGCCGCTGACGCTCTGGCTCAACAAATACGCCGGCCCCGGCGTGGAGCGCAAGGGGCTCTGCCTGCACCTGCGTGGCGAGCGTCGGCTTGAGCTCGATCGCAGCGGCAATTGCGAGTGGCTCACCTATCACGCCGACGGACAGAGCTGGCGCTGGCAGCGTAGCGGCGCCCTCTATCGCCACTGCATCGCGCTGACCTTGCTCGCCCCCTGGCGCAGTGAGTGGCAGGCGGTCACCCGGCGCCGGCTGCAGGAGGTTGCTTGCCTGCTGACCCTGCAACAGAGCCTGCGCGGCCGGCACTGAGAGGGCTTTTACCGCATTTATGCTGCACACCGATTGGTGTTGTCATATGAACGTGGCACCCTGTGCACACTCTCCGTTAATTCGGCCGCACTGCCATGAAGATTGCCATTCTCTCCCGTGAACCCAACAACTACTCAACCCGCCGTCTGGTGGAGACCGCTGAAACACGCGGTCACCGGGTCGAGGTGCTCGATACCTTGCGCTGTTACATGAATATCGCCTCCCACTGCCCCTCCATCCACTACGAGGGGCTGGAGCTTGGCACCTATGACGCGGTGATCCCGCGCATCGGCGCCAGCATCACCGCTTACGGCACCGCCGTGCTGCGCCAGTTCGAGATGATGGGGACGCTGGCGCTCAACAGCTCGGTCGGGATCTCCCGCTCGCGGGACAAGCTGCGCGCCCTGCAACTGCTGTCCCGCCACGGGCTGGGCCTGCCGATCACCGGTTATGCCCACAGCACCCGTGATGTGCCGGACCTTATCAAGATGGTCGGCGGTGCGCCGTTGGTGGTGAAACTGCTGGAGGGGACCCAGGGGGTGGGTGTGGTGCTGTGCGAGACCGAGAAGGCGGCCGAGAGCGTCATTGAAGCCTTTATCCAGACCAACAACAATATTCTGGTGCAGGAGTATATCCGTGAAGCCAACGGGGCCGATATTCGCTGCGTGGTGGTGGGCGGCAAGGTGGTGGCCGCGATGCGCCGTCAGGCCCAAGAGGGGGAGTTTCGCTCCAACCTGCACCGGGGCGGCTCGGCCGAGGCGATTGAGATTACCGACCAGGAGCGTGACACCGCGCTACAGGCCGCCAAGATTGTGGGTCTCGATGTGGCCGGTGTTGATATCCTGCGCAGCGCCCGCGGTCCGCTGGTGCTCGAAGTCAACTCATCACCGGGTTTGCAGGGGGTGGAAGGAGCCTCCGGCAAAGACGTGGCCGGCAAGATGATCGCGTTTTTGGAAAGGAAGGCCTCGCGCAAACACAAGCCGGCGGAGTAATTGCCGCGACGGAAAAACAAAAACCGGCCAAGCGGCCGGTTTTTGCTTTGTATCTGGGGGGCAGTTAGCGCCACTCGGGGTTGCTCATCACCGAGTAACGACCGCAGCCGAGCAGCATCACGGTTAGCGCGGCCATCGCGTAATAGACCAGATCTTCGATACCCCAGGCACCGACCGGGGTGAGAGTGAAGGTCTTGCCGGTGCCGACCAGCAGCCAGGCCACGATCATGGTGAAGAAAATGCTCAGCGCCGACAGGCGGCAGAGGATACCCAGCACCAGCAGGATCGGGGCAACCACTTCACCGATCAGTACGCCGTAACCAATAAAGCCCGGTACCCCTTGTGCTTCGAGCATGCCCTGAATAGCACCGGTGCCTGCCAGCACCTTGTGCCAGCCGTGGAAGAACAGCAATCCGCCCAGCGTGATACGCAGCAGCAGTTTGGCCAGATCTGGTTTGTCGAGCAGGGCATTACATTGTCGAAGCAGAGTCAGCATGGGGACCACCTGAAAGTGAATGTGAATAATTGTTATTGCTAGAAAAGATAGTGTAAGGGATCGGCGGGTGGGCTCACAGGGAGTGGGGGGGAGTTCCACCCAGATTGGTGGAAAGGGGATACGTCTTATAACGTATTGATCCTGAACAAGGATAATTTTACTAAACAGCATTCTGAAAATGCGATCGGCCCGTCAGACATTGCGGGGTGAGTGTTCACCCTTGTGCGCCGGAGCTGCGATGTCGAGTGGCCACGGAATCAGTGTGTATTGGTAGCGGGTTATCCGTCGTGATGGCGTAGTGACAATAAGGTCTCCCAAGAGTCTTGGTTTATTTTTTGGCCTTTAAAGAAAAAACCAGTTTATGAAACTGGTTTTTTTATAATTTACAGTCATAAATTTTAGCTTGTTGTTCTGCTCTTGCCTTGTAACGACATAACCTGTTTACTTGGCCCCCGCCGTGATATCGGCAAAATAAAAACAAAAAGAGTAGCACCTTGTCATTCTGCCTATTAATCCTTCTGTAGGTTGTTTGTCCAAGAGTGTTTTCTCCTGTTCAAGGCTTTAGACAGGCACCACACATCCATGCTGAAAAAACACTTAACTTCCAAAGACATCGTGGCGTTAGGGTTCATGACCTTTGCGCTGTTTGTGGGGGCGGGCAACATCATTTTCCCGCCGATCGTTGGTCTGCAAGCGGGCGAAAACGTCTGGACTGCGGCGCTGGGCTTTTTGCTGACTGCCGTGGGTCTGCCGGTGATGACCGTGGTGGCACTGGCCCGTGTCGGTGGCGGCATTGATGCCCTGAGCCAGCCGATTGGCAAGAAAGCTGGCGTGCTGCTGGCGATGGTCTGCTATCTGGCCGTCGGTCCCCTGTTTGCCACTCCGCGCACCGCGACTGTCTCGTTCGAGGTGGGTCTGGCGCCGCTGTTTGGTCACAGTGCCACCCCGCTGCTGGTCTATAGCCTGATCTATTTCGCGCTGGTCATTGCTATCTCTCTCTATCCGGGTCGTCTGCTCGACACCGTGGGTCACGTGCTGGCTCCGATCAAGATTCTGGCGCTGGCAGCACTGGGTATCGCTGCCGTGTTGTGGCCGGCTGGCCATGCCATTCCCGCCACCGAGGTCTATCAGCAGATCCCCTTCTCAAGTGGTTTCGTGAACGGTTATCTGACCATGGACACGCTGGGGGCCATGGTGTTTGGCATCGTTATCGTTAATGCCGCCCGCTCCCGTGGCGTCGAGAGTGCCGGTTTGCTGACTCGCTACACCATCATGGCCGGAGTGATTGCCGGTATTGGTCTGACCCTAGTTTATCTGAGCCTGTTCCGCCTTGGCTCGGTCAGCGGTGAGCTGGTACCGACTGCGCAAAACGGTGCTGAAATCCTGCACGCTTACGTGCAGCACACCTTTGGCAACATGGGTAGCGGCTTCCTTGGCATGCTGATCTTCATCGCCTGCATGGTGACCGCTGTGGGTCTGACTTGCGCTTGCGCCGAGTTCTTCTCCCACCACTTGCCGTTCTCCTATCGCACCCTGGTGTTTATCCTGGGCGGCTTCTCAACCCTGGTCTCCAACCTGGGTCTGAGCCACCTGATCCAGCTGTCGATCCCGGTGCTGACGGCCATCTATCCGCCCTGCATCATTCTGGTGGTGCTGAGCTTCACCCTGCGCTGGTGGAACAACACAAGCCGCGTGGTCGCGCCGGTCATGCTGGTGAGCCTGCTGTTTGGCATGATCGACGGCATCAAGTCGTCGGCGCTGTCAAACCTGCTGCCGGAGTGGACCCTCAACCTGCCGATGAGTGCGCAGGGACTGGCCTGGCTGCTGCCATCGCTGGCAGCGTTGGCACTGGCTGCCGGTTATGATCGACTGGCAGGCCGTCAGGCTGCCGCCGTCTCTCTGATGGATTAAGCCGATGACGGGCAGTGTGCAACCTAAACGGACATCGCACACCTATCAACGCAGAGGGCGGACCAGATGGTCCGCCCTCTTGCTTTAGCGCCTTGGTTACAGCGCGGAGTAGGGAGTGAAGAACTCCTCTCCCAGCCAGGGGTAGCGAGTGGGCACCTCACTCACCTTGACCCGCTGGTAGTTGGCGGGCTGGGCAGGATCGCCACTGCGATAGGCGGCGCGGTAAGGGTAGGGGTAGACGGGGCGACCGGCACTGCCGTGCGGCACCGAGTCGATGCGCAGCGCCAGCGGATGGTCGGACATGGCGTCCGGGGGCGGCAACTTGCCATGCGCTTTGCCTGCAGGCTTGCCGGATTTACCCTGCATGCCGCCCGGTTGGCCGAAGCCGTTGTGATCGTCCTTGGGGGCTTGCCAACTCACCACCGTATCAGGAGCACGGCCCTGCTCGACCCAGTTCATCAGCGGGGTCATAAAATCGACCAGACTCGGCCCCTCACCGCCCGAGCAGTGGTAAACCCCTGGCAGCAGATAGA
This sequence comes from Aeromonas sp. RU39B, assembly GCF_900156095.1. Lineage (GTDB taxonomy): Bacteria > Pseudomonadota > Gammaproteobacteria > Enterobacterales > Aeromonadaceae > Aeromonas. The sequence goes on from NZ_FTMJ01000010.1 coordinate 29,779, forward strand.
GGCGCTCGAAGCTATCGCGCTGGGCTTCGCCCATCTGTTTTCCGACCGCCTGATGATAAGCGATGCTGTTGAGCGGCGAGATATGCGGATCGGCCAGCCCGTGCCAGATGATAAGCTTGCCACCGGCCTTGGCAAAGGCTGACAGGTCCGGGTTGGTGGCGTCATAGAGTGGGTGCAGGGCGCGCAGCTTATCGAACGTGGCGCGGTCGAAGGTGAGATCGCTCAGCTTGAAATCAGGCTTGGTCTGTTCGAAGGCAAGATAGCGCAGTACCGCCAGTGACGCTTGGGCACTCATCAGTGGCTGGTCCGCCATGCGTGGCACGAACACTCCAATCCAGGCGAGCTCCGAGCCCGGCAGTGGGCCGCCCACTGTCATCCGCTCACCGCTTTGCTGGTCACGCGGGCCGTCATAGAGGCGTTGCACCGTCTTGATCTGCAGGTCAGTCAGGCAGTTCTTGCCCGCTTCCCCAGCTGGGCAGCGGATCGATTGCAGGTCGGGGTGGCAGGCCTGCGGCTCGGCGATCAGACCGTCTTTCTGGCCATCGAGCCCATCACACTGGGCCACCACGCTTTGATGCAGCACCGGCAACAGATCTGCGGTGAGAATGGCGCGGCCGTCGCTGCCGGTATTGGTGCGAGCCTGCCAGGCGTGATAGAGGGCGTTTTGCGCCAGGAAGTTCATGGCGGCCGCCCCGGCAATGATGCCGTTAAAATCGTCCGGGTAGCGCTGGGCAGCAATTAATGCCTCGCGTCCGCCATCCGAGCAGCCGTTGAAGTAGGACCAGCGCGCTGGCTTACCGTAGAACTGGCGGATCAGCGCCTTGCTCGCCACCGCTGCCAAGTGTTGGGCCCGGTCAGCAAAGTCGCGCCGTTTCTGCGGATCCTTACCAAAATCCACCTCCTGCATGCTGTGGCCCATGTCGGTTGCCGCCATGGCCACGCCGTTTTGTGTCAGTGGCGCGCAGCCGGCGGCCGCCCCCACGTTCATGCCAATCATCCCGCACAGACCGCCGCAGCCGATCTGCATATAGCGACCGGTCCACCCCTCTTCAGGCAGCAGGGTGGTGACGGTGATGGCCGGCATCAGCCGGCTCTGCACCACGCAGTAGCGAGCGCCGTTGAGGCTCTGGCTGGCGGTCGAAAGGACATGGCTGCCCACTCCGGCCACGGCGCTTAGATCGGTCGTGGTCAGTGCGGTACAGGCCGGATTGTCCTGCAACGGGGCAGAGGGTTGACTGGCACTGGCAGGCAGTGTCAGCCAGCCGAGCAGCAGCATGATGCTGATGCGGGCAATGGAGGCGAACATGACGGGATCCTGTGGCGAATTAATCTGCACTCCATTGTAAGAAGGCTGGTCACCACAGGGTGTTTATGTTGCGCAAAAATACTGTAAAAAAGCGGCCCGGTGGCTGCTGTTGCGCGACATGCAGCAAACCGGGCCGGGGAAAGTTAGAGACTGATTTGGCCAAGCACCTGGTCGAGAATCGCCAGTGCCTGTTTCACCTCATCGGCGGTGACGATGCAGGGCGGCACCACATGGATGCGGTTATCCACCACAAACGGCAGTAAACCGTGCTGGATCAGGGCGCTCTTGATCTGCCCCATTTTGTCAGCGGGCAGTGGCTTGCGGCTGCTGGCATCGGCGACCAGCTCCAGCGCCCAGAACAGACCCAGACCGCGCACGTCACCCACGATGGCGTACTTCTCGGCCAGCACCTTGAGGCCCGGCCCCAGCAGTTCGCTGCCGATAGCAGACGCGTTCTCAACCAGCTGCTCCTCATCCATCGCATCCAGTGTGGCGACGATGGCCGCCATCGCCAGCGGATGACCCGAATAGGTCAGGCCGCCCGGGAAGTAGCGGTCATTGAAATAGGCTGCAATCGGGTTGGAGATGATCACCCCGCCAGCCGGTACATAGCCGGAGTTGACCCCCTTGGCGAAAGTGATGAGGTCGGGCACCACGCCAAATTGCTCGAAGGCAAACCAGCTGCCGCAGCGGCCGAACCCGGCCATCACTTCGTCGAGAATCAGCACGATACCGAATTCGTCGCACAGAGCGCGCACGCCCGGCAGATAGCCAGCCGGCGGCACCAGAATGCCGGCGGTGCCGGGGACGGTCTCCATCAGCAGCGCGGCGATGGTGTGCGGCCCTTCACATTCGATGATGCGGCGCAGGTGCGCCAGTGCGCGCTCGCACTCTTCGGCTTCACTGGCGGCACAAAACTCGGAGCGATAGAGGTAGGGGTTGAAAAAGTGCACGTGCCCCTGGGCGTATTCGTTAGGCAGACGGCGGAAGTCGCCGGTTGCCACGATGGCGGCACCGGTGTTGCCGTGATAGGAGCGGTAGGCCGACAGGATCTTGCTGCGCCCGGTATAGAGGCGGGCCATGCGCATGGCGTTTTCGTTGGCATCGGCACCGGCATTGGTGAAAAACACCTTGCTGAAGTTAGCCGGGGCGCGGGCAATGATGCGCTTGGCCGCTTCACCGCGCGCCAGGTTGGCGGTGGCAGGGGCAATGGTCGCCAGTTCGCCAGCCTGCTTCTGTATGGCGGCCACGACCTTGGGATGCTGGTGGCCGATGTTGGTGTTGACCAGCTGGCTGCTGAAGTCGAGGTACTGCTTGCCGTCGTAGTCAAACAGGGTGCAGCCGTTGCCGCCGGCGATCACCAGCGGATTGAGGGTGCCCTGCACCGACCAGGAGTGAAACACATAGTCGCGATCGAGTTGGTGGACGTACTGGTTGCTGATCACGGCATCCTTGTTGATGGCTTGATTCATCATCTCTTCCCTCTGGATGAATGGGGTATTCCGGCGCTGCCGGTGCTCTTCACCAGACTAGAAACAGTGGGCGTCGGGCGTTAGGGCCAGATTGGGCAAAAGATGGTGCCAGCAGGTGTCCCGAGCGAGGGCGACATCTGGCCCTACAGGTGTCTTTGCGTAGCCCATAGAGTGGGGGCAGACGAATGGGGAGAGTCGCCATGCTGGCATCTTTTCTGCCCGCCGTGCTGCTGGCCCTGCTGGCGGGAACGGTGCGTGGCTTCAGCGGATTTGGCTATGCCGTGATCATGGTGCTTGGCCTGACCCGGCTGCTGCCGGTGCAGCAGGCGGTGGTGACCGCCATTTTGCTCGATCTGGTCTGCTGCCTGGGGCTGTTGCCTGGCGCCGTGCACCGCTGCGAACGCCCGCTGCTGCTGCGGCTGTTGCAGGTAGTGCCGGGCATCTGGATGAGCCGGGTGGTGGGAGGCTTGTCGCTACTGGGCGGTGTCTTGCTACTGACCCGCCTGCGCCTGCCAAATGGCGCGCCACGGTTGGCGATTCCTGCCGGGGTGGCGTCCGGGCTGGCGATGACCACGGCCTCGGCCGGTGGACCGCCGCTGATGGTTTATCTGCTCAATCAGCCGCTCCCTGCCGAGGTGCAACGCGCTACCGCCATCGTCTTTTTCGCCCTGTGCAGCAGCGCCTCGCTGCTTGGACTGGCTGGCAATGGCCTGCTTGGTATGCAGCAGGCGTGGTTGGCCCTGATGCTGTGGTTGCCATCGCTGCTCGGTAACCAGCTCGGCCAGCACCTGTTTGCCCGTTACGGCACCGGTGGCCTCCACTATTGGGTGGCGCCGCTACTGATTGTCCTGGCGCTCTGGGTGATTGTGCACCCGGGGCACTGAACCGAACCTCGCCTCGTGCGTGACCAAAGGAGTGAGTCATGAGCAAGATTGTCTTTATCACTGGAGCTACCTCCGGTTTTGGCCAAGCGGCCGCCCGTCGTTTTGCCCAGGATGGCTGGTCGGTCATCATCACCGGCCGCCGTGAAGATCGCCTGCGCGCTCTGGCCGATGAACTGTCCCAGAGCGTGCCTGTCCACTATGCCGCGCTCGATGTGCGCGATCGTGCATCGGTCAAGGCCGTGGTGGATGCCCTGCCGGCCGAGTTCAAGGCGGTACGTGCCCTCATCAACAATGCCGGCCTTGCCCTGTCGCCTAATCCGGCCCAGAGCGTCGAGCTCGATGATTGGCAGACCATGATCGACACTAACGTGACCGGCCTGGTGACCATGACGCACGCCTTGCTGCCGACGCTGATCGCCACCGGCGCTGGCGCCTCCATCATCAACATCGGCTCGATTGCCGGTCAGTGGCCCTATCCGGGCAGCCACGTCTATGGCGCCAGCAAGGCCTTCGTCAAACAGTTCAGCTACAACCTGCGCTGCGATCTGCTGGGCACCGGTGTGCGTGTGACCGATTTGGCTCCCGGCATTGCCGAGACCGAATTCACGCTGGTGCGTACCAAGGGCGATCAGGCGGCCTCCGATCGCCTCTATCGCGGCACCACGGCGCTCACCGCCGAGGACATCGCCGAACAGATGTTCTATATCGCCAGCTTGCCGGATCACATCAATATCAACCGGGTGGAAGTGATGCCGACGCGCCAGGCCTGGTCTGCGTTTGCAATCGATCGCGATCCAGTTTGAAACCTTCTTTTAAATTTCTAGAAAACTCTTGTCAGGCCGATTATTCGGCCTGACAATTGCTGGTATATCAGCCACGACATCCAGCATCATGCCATTTGAGATTATCGCCTCCCTGTTTGCTGCCAACCCGCTGGCCCAGTCGGTCGGGCTGGTCGCCGCCGGCATCGGCATCAGCGCGTTTGTGCAAAAACGCGACATGCGCCTGCGAGCATTTCTGACCCTCTATTGTGCGGTCATCGGCCTGCACTTCTACCTGCTTGGTTCGCCCACCGCCGCCATGGCCGCCTGGCTCAGCGGTCTGCGCAGCCTCGCCTCCACCCGCACCCGCAATGTCTGGGTGATGCTGCTGTTTTTGGTGATTGTCTGGGTGCTCGGCATTCCGAAGATCACCGCCCCGATCCAGTGGCTGACCATCATCGGCACCACCACCGGCACTTGGGCGCTGTTTCGCGAATCGGGTCTGCGGATGCGTGGTTTGCTACTGTTTGGCACCGTCTGCTGGTTCACCCACAACGTCGTGATTGGCTCTCTGGGCGGCGCATTGATTGAAGGCACCTTCCTGCTGGTGAACAGTCACACCATGGTGCGGCTCTGGAAGCAGCGGCATCGCGAGTTGGCGGCCGAATCCCGCTAAATGAAAAAGGCACGCGTCGCGTGCCTTTTTGCTCTCTGTGTATTACTGACGGACCGTTTGCAGGAACTGGCGTACCCGCTCCGATTTGGGATTGGTAAAGAACTCCTCGGGCGGTGCCTGCTCGATAAGTTTACCCTTCTCGAGGAACACCACCTGATCAGAGACGGCGCGGGCAAAGTCCATTTCGTGGGTCACCACCACCATGGTGTAGCCCTCCTGCGAGAGCTGCTTCATCACCGCCAGCACCTCGCCAACCCGCTCCGGGTCCAGCGCCGAGGTGGGTTCGTCAAACAGGATCACCTCCGGGCTCATGGCCAGCGAACGGGCGATGGCCACTCGCTGTTTCTGTCCGCCCGACAGGGTGATGGGGTAGACATCGGCCTTCTCCAGCATGCCTACCTTTTCCAGTTGGGCGCGGGCTATTTCGTTGGCCTTCTCCTTGGGCACCTTCTTCACAAAACGCAGTGCTTCGGTAACGTTCTGCTGTACGGTCAGATGCGGCCAGAGGTTGAAGCTCTGGAACACCATGCCGACCCGTTCGCGCATGTGCGCCAGCTGGCGGCTGCTCATTGGTTTGTCGCTCTGCTCGTCGATACCTAAGCGCTGCTCGCCCAGATAGATGGCGCCGCGATCCGGCTGCTCCAGCCAGTTCATGCAGCGCAGCAGGGTTGATTTGCCGGAGCCGGAGGAGCCGAGGATGCTGACCACCTCGCCCTTGTTGACCGTCAGGTTGATATCGCGCAGCACCTCCACGTTATCAAAGTGCTTGGAGACGTTCTTGATGGTGATTGCGGGCATGTCAGGCATGCTGGAATCCTCGCTTCTTGCTCACTGCACCGGCCTTGCGGATGCCGTACTCAATGGCCAGCGTCACCAGCCAGTAGAGCAGGATCGCCACGGCGAATGCCTTGAGCGGAATGAAATAGGTCGACTGCACCGAGTTGGCGGCGGCAGTCACTTCGCGCACCGTGATGATGCACAAAAAGGCGGTGTCCTTGAGACACAGGATCAGCTGGTTGCCGAGCAGCGGCAGCGAGGTCATCACCGCATTAGGCAGGATGATGCGCCGGTAGATAACCCCGTCGCGAAAACCGTGGGCCTGGGCGGCCTCGATGTAGCCGCTTGGCATCACCAGCCGCTGGCTGCGCAGGATCTCGGCAAAGTAGGCGCCGTGGTAGAGCGCCAGCGCCAGCAGACCGGCCGTGTCGGCCGGCAGACGCACCCGAAAGTGCGGCAGCCCGTAGTAGAGCAGATAGACCAGGATCAGGAACGGCAACGTGCGCATGGCGTCGATCAGCAGCTTGGTCAAACGGCGACCCGGATGGGGGCGGCCTTCCAGCAAAAACAGTAACAGTACGCCGAAGGCAAATCCGATCAGGGCCGACAGCACGAACATTTCCAGGGTTTTCCAGAAGCCGGCGATAAACGCGTCGCGGGCTCCCCAGATAACTTCCCATTCACTCATGACGGGCTCCTTACATGGCCAGACGGCGGGCATGCCGCTCGGCAACGGCCTGTGCCTTGACCAGTCCGGCGATGATCACCATGTAGATAAGACCGGCGCCGAGGATCGGCGGCAGGGCATCGTAGGTGACCGCGGCAATACGGTTAGTCACACGGGTGAGATCGACCAGGCCGATGACCGCAATGGCCGGGCTGGCCTTGATCAGTGAAGACATCTCGTTGACCAGTGCTGGCAGGCTGACGGTGATAAGTTGCGGCAACATGATGCGGCGAAAGAAGACCCAGTCCGGCATACCGACCGACAGGGCGGCTTCATGCTGGGCGCGCGAGAAGTTGTCGAGCGCCGAGCGCCAGATCTCCGCATTAAAGGCGGCGGTGTTGAGGGTCAGCGCCAGGATCGCGGCAGTGTTGCGATCGAGCTGGATGCCGATAGTCGGCAGCGAAAGGAACAGAAACAGCACCAGTGTTACCAGCGGGGTGGCGCGGGCCAGACTGACATACAGCGCCAGCAGCTGATCCACGACCGGAATGCGGGCACGGCGCAGCATGGCGATCAGCAGACCGGTGAGCACACCGATGGCGATCGACACGCCGGAAATCCAGAGCGTGGTCCAGGCGCCTTCGAGCAACTGCTTCCATGCACTCCAATCCATGGGGGAGTTCTCCTTGTGGCTATGAACCGGAAACGGACAAGCGAGGATGGGGCCGACCCACAGGCCGGCCCGATGGCATTACAGACCGGCCAGCTTGTGGAACTGTTCCGCAGTGGTGATGGCCTCTTGCGGCAGGTTGTCAAACGGCTCGCCAAACCACTTGATTTGCAGCTCGTGCAGCTTGCCGCTCTCTTTGAGGTGCTTCATGAAGCCGTTCATGTATTCAAGCAGCTTGGGGCTGTTCTTGGGGATCGGCCAGCAGACGAAGCCGCCACCGGAAACGGGCTGGCCCTTCTCGAACACGCCAGCACGGGTCTTGACCAGGGAGTTGATCGGAATGACCGCATCAACCACATAGTCGAGACGACCGTTGGCCAGATCCGCATAGGCTTCCGGGTAGGATTGGTACTCCACCACTTCACCCAGTTTGCCGCCGGTTTTGGCCAGCATGGCTTTCAGCTCGGGCAGGCGGGAGAGCAGGGCGCTACCGGCTTGCACACCCAGAGTCTTGCCGCTCAGATCGGCCACGCTCTTGATGCTGTCATCACCGGCACGCTTCACGTAGTAGCTCTGGGCAGACGCGAAGGGGTAGGCAAAGTTAAACACCTTGAGGCGCTCGTCGGTCACCAGTGCGCCGGTGATGGCGATGTCATACTGACCAGCTGAAACTGCGGCCAGCAACCCCGTCCATGGCAGGATGCTCTGATCGAGCTTAAAGGTCTTGGCATAGGTTTTAAGCTCATCAAGGACATCTTTGTGGAAGCCGTCCGGCTGACCGTCCTTCATGAAGTTGAAGGGCGCGTAGTCATCCTCGGTGGCGATCTTCAGCACGCCTGCCTTCTCGATTTCCGGCAGATCAGCCGCCTTGGCGCCGACGCTGAACAGCATCGCCACACCACCGAGCAGGGCCAGGGCTTTGTGCAAATTTTTCTTCTTCAATTGCATAACGTCACCTCCATGTGATCGGATGAAAATCTTGGTAAGTTCGCTATTGATAGCGCACTTATTCTGATGCTGAATAAGCAATATGCAGAATCGATGCCAGAACGTACCGCTCACTTTTATCCCGCTTATAGTCATGAGGGATAGAGCCAATCAAGCGTGAAGATGGGGGCAGTCAGACCGGCAGTGGCGCAGCATTTGCACCAGTGTGAGGTTCAGGGTTTTTCCGGGGAGATCTGGCGATGATTGAACACTGTCTGCTCATTGATTTCAGTGCCGATCGTGGGCTGCAGGAGCAGCTGCGCGAGGCGCTGGTCAGCTCGATTCTGGCCGGGCGCTTCATTCCCGATGAGATGCTGCCCTCGTGCCGCAGCCTCTCGGAACAGCTCGGTATTTCGCGCAATACCGTTTCTCTGGTCTATGAAAGCCTGCGTGATGAGGGCTATCTGGTGAGTCGGCCGCGCAGCGGTTATTTTGTTGACCCGCAATATGCACAGGAAGAGTGCACTGGCGAGGCGCCGATCGCATTGGGTACTCAGGACAGTGCAGCTGCACCGGATTGGGGCGCGCGTTTTCGCCTTCACCCCAGCGAGCTGGTGGCCATCACCAAACCGGCGCAGTGGATGAACTACCGCTACCCCTTCATTTATGGCCAACCCGATGTGACTCACTTCCCGATGGAGCAGTGGCGCGAGGCGGCGCGACGGGTCACTGGTGGCGCCCGCGACCACCACTGGCTGCACGATCTGGTGGATCAGGACAGCCCCATGCTGATTGAGCAGCTGCGCAGCCGGGTGTTGCCCAAGCGTGGCATTTTGGCTCGCTCGGACGAGATTTTGGTGACCCTCGGCACCCAGAATGCGCTGAGCCTGATCGCCCAGCTGCTAGTGAGCCGGGGTGTGCGGGTCGGGGTGGAGAATCCGGGATTTCGTGAGGCGATCAACACCTTTACCTTGCAGCAGGCCGAGATCGTGCCGCATCCGGTCGATGAGGAAGGGCTGGTTCTGACGCCGGCCTCGGCGGCCTGTGACTACTTCTATGTGACGCCGAGCCATCAGGCGCCGACCGGCGTCAGCATGAGCAATGCCCGTCGCCAGGAGCTGCTGCAGCACGCCATCATCCACAACCAGATCATCATCGAGGATGACTTCGACTCCGAGACCAACATCGAAGCCTATCCACGCCCGGCGCTCAAGGCGAGCGATCCGGGTGGCCGGGTTATCTATGTCAGCTCGCTCTCCAAGGCGCTGGCGCCGGGACTGCGCCTCGGTTTTCTGGTGGCACCGGCCGAGGTGATCGACGAGCTGCGCGCCCTGCGCCGCCTGATGTATCGCCATCCTCCCGCCAATATCCAGTATCAGATGGCCCACTTTCTGGCGCAGGGTCACTACGACAGCTTCTTGCGCCGCTGCCGCGACCACAGCGCCTACCGCTGGAGCCTGCTGCGCGAAGCGCTGGAGCGTGAGTTACCGGTGTGTCGCTGTAACGACAGCCGGGCGACCGCCTTCTGGGTCGAGGCTCCCGCCGGGGTGGATACCCAGCGGCTGGCATGGCGCGCCGCCCATAGCAGCGTGTTGATCGAACCCGGCGTGAACCACTTTCTCGATGCCACCGCGCCGCGCCACTTCTTCCGGTTGGGGTTTAGCGCCATCGAGGCCGATGCTATTCGTCCCGGCATTCGGCTGCTGGCCGAGGCGCTGGATAAAGAGCTCGGCCGCAGCAGTCAGAGCTTGTAAGCGTTACAGGCTGAGCGCACCGCGCAGCATGATCACCGCCGCACCGGTCATGGCCAGTCGGCCGCCGGCGCGGCGCTCCAGTTGCAGGGCGCCACCACGGGCCGAGGCCTGCCAGGCCCGCAGCTCACGGCATGCCAGCCGCTCACCCCAGTAGGGGGAGAGCATGCAGTGGGCCGAGCCGGTGACCGGGTCCTCCTCCACCCCGACCCAGGGGGCAAAGTAGCGCGACAGCAGATCAAAGCTCGGATCATCTGAAGGGGTGCTGACCACCACGCCGCGTCCCGGCAGGCGACGCAACGCAGCCATGTCGGGCGCCAGTTGCCGCAGCTGTGCTGGTTGCTCCAGCACGATCAGCACCTTGGGGCCGGCCATGGCGAAATGGCTCACCGCGCCGGGTTCAATTCCCAGCGCGGCCAGCAACGGCAGGTCGGGCGGGCAGGGGCGTGCCAGCGTTTCAGGAAAATCGAGGGTAAAGCGTTCGCCCTCGGCCGTGACCGACAAGGGGCCGGAGAGGGTAGCGAAGGTCAGGGTTTGGCCCGTTTGCAGCTTATTCTGCTCGGCCAGCACCTTGGCCACCGCCAGCGTGCCATGTCCACACAGGGCTACCTCGGTTTGAGGGGTAAACCAGCGCAGGTTCATCTCGCTTAAACAGAGAAATGCGGTCTCTGAGACCGCCATCTCGGCGGCGATCTGCTGCATCAAGGCGCTGGCAAGCGGCGTCTCGACGATGCAGACGGCAGCAGGATTGCCGCGAAATGGGGTATCGGTAAAAGCATCGACCAGATAGATGGGAAGCGTCATCGTGGCTCCGCAGGTTGGCTCGTGTGGCGGGAGGAACATGGTATTTAAGCGCTGTCGGATAGGCGGGTCCAGCGGCAATCAGAACAAAAAGAAAACGCCCCCGTCGGAGGCGTTATGACTATCAGGCGCTTGCTTTGAGTCCGGGCGTCGCCTCGCCAAACCAGGCGAGCTTGTCGGCCAGCGTGGTGACCGAGCCGACCATGATGAGGGCCGGGCTTTCGACGCCCTCTGCCAGCGTGGGTAATTGCGCGAGCGTGCCGCGAATCACCCGTTGCTCGGGGCGGGTCCCGTTTTCGATCAGCGCCACCGGTGTGTCAGCGGGACGACCGTGGGCGGTCAGTTGATCGCGGATCACGCCGCACTGGGCCAATCCCATGTAGAACACCAGCGTCTGGCGATCGCGCGCCAGCATGGGCCAGTCGAGATCCAGCGCGCCCCCTTTGCCGTGAGCGGTCACAAAGCGCACGCTCTGGGCATGGTCACGGTGAGTGAGGGGAATACCGGCGTAGGCCGCGCAGCCGCTGGCGGCGGTGATGCCGGGCACTACCTGAAAACCGACGCCACTACCGAGCAGGGTCTCCAGCTCTTCACCGCCGCGACCGAAGATAAAGGGGTCACCGCCTTTGAGGCGCACCACCTTTTGTCCCCGTTTTGCTTCATCAAGCAGCAGCTGGTTGATCCCCTCCTGCGGCACGCAGTGGTGGCCCGCCTGCTTGCCGACAAAGATGCGGCGGGCATCGCGTCGCGCCAGTGCCATCACCTCAGCCGAGACCAGCCGGTCATAAACCACTACATCGGCCTGCTGTAGATGACGCAGGGCATGCAGGGTGAGCAGACCGGGATCGCCGGGGCCGGCTCCGACCAGCACCACTTCCCCCCGCAGCTCGCTATTGCTGGCAAACAGCGTGTCTGCGAGCTGGTTAGCCGCCGCCTGATCACCACGCGCCAGCGCCTGACCGAGGCGATCGGCACCGAGCAGCCGTTCCCAGAAGCGGCGCCGTTCACCGTGACTGGCAAAACGGGCTTTGACCCGCTCGCGCAGGGTGCCGGCAAACGCCGCCATCCGTCCCAGATGTTCAGGGAGCAGTGCTTCGAGTCGCTCACGCAGCAGGCGTGCCAGCACCGGCGCAGTACCGGCCGAGGAGATGGCGATCATCAGTGGTGAGCGATCGATGATGGAGGGCATGATGGCACTCGAACGCTTGGTATCGTCCACCACGTTGCAGAAGATTCGGCGTGAGTTGGCACTCTGATAAACCAGCGCATCCACATCCCGCAGACCGGTGGCGGCCACCACCAACCACTTCCCCTCCAGATGCTCGGGCACAAAACACTCGGGCAGCCAGAGGATGGCGCCGCTGGCTGCCTGATCGGCCAGAGCCTGGCACAGCATAGGCGCAACCAAGGTCAGGCGGGCGCCGGCTGCGAGCAGCAGACGCGCCTTGCGTTCGGCCGCTTCGCCGCCGCCAACCAGCAGCACCGGCTTGTTATCGAGCTGGCAGAAGAGGGGCAGGTAGTCCATGGTGGCCTCCGGATCAGGCGTTCTGGGTGGCGGCGACAGTCGCGTTGGCCGATGCCACCGGACGCTGCGCCTTCGGCGTGGCGTACCAGTAACCCAGACCCATGAAGAGGGCGCCGGATACGGTGTTGCCCAGCGTCACCCACAGCAGGTTGTGGCCGATGCCGCCCAGGGTGTAGGTGTCAGCGTGTGCACCGAACCAGGAGAGGGCGAACAGGGTCATGTTGGCGATGGAGTGCTCGTAGCCGGAGGCGATAAAGGCCAGCAGGCACCACCAGATGGCGATGAAGCGGGCGGCCCCTTCGGTGCGCAGCGCCATCCAGATGGCGAGGCAGACTAGCCAGTTACACAGCACGCCCTTCATGAATAGCACCAGTGCCGGCGCCTGGGTTTTGGCCAGGGCGACCTTGTGCACCAGACTGCCTGCGTCGGGCAGCAGGCTGCCGGCACCATAGGCGTAGATCAGCGCCACGGCAATTGAACCAAGCAGGTTACCCGCCCAGGTTTGCGGCAGAATCCGCAGCCAGTCGGCGCCGTTGATGGTCCCGGCCTTGACGCCGAGGGTCAGGAACATGGTGTGGCCGGTAAACAGCTCGGAGCCGGCGATGATCACCAGCGTCAGGGCGATACCGAAGGTGGCGCCCATCACCAGCGGACGCACGCTCGGATCGAGCAGGTTACCGAGGGTGAAAATCAGGATGATGCCGAGGCCCACATAGGCGCCCGCCATGGCGGAGCTCAGCCAGAAGCCGAAGCCGTCTTCGCGGCTAAAACGGTTGATGCGGGCCGCGTTGGCGGCGCATTTATTGATGGTGTCGTTATACATGGTGCTTTCCTAAAAAGGGGCTGCCACTGGCAGCCCGGTAAATGAAATCAGAGGCCAACCCACACTTCCTGGCCGCGCAGCTCTACCCGGTAGGTGGTCAGCGAGACAGCCGGATTGTCGAGACAGATGCCGTCGGTCAGGCGAAAGCGCTGCTTCTTGAGGGGGCTGGCGACCCAGAACTCCCCGTCGTGTTCGCCGATCAGCCCGCGTGACAGCACGTTGGATTGGTAAAAGGGATCGCGGTTGTCGATGGCAAAGACCTGCTCGTCACGGGTCGGGCGCATCAAGGCAACCTGGCGCCCCTTGATCAGGGCGCACACTCCGGTGCCCGGCAGAATGTCACTCAGTAAACAGGCGAGTTGCATGCTCAGGCCTCCAGATTGATGTTGTAGACAGGGATGCGCTCGGCCGGGGTGGCCGGACGGTGCTGGTCACGCTCCGCCACAAACTGCACATCCGGATCGCGTTGATCGCTGTTGATGAAGTGGGCAAAACGCTTGAGCGCGTCTTCATCGCTGAGGGTGCGCGACCATTCGCACTCGTAGCGTTCGATCAGGTTGGCGACCTCCGCTTCCAGGGTGTCGGCCAGTTGCAGGCTGTCGTTGACGATCACCTGACGCAGGTAGTCGATGCCCCCTTCCAGATTGCTGATCCAGGTGGCGGTACGCTCCAGTTTGTCGGCGCTGCGCACATAGAACATCATGAAGCGGTCAACCAGGCGGATCAGGGTTTCGCGGTCGAGATCGGCCGCCAGCAGTTCGGCGTGGCGCGGCTTCATGCCGCCGTTGCCGCCCACATAGAGGTTCCAGCCGGCGTCGGTGGCGATAATGCCCACGTCCTTGCCCTGCGCTTCGGCGCACTCACGGGTACAGCCGGAGACACCAAACTTCATCTTGTGCGGGGTGCGGATCCCCTTGTAGCGGTTTTCGAGGAAGACGCCGAGGCCGACGCTGTCTTGCACGCCGTAACGGCACCAGGTGCTGCCGACGCAGGTCTTGACCATGCGCAGTGCCTTGGCATAGGCCTGACCGGTCTCGAAACCGGCCTCCAGCAGGCGGCGCCAGATCGCCGGCAAGTCATCTTTGCGTGCACCAAACAGGCCGATGCGCTGGGCACCGGTCACCTTGGTGTAGAGGTTGAAGTCGCGTGCCACTTCGGCCAGCACCAGCAGCGCCTGCGGGGTCACTTCACCACCGGCCATGCGCGGGATCACCGAGTAGGTACCGTCCTTTTGCATGTTGCCAAGGAAGATGTCGTTGGTGTCCTGCAGCGGGGTGTTGAGCGGGCTCAGCACATAGCCGTTCCAGCAGGAGGCGAGGATTGAGCCGACCGTCGGCTTGCACACTTCACAGCCGTGGCCCTTGCCGTGCTTGGCCAGTAGCTCGTCGAAGCTCTTGATCCCTTCCACCTTGACCAGATGCAGCAGCTCCTGGCGGGAGTGGGGGAAGTGTTCACACAGGTGGTTGCTGACGGTGATGCCTTGCTTGGCCAGCTCGGCATTAAGTACCTTGCCGATGAGCGGTACGCAGCCGCCACAGCCGGTACCGGCGCCGGTGTGGGCCTTGATGGCCGCCAGCGTGGTGTGACCTTCGGCCACGGCGCGGGCGATATCGCCCTTGGAGACGTCGAAGCAGGAGCAGATCTGGGCGGTGTCGGGCAGCGCATCGACCCCCAGCGTCGGCTTGGCACCGGCATAGGCGGGCAGGATCAGGGTGTCCGGGTGCTCCGGCAGCGGCAGGCTGTTGAGCATCATCTGCAGCAGGTTGCCGTAATCTTCCACGTCACCGACCAGCACGGCGCCGAGCAGGCGACTGTTGTCTTCGCTCACTACCAGCTTTTTGTAAATCCCGGCCTGATCGTCCTGGAACAGGTAGCTGTGGCTGCCGGGGGTACGGCCGTGGGCATCACCGATGGAGCCGACCGATACACCGAGCAGCTTGAGCTTGGCGCTCATGTCGGCGCCCTGGAACTGGCTGTCGCCGCCGAGCAGCTGGTCAACCGCCACCTGAGCCATCTTGTAGCCGGGGGCGACCAGACCGAAGAAGCGGCCATTCCAGGCTGCGCACTCGCCAATGGCGAAGATGTCCGGATCGGAGGAGTGGCACTGATCGTCGATCACGATGCCGCCGCGTTCGGCAATCGCCAGCTCGCCGTAGCGACCCAGCGTATCTTGCGGGCGGATCCCGGTGGAGAAGACCACCACATCCACTTCCAGATTGCTTCCGTCGGCAAAGGCGAGGCGATGGCGCGCCTGCTCACCGCCGTTCATCAGAATTTCGCGGGTGTTCTTGCTGGTGTGAACCTGCACGCCCATCGACTCGATCTTGCGGCGCAGCAGCAGACCGCCCTGACCGTCGAGCTGTTCGGCCATCAGGACCGGGGCAAATTCCACCACGTGGGTTTCGAGGCCCAGCGCCTTGAGTGCGCCAGCGGCTTCCAGACCGAGCAGACCGCCCCCGATCACCACGCCGCTCTTGCCACTCTTGGCGGCAGTGCGGATCGCTTTGAGATCCTCGATGGTGCGATAGACGAAGCACTCGTCATGCTGGCCGCCCTGAATCGGCGGCACCCAGGGGTAGGAGCCGGTCGCCAGAACCAGCTTGTCGTAGGCAACCACGGTGTCCTTGTTGGAGTGCACTTCGCGCTGCTCACGATCAATTTTTTTCACCGCTTCGCCCAGCAGTAGACGGATGCCGTGCTTCTCGTAGAAACCCGGCTTGACCAAGGAGAGGTCTTCGCTGGTGTGGTGGGAAAAATAGGAGGAGAGGTGGACACGATCATAGGCGGGGCGCGGTTCGGCACCGAAGACGGTGATCTCGAAGTGGTCGCAGCCACCCCGATCAACCAGCTCTTCGATAAACCGGTGCCCCACCATGCCGTTGCCGACAACGACCAGTCTGGCTTTGCTCATAATTGCCTCAGTTGGAGTAATAAAACATCAAATCTGCAGCAAGCCTACTCACGCGCGCGGCGCAGGCGATTGATGCAAATCAAGTGTCTATTTATATATCCCATCAGAGGTAAACCTAATAAATTCAAAGATATAACTTAATGGGTATTTGTAAGGCAAAATTACCTACAAAGTAAGGGTGTTGCTTGAAGCCTCAGCTAAAGGGGGACAGAAACAAAAACGCCTCCATGCAGGAGGCGTTTTTTAACCAGAAGATTCAGGCGCGTTACAGGATAAAACGGCTCAGATCTTCGTCCTCGATCAATTTACCGAGGTGGGCGTTGACGTAGTCGGTATTGATGGTGAAGGTCTGGCCCGACTTTTCGGAGGCGTCGAAGGAGATCTCCTCCATTAGGCGCTCCATCACGGTGTGCAGACGACGGGCACCGATATTCTCGGTGCGCTCGTTCACCTGCCAAGCCGCTTCGGCCAGACGACGAATACCATCGGCAGTAAAGTCGATGTTGACCCCTTCGGTGGCCATCAGCGCCTTGTACTGCTCGGTCAGGGAGGCGTTCGGCTCGCTCAGGATCCGCTCGAAGTCTTCGGTGGAGAGGGCGCCCAGCTCAACCCGGATCGGCAGACGACCCTGCAGTTCGGGGATGAGATCAGACGGACGAGCCACCTGGAACGCGCCGGAGGCGATAAACAGGATGTGATCGGTCTTGACCATGCCGTGCTTGGTGTTGACGGTGCACCCTTCAATCAGCGGCAGCAGGTCGCGCTGCACCCCTTCACGGGAGACATCCGGGCCGGACACTTCGCCGCGTTTGCAGATCTTGTCGATCTCGTCGATGAAGACGATGCCGTTGTTCTCGACCACGCTGATGGCTTTTTGCTTGAGCTCTTCCGGGTTGACCAGCTTGGCGGCCTCCTCTTCAGTGAGTGCCTTGAGGGCGTCTTTCACCTTGAGCTTGCGCTTTTTCTTCTGGCCCTGACCCAGGTTCTGGAACAGACCCTGTAGCTGGTTGGCCATCTCTTCCATACCGGGCGGGGTCATGATCTCAACACCCATCGGACTGGCGGAGAGCTCGAGCTCGATCTCTTTGTCGTCGAGCTGACCTTCGCGCAGTTTCTTGCGGAAGATCTGGCGAGTGTGGTTGTTGTCAGCCTTCTCTTCTTCACCCCAGCCGTTGCGCGGGTTGGGCAGCAGGGCGTCGAGGATGCGATCTTCGGCGTTGTCGGCGGCGCGCACTTTCATCTTTTCCATCTCGGTCTCACGCACCAGCTTGATAGCGGCGTCGGTGAGATCGCGGATGATGCTGTCTACTTCCTTACCCACATAGCCCACTTCGGTGAACTTGGTGGCTTCGACCTTGATGAAGGGGGCGTTAGCCAGCTTGGCCAGACGACGGGCGATCTCGGTTTTACCGACGCCGGTCGGGCCGATCATCAGAATGTTCTTCGGGGTGACTTCGTGGCGCATCGCCTCATCGAGCTGCATGCGGCGCCAGCGGTTACGCAGGGCAACGGCGACGGCGCGCTTGGCATCGGCCTGGCCGATGATATGACGGTCCAGTTCGTGAACGATTTCTCTCGGGGTCATCTCGGACATGTTGATATTCCTGTAGCAGGGGCGGCCTGCCGCCCCATGAGAAAATGGGCCTTACTTGGGCTGATAGTCCAGCACTTCGACGGTGTGGTGCTGGTTGGTAAAGACGCAGATATCGCCAGCGATCTTGAGGGCCTTCTCGACAATGCTCTTGGCGTCGAGATCGGTGTTCTCAAGCAGTGCGATGGCGGCCGACTGGGCGAAGTTGCCGCCCGAGCCGATGGCGATCAGATCGTGTTCCGGCTGCACCACGTCACCGTTGCCGGTGATGATGAAGGATTTGTTCTCGTCGGCCACGGCCAGCAGCGCTTCAAGACGGCGCAGGGCACGGTCGGTACGCCACTCTTTGGCCAGCGCCACGGCGGCGCGCTCCAGGTTGCCCTGATGGGCCTGCAGCTTGGCTTCGAAACGCTCAAGCAGGGTAAAGGCGTCGGCGGTACCGCCGGCAAATCCGGCCAGCACCTTGCCGTTGTAGAGGCGGTGGACCTTGCGGGCATTGCCTTTCATCACGGTGTTGCCAAGGGATACCTGGCCATCGCCACCGATGACGACCTGACCGTTGCGGCGAACTGAAACTATGGTGGTCACTTTGAGTACCTCGCTGGGGGATATAACCCCGAAAGCGGGGTCAAGGTTGCATGAAACCAGAAGTGGGGACAGGTCCGCTTTTTTTCAATGCTCTTTTCATTTTGGTTTGTTGTTTTACTTTTAAAGATCTTTCGTTTTTTATTTTTGAGCCTTTTTTCCCAAATGGTGCGCGGCATCATGCCGACGTTCGCATTTTTGCCATCTGCCTGTTTTAGCTGGCAGAAACGCAAAGGTATCTTCCAGATGCCTCACATATCGTCGCTCGGGACACAGATGGTGTGCCGGTCGCACGCTGGTGTGCAAAGGAGGGCTTCATGAAAAGAACCTTGTGCTCGTCGCTGCTGGTGGCGATGACGACCCTGCTGCCGCTCGGGCAGGCGGGCGCCGCCACCTTGTTGCGACTGGCGTATGCCGAGAACAGTCAGCCGGTGAAAGATGCGCTGAAGTACATCGGCGAGACCATCGAAAAACGCAGTGGGGGAGAGATCAAGGTGCTCTACTTCCCCGACGGTCAGCTGGGCGGCGAGCGTGAACTGGTAGAGTTGACCCAGGTGGGGGCGGTGGACATCACCAAGGTCTCCTCGGGCCTGCTCGAGAGCTTCTCGCCGGTCTACGGGGTGTTCTCGCTCCCCTATCTGTTCCCGGATCAGGCGAGTTACTACAAGGTGATGGACGATCCGGCCGTGATGCAGCCCATCTACCAATCCACCGCGCCGCAGGGTTTTACCGGTGTGGCCTGGTATGACTCGGGGGCCCGCAACTTCTACATGAGCAAGGCGCCGGTGCGCAGCATGGCGGATGTCAAGGGCAAGAAGATCCGGGTGATGCAAAGTGACACCGCCATCCGCTCCATGAAGCTGCTTGGTGCGTCTCCCATCGCGATGGGTCAGGCCGAGGTCTATACCGCGCTGCAGCAGGGGATTATCGATGGGGCCGAGAACAACGAGTTTGCCCTGACGATTGCCCGCCACGGCGAAGTGGCCAAGTTCTACACCCTCGATATGCACACCCGCATTCCCGACATCGTGATTGTCAGCACCCTGACCCGCGACAAGCTCACTCCCGAGCAGCAAACCCTGCTGCAAGAGGTGATCAACGAGTCGATCACGGTGGAAAAACAGGCCTGGGCAACCGAAATGGCCAAGACCCGCAAGCAGGCGGTCGATCAGTTTGGCGTGCAGTTTATCGACATCGACCCAGCCCCCTTCAAGCAGGCTGTCCAGCCCATTTATGAGACCCTGAGCCCGGCCGTGGCCGAGGCTTACAAGCGGATTTCCGCCCATTTACCGGTAGCAGAAACTGCCGCGGTCAGTCAGTGAGGATGCCATGAATACGATAAGGAAGTGGCTTGATCGCAGCATTGAGGCATTCGGTTGCCTGATGCTGGTGCTGATGGTGCTGGCAGTCTGCTGGCAGGTAGTCAGCCGTTATATTTTCAACTCGCCGAGCACCATGACCGAGGAGCTGCTGCGCTTCTCGCTGGTGTGGATCTCGGTGATCGGCATGGCCTATGTGGCTGGGCGCAAAGAGCACATCAGCCTGACTCTGTTTCTCGACAAGTGCCCGGCGCGCTGGACCCGCGTTTGGCACCTGATCATCCAGCTGGTGTTCATCCTGTTCGCCATCTACGTGATGATCATGGGGGGCTGGAAAATCTCGGCCAATGCCATGGTACAGGTCTCGCCGGTGCTGCGTTTGTCGATGGGCCATGTCTACTTCGCCCTGCCTATTTCGGGCGTGCTGATCATCGTCTACAGCCTGCTCAATATTGCCGATCTCTTCTCGCAACCGGCCAGCGTGACGACTGGTCAGGATGCCGACCGCCTGCAACAGGGAGTGCAACAGTATGATTGACCCGATTCTGGCTTCGGCCATTCTGGTCGGGGTGTTTGTCGCGTTGCTGGCCCTCGGTACGCCGATTGGCCTGTGCATCGTGCTCTCCTCAACCTGCACCATCATGCTGGTGCTGCCCTTTAACATCGCCATGTTCACCACGGCGCAGAAGATGTTTGCCAGCCTCGACAGCTTCTCGCTGCTGGCGGTGCCCTTCTTCGTGCTTTCGGGGGTGATCATGAACAACGGGGGGATAGCGACGCGGCTGGTTAACTTCGCCAAGTTGTTCACCGGTCGTCTGCCGGGCTCGCTCTCCTACACCAACATCATGGGCAACATGCTGTTTGGGGCGGTGTCGGGTTCGGCCATTGCGGCATCTACCTCGATCGGTGGGGTGCTGGTGCCGATGAGTGCCCGCGAAGGCTACAACCGCAGTTTTGCCTCGGCGGTGAATATCGCGTCGGCGCCGACCGGCATGCTGATCCCGCCGACCACCGCGTTCATCCTCTATGCGCTGGCCAGCGGGGGCGCCTCGATTGCCGCGCTGTTTGCCGCCGGGCTGGTAGCCGGGGTGCTGTGGGGAGTTGGCTGCATGCTGATCACCTACTACATGGTGAAACGCTATGGCTATACCAACTTCTTCAACCTGCGCAAAGGCATGGCGCTGCAAGTAACCAAGGACGCGATCCCGAGCTTGCTGCTGATTGTGATCATCGTGGGCGGCATCGTGGCTGGGATCTTCACCGCCATCGAGGCCTCGGCCATCGCGGTGGTCTATACCGCCTATCTAACCTTGAGTCTCTACAAGACCCTGACTTTGCATGATCTGCCCAAACTGCTGCTGCAGACCTTCGTCATGAGCGCGGTGATCATGTTTCTGCTCGCCACCTCGTCAGCCATGTCATTCTCGATGGCGATCACCGGCATCCCCGAGACGCTCAGCGGCATGCTGCTGGGGATCTCCAAGAGTAAGTGGGTGATCCTGTTGGTGGTGACGATTTTCCTGCTGGTGATCGGCTGCTTTATGGATATCGGTCCGGCGATCCTGATCTTCACACCCATCCTGCTGCCCATCATGCAGCAAATTGGGGTCGATCCGGTGCACTTCGGCGTGCTGCTGGTCTACAACCTGGCCATCGGCACCATTACGCCGCCGGTCGGCAGTGGCCTGTATGTGGGGGCCAGCGTGGGTCAGGTGAAGGTTGAAGAGGTGCTAAAGCCGCTGATGCCTTTCTATGCCGGCATCATCGCCGTGCTGCTGCTGATTACCTATGTGCCTGATGTGATTCTGTTCCTGCCAAGAATGCTTGGTGTTATGTAAGCGGAGATGGTGAATGAAAGTCTTTCCTGTCAAACACAGTGAGCTGTTACGCCGTCCACAGTGGGTTCATCCCCGCTCTGTGGTGGTAGAGAAGATTCACGCCCTCATCGACAACCTCGTCAACATTCAGGACGAAAGCGGGGAGTTCCTGCTGCATCTGGATGATGGGCGCACCATCGACACCAAGGGGTGGGCCGGCTGGGAGTGGACCCACGGTATCGGTCTCTATGGCATGTATCGCTACTATCAGCAAAGTGGTGATGAGCAGGTGATCGGCATTATCGATCAGTGGTTTAGCGACCGTTTTGGCGAAGAGCAAGCGACTCGCAACGTCAACACCGTCTGCCCGTTTCTCACGCTGGCCTATCGCTATGAAGAGACCGGTGACGCGACCTTGCGCCCCTATCTCGAAAGCTGGGCGGACTATGTGATGTACGAGATGCCGCGCACTCGCTACGGCGGCATTCAGCACATCGTCTACAACAGCGAAAACAGCCAGCAGATGTGGGATGACACCCTGATGATGAGTGTGATGCCGCTGGCCAAGATCGGTCTGCTGCTTGGACGCGATGACTATGTGGAGGAGGCCAAATACCAGTTCCTGGTTCACGCCCAATACCTGATGGATACCCAGAGTGGCATCTGGTTCCACGGCTGGACCTTTGAAGGTAACCACAACTTTGCCCGCGCCCGCTGGGCCCGTGGCAACAGCTGGCTGACCATCGTGATTCCAGAGTTTCTCGAGTTGCTCGACCTGCCTGAACGCGATGCCTATCGCCGTCATCTGCTGCACATCTTTGAGCGGCAAGTGGAAGCGCTGGCGCGCTATCAGAGCGACAACGGTCTGTGGCATACCCTGCTCGATGATCCGCACTCCTACGTGGAGGCATCGGCCACTGCCGGATTTGCCTACGGAATCCTCAAGGGGGTGCGCAAACGCTATCTGGATCGCAGCTATCTTCCGCTGGCCACCAAGGCGGTCGATACCCTGATCCGCGACTACATCAACGAGCAGGGTGAGCTGACTTGCGTCTCGTTTGGTACGGCGATGGGCAGCGATCTCGACTATTACCGGCAGATCCCGCTCACCTCCATGCCTTATGGGCAGGCGATGGCGATCCTCTGTCTGTCGGAGTATCTGCGAACCTATCTGTGACAAGGCAGAAACAAGTGAGCCGCCCGAGGGCGGCTCAACTTTTTCAATAGGTTACTGCTTGCGAGGGATACAGCCGCTGATGCCGGAGGCCTTCAACTGGCTGCCAGCCGAATCGACTGCGGCCTTGCCGTTGAAGGGACCTACCACCACCTTATAGACGGTGCCACTGGCGCCGTTGACGATCTGCAAGCTGGAGCTCAGACCGGCGGTAAAGGCGATGCGCGCCTTGAGCGACTCGGCAGCATCCTGCGAGCGCAGGGCGGCGCACTGCATGATGAAGCGGCCGCTGTCACTGCTAGCCGGCGTGCTGGCTGCCGCGGCTTTTGCTGCCTGCTCTTTCTCCATCTCGGCGCGGATCTCCCGCTCAATACGTTCCCGCTCTGCCTTGCGATCGATCACCTGCTCGCGCGCCTCGGCTACCGGCGCCACGGCCGGTTGGCTGACCGCTTGCTGAGTCACCGCTTGTGGCTTGGTGACTGGCTTGGGCTGGGTCACCGGCTGGTTCAGACCGCTCTGGCCCACCGGTGTCCCCGGTTGCGGCACCGAGGTGGTGACCGGATTGGCTTCGGCATCGGTCTGCAGCGTCATGGTGTCGGCCGGCTGCGGGGGCAGCACGCCCGGCTGGGGCGGCGGGGCGACGATATCGACCTGCTTGTTCTCCAGCCGTTCCATGTAGCTCCACTTCTCTTGTGGTAGCTCGGGTTTGTCAGATTTGGGTTTATTGGCCCGCACCTGATCTTCGATGGAGGGGCCGCTGTTTCCCTGACCTTTGATCATGTAAAGGAAGCCGCCAAAGCCGGCCAGCAGCACTCCGGCAACCAGCACCGGAATCAGCGGGAAGCTGCGCTTGGGCGCTGCCCGCCTGCTGTTACGTCCACCGGAGCGCCTGCGCGCGCCGTTGCCGACATAATCCCGTGTAGCCATAACTTACATGCGCTCCAGAGTGTGGATACCCAGCACGTCGAGGCCCAGCTTGAGCACCTTGGCGGTGGCAGCACACAGCAGCAGACGGCTGTTGCGGGTCGCTTCATCGACGCCGTCCTTGTTGATCGGGCAGGCTTCGTAGAAGGTCATGAAGTTGCCGGAGAGCTCGTACAGATAGGTACAGAGCAGGTGCGGCATCCCCTTGTCAGAGACACCGTTGACGGCGTCGGAGAACTGGATCAGCTTCTGCGCCAGGGTCTCTTCGGCCTCTTCGGCCAGAGCGATGCTGCCGGTCAGGCTGGCGGCATCGACACCGGCCTTGCGGAAGATCGACTGGATACGGGTGTAGGCATACTGCAGATAAGGCGCGGTGTTGCCTTCAAACGACAGCATCAGATCCCAATCAAACACATAGTCGGTGGTGCGGTTCTTGGAGAGGTCCGCATACTTCACCGCGCCCATGGCGATGGCGTTGATCACCTTGGCACGCTCGTCACCAGTGATGTCGCTGTTACGGCTATCAAGCAGGGCTGCCGCGCGCTCTTCGGCCTCGTTGAGCAGGTCAACCAGCTTGACGGTGCCACCGGAGCGGGTCTTGTAGGGACGACCATCTTTGCCCAGCATCATGCCGAACGCGTGGTGCTCGAGCGGCACGGCGGCGGGCACATAACCGGCGTTACGCACGATAGTCCAGGCCTGCATCAGGTGCTGGTGCTGACGGGAGTCGATGAAGTACATCACGCGATCGGCCTTGAGCTTCTCGTAGCGGTACTTGGCACAGGCGATGTCGGTGGTGGTGTAGAGGAAGCCACCGTCACGCTTCTGGATGATGACGCCCATGGGCTCGCCATCCTTGTTCTTGAACTCGTCGAGATAGACCACCAGCGCGCCGTCATCTTCCACCGCCAGACCACGGGCTTTCAGGTCGGCCGCGATTTCGGGCAGCATGTCGTTGTACATCGACTCGCCCATGATGTCTTTGTTGGTCAGGGAGACATTGAGGCGGTCGTAGTTACGCTGGTTCTGCTCCATGGTCATATCGACCAGCTTCTTCCACATGGTGCGGCAGTACTCGTCACCGCCCTGCAGCTTGACCACATAACCCCGGGCGCGCTCGGCAAAGGTTTCGTCTTCGTCGTAATAACGCTTGGCCTGGGTATAGAAGGCTTCCAGATCACGCAGCTCCATGTCGGAGGCGCTTTCGTTCTCCATCTTCTCCAGATAAGCGATCAACATGCCGAACTGGGTGCCCCAGTCACCGATGTGGTTGGCGCGGATCACGTTGTGGCCGAGGAACTCGAGGGCGCGCACTGCCACGTCACCGAGCACGGTGGAGCGGATGTGGTGCACGGCCATCTCTTTGGCTACGTTCGGCGCCGAGTAGTCGACCACCACGGTTTGCGGCTCGGGCAGCTTCACATTGGCCTTGGCGGACGCGTTGATGGCATCCACCTGACCGGCCAGCCAGGCCTTGTCGAAGAAGAAGTTGATGAAACCGGGACCGGCGATCTCGACCTTGGCGACCTGCTGGGATGCGGGCAGGTGCTCGATGATGGCCGCGGCCAGCTCACGCGGGTTTTTACCGGCCGGTTTGGCCAGCAGCATGGCCAGGTTGGTAGCCAGGTCACCGTGAGCTTTATCCTTGCATCGATCGACTTGAATGCGGGCTTCCAGGTCGGCCGGCAGCATGCCAGCGGATTTGAGGTTGGCAACCGTCTGTTCAAGTAGATGATGAATATGCTCTTTCATAACTGACCACCAATGGCTATGCGTCGAAGAATGACTGGATTTAAGGGCGTGAATTTTACCCGTAACGGGCCGAGAAAACCACCGTGCGGGCGGCGACAAGGCGCGAAGGCAGGGCAACTCACCGAAAGGGACCACTTACTACCGGATTAAATTCCGAATAATCGCTCGTTATCCACTTTTACTGCATAATTCCAGAGAATGACAGACAAATCAGGCCACTATGTGCGCTGGCAGGCAGAAGATCGCGCCATTATTGAACCGCCTGACGCTGGCTGACGTATCATGATAGGTGTGTCAGCGGAGATCATCATGGAACTGCCTCTCTTCCCCCTATCTGCTCATCTGTTGCCCGGCGGCATCATGCTACTGCGGATCTTCGAGCCCCGTTATCAGCGGCTGGTCACCTTGGCCAGCGAGCATGGCTTTGTGCTGTGCATGCTTGACCCTGAACAGCCGGATGCGCTGTGCAACATGCTGCCGATCGGCACCCGGGTCGAGATCATCGATTTTGACCGCCTCGAAGATGGTCTGCTCGGTATCACGGTGCGCGGCATGGAGCGGATGAAGATTGGCGAGCTGCGTCAGGAGGCGGACGGCCTGCGCTGGGGCGAGGTGACATCGCTGCCTACCTGGCCGTCGCAAGAGGGAATTGAAGATGGCTGGTTGGTGGAGAAGCTGCGCGAAGTGTTTCGTGAGTACCCCGAATATGGCGCCCTTTACCAGCATCCGCGCTGGCACGACATTAATTGGGTGGTGCAGCGCTGGATTGAGATCCTGCCCATGTCGCCGCAGCAAAAGCAGTGGCTGATTGGCGAGCCCAACTGCATTGCTGCCCTGACCCTGCTTGAAGAGCTGGTTGCGCGTCCGCAGTGATCCCTCTTTGACTCGGCCACGTATTGCTGTGTCATCGAGCTACAGGACGGTTCGCCATGACATATACTGGCCACATTTCCCCACAGCCTCACAGGACGGGTGCCGTGACGCAACCTTTGCCCGAGGATCTGCAGGCGCTGCTGTTGCGGGTCGCGAGCGACCGTGACCGCGCGGCCTTTGCCCGGCTGTTTCACTACTTTGCCCCCCGCATCCGCCACTATGGCCTGCGTCATCTTGGCAGCGAAGCCAATGCGCTGGAGCTGGTACAAGAAACCTTGCTCCTGGTGTGGCAGAAGGCGGCGCTCTATCAACCCGATCGGGGTCAGGCGACCACCTGGGTCTACACCGTGATGCGCAATCACTGCTTTGACATGTTGCGCCGTCGCCAGAGCAATAAAGAAGATCTGTGCGCCGACGAGCTGTGGCCGCTGGTGGAGTTCAATCAGCAGGATGATGAGCAGAGCGGCGGCGGTGAAGGGGCGGTGCTGACGCGCCAGATGGCCAGTTACGTGGCCACGCTGCCCGAGCCGCAGCAACAGGTGATTCGCGGCCTCTATCTGCAGGAGCTCTCCCAGCAGGAGTTGGCCGACCTGCTTGGCGTTCCGCTCGGTACCATCAAGTCGCGTTTGCGCCTTGCCCTGCAAAAACTCAAAGAACAGGTGGAGCAGCACCATGATTAAAGCCCATCCGACTGACGAGATGCTGCGCGCCTTCGCGGCCGATCAGCTGCCTGTGCCGCTGGCGGTAGGGGTTGCCGCCCACTGCGAGCTGTGCGCCGCCTGTCGCAACCGAGTGCATCAACACGAAACCGAACTGGCCGCCGAAGCGTTTGATGAGCCGCTGCCTGCCGCATTTGATGACGCGGGGATGTCTGACATGCTGGATCAGATTCTGGCATCGCCGGCTGAGCGGGTGCCTGCGCCACCAGCCGCGCAAGGCTGGATTGAGGTGGACGGTGAGCGCATTGCCCTGCCGGGGGTGTTGGCGCGCCATCATCAGCCGACCTGGCGGCAACTGGGCAAGGTGCGTCATCAGGGATTGGCGTTTGGTCAGGCCGCCATTCGGGCCAGCTTGCTGCATATCGCGGCGGGTGGACAGATCCCCGAGCACACCCATCGCGGCTATGAGCTGACCCTGCTGTTGTCAGGCAGCATGCAGGACGGCGGTGTGCGTTATCAGCGCGGCGATTTTATCTGGCGCGATGCCAGCGTGGTGCATACCCCGCACACCGCAGAGGGGTGCCTCTGCTATACGGTGCAGGATGCACCCATCCACTTTACCCGCGGTCTGCCACGCCTGCTCAATCCGCTGGCCCATCGCCTCTATTGAGGCATGCGGCGGTCACACAACCGCCGCATCAGGGCTTCCAGCGGTCCGCGGCCACGATGCCGCTGCCACCATCCTGCCGCCAGCGCAGCCAGCCACAACCAGAGGCCGGCTGCCAGCAGGCTTTGCCAAGCGGTTGCATCAAGCGCCGTGAGCAGAGTGACAAAGGGCAGATGCAGCAGATAGAGGGTCAGCGTCTGCCGCCCCATCGGCAGCAGGGGGCGCAGCACCACACTGTCACCTAGCAACAGACACAGGGCGATGAGGGCGCAGGCGATGCCGGCCGCCGAGAGCAGAAATAGCGGCAGCGGTGGCATCGGCTCTAGTGCAAACAGGGAGTCCCAGGCCGGGAAGAGCGCCGACAGCAGCAGCGAGCCCGCTTTGGCCAGCACCGCCGCCGCCACGCCGCCTGTCAGCAGCAAGCCGCGCACCCGTGGGCTTGCCAGATCAAAGCGGCTCAGCCAGAGCCCCAGCAGCAGAAACGCCAACCAGGGCACCACCGGATACCAGCCGTTGAACAGCAGATTGCGTGCAAATCCAAGTGGCTGCCAGAAATCGGGGTAGCTGAGATCCTGCCAGCGCCAGCCAGCCGGATAATCAAACACAAACAATAAGGTGACAAACAGATCGGCCAGCCCCATCACCACCATAAGCAGCAGGGAGGAGGGCAGGCGCAAACAGAGTGCGGCAATCAGAAAAAAGGCGCCGTAGAAATGCAGAATATCGGCGGGAAACAGCAGCGTGTTGGCCAGACCGAGTATGAACAGAAACAGGCCGCGTCGGGCGGTGCGAGCAGCCGCTTGGCGCCAGCGCATCCCCTTGCTGCCAAGTCCGATACCAAGACCGGCCAGCGTGACAAACAGCGCGGCGGGTCGGCCCTGCAACATGGCGATCAGCCGGTCGAGCCAGCTGCTGAGATCACTGCTGGCCGAGGCCAAATGAAAACTCACCAGCACCATACCACACAGGGCCAGTGCTCTTGCCAGATCCAGACCGGGTAAGCGGGGGAGTGGTGGTGTCATAGGAATCTTTACCCGCACAAACAGCAGGGCCCGGCAGTGCCGGGCCCCGTGGCGTTATTCGGCTGCCGGTTCAGCGGCCGGTTGTTCCGGTTTCGGACCGGGCACCAAGGGCTCGGCCAGCTGGGCGACGATAGAGCGGGTCTCTTCCACCACCTCAGCCAGTTTGACCTCAATCACCTGGCCCAGCTCCATGATCGGCTCCTTGTCGAGGAAGACGCGACCGCTGTCCCAGTTGCACTCGAGGCGCTCCTTGTTGTCGAGGATCAGCTTGGCGGGCACGAAGGCCACCGCGCCGTTCTCGCGCAGACGCACCTTGAGACCGGCACGCATCACGTCGATGATCTCGCCAGCAAACACCTTGCCGGTCGGGACCACGGGCGCCAGGAAGCGGGCGTAGAGCCAGTCGGCGATGTCGCGCTCGACCATGCGGTGCAGACGGCGGCAGTCGGTCAGGTGCTGGGTCAGCTCTTCACTCGGACGTGCCCCCGGTTGCTGGCCGGCAATCACGGCCTTGAGCAGGCGATGGTTGACCATGTCGCCATACTTACGGATCGGTGAGGTCCAGGTGGCATAGGCATCCAGACCCAGACCATAGTGAGCACCCGGCTCGGCCGACATCAGGGCATAGCTCTGGAAGCGGCGGATTTTGCCATCCAGCCAGCGGGTATCGAGGTTGTCGATCCAGCGGCGCAGGGCGCAGAAACCGGACAGGCTGGCGATCTCTTCCTTCTCAAACGGGGCATCGGCGCTTTTCAGCAGGTCGATGGTGGCGTCCAGAGAGTCTTGTTCAAAGCCGCTGTGGACGTTGAAGATGCCGTAGCCGACGGTCTTGCCCAGCACGCGACCGGCGCAGATGTTGGCGGCGATCATCGACTCTTCGACGATACGGTTGGCGATGCGGCGCGGCTCCATGTGGATGGCCAGCACGGCGCCGTTCTCGCCCAGTTCGAAGTCGTAGTCGGGGCGATCCGGGAATACCAGCGCGTGCTCGGTACGCCAGGCGATGCGCGCTTCGGTCATGGCCTTCATCAGCGGCAGCTGGGACAGCACATCGGCGTCGATAGCGAGCGGCTTGCCACTTTCAAACAGGTCGGAGACGTCGTCGTAGTTGAGGCGGGCACGCGAGCGGATGCGGGCGGCAAAAAACTCGGTCTGTTCGTCGAGCAGACCATCCTTGTGCACCAGCAGGCGGGCACACAGGGTGTTGCGCTCTTCCCCTTCCTTGAGCGAGCAGAGCTCGTCGGAGAGGGTGCGCGGAATCATCGGCACGTTGCGGCCCGGCATATAGACGGTGAAGGCACGCTTGGCGGCTTCCTTGTCCAGATCGCTGCCTTCGGCCACATACGCGGTCGGATCGGCGATGGCAACCAGCAACTCCCAACCCTGTTCGGTTTCGCGAATGGCCAGGGCGTCGTCCATGTCCTTGGTTTTGGGGCCATCGATGGTGAAGAAGGCGGTCCCGGTCAGATCCCGTCGCGGCAGATCCGCTTCCAGATCTTGCCACTCTGGCAGGTCGGCCGGTTCGATCTGGGCCAGATTGTGGCGCGCCAGCACCACCCACCAGGGCACATTGTGATCGGCCTTGTCGGCGATCTTCGCGGTAATTTCGGCGAAGAAGCCATTGTCATTGAGGGCGTGACGCTTGAGCGTCGCAACCACCCAGTCACCTTCGTGGAAATCTTTCTCGTCCAGCCCTTTCTTCGGGCGGGCCTTGATAGCTTCCTTGATGCTCGGATGGTCAGGCACCACGTTGAGGCGGTCGCGGAACATCTTCACGCGGGCGACAAAGCGGGTCAGTGACGGTTCCAGTAACTCATCCGGCTCGGCCACTTCCTTTTCATTTTCAGTGCGGATCAGGGCGACCACGCGGTCACCGTGCAGCACCTTCTTCATGTAAGGGGGCGGCACGAAATAGCTGGTCTTCTCATCGACTTCGAGGAATCCGAATCCACGATCAGAGGCACGAATGACCCCTTCTTTCTTCGGGATATTTTCACGGATTTGTTGCTTGAGCTGAGCCAGCAGCGGATTGTCTTGGAACATAGTCGGGAAACCTGAGTGATAAACGCCCAGCACTATACGGGGTTGGTCACGCGATGCCAAGAAAGCGTGGCATGGACGGCGCCGGGCAGAAGCATATAATTTGCCCATTTCCACCCTTCTGCACTTGGATGTCATGCAGCGCAACACCCCCATCACGGCCCGCCAGCAGGCGGTCTACCGACACTACCGGCTAATCCACGGATTGCGATTGGCGGTGGTATTTATGATTACGTTAAGTTTGTTGCACCACCTCAATTTGCCCAATGACGCCTGGTCGCTGGTGACGCTGGTGGTGATCCTCGGTCCGCTGCCTTATTGGGGCAATATCGTGACGCGCACCTGGCACCGGGTGCTGGGGACTTGCGTCGGTGCGGCGCTGGGGGTGGTGGCGCTCTATCTGTTCCAGTATGTCGATTGGCTCGGCATGCTCTGGTGCGGCGCGGTCATGGTGGTCTGCGGCTATATGGCGCTGGGTAAGCGCCCCTATGTGGGGCTGCTGCTTGGTATCACGCTGGCGGTGGTGGTGGGGCCTCATCCCAGCACCATCGACGCCGCGCTGTGGCGGGCCGGAGACGTGCTGCTCGGTGCCCTGATCGCCATCGTGCTGGCCGCGCTGCGACCGCACAAAGCCTACATCCACTGGCGGCTCAAACTGGCCCGTCAGCTACAGGCGACCAGTCTTATCTATCGCAGTGCCCTGTCGCCCAACTTGCTGCAACCGCCGCAACTGGAGCGCCAGCGCAGCCAGTTGATGAGCGAGCTGGTCAAACTGCGCACCCTGTTGGCGCCGGCAGCCCGCGAGAGTGGCGCTCCGAGCCAGAAGATGGAGCAGATCCAGCGCAGCCTGCGCAATCTGGTGGCGCAGCTGGAGCTGCTCGGCGGTGCCTTCTGGGCTAATCGCCAGAGCCACTTCATGATGCTCAATGCCGATCTGCTGCGCCGGGCGCACCAGCGCATTGGCGATGTGCTCGATCAGCTGGCGGCGTTGGCGCTGGCCGGTTCGCTCAATCAGGACATGCTGGGCCAGCTCGACGGCCTCGATGCTGACCTGCGCCAACTGATGATCGAGCCCGAGAAGGCGCAGGCACCCGAAGTGATCGGATATCTCTGGCTCAATCTGGCGTTGATCGAGCAGCTGCGGGCCCTGCAGCGTGACATGCTGGCGGTGTTCGGCTCGTCTCAGCCGAGCGCCGCGGCGTGAAAGCGCAGGTGCGCCTCGATAAAGCTCGCCACGAAGTAGTAGCTGTGATCGTACCCTTCATGCCGTTCCAGTTCGATGGGCCAGCCGGCGTCGGCAGCCGCATCGGCCAAGGCATCAATGCCGAGCTGCTCGGTCAGGAACGGATCGGCCAGCCCTACATCGACCCGACATGGCAGCGTCGGGGCGCCGAGCGAACCTAACAGCTCGACCGTGTCCCACTCGCGCCAGCGGGCTTCGTCCGATCCCAAATAGGCCGTGAAGGCCTTCTGGCCCCAAGGGCAGTGCATCGGGTGGCTGATGGGGCTGAATGCCGAGACCGAACGATAACGCTGCGGCTCGCGCAGGGCGCAAATCAGGGCGCCGTGGCCGCCCATGGAGTGGCCGCTGATGGCGCGCTGCCCGTTAAGTGGTAACTGCGCTTCGAGCAGTGTGGGCAACTCGCGGGTAACGTAGTCATACATGCGATAATGACTGGCCCAGGGCTGCTCGCTGGCGTTGAGATAAAACCCGGCTCCCATGCCCAAGTCATACGCCGGATCGTCCGCTACCCCGTCGCCACGCGGGCTGGTATCGGGGGCGATCAGCGCGATGCCCAGTTCGGCGGCGATGCGCTGTGCTCCGGCCTTTTGCATGAAGTTTTCGTCACTGCAAGTGAGACCTGACAGCCAGTAAAGTGCCGGCACCGGGCCATGTTCGGCCTGTGGCGGCAGATAGACAGCAAGGCGCATGGTGCAGCCCAGCACCTCGCTGTGGTGGCGATACTGGCGGTGCCAGCCGCCGAAGCTCTTGTTACCGCTGATCGTTTCCAGGGTCATGGCGTTCTCCCAATCCGGGCGCCCCGCGCGGGGCGCCCGGATTGCATCAGTAGTGAATCACAGCGCGGATGCTCTTGCCTTCGTGCATCAGATCGAACGCGTCGTTGATCTGCTCAAGCGGCAGGGTGTGGGTGATGAAGTCATCGAGGCGGAACTCGCCCTTCATGTAGCGCTCGACATAGCTCGGCAGTTCGCTGCGACCACGCACGCCACCAAAGGCGCTGCCCCGCCAGACCCGGCCGGTGACCAGCTGGAACGGACGGGTGCTGATCTCTTGACCGGCACCGGCCACGCCGATGATGACCGATTCGCCCCAGCCCTTGTGGCAGCACTCGAGTGCTGCGCGCATCACCTTGACGTTACCGATGCACTCGAACGAGAAGTCGACGCCACCGTCGGTCATCTCGACGATCACCTCCTGAATCGGTTTGTCGAAGTTGTTCGGATTGATGCAGTCGGTGGCGCCCAGTTTGCGGGCCAGCTCGAACTTGCTCTCGTTGATGTCGATGGCAATGATGCGACCGGCATTGGAGAGGCGGGCACCGATGATGGCCGACAGGCCAATCCCGCCCAGACCGAAGATGGCTACACTCTCGCCAGCCTTTACCTTGGCGGTGTTCATCACGGCGCCGATGCCGGTGGTGACGCCGCAACCGAGCAGGCACACCTCTTCGAGCGGCGCCGCCGGATCGACCTTGGCGACCGAAATTTCGGGCAGCACAGTGTATTCACTGAACGTCGAGGTGCCCATGTAGTGATAGATGGGTTGCCCCTCTTTGGAGAAACGAGTCGTGCCGTCTGGCATCAATCCCTTGCCCTGGGTGGCGCGGATCTTCTGGCAGAGGTTGGTCTTGCCCGACTTACAGAATTTGCACTCGCCGCACTCCGGGGTGTAGAGCGGGATGACGTGATCACCGACCTTGACGCTGGTGACCCCTTCGCCCACCGATTCGACGATGCCGCCGCCTTCGTGGCCGAGAATACAGGGGAACACCCCTTCCGGATCATCACCAGAGAGGGTAAAAGCATCGGTGTGGCAGACGCCGGTCGCCACCAGCTTGATGCGCACTTCACCCGCCTGAGGCGGCATGACTTCTACCTCTTCAATGGAGAGCGGCTGACCCGGACCCCATGCGATGGCTGCCTTGCACTTGATGCTGTGAACCTGTGCCATGAATTGCTCCTCTAGCTGGTGGATATGGCGTACAGGCTAAAGTGTAGTTTCCCTCGTTTTTGGTGATAATCATGGTAAATATCAAATCACTTTTACCTGTGAGTAATAATGCTGGGATGGGAAGGGATCTGCGAATTTGTCAGCGTGGCCGAGCAGGGTGGCTTTACGGCGGCGGCGCGCAAGCTGGGGTTGTCGGTGGCGCAGGTGAGCCGTCAGGTGGCGGGGCTTGAGGATCGGCTGCAGGCCAAGCTGTTGCTGCGCACCACCCGGCAGGTGCGCCTTACCGAACTTGGCGAGCTCTATTATCGCCACTGCCGGCAGCTGCTCGATCAGCTGCATGAGGCGGAGCTGGCCCTTGGCCGCCACCAGTCAGTGCCGCAGGGGAGCCTGCGTATTACCGCGCCGGTGGCCTATGGCGAAAGCCGGGTCGCGCCGCTGGTCAATGACTTTATGGCCCGCTATCCGGCTCTTGAGGTGACCCTGACCCTGACCAATCAGCTGCTGGATCTGGTGCAGGAGGGCTACGATCTCGCCATTCGTCTTGGCCATCTCAAGGATTCCACCCTGATGGCGCGCCGGCTCGGCTCGCGCCTGCCGTATGTCTGCGCTGCGCCCGACTATGTGGCGCGCGCCGGTGCCCCGCTCACCCCCGACGAACTGGCCCGCCACACCTGTCTGGTGGGCAACAGTGACGAGTGGCATTTTACCCGCGCAGGCACACCGACCACGGTGCGGGTGCGTAGCCGCTTGCGCTGCCCCAGTGGCCACGCGCTGGTGGATGCGGCGCTCAAGGGGATTGGTATCTTGCAGCTGCCTGATTACTACGTGGCAGGTCACCTCGCGTCGGGCCGGTTGGTCGAACTGCTGCCCGAGTGGCGGGCACCGGAGGAGGGGATCTGGGCGCTCTATCCGCACAATCGCCATCTCTCGCCCAAGGTGCGACTGCTGGTGGACTATCTGGCTGAGCACCTTTGCCACACCGAGTGGCCCGATCTGCGCCCGCCTATTCCCCAATAACCGTCGATGCGCTGCGGTTAAAAAAAGATCGAACGGATCACGGGTGATAGTTTTATACGGCTGTATAATTCAGGCTAATACCTAGCTGCAGGATCACCGGCACCATGCATCCGACCCGCCAGAAACTGCTCGATACCGGATTTGCGATCGTCACCGCCAAGGGGCTGCGCGGCCTGACGGTGCGCGAGCTGGCCGCTCAGGCCGGAGTCAACCTCGGTACTTTTGTCTATCACTTCGGCAACCGTGACGCCTTCATCGATGAGCTGGTGGAGCTCTGGTATGCCCCTCTGTTTACCGGGCTCAAGTCAGTGGCGCAGCGCGGCGAGCATGCATCCGCCATGGCTGCGTTTGCTGCCACCATGCAGGCCTTGATCGAGTTTGCCGCCGCCCAGCGCAGTTTTATCAACCACCTGATCGGTGATGCGTTGGCGGGTGAAGTGGCGGCCCAGCGCTTCTTGCTGAGTGTGCCGCAGCGCCACCCTTTGCTGCTGCTGGATCTGATCCGGCAGGCGCAAGCGCAAGGGGCACTGCGCGCCGGCCATCCGCTGCAGCTGATGATCTTCATCATGGGGGCGGTCGGCATGCCGCTGATCCTGGGTGGAGGTGCCCATCAGCTGGCTTGGCTCTCGGCCAGTGCTGCCCCGCTGCTGGAGCAAATTGATAGTCCTGATGCCGCCCGCCAACGTCTGGCCTGGGCGCTGGATGGCGTGCGCGCCACACAAGGAGAACAGGCATGAAACGAGCGCTTGGCATGGTGATCGCGGTGCTGGCTCTGGGCGTCGGTGCCTATCTCTGGTGGCAGGATCAGCCGCAGGATGGCTCGCTACTTTATGGCAACGTCGATATCCGCGATGTGGATCTGGCGTTTCGCACCGGTGGCCGGGTGGCCGAGGTGAAGGTGGACGAAGGCGATGCCGTCAAAGCTGGCGACCTGCTGGCGCGGCTCGACCCGGCGCCGCTGCTGTACAGCCGCGACAGTGCCCGTGCCAATCTGGCGGCAATCCGTGCCGCCAATGCCCTGATACATCAGGGTTATCGCAGCGAGGAGACCGCCCGTGCCCAGGCTGAATTGAATGCGGCCGACGCGGCTGCCGTCGAGGCAGAGCGGTTGTGGCAACGGCAACGCAGTCTGGTGGCCACCGGCGCTATCTCCCGTGTCCAGTTTGATAATGCGACGTCCCAGCGCGATCAAGCCAAGGCGCGTGTCGCTGCGGCGCGTGAACAGCTCAAGCAGCTGGCGAGCGGCTATCGCCCGGAAGAGATTGCCCAGTCCGATGCCCAGCTGGAGGGCGCCAAGGCGACTCTGGCCAGTGCCGAGTTGGCTCTGTCGGACGCCACCTTGCTGGCGCCGAGCGATGGCATCATCCTGACCCGCGCCATCGAGGTGGGCAGCATGGTGCAGGCCGGCAGCACGGCCTTCAACCTGTCGCTGACGGCGCCGGTGTGGGTGCGCGCCTATGTGGAAGAGCCCTGGCTTGGCCACTTCCCAAGCGGCGCCAAGGTGACGCTGAGCACCGACTCACGCCCCGATCATGCTTATCAAGGTGTGGTGGGATTTGTCTCGCCCACCGCCGAATTTACCCCCAAGTCGGTCGAGACGCCGGATTTGCGCACCCATCTGGTCTACCGGCTGCGCATCGTGGTGAGCAACCCTGATGCGGCGCTGCGCCAAGGGATGCCGGTCACTGTGCGGTTGACCCGCTGATGGACGCCATCCTGCTTGACGGGGTGAGCAAGGCGTTTGCCGGCCATCCTGCCCTGCACAATATCTCGGTGGCGCTGCCAGCGGGCGGCATCATCGGTCTGGTCGGCCCGGATGGCGCCGGCAAGAGCACCCTGTTACGCCTGTTGGCCGGACTTCTGGCGGCCGATCAGGGCGTGGTGCGGGTGCTCGGACTGGATCCGGTAGGGGATGGCGATGCCCTGCGTCTTCGCCTGGGTTATATGCCGCAGCAGTTTGGTCTCTATGAAGATTTGAGCGTGCTCGAGAATCTCACCCTCTACGCCGATCTGCGCAATGTGCTGGAGCCCGAGCGCTCTGCCCTGTTTGCCCGTTTGCTCGACTTTACCGATCTGGCGCGTTTTACCGCGCGTCCGGCTGGCAAGCTCTCGGGCGGCATGAAGCAAAAACTGGGGCTGGCCTGCGCCCTGCTGGGTCACCCCGAGGTGCTGCTGCTCGATGAGCCGGGGGTCGGGGTTGATCCCATCTCGCGCCGCGCCCTGTGGAAGATGGTGCGTGAGCTGGCTGCGGGCGGCATGACGGTGCTGTGGAGCACCGCCTATCTGGATGAGGCCGAGCTGTGCGACCACGTACTACTGATGGCCGAAGGGGAAGTGCGCGCCAGTGCGCCGCCACAGGCGCTGATGGCCAGCATGGCCGAGCGCTGCTGGCTGATTGAGGCCGCAGGCATGGATGGCCGGGCCCGTCGTGCTCTGCTGCGCCGTGCGCTCTCCCACCCGGCGGTGATGGACGGCGCTCTGGCCGGTGAAAAGGTGCGGCTGCTGCTTAACCCCCTGCATCAGGCGCCGCCGTTGGCCGACTGGCAACTGCCGCCGGACGCCGCCAAACCGGCGCAGGCCCGGTTGGAAGATGCCTTTATCGATCTGCTCGGCGGCGGCCCGGGCGGTGAATCGAGTTTGGCCAGTCAGTTGCAAGAGGCCCGGTTGCCGGCTGAGGTCTTCCCCGATGCGGTGATCGAGGCGCGCCAATTAACCCGGCGTTTTGGCTCGTTTGTGGCGACCGACAACGTCAGCTTTACGGTGCGGCGCGGTGAAATTTTCGGTCTGCTCGGCCCCAACGGTGCCGGCAAGTCCACCACCTTCAAGATGGAGTGTGGCCTGCTGCAGCCATCGAGTGGTCAGGCGCTGGTCACTGGTATCGATCTGGCTCATAGCCCCTCGGCCGCTCGCCAGCGACTGGGTTACATGGCGCAGAAGTTCTCCCTCTATCGCCAGCTGACGGTGATGCAGAATCTGAGCTTCTTTGCCGGTGTCTATGGCCTGTTCGGTCGTCGTCAGAAGGCGCGTATTGCCGCCATGGTCGAAGCATTTGCCCTTGCGCCCTGGCTTTCGCAGCAGGCTGACTCTTTGCCGCTGGGGCTGCGGCAGCGTCTCTCGCTGGCCTGCGCCCTGCTGCATGAACCGCCGCTTCTGTTTCTCGACGAGCCGACCTCCGGGGTCGATCCGGTGACCCGCCGCGAGTTTTGGAATCACATTCATGCGCTGGCCGATCACGGGGTGACGGTGGTGGTGACCACCCACTTTATGGATGAGGCGGAGTATTGCGACCGCATCGCCCTGATTTTGCGCGGTCGTCTGCTGGCGCTGGGCACGCCGGATCAGCTCAAAGCCCGCGCCGCAGAGGGTGTTGAGTTGCCGACCATGGAAGAGGCATTTATCCGGCTGGTCGAGCAGGCCAGTGAGGAGATCGCATGAGCATCAACCCCCGCCGCCTGCGCGCACTGTGTTACAAGGAGACACTGCAGATCCTGCGCGATCCAAGCAGTATCTTGATCGCCTTTATCATGCCGGTGGTGCTGCTGGTGGTGATGGGCTATGCCATCAATCTGGATGTGGATCACCTGCGTTTGGGCGTGTGGCGCGCCGACAGCGGCGCCGCTGCCGTGCGTCTTGAACAGGCATTGAGCGGTTCGCCATCGCTGACGGTGATCCGCGATGCGAGCAAGGAGGCCTTGCTTGCGCGCCTCGAGCGCGGCGATATTCGTGGCTTGCTGGTGATCGAGTCTGACTTCTCGCGTCAACTGGTGCGGGGTCTGGGAGGCCGCGTTCAGCTGCTGACCGATGGCGCCGAGCCCAATACCGCGAATTTTATCAGCAACGACGTGCAGCAGATCTGGCAGCGCTGGCTCAGCGATGAAGGGGCGCTGCCCCGGGGCGGTATCGAGCTGCAACTGCGTGCCTGGTTCAACCCGGCGCTAGTGAGCCGCAACTTTCTGGTGCCGGGGGCGGTGTCGGTGGTGATGACCATTATCGGCGCTCTGCTGACCTCGCTGGTGGTGGCGCGTGAATGGGAGCGCGGCACCATGGAGGCACTGCTCTCAACCCCGGTGACGCGCAGCGAATTGCTGCTCTCCAAGCTCTTGCCTTATTACGCTCTGGGCATAGTGGCCATGCTGATCTGCCTGCTCTTCTCCATCTGGGTGATGGATGTGCCGTGGCGCGGCTCGCTGCTCTGGCTCTGGCTGATCACCACGCTGTTTTTAGGCAGTGCACTCGGTCTGGGGTTGTTTCTCTCGACCGTGATGCGCAGCCAGTTCAATGCGGCGCAGGCCTCGCTGATTGCCGCTTTTCTGCCGGCTATGATGCTATCGGGCTTTGTGTTCGAGATTGCCAGCATGCCGACTGCGCTGCAGTGGCTGACCCGCATCATGCCGGCGCGCTACTTTGCCAGTTCGCTGCAGACGCTGTATCAGGCTGGCAATGTGGTCTCTCTGCTGCTTACCAATGCCCTGTTTTTGTTATTGCTGGCGCTGTTCTGGCTGGTGCTGACTGCCCGCAAAACGCGGCGAACTCTGGAGTGACCCATGCTGCTAAGACTCTGGTGGCTGATACGAAAAGAGCTGCAGACCCTGCTGGGGAGTGCGCAAGGGCGCTTTTTGCTGGTCATGCCGGTGCTGCTGCAGACGGCGGTATTCCCGTTTGCCGCCACCCTTGAGGTGACCGGTAATACCTTGGCTGTCTATAACCAGGACAGCGGCGCCAGCGGCCGTGAACTGCTGGAGCGTCTGACCCATATTCCGGCGTTTACCCGTATTGTGCCGGTAGCCGGGGAAGCCGGTATGCAGGAGGCGATCACCAGCCAGCAGGCGCTGCTCGGGCTGATGATTCCAAGCGATTTTTCCCGGCGACTGGCGCGTGGTGAGGCGGCGCCACTGCAGCTGATCATCGATGGTCGGCGCTCCAATGGCGGTCAGGTGGCTGCCGGTTACATCAGTCAGGTGATCGCCCGCTGGCAGGGTGAGGGGCGCACCACGCCCGAGCTGGCGGTGCGCCATCTCTATAATCCCAACCTGCATTTTCACTGGCATGTGTTGCCGGCGCTGGTCGCCATTATCACCACCACAGGTTGCCTGATCGTCACGGCGCTGTCGGTGGCGCGTGAGCGGGAGGAGGGGACGCTGGATCAGTTGCTGGTTTCGCCGCTGACGGCGGGCTGGATTATGGCGGGCAAGGCGGTGCCGGGCATTCTGGTGGCGGTCGGGCAAGGGATGGTTGTGGCGCTGGCGGCGTGCTGGGTCTACGGCCTGCCCTTTGGTGGCAGCCTGTCGCTGCTGCTGGTCGGCATGGTCTGCTACGGTATGGCGCTGGCGGGGATCGGCTTGTTTATCTCGTCGCTTTGCTCCACTCAGCAGCAGGCGTTTCTTGGGGTGTTCTCGTTCACCGTGCCAGCGGTCATTCTGTCAGGGTTTGTCTCCCCCATTGAGAATATGCCGCTGGCGTTTCAATGGCTGGCACTCATCGATCCGCTGACCCACTGCATCGCCCTGCTCAAGGGGGTGTTTCTCAAACAACTCGGATGGTCAGCGGCCTGGCCACTGCTGTGGCCGATGCTGGCGATTGCCTGCGGCTCGCTGACCTTGGCGCTCGGACTGTTTCGCCGGCGCACCGCCTGATGCTCAGGGCTGCGCCTCAAGATCGTCGACGATCCGCTCGCACGCCTGCTTGAGGGAGAGCAACTGCTCGTCAATCATCGACAGGCGGCAACGCAGCTCGGCCGGAATGGTGGCCGCTTTTTCATACAGGGCGCGTCCTTCGTCGGTGAGCAGCAACACCCGCACCCGCTCATCGTGTTCGCTGCGGCCGCGGCGGATCAGCCCTTTGGCCTCGAGCCGTTTGAGTAGCGGCGTTAGGGTGCCCGAATCGAGGTGCAGCTGACTGCCAAGACCGGTCACGCTGATCCCCTCTTCCTGCCACAACACCATCATTACCAGATATTGCAGATAGGTCAGATCGAGCTGGTCCAGCCAGGGGCGATAGGCGCGGGTGACCGCATTGCTGGCGCTATAAAGGGCAAAGCAGAGCTGGCGGTCGAGGCGCAGGAGCGAATCATCACTCATGGGAACTCCTGATATATTGCGTACAATCATATTGTGTTATGTCGCGCAGTATAGCAGGAGGTTGCCGCTCTTTCAGCCGCTCAGCCGAGCAGCTGCTGGGCCTGTTCACCGGCTTGCAGCAGACCGATACCGAGCAGGGTAAACCAGACCAGGGTGGCGCTGACCAGCAGCCAGGCGGCCAGTACCACCATGCCATCCCGTTGCAGCATGCCGGCAGTCAGCAGCAGGATGCTCCAGGCGGGCAGCGCATTGGTAAAGGGAATGGCACCGAGTGGCAACATCAGCAGCGCGGCGGCCACGATGATCAGCAGACCATTGAGGCGATGCACGCCGCGGCTACCGGTGAAGGTGAGCATGCGCGGGCGGATCAGGCGATCGAGTTTGGCTAGCAGGGTGGCGGCCTTGTGCAGCATGGGAGCGATCTGCGCAGTGGCAAAGTGGCGGCTCATCAGTCGCTCGGGCAGCCAGGGCACCCGATTGAAGGTGACTCCGATGCCGATAAACAGGATCAGCAGACCAAACGGCGTGCTGACCCCCGGAATCGACACCGGCAGCAGGAAGGGGACGGTCAGTAGCAGGCAGAACACCAGCATGCCCTGCTCGCCAATCAGTTCGAGCAACTGGCGCAGGCTCACCCGCTCGCTCGGCAGAGCGTGGGCGGTGTCGGTGAGAGTGGCGGCGAGCGAGGCTCGCGGTGCGTGCAGTTCAGCGGCGGTCATGGCAATCCTTCCCGGGGGCAGACGCCCGTTGCGCCTGCCGATGGCGCTCACGATAAGGATGCAGGGTGAATGGCGGGTGAATGTGCCGCCCGCCGTGACGGGCGGCGAGAGAGTTAGCGGTTGGCGCAGCGCTCGCGCAGCGTCTGGCGCTCGGCATCGCTGATAAACGCCAGGGTCAGGCCGTTTTGCTGGGTCTGACGCATCTCGGCGGCGGTGAGACCGGCGGCCGGTGCGGCAACCTGATACTCATGGGGCAGGTCTATTCCCTCCACCGCTGGATCGTCGGTGTTGAGGCAGGCCAGAATGCCGTGACCGA
This sequence comes from Aeromonas sp. RU39B, assembly GCF_900156095.1. Lineage (GTDB taxonomy): Bacteria > Pseudomonadota > Gammaproteobacteria > Enterobacterales > Aeromonadaceae > Aeromonas. The sequence continues at coordinate 71,475 of NZ_FTMJ01000010.1, forward strand.
GGAAGGTGCGTAGCGGATGGTCTGCCAGGCTCTGCACTGTGCTGGTCTGCAGGTTAGAGGTCAGGCAAGACTCGATACCGATGCGCTGCTCAGCCAGATAGTCCATCAGGCGCGGATCATGGATGGCGTTGACGCCATGACCGATACGCTCGGCGCCCAGTTCACGGATAGCCTGCCACATGCTTTGTGGGCCAGCGGCCTCACCGGCGTGCACGGTCACCCGCAGCCCGGCATCACGCACCCGGCGGAAGTGGTCGGTGAACAGCTCGCCGGGGAAGCCCAGTTCATCACCGGCCAGATCGATGGCAACCAGATGATCGGCATTGGCCAGACAGGCTTCCAGCTCGCGGCGGCAGGCATCGGTGCCGAAGGTGCGGCTCATGATACCAATCAGGTTGGCTTGCACGCCAAAATCGCGGCAACCGGCGCGCACTCCGTCGATCACCGCTTCTACGACCCCTTGCGGGTGCAGACCGTGGTTCATCGCCATGTAGGCCGGGCTGAAGCGCAGCTCGGCATAATCGATACCGGCCAGTTGCAAGTCTTCGGCATTTTCATAAGCCACCCGGCGGCAGGCGTCGTAGTCGGCCAGCACTTTCACGCCCCAGTCGAGCTTGCTGAGGAAGGCCACCAGGCTGGGTTCGTTCTCGACGATCTGGACATGAGGGCGTAGTGCCTCGAGCTCATTGGCCGGCAGGGCGATATGGTGCTGGCGACCGAGTTCCAGAATGGTTCGGGCGCGAATGTTGCCGTCCAGATGGCGATGCAGATCCGTCAGGGGAAGCGAGCGATCAATCATGATGGTGCCTTGTTCTTGTGTGCCAGTGCGATGACATTCTAGGTAGGTATGCAGGAAAAGATAGCCCGCCACCGTTGCCGGGGCGGGCTTTATCGCGTGCGGTGTGAAGGCAAGCGTTTGAGTGCCGGTTTATCGACCCAGCACGAAGTGTTCGATGGCCTGAGCGACACCGTCATCATCATTCATGCCGGTGATATGGTCGGCCAGTGCCTTCAGATCATCAGTGGCATTACCCATGGCGATGCCCAGACCGGCGTATTCGATCATGTGGCTGTCGTTACCGGCATCGCCGATGCAGATGATCTGCTCGCGGCTAATCCCCATGTGCTCGGCCAGCGCGGCCACGCCTGCGCCCTTGTGGCTGTGCTTGTTCATGATCTCGAGGAAGAAGGGGGCGCTTTGCACCACGGTGTAATCCTCATAGAGGCTGGCCGGCAGACGGCTGATGGCCGGGCCCAGCAGCTCGGGCGGGTCAATCAGCATCACCTTGAGGATCTCGTCTTGCGGGTAGAGCTCGGCGAAATCGATAACAGTGATCGGCAGGCCGTTGAGGCGTGATTCGTGCTCGGTGTAGTGGCTGATGGCCGGGGTGATCAAACCCAGGTTACGGGAGAAGGCGTGCACGTTGACTCCCAGCTCACGGGCCAGCGTCTGCACCCGATGAGCATCATGGCCGCGCAGCAGTTGGCTGCGGATCACCTGACGATCACTGGCGCGTTGAACCAGTGCGCCGTTGTAGCAGATGACGTAATCATCATCGCTGGTCATACCAAGCTGCTCGAGGAAGAAGGACATCCCTTCCAAAGGACGGCCGGAGGCCAGTACCACGGTGACGCCTTGGCGGCGGGCGGCCGCAATGGCGGCTTGATTGCGGGGGGAGACCTGCTTTTGGTGATTGAGCAGGGTGCCATCCATATCGAGAGCGATCAGCTTGTACATGCAGCTACCTGAAAAGAGTGGGATCAATCAGGGGTGTGAGTCTACTCAAAACTGCTCGCCGATGCACGGTCAGCTCTTGCGTCCATTTGGGGGCGCGCTCCAGGGGTGCAGCTCGATTTGGCCGTCTGAAATACCAATGCGCGATGGCCCGTGCTCGATGTCGACCTTATAGGCCAGGTCGGCAAGCTCAATCAGCGCTCCCGGGTAGAGGCGTTGGGTCGCAGTGATATGGATGTTGTGCAAAATGCTTTGGGTCAGTGCGTCGCACTCTTCCAGTTCCTGATTGATTTGACCTAGCGCCTGCATGTGGTGTTCACGCTGCTCTTTGAGTTGGTTGAGCAGTACGGCATCGCGCTTGCTCGCCGGTTGTTGAACCAGCTTGAGCAACAGATCCTGCAGCTTGTGCAGCATGAGCGTGTGTTGTGCTTTCTGTTCGTTAAGATCGCGCTGCTGGGAGCGGATGGCAAAAAAGCCGCCGAGTACCTGCAGTTGGGTGTGGCTGGTGGCCTCGGTGCCGATAAAGGGAGATTCGATACTCTCACCGGCGATGGTGAGGCCGCCAAGCAGCACTCCCTTGCGCGGATTGCTGACACCAACCAAAACGCTGCGACCGGCACGGCAGTAACAGTGGGAGAGCTGGTTCTGCACCTTAATATCCTGCTCTGCCTCCAGACGGGCATATTGGGCAAACGAGACGGTCACATCAAGGTTGGCGCGCACCACGCAGGTGGGCTCGCCCTGGCTGGTGCGCCGGCCAACTACGCCCTGTTTGATGGTGACTGAGCCGCCAGCCGTGACAGTGGCCGCTTCGACAAAGCCGCCGATAACGATATCGCCACTGGCTTTGACCTTCATGCCAGGCTCCACATCACCACTGATGACCAAACTGCCGTTGAAATCCACATGGCCGTGTTTGGCATCCACGGTTTTCAGGTTGAGCAGGTCATCGACCACCATGCCGTTTTTTTCCAGACGCGGCATGCCGGCGCGTTGTGAGAGCAGTAGATTGCTGTCTTCGGCGCAGATTAGGGTGCCGTCGCCGGCACTCATACTGATCTCTTTGCCGGCTTTGGGCTGAATGGGAACGCCCAGCACATTAATTCCTGCCTCACCGGGAGTGGCTGGATGGCGGCGCATCAATGGCGTACCTGCCACGACAGTGGAGAGGGTACCAAGATCGCGCAGGTCGACCCGATCATGGTCCAGTTGACGCGGTTTGAGTACCCGCTCGGTCAGGGTCTCGACCAAGGGTTCAAGAAAAGCATCTGAACCATTGATCGCTGGTTTACCGACCGCCACCGGATACTGCAACACGGTGCCCGGTGCTGAGTTAAGGGATACGCGCAGTGCTTGGTGTTCCAGCTCGGGGGAGAGGCCCACAGTGACACCGGCCAACCGCATGGCTTCTTGCAATAACTCCATGGTGAGCGATTTTCCGCCCCAATCCGCCGTGATGTGGGCCAGCGCATTCATTTTGTCTTTGTCGACTACCACTTTGACACTGGCATCATGGCGAATGGCGACGCAGTAACGTTCATCCGGCTTGGGTTGCTCATTGGTGGCTATCAGGGTGCTCAGACTGATGACCGCCGCGCGGATACCATCCACCTCAGGGTGCCAGCGACACCAGGATGATCGAGCCAGGATGGCGCGCAGTTCATCTTCCGAACAGGCGGTGGCGGATTTTAGTTTTAGAAACAGTCGGTCTTGCTCAGTCGGTTCTGTTCCGATGGTCAGCCAGCTTTGATCCAGCATACGTCCCTCCTGTCCTTGAGGTCAGTATCGAAACAGACGGGCTACAGCGTCAATCAATGGTGTGCAATTCGGTGATCCACCGCAGAGGAATATAAAGGAAAGAGGCTCCGTGGGAGCCTCTTTTTGTCAGTTGATGACGGCGACGTTAACCTTACCGTTGCCCTGGCTCATACGAACCCGAGCACCTTCCCGGTATGACGGGTCGGCTTTTTGCACCACGGCAATCACGTCGCCGTTCTCCTTGCGGATCTCCAGCTCGACGCCGTTCACCTGGTTGACCTTGTCATTGATGGTCTTGCCGGCAACCGCACCGGCGATAGCGCCACCTGCGGTGGCGAGGCTACGACCGGTGCCACCCCCGATAGTGCTGCCCAGCAGGCCACCGACTACGGCGCCGCCCACTGTGCCGAGCAGGCCACCATCTTCCGCCTGGATCTTCACATGACGAACAGACTGGATGGTGCCATAGGTGACGGTTTGCACCTGCTTGGCGCGATCTGCGGTGTAGACGTCACCGGAGAAGATGTCACCGTTGGCACAGCCGGCCAGAGTGGATGTCAGAACGGCCAGCACGGTCATTTTTTTGCTGATGCTGAGCATGGGGATACCTCACAAATGTGTTCAGGACAGATGTGCGCCACTCTACTGCCGGGCCAAGCGCAATAAAACACCCGTCCGGGCTTCGTTAGAACCCTGTTATGTCTGCCATCAATAGCGGTAATGACATCCGGTATTGATATGTCAGGCAGCGCCAGAGCGCGACCAGTATAGGCTGGCCGCGTGGTGACCTGAATGTGAGCGCTGTCACATCATGATGCAAATTCAAACAATGGCGGGTCTGTCGGCGTGTCGCAGCCTAGCGGGGAGAAATCTGGCTGCGCCAGGGTCTGTCGGCAGCACAGGAAATAAAGAAGAAGGGGCCAGACGGCCCCTTTCACTACAGCAGTTCGGTAGCCTGTTCCAGCCAGGCCAGATCGTCGCCCTCCAACAGGGGGGAGAGACGGCGGCGAACTTCGGCGTGGTACTCATTGATCCAGCGGAACTCGGCCGGGCTCAGCAGGGAGCGGTCGATCAGACGGGTATCGAATGGGACGTAGGTCAGGCGATCGAAGCGCAGCATCGGGATCTCGCTCTGCTCTTGATCTTCACGCACGACCACCAGATTTTCGCAGCGGATGCCGAAGGCATTCTCGCGGTAGTAACCCGGCTCGTTGGAGAGCACCATGCCCGGTTGCAGCGGCTCCATGCTGCCTTTGGCGGCGATGCGCTGCGGGCCTTCGTGGACACTCAGGAAGTGGCCGACGCCGTGGCCGGTGCCGTGGTCGTAGTTGAAGCCAGCTTGCCACAGCGGCTGGCGTGCCAACACGTCGAGCTGGATGCCGGCAGTACCACGCGGGAAGCGAGCCTGATCCAGCGCAATGTGGCCCTGCATCACGCGGGTGAACATGGCTTTCTGTTCGTCGTTGACCTCACCGACCTTGACGGTACGGGTGATGTCGGTAGTGCCGTCGAGGTATTGGCCACCCGAGTCCACCAGATAGATCCCATCCTGACCAAAGGCGCGCGGGGTGCCGTTGGTGTGGCGGTAGTGGCACATGGCTGCGTTGGGGCCAAGGGCAGAGATGGTGTCGAAGCTCGGCTCGACATAGTGCTCCAGCTCGCCGCGGAAGGCTTCCAGCTGATCGGCCAGTGTCCCTTCATCGACACCGGCAAATTCGCCGCTTTCAACCAGACGATCCAGCCAAGCCAGGAAACGCACCATGGCGACGGCATCGCGCTGGTGGGCAGCCTGCATGCCAGCCAGCTCAGTGGCGTTCTTGCATGCCTTCAGACGCAAGGTCGGGTCTTGGGCTGCAACCAGAGTGGCACCGGCTGATTCCATCACCAGCTGGCTCCAGGCGTTGGCCGTGGCCGGATCGGCCTGCACCTTGAGGTGGTCTTCACCCAGACGCTTGAGCACGTCGCCCAGATTGTCGATAGGGTGCAAAGAGACATCGTTACCCACATGCTGGGTGAAGGCGAAGCACTCCAGCTTGTCGGTATCGACAAAGAAATCCAGCGTGCTGTTGGCGTAGAGCACGGCAAAGCCGAGCACCACCGGCAGTCGTTCGATGTCACGACCACGCAGGTTGAGCAGCCAGTTGATCGACTCAGCCTGGGTCAGCAGCACGGCATCGATGCCGCGCTTGCGCAGATCGGCTGCGATGCGCTCGCGCTTGGCGCTGCTCGGCTCGCCGGCCAGTACTTCACCGTAAAGAATCATGGGTGCCTTGCTGGGGGCCGGACGGTCCTGCCAGTGCCGATCGATGGGGTTGACATCAAGGGCAACCAGTTCGATACCGCGCTCTGCCAGCAGGGCATGGGCGTCACGATACCAATTGAGGCTGTGCAGACGGGGATCAAATCCGACCCGGCTACCGCGTTCCAGCTGGTCTGCCAGCCAGGCCACGTGCGGGGTCTCGATCAGGTGGTGATATTCGAAGATCTCACCCGGCGCCTGATGACGGGCCTGCACGGTATAGCGGCCATCAATAAACAGGGCGGCGCGCTCTTGCAGCACGATGGCCAGACCGGCTGAGCCGGTGAAGCCGGTCACCCAGGCCAGACGTTCGGCCTCGGCGGGGATGTACTCCCCCAGGTGGTCATCATCATGGGGGACGATGAATGCATCCAATTCCTGCTCGCGCAGGGTCTCACGCACCAGGCGGACCCGTTCTGCGATGATCTCAAGGGTATTCATGTTGGTTGCCATTTTAATTACGAGCTGGTTGTTGTTATGCACCGGCCTGCAGAATGCGTTTGACCGATGCAGCCGCTTCGGCAATGTGTTGCTGTAGCAACACCACCGCCTCGTGCTTGCGTCGGGCACGGCACAGGGTAAGCAGTTGGGCGTGTTCCCGTTCGGCCTTGTCGACGCCATCATGGGCAAACAGCAGTTCGACACGAACGTAGCGATCGCAGCTCAGATTGATCTGATCGATCAGCTCCATGGCCTGGGGACGTCCGGCAGCGCGGTAGAGGGTGGCGTGAAAACGATGGTTCAGTTCGGCCCAGCGCTCAACCTGAGTGCCGCTCTCCAGAGCCCGGTCAAATTCTGCCAGGATGGCTTCAGCGTCAACGAAGGTGGCTTCTGTCATCAGGTCGACGGCATGAAACAGGGTATCGGCTTCCAGCAACGCTCGCAAATAAAACAGCTCGTCGATGGTGGAGCTGTCGAGGGCGGTAACAACGGCGCCGCGGTGTGCCGTGAACTTGACCAATCCTTGCGCTTCCAGCTGCATCAGTGCCTCACGCACCGGGATTCTGCTCACCTTAAGCTCGCGGGCGAGGGCATCCTGACGCAGGGGCGCCCCGGCTGGCAGCTCGCCACTCAAGATGCGGGTGCGCAGATTTTCCATCACCATCCGGGTGCGGGTCTGATAGGTCTCTTTCATGACTTCCCTGTTTTCTGGGCGGCCAGATGGCCACATATCGGTCGGCAGCAGACCACAGATGCTGCAGGCTTGCAACCCCACCGATGCCAATATGCTGTGTCATGGTCTCCTCACCTTGTGCCGTTCGGCGCTCCCCGAATGGGGTCTTCGGTCACTCCGAGTTTGTCGTAGAGTGGGAGGAGTACACGTGAAGCATCATGTCATATAAGGCTGTGCCGGTTTGCCGCCAGCAGCAGGTGGTGGCCGGATTTTTGTCCCTGATGATCGGGGCTGGCAGTCTGCACGTGATAACGCCAATGATGAGGTTCAACCTAGTGCGACGACATCGGGGGTGGCGGTTTGTCAGCCTGTTACTGCTGCTGTTGTCGGGTTGGGCAATGGCAGTCGAGGCGCCCTTGCGGGTAGCTGGCTCTGCCTATTGGAAACCTTTTACCTACCTTGACGAAGATGGCCATCCCCAAGGGCTGTTGATCGAGTTATGGCAATCCTATTCGCGTATCACCGGTCGCCCGGTCCAGTTCATGTTGGCTGACTGGCAACAGGCTATCGACATGGTACGCGACGGTAAGGCCGATGTGCACAGCGGCCTGCTCTGGTCAGCGCAACGTGAACAGTGGCTGGAGTTTGGTGAGCCGCTCGCCAAACTCGACACCGAGTTATATGTGTCAGCCTCGGTACGCACTGAGGCGCTCGATAGTCTGCTTGATGACGGCCACCTCGGGGTGGTGATCGGCAGCTTCGAGGAGGAGTACGCCCGGACTCATTTTCCCAAGTCAGAGCTGGTGTTGTTTGATGACAACGAAGCGCTGATGCAGGCGGCGCGTCAGGGGAATATTACGCTGCTGATTGCCGATCAGCAGACGGCTAACATCTATCTCTCATCCGATGAGATCAAGACCACCTTTATTCCGGTCAGGCGTCTCTATAGCGGGCAGGTGCGGCTGGCGGTACGTCAGGGCAACGATGAGTTGCTCAGCGAGATTGACCGTGGCTTTATGCGGATTCCCCAAGCTGAGCGCGAGCGGATCCGGCAGCGTTGGGTCAATGTGGAGACCGTCTATCCTTCCTTCCTGCTGCCGCTGGCCGGGATCGCGTTTATTCTCACCGTGGTGAGCTACATCGTCCAGCTGCGCCACTCTGTGACCGCCAGAACCGCTGAGCTGGAGCGGCTCAACCTGCAGCTACAAACCTTGGCCAACACCGATGTCTTGACCGGTTTGCTCAACCGGCGGGCGTTTTTGCCCTGTCTGCAGGCTGCGTTGGAGCAAGGCCATGGTGCCAGCCTGCTGCTGTTCGACCTGGACCGTTTCAAGGGGATCAATGATCGCTTCGGTCATCAGATGGGGGATCAGGTACTCAAGACGGTCGTCGCTCGAGTGCGTGAACAGCTTCCCGCATCGGCGCCGTTCGGTCGGATGGGCGGCGAGGAGTTCATGATTGTGCTGGGGGAGATGGAGCAGAGTGAACTGGAGGCTTGGGGTAAGCGTCTCAGTGAGGCGGTTCACCTGGCGCCGATGGAGACCGCTCATGGCCCCTTGTCTTTGAGTATCAGTATCGGCGCGGTCTGGTTGCCGGTGGGTGAACGTGCCGAAATGACACCGCTACTGACCCAGGTAGATAACCTGATGTATCGCTCTAAGGAGCTGGGGCGCAACACCTGGCAGGTGGCCCGTTACCGCCAGCCGGGCTGACTGGCCTTGCGCAGGTGGCGGGTGTAGGCTGAAGAGGTTGGCGAGCCTTATCACTCGCCCATTTGGCAGGAAGCGCGCCCGCGACAGCGGCACGCATTCGGGAGTTTCAGTTCGGTAGGGAGTTCGGGATCATGAGTAAAACCCATGGTAAAGAAGCCAAGAAAAAACCGCAGATGACACTCAAGGAGAAGCGTGAGGCCAAGCGTCACAAGGATGATATCAAGGATGCGGTCAGCCCCATGAAGTAAGCTTTCTTGCATGACAAAGCCAGCCTCGCGGCTGGCTTTTTTGTCTTTGCTCGGTGCCACATACCCGCAGTGCCGGGGACCTTAACGGCGCAATATGACCTTACTCTTCTGCCCAGGGCATCTGCGGCAAACTGTCGAGATAGGATTGGTAACGGGTGAGGTTGAAGGGGCCCTGGTCAGCTTCCATGGCCATCAGCTCGGCGGCCAGCGCGCAGCTCAGGTAGTCGATGGCTTCTTCTTTATCCATCCCCTTCATGGTCAGCCGCAGCAGGGTGGCGGTGACGTGGGCTGGGTTGTGGTCAGCCAGCTGGTTAGTGATGATCTCGCGCAGTTGCGCTTCGTCGAAAATGTCTTCGCTCATGCATGCTCCTTGGCAAAGTGGCCGTAGTATACCACGGGCGTTTTACACTTATTTTTATTCATCATCCTCTGCATCTTTTATTCAACCATACTTGCTCTCACAGGGTGCCCGAGTCACCCGGTTGTGGTTGGTCTTGTGAGGATGATAGCCATGCCAAGTATTGCTGCCCTGCTTTCCGAGACGCAGAATCTGCCCAATATTCCAGAGGTGGTACGCGATCTCATTCAAACGCTGAATGAAAAAGAACCGGATATCTTGCTGATCGCCAAGCAGATTAACAAGGATCCGGTGATCTCTGCCAAAGTGCTACGGGTGGCCAACTCGGCCCGTTTTGGCAGCTCCCGCCAGATTGCCACCGTTAATGAAGCGGTGGTTCGTCTCGGGTTGGAGGTGGTGCGAAACATGGTACTGGCCTGTGGGCTCACTGGTGCCATGCGCGAGATCCCGGGTATTGACCTGCGCCACTATTGGGGCCGGGTGTTTGACGTGGCCGAGCTGGCGCGTCGGTTGGCAGTTAAGCTACATCGCAACGGGGAAGAGGTGTTTACCTGTGCCCTGCTGCATGACCTGGGACGGTTGGTGATGCATGCCGGTTTACCGGCCAACACTATTCACCGCATCGTCGATCTTGAGAGCAGCAAGGGGCGCGCCAAGGCTGAAATGCTGGTGGTCGGCTTCAACTATGCTCAGGTCGGTGCCGAGTTGGCTCGTCAGTGGCAATTCCCGGCGTTTATCTGTACTGCGGTTGAGCACCACTACAGCCCCCTGCTGGCGCCCGAATTTCATCTGGATGCTGCCATTATCAACCTTGCCCTTGTACTCTCTACTCAGAGTCAGATCAGTAACGAAGCCCCGCCCGAGTGGCCTGCAGATCTGGCCCAACAGGCGGCGCTCCCTTGGCTCCTCTGCGCCAGCGTGCTGCAGGAGATGCGCGATCAGGGTAACGGCTACGCTTCGCTACTGGCTGCCTAGTCACTATCAGGGGCGGGAGACCGCCCTTGCCTTTTTCCCCCTTTCTCCGGCAACCTGTCCCTTTCACGGGGAGAGGCGTCATGGAGCTTGAAACAGAGAGAGTGCGTTTGCGTGAGCTGGTAACAGGCGACGCGCCCTTTATTCTGGCGCTGCTCAATGATCCTGATTTTCATCGTCACATCGGTGATCGCGGCATTCGCGATCTGGCCGCGGCGAGTGATTACATCGAACAGGGTCCTCGGCAGAGTTATCGCAGCCACGGTTTGGGGTTGCTACTGGTCGAACGCAAGCAAGACGGTGCCGCCATGGGTATTTGCGGCCTGATCCGCCGGCCGCAGCTCACCGATGTCGATGTGGGTTATGCGTTTCTGCCTGCCTTCCGGCGTCAAGGGTATGCACTTGAAGCCGTTCGCGCCGTACTGGATGATGGCTATCACCGTTTGGGTCTCGAGCGAATTGTGGCCATCGTCGCACCGGATAACCAATCCTCGCTGCAACTGCTGGCACGGGTTGGCATGCAGCCGGTGTCACACATCATGATGGGGGAGCAGAACTGCCTGCTGTTAGCGCAGCTTGATGCCGCCATCTCTGCATTACCGAGACAGGAATGACATTACAGGGAGAAGGAATGAAACACCTGGATCAACTCGATCTGGATATCTTGTCGCATCTGTTCCGTGATGCGGGCATGACCAACAAGGATTTGGCCGCCCTGGTCGGGGTTGCCCCCTCCACCTGCCTTGAGCGGGTGCGAAAACTGCAAGTTGAAGGGGTGCTGCGCGGTGCTCACTGCGACGTGGATCATCGGGCGCTCGGCGGTCACATTCAGGCCATGGTGTCGATTCGGTTGGCGCGTCACAGTCGCCAGATTATGGATGACCTGCGTGATGCCATTCTTGATCTACCGGAAGTGATCAGCCTGTTCCACATGGGGGGCAAGGATGATTTTCTGGTTCACCTCTGTGTGACCGATACCGACCATCTGCGTAACTTTGTGTTTGATCACTTCACCTCGCGCGAAGAGGTGGTGCATCTGGAAACATCGCTGGTGTTCGAACACAAATTCAGCCGCACACTCCCCTGTTTTCAGGGGCGCTGACCGGCTTGCGGGCAGATCTTTGATGGTCTGCCCGTCTATGCGCTCTCCGTATTTCGTCTAGCCTCCCGCGCCCATACTGCCGGGTGTTTTCAGCTGCCTGGCAGGGTAACGGTTTCAATCACGTTCAACGCATCTCATTGCCGCTAGCATGGCGCCATCTGTTGCAAGGAGGCGTGATGAGAGTCAGCACAGGTTGGATGGTCGGTCTGATACTGCTTGGCGGTGTGTTGGGCGGCTGCAGCAGATCTGCTCCGGTTTCCACCACCCAGAGCGCGCCGCCCACGGCATTTGCCTGCTATGGCGAGGCGGAGTCAGGTTGTGACCTGCGTATTTACCAGGTGATGGTCGAGGCGTTTGCCGATGGCGACCCTCGGCGCGGTTACGGCACCGGTTACGGCCCTTCGCGCCATCAGGGGGATCTGGCCGGTATTCGTCAGCAGCTCGATTACATCGCGTCACTGGGCGTCAACGCCATCTGGCTGACTCCGGTCTTTGACTCTTGCGCCGGGCAATCCGGCGATGATCGCCTTGATGCTACCGGCTACTTTGCCTGCAATTACTTTCATGTTGACCCTCGCTTTGGCACCAACGAGGAGCTCAAGTCATTGATCGACGCCGCCCATGCACGGGGTCTCTATGTGATCCTCGACGGCGTGTTTGGCCATGTAAACCGGGTTGGTATCACGGCGCCATCCCCACAGGGGCGACGGCCGGCGTTGACCTCCGGTGGTGCCGGTTACCCGGGTCAACTGGCGGATTACCGCCATCCCGACACGTTGGCCTATTTTCAGGAAGTGGCCCGCTACTGGATTGAGCACTATGGCATCGATGGCTGGCGACTCGATCAGGCGTATCAGCTCGATGTCGCCAGTTTACGCGCTATCCGTATGACGGTTGAGCAGGCCAGCCGCGAGCGTCTGGCGCGCGGCGAGTCGTGGGGGACACTGGGCTATCTGGTTGGTGAAGTGTGGAATGACGCCCCCACCATAGCGCGCACTGCCTATGGTCCTGCGCAGGCGCCAGCGCTGCTCTCGGCGTTCGATTTTCCGCTGCGCTACGGTCTGGTACAGGCGCTGGCCGTGGAAGAGTCCGGCAAGGGCGGGCAGGGCGCTGATGTGCTCGATGCCAACTGGAATCGTCGGGAGAACTATCCTCCTCATGCCATGCCCAATTTGATGCTCGGCAACCACGACTTGGTGCGCTTTGGTGACTTGCTGCAGCGTGGTCATTTCAATCCAGCGGATTATTGGTTGCGCCATCAGGCTGCGTTCACCTTTCTGGCGGCGCATAGTGGCCCGATCACGCTCTATTATGGCGAGGAGTGGGGCGATGAAGTGCCGGGATATGCTGGCCAGATTGGGCAGGGCTGTGTTGAGCGCGGCTTGTGTGATGACCATGTTGCCCGCAGTGATGGCAAGTGGCCGGGGAATTTTACGCCTGCGGCTGAGCAGAATGCATTACGCCGCTATCTCACCCATTTGATGCAACTGCGCACTGAGCATCCGGCACTGTGGCGTGGTCGCAGTCAGCGTTTGGTCGCGCAGCACGGCTTGTATGGCGTGCTTAAAACCGCAGACCGTGAGCAGATCCTCTACTTGCTCAATGTCAGCACTGAACAGCAACGCTACCAGCTACCCCCGGCCTTGGCCAACGTACGGCACTGGCGGGATTTGCTAAGTGGTGAGCAGATAACCGTGCCCGCCGCAGCGGCGAGCATTCCGGTATCGGCGTTGAGCGGACGACTCTTGCTGATTGAAGCAGACGAGGCGGCAGGCCAGCCGTGACCTGCCGCGGGACGGTTACTTGATAGCCGGTAGCGGGCGCAGCAACTTCTGCGCGTGCTGCCACAGCATATCGAGCAACCAGACTGCCAGCAACGAAGCGCCGAGCAGCGGGAATGCTACTCCCAGCACCACCAACAAAACAACGGCCCCACGCCAACTGGGCAAGGACTCGGGCAGCGGCGGTACACCAAGGCGGCCGCTCGGGCGGCGACGCCACCAGATCCACAGTCCACTGAGGCACGAGCCCATCACCATCAGGCAGAGCAGCAGCATCACTAACTGATGCGGCAGACCATACATCTTGCCCATGTGCAGCATGACCGAGGTTTCCACCGTTTTGGCGACCGGGCCGTAATCTTGCCAGCGCACGTCGGTTAACACGGCGCCACTGTATTGATCGATATGCAGCGTGGCATCGTTACGCGGATCATCGGCAAAAATGCTGACGGTAAAGACACCGCGCTCCCCTTTTGGCAGGTTGATGCTGTAACTGGGGGTAATGTGACGGGCACTGGCGATGTCGACGACTTGCTGCAGGCTGATGCGACCGCTAGCCGCATGATCGCCCGCATCATCGCCGCCGTGATGGGTATGGGACGGCGGCATCGGTAAGGTCTCGGCGCCCCAGGGAACGCTCTGGTCATGGGGCTGATTGAGGGTGCGGGTCAGCGGGGTAGAGGCCGGCACGTCATTCCACATGGCGGCGGGGAATCGATTCCAGACATCAGCAAAACGCTCGCCCCAGATACCGGTCCAAGTCATGCCGCTCAGGGCAAAAAACAGGAGACCGAGCGCCCCCCACACACCCAAAACAGCGTGCATATCACGCCACCACAGCCGGCCACGGCGATCTTTACGTGGCAGCAGAATGCCCTGCATCCCCACTTTCTGCCGTGGCCACCATAGATAGAGGCCAGAGCAGAGCAGCACCAAGGTCCAGCCGGCGACCAGTTCGATAATGGCATCGCCTACCGGGCCAACCATCAGCTCGGCATGCAGTGCGCGGGCCGAGGCTTGCAGATTGTGCTTGTTGTCGAGCTTGCCGAGCACTCTTGCATCGGCCGGGTTAACGAACACCAGCCACTCATTATCACCTTCGCGCAGGATCACTTGGGCGCTGCGATCGGCAGCCGTCGGCGGCAAATACTTGATGGCGTGGGCCGTCGGCATGCTGGCTTCGGCGGCCATCAGCAGGTGATCTGCCGGCATGGCTTGGCTGGTCGGTGCTACCTTGAGTAGTTGCGAGTACATCAGGTCATCAAGCTGTGGCTTGAACAGATAGATGATCCCGGTAACCGAGAGCAGGATCAGAAAGGGGGCGACAACCAGGCCGGCAAAGAAGTGCCAGCGCCAGGCGCGTTGGTAAAATGTGGTGGCGTGGTTTTGCACTGGAACCTCAAAACGTGACAGCTACTGGAATGTTTGCGGTGGTAGCATATCCATAACCATTATTTAACGCCAGTTCGATTATCATTCACTCGTTAACAACCCGAGTTGGCCGCCGGCCAAAGTGGCTGTGGTAGTGTGTCATATCGGTCAGGTGCAGTTACCGGGAGGGCGTATGCAGGCTCACGGCCATTTCAATATGTACAGAGAGGGGCGCTTGCTGATTTGTCAGCCGATGGGAGCCTTTAACCTGTCTGGAGCCATGGCTTATGAACAGCAGTTCAAGGAGGTGGTAGCCCCGTTGCTGGGGGCTCCCTGGGGAATCGTCGAACTCACGGAAGAGTTTGAGGCCGCAGGGCCTGACGTGATTGAGCGCTTTAACCGGCAATTTCATTGGTGCGCGGCCAATGGGTGCGACTTCATGGCGGTGGTGATGCCTGAGCAAGGGTTTCGCCGTTACATGGCCAATCAAATGCTGGCTGATGTCCCATTCATCGAGTGCCGCTATTTTGATGACGCGGCAAGTGCCATTGCATGGCTTCAATCTGCCCTGTCAAAGTGTGATGCGCGATGAGCCTATTTTGTAAGCAGGTTACAAAATCATTAATTAATTGCCACTTTAATGTTTTTTTAGTTTATTGATAGGTATCGTTGTGGGCATTTAGCTGAACACAGGATGTCCGAACGGATACATTTATGTAAAGTGTGAAACAGATCACGTTACACAGGGAAATGTTCAGAGCATTTTATGTGACATAAATCACTTTATTGCGTTTGCAAAATGACCTTTGGGTGTTTTGTAGCCTAATTACAGAGGTGAAGTGTGATCAGGATCACTGGTTGATGAGGGGGGAGGGTGGCCATAGTGTGACGAAGATCGTAAAAATCCCCGTTGCTGATCTGTTGTTACTGCAAACTGGTAGAGTTGAACTTGCTAAGACAACGCATGGAACAGCGGTTCGCCAAAACCGACTGATCCAACACCAATTGAGTGCCAATAGGATCAACAACGGGGTGCAGATATGTTATCACCGGATACCAAGGTCAAGATACAGAATTTTGGACGCTTCCTGTCCAACATGGTGATGCCCAATATCGGGGCATTTATCGCATGGGGCTTTATTACCGCCCTGTTTATTCCCACCGGCTGGATTCCGAATGAGACGATCGCCAAGCTGGTTGGACCGATGATTACCTACCTGCTCCCGCTGCTGATCGGTTACACCGGCGGTAAGCTGGTGGGTGGCGACCGCGGTGCGGTCGTGGGTGCCGTGACCACCATGGGTGTGATCGTCGGTACTGATATCCCCATGTTCATGGGCGCCATGATGGTCGGTCCGCTGGGCGGCTGGGCTATCAAACGCTTTGACAAGATGATGGAAGGTCGCGTCAAGAGCGGCTTCGAGATGCTGGTAAACAACTTCTCTGCCGGTATCATCGGCATGTTGCTGGCCATCCTCGCCTTCTTCGTGATTGGTCCGTTTGTTAAGACGCTCTCCAGCATCCTGGCTGGTGGTGTTGGCTTCCTGGTAGACAACCACCTGCTGCCGCTGACCTCGATCTTCGTTGAACCGGCCAAGATCCTGTTCCTGAACAACGCGATTAACCACGGTATCTTCTCGCCGCTGGGTATTCAGCAAGCCACCGAACAAGGCCGTTCGATCTTCTTCCTGATCGAAGCTAACCCGGGTCCGGGCTTTGGTATCCTGCTGGCCTACATGGTGTTTGGCCGTGGTGCTGCCAAGCAATCGGCTGCCGGTGCTTCCATCATCCACTTCCTGGGCGGTATCCACGAGATCTACTTCCCGTATGTGCTGATGAACCCGCGTCTGATCCTGGCTGTGATTGCCGGTGGTATGACTGGCGTGTTCACCCTGACCCTGTTCAACGCAGGTCTGGTCTCTCCGGCCTCCCCGGGTTCCATCTTTGCCGTGTTGCTGATGACGCCGAAGGCTTCTTTGGTCGGTGTGCTGCTCTCCATCACTGCTGCGACTGCCGTATCCTTCCTGGTTGCCTCAATCTTTGTGCGTGCTCAGGCTCCGCAAGCTGACGAAGGTGATGCGCTGGATGAAGCGACTCGCAAGATGAAGGCCATGAAGAGTGCCAAGCCGCAGGCCGCTGCTGCAAAAAAGCCGAGCGGTGAGCTGGCTGTACGCCGCATCGTGGTTGCCTGTGATGCCGGTATGGGCTCCAGCGCCATGGGTGCCGGCATGCTGCGCAAACGGGTGCAAGACGCCGGTCTGGACATCAGCGTCACTAACCGTGCCATCGATCAACTCGACGATCAGGTGGACTGGGTGATCACTCACAAGGATCTGACCGAGCGCGCCCGTCGCCATGCGCCGAACGCCCGTCATATCTCGCTGACCAACTTCCTCGACAACGCGCTTTATCAGAGTCTGGTGAGTGAGCTGTTTGAAGCCGCTAACGACGATGTGATGCGTCCGACCCTGATGGTTGCCGCCAACGATGACAGCTTCGAGAGCCAGTCTTCGGAAGTGTTCAGCCTGTCGCGCACCGACATTCACCTCGGTCTGTCGGCCGGTGACAAGGAGACCGCCATCCGCACCGCAGGCAAACTGCTGGTTGAGGCTGGTTATGTCGAGTCCGAGTACGTGGATGCCATGCTCGAGCGTGAAAAGCTGGTCTCCACCTACCTCGGTGAGTCGATTGCCGTGCCCCATGGCACCATCGCCGCCAAGGACAAGGTAAAGCGTACCGGTATCGTGATCTGCCAATACCCGCAAGGCGTGCCCTTCGGCGATGGCAAGGATGACGTCGCTCGTCTGGTGATCGGCATCGCCGCTCGCAACGATGAACACATTCAGGTGATCTCTCGCCTGACCAATGCCCTGGATGAGCCGGGTGTGATTGACCGCTTGGCGACGACCAACGATCCGCAAGAGTTGCTGGATCTGTTGGGTAGCGCACAGGCCGCTTAATCCGGTTTTGTATTGGTCGAGAGAGGTTAATATCATGAAAGCATTGCATTTTGGTGCTGGTAACATCGGTCGTGGTTTTATCGGTAAACTGCTGGCGGACGCGCAACATCAGGTGACGTTTGCCGACGTCAACCAGGGGCTGATCGATCAGCTCAACCACCGTCAGGAGTATGCGGTGCAGGTGGTGGGTGAATCCCGCCATCTGGATCGGGTCACCAACGTGGCCGCCGTCAGTTCGGCCGGCCCTGAGGTGATTGAGCGTATCGCTACCGCGGATCTGGTCACCACGGCTGTTGGACCTGCTGTCCTCGACAAGATTGCCAGTACCCTGGCCAAGGGTCTGCAGGCCCGTTTTGAACGGGGTAACGATACCCCGCTCAATATCATCGCCTGTGAAAACATGGTGCGCGGTACTTCTCACCTGCGCGATGAGGTGCTGAAGTACCTGCCCGCCGAGTATCATGCGGCACTGGAGAGCAAGGTCGGCTTCGTCGACTCTGCCGTAGACCGTATCGTGCCGCCGGCTGCGGCAAACGATGATCCGCTGGAAGTGACCGTTGAGAGCTTCAGTGAGTGGATCGTCGATCGCGGTCAATTCAAGGGTGATGTACCCGAGATTGCCGGGATGGAGACCACCGATAACCTGATGGCCTTTGTCGAGCGCAAGCTGTTCACGCTTAACACCGGCCACATTGTCACGGCCTATCTGGGTCGCCTGCGCGGTTATCACACCATCCGCGAAGCGATTGAAGATCCGGTGATCCGTAGCAAGGTGCGCGCGGCCATGGAAGAGAGCGGAGCGGTGCTGGTGCGTCGCTACGGCTTCGATCCCAAGCTGCACGCCGCCTATATCGAGAAGATCCTGTCCCGTTTCGCCAACCCCTATCTGGTTGACGAAATTGACCGGGTTGGCCGCCAGCCGCTGCGCAAACTCGGTGCGCAGGATCGTCTGGTCAAACCGCTGCTGGGCTGTCTGGAATATGGTCTGCCGTGCGAACAGTTGCAGGAAGGCATTGCCGCCGCGCTGCACTATCGCAATGCTGACGATCCCCAGGCTGTCGAGTTGCAACAATGGATTGAACAGGATGGCGTGGCTGCTGCGCTATCCCGAGCCACCGGGCTTGCCGTGGACCATCCGGTTCTGGCCGCCATAGTGGAGCGTTATCACCAGCTGTAAATAGTGCAAGATGCGGGGGAGGCCTGCTGCCTCCCCCCCAACGGACCCCCTTATGACTGATCCACACCAGGATGATGATGTACTGGAACGCCTCAATGAACAGGAAGGTCCGCGTGGCTTCTTCCTTGAGGCGGTGACCCTCCTGGAGGAGGCGGTGGACTCCCTGATCCGCAAGGCGTTTCGTCAGGAAGAGTATGCCGTCAAATATGCCATTGAACCCTTGATGACCCAGAGTGGCCCACTTGGCCAGCTGGAGGTTCGCCTCAAGCTGATTTTGGCTCTTGGTCTCATCTCTCTAGAGCTTTACGAAGATCTCGAGGTGTACCTCAAAATCCGCGACATGCTGTTTCGCGATCCCAAGGATTACCGTTTCAGCGATAAACCGGTGCGGGATCTGCTCGACCGGCTGCATGGCGTTAACCTGGCGGGCATGGTGACTCTTGAACCTCCGGCAGCGGATGAAGAGTGGTCTTTTTATCAGATG
Source organism: Aeromonas sp. RU39B (assembly GCF_900156095.1). Lineage (GTDB taxonomy): Bacteria > Pseudomonadota > Gammaproteobacteria > Enterobacterales > Aeromonadaceae > Aeromonas. The sequence continues at coordinate 90,546 of NZ_FTMJ01000010.1, forward strand.
CAGCTCGCCAGACAGGACCAGATTGTGCGCTCCGCCCTGGTATTGGCGGTGTCAGATTGTGTGAGTGAACTGCGTAAAGAGAGCCCTATTTGAAAGCGAACGGGCCGAACCCGTCCGCTGCTCAGACTGCCTTTTCTGCATTGAGTCTCTCTCCTGCCTAGCGCGGCAGGATGATACGAGCCTCCAGCCCCCCTTGCGGGCGATTGTGCAAGGTCAGCTCCCCACCGTGTTGATGAATCAGGGTCCGGGCGATGGATAGCCCGAGCCCGACACTGCCACTTTCGGTGTTACGCGCCTCATCAAGCCGGACAAACGGCTTGAACACCTCTTCCAGCTGGGTCGAATCGATACCCGGGCCGTTGTCGCAGACCCGAATCACCAACTGCTGATCTTCCCGCTCCAGGCTAACTTCGGCGCTGCCGGCATACTTGATGGCATTGCTGATGAGGTTTTGCAGCACCCGGCGCAGTGATGCCGGGCGGCAGGGATAGACCTCGCGGCCACTGGCCAGACAGAGCACCTGCTCGCCCATGTCACTGTAGTCATCGCACAGGCTCTCGATCAGGCTGACCAGATCCAACTCGCGGGTGGGCTCCTGAGTGCCCTCCTCGCGGGCAAAACTGAGGGTGGCTGAGAGCATCTGCTCAATCTGTTGCAGCGTCTGCTGGATGCGATCCTTGTCCTCACCGTCGGGCAGAAACTCACTGCGCAGCCGCAAACTGGTGATGGGGGTACGCAAATCGTGGGAGATGGCTGCCAGCATCCGGGTGCGGTCCTGCACAAAACGGTTAAGGCGGGTCTGCATCCGGTTAAACGCCACGATACTGCCGCGCACTTCACCGGGTCCGCTCTCTTCAAGCGGCTCGATATCTTCGCCACGGCCCAGCCGCTCGGCGTTGGTCGCCAGCTGCTTGAGCGGTCGCAAGGCGCGGCGCAGCAGCCAGATCATCAAACCGATCACCAGGGACGCGACCAGCAGCAGGTTGATGGTGGAGCGCATTGACCAGCCGGATCCTTCACTGTCAACCAGCGAGCTGAAGTGCAGCCACTGGCCGTTGTGCAATTCGATGGAGCCATACAGGCGCATGTCCATCGGCAGTAGCTTGTTGGCATCGCCCATCATGCGGGCGTGGTGCCGCCAAGCCTTGTTGCGCTGGGTGGCTTCCTTGAGCTCGGCACTGATCTCGATATTGAGTTGGCTGGGGTAGTGCAGAATGCGGCGCAGCTTCTCTTCATACTCTGGGCTGCGGGTATCGGGCACCAGCGGCTCGGGCGAGAGGCGCAGCAGCAGGGTTTCGCTGCGACTGGCGCGAATAATCTCGTCATAGAGCGGCTGGGGTGAGAGGGAAATCAGACGCACCACCGAGGTGATCCGCTGCATGGCATTGCGGCTGTTAACAAAGCCAAGCGCCTCTTCCCGATCCGAGCGGTAGATCTGCAGTGACAGCAGCTGGATCAGCACCAGCCCGCACAGGGCGACCAGAATAATCTGTCCGGTCAGGCTGCGTGGCATCAGCCGTCTAACCATGGATCACCTCGGATGCGAACAGATAACCACCGCCCCAGATGGTTTTGATAAGGTCAGGATTTTTCGGATCGTGTTCCAGCTTGCGGCGCAGTCGGCTGACCAGCGTATCGATGGCGCGGTCAAAGGCCTGGGCTTCGCGGCCACGGGCCAGATCGAGCAGCTGGTCGCGGCTCAATACCCGTTGTGGCCGCTCGATAAACACTTTGAGCAGATCGAATTCGGCGGTCGAGAGACTGTGCATGACGCCGCTCTCATCGGTCAGTTCCCGGCGATTGAGATCAAGCCGCCAGCGATCGAAACGAACCTCGGCCGGCAGATCGCTGTTGCTGCTGCGCTCCACCTCGCCCTGGGTGCGACGCAGCACCGCCTTGATGCGGGCCAGCAGCTCGCGTGGATTGAACGGCTTGGCCAGATAGTCGTCAGCCCCCATCTCGAGGCCAATGATGCGATCGGTCTCTTCGCCCATGGCGGTCAGCATGATCACCGGGGTATTGGCGCGGGCACGCAGCTCGCGGCACAGCGTCAGGCCATCTTCACCCGGCATCATCAGATCCAGCACGATCAGGTCAATCTCCCGCTCTTCCAGCAGGCGCTTCATCTCGCGGCCATCACGGGCGCAGGTGACCCGAAAATTGTGCTGCTCAAGGAAACGCTTGAGCAGATCGCGAATTTCGCCGTGGTCATCGACCACCAGAATGTGGGGATTGTCCTGCTTCATGGGGATACCTCTCGTCTGCTTACAGGTGCGAGTATATGGGAATCGTGCAGGCGGGTTATGTCAAAGTGTGGCAAACCGGTCAGTGGTCAAACTCTGTCACAAAAAAGTCTCGTTCCGGCACACTTGAAACACAAAGATGGTCTTTAATCATAATAACCAAGGCATCAATAGGCTTGGTTTCAATGCCATCGAGGAGACAATCATGAAGAACCTGTCACTGAAAGCCGTTTTTGCCCTGCTGTTGATCATGACTGGTGTCAGCCTGAGTGCCTGCAGCACTCAGCCCGGCCAGAACTATACGACCGAGTATTTTCATGAGCAGGTAATTCAGGAGCCCTGATCGCGGCCTTAGCCAAACGGGACACACTGACGGGGAATAGCAAGTTATAACGACGACGGGGCCACATGGTCCCGTTGTTCATTTTATGGCACCTCGTTTCGGAAGCTAAACGGTCCGCCACCATTGCTTGCTGCCTTGGCACACTCTGCTACAAAAAAGGCGCGGGCTGGCACATTTGAGACAAGGGTTCGGGCTGTAATGAGATCACACAAGAGCACAACGCGTCTTGATTGCTGAGAACACCGAAGAGGAGTACGACCATGAAAACCCTGACCAAAACTCTGCTGGCCACTTCCTTGCTGTTGGCGCTTCCCCTTGGTGCTTATGCTGCATCCGAAGCGGCTGCCACTCCGACCACCACTACCCAGAACGCTGCGGCTTGCCCGGCTGGCGGCCCCATGATGAATGGCAAGATGCGTGGTGGCCATCACAAGATGCGCGCACCACTGACCGCGGAGCAGATGAAGGCTCACCTGCAGCAGCGTTATGACAATCTGCCCGATGCCCAGCAGAAAGCGCAGTTTATCAAGGACCTGACCACTCGCGCTGACAACATGGTGCAGCGTGCCGACGAAATGAAGACCTTTGCCAAGGCTCATCAATAATCAGAAAACTATCACTAGATGACGGGGAGGCGCTGCCTCCCCGTTTTTTTGTGTCTTCCATCACGGTTTGTAGTTAAACCTTTTCCTTTTCACTCATTGAATGTGAGCGAAAACACGCCAATGTGGATCACAAAAACGAATAATCGCGCTTAGGTTAGGGCGTAATCTTGACGCTCAGAATAAAAAACAGGCAACCACGGGGAGCGTTCAGATGGGCGTTATGGCAACGATAAAAGGTAGGTATACCACTGTTTTCATTGGCTTCATGCTATTGGTGGCCGGTTTGACGGTCGTCGGCATCCAGATGTGGGTGAAGCCCAAAGTCCAGCAATCTGCCGAGCAGAATCTGGCGTTGGTTGTGAGCGAAATCGCAACTGACATTACCGATGAATTGAATGCGGTACAGAGCCAACAGCGCAGTATCACCCAGATAGTGCCCGAACTGAGTAGTGAACAGATCGATACCCTGCTGCCCGCACTGGTCGATCATTACGGTGATGGCATGATCTTCGGCGGCGGTATCTGGCCGATGCCCAATCAGCGCGGCGAAGGGCGTGCCAAGTTCAGTACCTTCTACCACCGCGACGCGGGCGGCAAGCTGATCGTCAATACCTACTGGAACTCTGACGAAGCGCCCAACTACTTTGAACAGGCCTGGCACCGTGCCGGGCAGCAAGCTCCACGCGGCCAATGTGCCTGGGCGGCGGCCTACAAGGATGGCGCCAGTGCCCAGCCGCGCACCAACTGCGCCATGGGGATCTACAAAAATGGTCAGCTGTACGGCGTCTCGACCATCGACGTGACGCTGGGCTTTTTCAACGATCTGGTTGCCAAGAAAGAGCGTGAAATCGGCGGTCAGGTGCTGATCGTTGAGGCCGATGGCAAGATCTTAAGCCGCAACAGCACCCTGACCGGGGATGTGGTGCTCGGCAATCTCTCCGAACATCGTGATGACCCGTTTGCTTCTGCACTGCTGCCGCTGCTGGGACAGGCGCGTGATGGGGTGCTGCGCGCCACCTTCAGCGGGCTGCAAGAGGAGCAAACCCTGTTGTTGCAAGCCATTCCGGGCACGCCCTGGCTGCTGGCTACCGCCATGCCGACCAGTGCCCTGACTCAGGCCAGTAACGAAGTGCTGACGCTGCTTGCATCAATCCAGTTGCCGCTGATTGGTCTGCTGTTCCTGCTGATGCTGTGGGCAATTCGCCAGCTGGGTCAACGTCTGGGTACTTTGCGCAGCAACATCACGGCCCTGTCGGCCGGTGATGCGGATCTGACCGCCCGAATCTCGGTGCATGGCAAAGACGAGATCGATCAGATTGCGCTCTCCATCAACCATTTCATCGCCTATCTGCAGCAATTGATGCGTGAAGTGACCGACTCCAGCGGCCAGTTTGTCCGTGAGCTGGATCAGCTGGGACAACAGACTCGCGCTGCCGGCGACATCCTGTCGCGCCATGCGGCCGAGACCGATCAGGTGGTGACTGCCGTCAACGAGCTGAGCTCTACCGCCGAGAGCGTGGCCGGCCATGCCACCGAAACGGCTGACTTTACCCGTCAGGCCAGCGATCAGGCTGAACGGTCACGGGAAGTGGTGGCCAGTGCCTCGCAAAGTGTGATGGCCCTGATTGGTGAAGTCGACGGCGCTGCGGCCAAGGTGCAGACCATGCAGGAGGAAGCCAACCACATCAGCAGCGTGCTGGGTGTCATCGGCGGCATTGCCGAGCAGACCAACCTGCTGGCCCTCAACGCGGCGATTGAAGCGGCGCGTGCCGGTGAGCAGGGGCGTGGTTTTGCCGTGGTGGCCGATGAGGTTCGTGCCCTGGCGGCGCGCACCCAAAACAGCACCGCCGAGGTGGGGGGAATGCTGAGCCGTCTTACCCAAGGGGTCGCGCAGGTAGTGGTGGCCATGGAGCAGACCAAGCGCCGTTGCCAGGAGGCGGCAGATACCACCGGTCAGGTAAACGAAGGGCTCGATGGCATGGCCAATGCGGTGGTGCGTATCAACGATCTGAGTGGACAGATTGCCACCGCTGCCGAGGAGCAGAGCCGGGTGACCGAGGAGATCAATCGCAACATGGTTGCCATCCGCGACATGCTGGCCCACCTGATGGAGACATCGCAGGCCAGCGGTCAGAACACCGAGACCCTGGGCCGGGTCAACCAACAGTTGCAGCAGATGGTGCACCGCTTCAAGGTGTAACCGATGCCAAGATAAAATGCGGGGGGCCTTGGCTCCCCGTTTTTATGTCCACATTACGGCATCTGCTTAGGCAACTGAGCCAGCGCCGCTTTCACGGCTGCTTCCAGCTGGGGATCCCGCCCGGCCAGCTGATCGGCGGGGGTGTAGCGCACCAGTTGGTCCGGTTGCTGCTCATGGTTTTCATAGATAGCGCCATCCGGCGTGCGCAGTGCCAGGGTCGGGATGCCGTATTCCAACCCCGGGATCAGGCGCGACTGGTGGTTGTAGACCATGGTACCGGTGCCGGGGATGGGCTCTCCGACCAGCGGCCCCAGTTTTAGCGTCTGGTAGTAGCGGGTAAAGGCGGATCCTTCCGAATAGCTGGCAGCATTGGCCAGCACCACGCTCGGTTTGGTCCATTGGCGGGTGGCGGCGTCGGGCGCACCCTTGCCAGCCTGTGGCCAACTACTGGCCATGCCCTGGCGCTCACCATTGCCAGAGAGAAACTCCACCAGGGTATTGGCCAGATAACCACCCTGATTGAAACGCACATCGACGATCAACGCCTCTTTCTGCCGCTCGCGCCCCAGTGCATCGGCTACCACGTCGGCATAGACCTGACTGCTCATCTCCGGCAGATAGACATAACCGACGCGGCCTTGGCTGAGGGTATGTACTTGCTCGCGACGCTGCTCGGCCCACTGCTTTAGCAATAATGTCTGCTCGGCGGTCAGACTGATGGCCTCCACCACCGCGTTTAATGGCTTGCCTTGATGGGTGGCGTGCAGCTGCAGCGGCTGTCCGGCCTGATGATTGAGCGCCTGATCGAGCTGCGGCAGGCTGTTGACCGGTTGATCGTTGATGGTGTGCAGCAGGTCACCGACTTGCAGGTCGCTCTCCATATCGAGCGGACCACCGGCCAGCAGTGCTTGCAGGCGCAGACCCTGCGGCGTCTCTTCAAAATAACCACCGATGCTGGCCGTTTCATCCATATGCCGCGATGTTGAGGCGGGCGGCAGGCCCCAGGTGTGTGACACATTGAGCTCACCGGCCAGCTCGCCAAGCAGGGTGGTGTAGTCCTGCGGATTGCTGATGGAGGGTAGAAAACGGCGGTAGGCGCTGACCAGCTGCTCCCAGGGTGTTCCATTCATGTCGGGGCTAAAGAACTCGCTGCGGGTCAGTCGCACGATCTGCTCGAAACTGGCCTGCATCCGCTCTTGCCAGCGACTCTCCTGTTGCAACGTAAACGGCTGGGTGGTGGCTTCACCACTATCCAGGTTAATGCGGGTCAGTTGGCCATCTCCAATCAGAATGGCCTGATTAGCCTCTGCATCAAGACTGGCCAAGGCCGGACCGGGCTGCTCATCAAACAGCGGCTCGCTCTGGCCTTTGTGCAGATCGTAGCGATAGCCCTTGATGACCGGATGAGTGCCATCGGGCGACTCTTCCACCAGATAAAGCAGGGCGCCATGGTGCAGGCGGCTGGCGAGCAGGACACCCGGCAGCGGCAGTTGCAGTGCCTGACGATAAGCCAGCCGGTCACTCTCAAACGGGTAGCCCGACTCTGGCGCCGATCGCTCGGCCAGCACATCGGCTCGTGCCGCCCGGCTGCTGTACAGCCCGAGCAGGGTGCGCCCGAGTGGCTCCCCATCGGCATCGAGCAGACCGTACTGGGTTGACTGCCAATAGAGCAGGGCGCCGTCGTCACTCCAGCGCGGCTGTTCGTCGAGGTAGCCACTCTGACTGACGTTGATCGGGGTCGGCTGGTTGGCGGCGATGTCGATCACGGCCACCTCTTGCTGCGCCGAGTCCGGCTGTAGCGTCAGCGCCAGGTGGCGGGAATCGGGCGCAAACGCCAGAGTGATTTGGTGGCGCATCGGGTTGAAGCTGGCGCCAAGCAGCTCGCGCTGCCGGTGCTTAACCATGTCCAACAGATGTACCGCCTGCCCATCTTGCACAAAGGCCAGCCACAATCCATCCGGGCTCAGGGTCGGGTTGCTGATGGTATGGCCGGGTAGATGCAGCAGCAGTGCGTCAGTCAGTGTGCCGGGGGAACTCAGAGGTGCGTCGCTAGCGGGCTTTAAGGTATAGATCGCCGCTTCGCCAGAATGCTCGGAGAGGTAGAGAATGCCGCGCCCATCCGGCAGATAGTGCGGTTCACTCTCCTCTGCCGGTGTGCGGGTCAGGGGGCGGCTGCGCCCGTTGGCCAGATCGATGGCAAACAGATCGCCGCGCGCCACCACCACGGCTTCGCTGGCAGTGGGATTGACCACGGCATCGTCGACCTGGGTCAGGCTTTCACTGCTCTGATCCGGCTCTTGGCCCAGCAGGGGGTTAACCACTATCTTGGCGGGCGTGGTGCTGCCTGCGGGCAAGCGATAGAGCTCGCCATTCCAGCTCCAGGCCAGATCGCCGTTAGCCGCCATGGTGAGTTGGCGCACTGGATGCTGGCGATAGAAGGTGAGCTGGCTCTCCTTGCCGCTGGCGAGATCCCGCTGCCAGACATTGAAATTGCCACTGCGCTCACTGAGATAGACCACCTGCCGTCCGTCTGCGCTCCACCAGGGATCGCTGGCCGCGATGCGATCTTCACTCAACTGCTGCTGACGCTCTCCTTGCATCAGCCAGATGCGGCTGACGGCGAACGAGTTCTGGTGTTTACGCCACGGCTGGTCGGCCGAGGGCATCTGGTAGAGCAGTTGATCGCCGTGTTGGCGGATAGCCTGGGCTGGCAGTGGCAAGTAGGGGGTCAGGTGGTCGCCCTGCAGCGGGGCGCGGTAGAGGGTCGCGCTGTTCCAGGTGTCTGGCAGGTAGAAATCATAACGGGGCAGCGGTGGACGCTGGCTGCTCAGGATCACCGCTTTGCCATCGTCGCTGAAGGCGAGGGGGCGATCACTGCCCGAGTCGAAGGTCAGGCGAGTCATGGCGCCGCCTCTGGCGGGCATGACATAGACATCATCATTGCCGTATAAGTTAGCGGCGAAGGCGATGGTGTGGCCGTCGGGTGACCAGACCGGGCTATGGCTCTGATAATCACTGCCAGTCAGTGCCGTGGCATTGCCACCGTTGGCACTGCTAAGAAACAGCCTTCCCTGCCAGGTAAACAGCAGCTGCTTGCCGTCGGCCGAGAGGGCGGGTTCGCGCAGCCAGAGGGGCTCGCTGGCGTGTACCGCGGTGGCAAAACAGAGCAAGAGTGAAATGGGTAACCAGCGCAACATGACCACTCCTGGCGGGATCAGAGGCTTATATTGTGGCCCCCGTCACACCAGATTTCATCAAATGATTGGCGGTATCCCACTGTTTTATAACCGGAACGCGCGCCAGCCCCGGCTAGCTTTCAGGATTTGTTCAGTGCGCTGTATTGAGTATTGATGGCGTTTCAATATGATGTCGCACGCCGCGTCACGGCCTGTCGCAAGCAGGCCCGGTTGCGAGGCGGGCGGTTCGGATGTAAACAGAGAGACAATGCCCATAGAGGCGGCTCGAGGGATGGAATGAGAGCGGTATTGATTGGTTTGCTGGCCCTGTGGCCGGCGTTGAGTTTTGCGTCCTTGTCTGCGGACATGGTGGTGGTGCACAAGTCCCGCTATAGCCTCTCCTTGATGAAGGATGGCAAGGAAGTGAAGAGTTACTGGATTGCTCTGGGCCCGGCTCCGCGCGGTCATAAAGAGAAGGAAGGCGATCAGCGCACCCCGGAAGGTCGCTATCTGCTGGACTACAAAAAGACCAATACGGGTTATTACAAGGCCATTCATATCAGCTATCCCAGCCTGAATGACATGGCGGCTGCCAAGGCCAAGGGTGTCGAGCCGGGTGGCATGATTCTGATCCACGGTCAGCGCAACAGCTGGGGTGACCCGGCGGTGCAGCGCTCCAACTGGACCAACGGTTGTATTGCCCTGCTCAACAAGGACATGGATGAGGTGTACAACGCCATTGAGCCGGGTACCCCCATCGTGATCTATCCCTGATGTGATCGCCATCGGCGGATTTCTGCTTTGGGAATCCGCCGTGAACAACTTTTCCCTTCATAAAAGGCACGTAAAGAGCAAGGATATGGCCGATCTTATCGGAGGTGCCATATGTCCTTTGTCCAGCACTGCCAGCGTATCGTGCGCAATCCCCATCTATCCCCGGCCCAGAAGGCGCGTCTGTTGTCGCTCGAGGCCGAAAATGCCCTGCCTTATCCCGACTTGCCGCCAGCTGTGCGCGAAGCGCTCGATGCTCGCATCATCTGCGACATGTACGAAGGCCACGCGCCTTACAAAGGGCGCTATGTGCTGCCCGATTACGAACGGTTTCTGACTCGCGGCTCCCGCTGGCTGGAGCTGGACGCGCCGCGCGATTTGGACGAAGCCATCGAGGCACTGCGCATTCTTTACCATCATGTACCGTCAGTGACCGGCATGCCGGTCTGGCTGGGACGGCTGGATCAGCTCCTGTTGCCTTTTATCGGTGGTGTGCCGGAAGAGACGCTCTATCGCAAACTCAAGGCGCTCTGGGTCTATCTGGATCGGGTGTTGCCCGACGCCTTTATGCACGTCAACGTGGGGCCGGATGATAACCCGGTCTGCCGCCTGATCCTGCGCATCGACGCCGAGCTCAAGCAGGTCGCGCCCAACCTGACCCTGTTTTATGACCCGGAGATATCGCCCGACTCCCTGCTGTTGCAAGGGGTGACCAATATTGCCGAGTGCAGCAAACCGCACATCGCCAACTACCCGCTTAATCAGGCCGATTTCGACAGCCGTGGTTTTGGCATTGTCAGCTGCTACAACGTGCTGCCGATCGGTGGTGGCGCCAATACTCTGACCCGTCTCAACCTCAAGGCCGTGGCTGAGTTGAGTCAGGATGTGGATGACTTTATCGGCAACCAGCTGCCCCATTACTGCGAGCTGATGTCCCAGCTGATTGAGGCGCGCTGCCGCTTCCTGCACGAAGAGTCCGGCTTCTTCCAGAGCTTCCTGTGTGAAGAGGGGATCATCGAAGAGGCGCGCTTTGTGCCCATGTTTGGCATCTATGCCATGGCCGAAGCGGTCAACATCCTGCTGGAGAAGAGTCAGCTGACCGGCCGTTATGGGCAGGATGAGGGGGCCAACCGGCTTGGTCATCGCATCTCGGCCACGCTGGCTGCCTTCGTGGCAGTGCGCCAGTTTGCCCACGCCTGGCGCGGACGGGCGTTGTTGCACTCCCAGGCAGGGCTGAGCATCGATCAGGGCACCACACCCGGCGTGCGTATCCCCTATGGCCAGGAGCCGGATCCTGCCACCCATTTGCTGGCGCTGGCGCCGCACCATCGCTTCTACAGCTCGGGGGTGAGTGAAATTCTGACGCTGGAGCCTACCATCCGGCAGAACCCGCAGGCCATGATGCAGTTGTGCAAAGGGGGCTTTGCCCTCGGTATGCGCGAATTCTCGGCCAACGTAGCGGGCCATGATTTGGTGCGAGTTACCGGCTACATGGTGAAGCTTTCCGATATCGCGGCGCTGTCCGAGCACGGCTCACGCGTCAACACCACTGGACTGGGCGCCGAGGCAGCCGAGTTAACCGGAATTTTGCAGCGCCGACCGCGCGTGGTGAGCGATGAAAATCTGGCAGGCCAGCGTCAGTAGGCTGCTGACCTTCTCCTGTGTGGACGGACCGGGCAATCGCCTGGTCCTGTTCCTGCAGGGGTGCAACTTTCACTGCCCCACCTGTCACAATCCGCACACCATTGGCCGCTGCGATCACTGTGGCGAGTGCGTGCCCGGTTGCCCGGCCACGGCGCTCAGTTGGCAAGATGGCCGGGTGGTCTGGAACGACGCCCTCTGCACTCACTGCGATCACTGCCTTGCGGTGTGTCCGCGCAGTGCCAGCCCCAAGACCCGAACCATGACGGTGGCGGACGTGATCGATGTGCTGCGCCGCTACGCCCTACTGCTTACCGGGATCACGGTTTCCGGTGGTGAGGCGACCACCCAGCTGCCGTTTGTGCTGGCGCTGTTTGCTGCCATTAAAGCGGCCCCCGATTTGGCCCATCTTACCTGTCTGGTCGATAGCAACGGCTATCTGCCTGAAGAGGGGTGGCAAAAACTGCTGCCGGTGTGCGACGGGGTGATGGTTGATCTCAAGGGGTGGCAGGAGCCGGTGCATCAGGCCTTGACCGGTCGCAGTGGCGAGCGGGTGCGCCACGCTATCGAATTTCTGGCACGCCACCATCGGCTGGCCGAGCTGCGTCTGTTGCATATACCGGGACGCAGTGACTTTGAGCACCACCTGCCCGAACTGGTGGCTTGGTTGCAGCAGCTGGGTCCGGTGCCACTGCGCCTCAATGGTTTTCGCCAACATGGCGTGCGCGGCGAGGCAGCGAATTGGCTGGCGGCCACCCGCTCCGAGCTGGAGCAACTGGAAAGTTCCATTCGGAATCTCGGCTGGCGCGGGAGTATCACATTGCCGGCCTTGTGAGTCCCTTAACAGAGATCCGATCTCTGTCACTCGCTCTGTTTTGGGCTGGGAAAGCTGCGCCGCTGTGTGATAGAAAGGGGCACCTTGCGCCGGTACGCTGCCGGCAAGGTGCTTCATCACCTCGCTGACACGGGTCTGCCATGCTGCGTTTGCTCCTCACCCTGCTGCTGTTTTTGCTGACGTTGACGCTGGGCGCGTGGGGCATCTATCACTCCTATCTTGATGATCTCGAGCGTCATGCCCGTCAATCTGCCGAGCACGCCCGCACCATTATCGACAGCATGATCGATCAGGCGCAGCGGGCCAATGCGGCCGTTCTGCCTGATGCCGGGGCGCCCTGTGCCAATGTTGAATTATCGCTGCGGGAGCAGGCGGCGCTGGGGCTGTTTATCCGCAGTGTCAATCTGGCTTGGAAAGGTCGGCTGTATTGCACCTCCCTGTTTGGCGTGGTGGATGAGGCCGATGAACCCGAGCTCTACACCGGTCGCACCTTGTTACTGATGAAGGGCAATCGGGTGCGGCAGAATCACCCCTTGCTGGTGATTCGCCAGGAGCGCGGCGATGGCGTTGCGCTGACTGCCATTGATGGCCAGTCGCTCAGTTTTATGCTCGATCTGGGTCGTGGCAATAGTTGGGTGATATTGCAGGTGGGATCGGTTTGGCTCGACGGTCATGGCCGTTTTGGCAATGTGCCGGCACCGATGGCAAATACGTCAGCTGTGCGGGTGGTTTCCAAACGCTATCCCTTTGTCATCGATAGTGGCTATATAACCGCAGTGAACTGGCAGTCAGCCTGGCACGCGCGTCAGATGGTTTTTCTGATGTTGTTGCTGATAAGCACCTTGTTCGCGGTGTTGCTATGGTGGCAACTGGGCCGCTCCCGCTCCCCGTCGGGCGAGTTGGAGCGCGCCTTGCGGGCCCGCGAGTTTGTCCCCTATCTGCAACCTATGGTGGCGGGTGATACCGAGCAGATGGTGGGCGTCGAGGTGTTGATGCGCTGGCAGCATCCGACGGCAGGTTTGATTCGTCCGGATCTGTTTATTCCCCAGGCCGAAGCATCGGGTTTGATCCTGCCGATGACCTCGCAAATGATGCAGCAGGTAGCGCGCTCTTTGAAGAGCATCCAGCACACCTTCCCGGCCGGCTTTCACGTCGGCTTCAATATCTGCGCTGCCCATTGCCACGATAGCGGCAAACTCTATGAGGATTGCTACCAGTTTCTGGCCTACTTTGAACCGGGGCGGGTGACGCTGGTGCTTGAACTCACCGAGCGGGAGTTGCTGGTGGAAGATGCCGGCACCCTCGAGCTATTCCGCCGTCTCGATGCCATGGGGGTCAAGCTGGCCATCGATGACTTTGGTACCGGTCACTCCAGCCTGAGTTATCTGCAGCGCTTCCACGTGGATATTCTCAAGATCGATCAATCATTTATTCGTCGGATCGGGACCGAATCCCTCTCCGAGCATATCGTTGATAACGTGATTGATCTGGCCAGCCGTCTCGGGCTGGTGCTGGTGGCAGAAGGGGTGGAAACTGCCGAGCAGGCGAGCTACCTCAAGGCCAAAAAGGTGGATCTGCTGCAAGGGTTCTATTTTGGCCGGCCTGAGCCGATGCGCAGCTTTATCACCCGCTGGTTATCAGGTGAGGCGGGGCAATCCGCCCGCCAATTCCACCAACCGGCGCCGTAACCAGCGCATGGCCGGATCTTGTCCGGCCGGTCCAAACCAGACCAGTGAATAGGTAACCGCGCCGTAGGCAAACGGCACCGGACGGCTTACCAATCCAAGCTCATTATGACGCGACGCGGCCCAGCCTTGACTGCAGGTAAGGATGAGATCGCTGTGGCGACAAAGTGCGGCGGCGCTGGCAAAGTCGGGCAGGGTGGCGCCAATGCGCCGCTGTACCTGCATCTGGGCCAGTTGCTGCTCAAAGAAGGGGGTCGCCAGCTCCTCGTCGCGAATCGCTAAATGACGCCAGCCAAGATAGCTATCCAACGTCCACTCGGCGGCCAGCGCCGGATGGTCGGGGCGCAGCAGACAGATCAAGCGATCCTCATAGAGGGTCTGCCACTCCAGTCCGGTATGGCGAGGCTGGCTCTGATCGTGCGGCAAAATGACAAAATCCAGCCGCCCTTGCGCCAGCGCGTCGAGCCCGCGCGCCTCTTTGTTCCACACCTCAGGCACCAACCCCGGCACGTCCTGCATCAGTTGGCCAAGCAGCGGCCCACCGAGCCACTCCATCGAGCTTTCGCGCAGGGCTATTCGCAAAGTGCCCTGCCACCGAGCGGGTTCGAATTCGCCCTCACCGAGCAGCGTATTCAGATCGACCAGCAACCGATGCAGGCTGGGAGCCAGGCGTTCGGCAAACACGGTCGGCACCAGCTGGTTGCCCTGACGATAGAACAGCTGATCGCCCAGAGTGTCGCGCAGCTGTCCCAGCGTCTTGCTGACGGCAGAGGGGCTGGTGCAGAGCCGCTCGGCGGCACGGGTCACGCTCTGGGTATCGAGCAGCATGTGCAGGGTTACCAGATGGCGGACGCCGAGGCGAGAGAGGGCAATCAGATCCATGGGGTCACCGGATAAAAAGGACCCCGCCGCAGCGGGGTCGGGGTCATCAGCTCAGGACGGCTGCGATGGCATCGGCCACATACTCGACGTTGCGACTGTTGAGGCCGGCCACACACATGCGGCCAGAGCGCACCAGATAAACGGCATGCTCTTCACGCAGGCGGTCAACCTGCTCGGGGGTGAGGCCGGTGTAGCTGAACATACCGCGCTGACTGACGAAGTAGCTGAAATCTCGGCCGGGCACTTTGGCGCTCAGCACGGCGAACAGCTTCTCACGCATCGCCTTGATGCGGCTGCGCATTTCGGCCACTTCCTCGACCCACAGGGCATACAGCTCCGGCTGGCTCATCACGGCGGCAGTGATCTGGCCACCGTGAGTGGGCGGACTGGAGTAGTTGCGGCGAACGGTCGCCTTCATCTGGCCCAGTACGCAGGAGGCTTCGTCTGCACTTTGGCAGATGATGGAGAGACCGCCGCAGCGCTCGCCATAGAAGGAGAGGTTCTTCGAAAAGGAGTTGCTGACAAAGAAGCTGACGCCGGCATCGGTCATGGCGCGGATGGCGTAGGCATCTTCATCGAGGCCGTCACCAAAGCCCTGATAGGCGATGTCCATGAAGGGGATCAGCTGCTTTTCCACCACCAGAGCGATGATCTGATCCCACTGCTCGCAGGAGAGATCCACACCGGTCGGGTTGTGGCAGCAGGGGTGCAGCAGCACGATGCTGCGCGCCGGCAGGCTGCCCAGGCAGTCGAGCATGGCAGCAAAGGCAACGCCGCCAGTCTGGGCATCGTAGTAGGGGTAGTCGTGCACCTTGATGCCGGCCCCTTCAAACATGGCCTTGTGGTTGTCCCAGGTCGGATTGCTCACCCAAACCTCGGAACCCGGGAAATAGCGCTTGAGGAAGTCGGCACCGATTTTCAGTGCGCCGGAGCCGCCGATGGTCTGGATGGTGGCGATACGGCCAGCCTTAACGGCCGGATGCTCGGCGCCGAACAGCAGTTTTTGGACTGCAGAGCGGTAGTTGGCGGCCCCTTCCATCGGCAGATAGGGACGCGGCGCGCACAGGGCGGCGCGCTGGGCTTCAGCCTGCTGCACCGAAGGCAGAACCGGAATACGGCCCTGTTCGTCGTAATAGAGACCGATACCGAGGTTGACCTTTTCGCTGCGCGGGTCCGCGTGGAAGGTCTCTACCAGGGTCAGGATGGGATCGCCGGGATAGGCGTCGACATGTTCAAACATGGGGGGTCCTTGAGTGTCACATTCCAATCAACACCGGCGTCTGGCCGGGTTCGTCATCATGGCGTAATTGGCGAGGCGGCTCAAGGGCTGTGCGGCCTGCCGGCCGCCGTCATCATTCTAGGGGGTTATTTGAGGTAGGAGCGCAGCACGCTGGTGACCTGCTCAAGATCCTGGTGCCGCTGTTCCGGGGTGGCGTCATCGGCGCCGAGGTGTTCACGCATGTGGCCTTCGAGCACCTCCAGCATCAGACCGTTGACTGCGCCGCGGATCGCGGCGATCTGTTGCAGGATCGCCGCGCAATCGCTCTCGGCCAGCAGTGCCTGCTCCAGCGCATTGGCCTGTCCCTGAATGCGGCGAACCCGGGTCAACAGCTTGCGTTTGTGGTGAATGGTGTGGGACATGCTTGGCCTCCATCGAAGCGGGTGTATACTGGGGGGGAGTATATCGCATCGTGTCGGAGCCACCAAATATGTCTGCCCAAACCTTCCCTTGTCACGCCCCCATGATCAATGAGGGCAACCCCCTGGCTGAGCGCAAGACGCGCTGGGCCGTGCTGCTGACGGTCATCATGATGGTGGCCGAGATAGGTGGCGGCTGGTGGTTCAACTCGATGGCGCTGCTGGCTGATGGCTGGCACATGAGCTCCCATGCGCTGGCGCTGGGGTTATCGGTGTTGGCCTATCGCGCTGCACGCCGGTTTGCGCGTGACCACCGTTTCTGCTTTGGCACCTGGAAGATTGAAGTGCTGGGCGGCTTTACCAGCGCCCTGATGCTGGTCGGCGTGGCGCTGTTGATGCTGTTTGAATCGGTAGTGCGCCTGCTCAACCCGGCCCAGATCCACTATCAGCAAGCGATCAGCATTGCCTTGTGCGGTCTTCTGGTCAATCTGGCCTGCGCCTGGTTGCTCAAAGATGATCACCACCACGACCACCACCATGGTCACGATCACCATCACCACGATCATGAGCATCATGATCTCAACCTGCGTGCGGCCTATATCCATGTGCTGGCCGATGCTGCGACCTCGGTGCTGGCCATTTTGGCTCTGTGCGGCGGCATGTGGTGGGGGGCCGACTGGCTGGACCCGGTGATGGGGATCGTCGGGGCTGCGTTGGTGGGGGTGTGGGCTATTGGCCTGTTGCGCCAGACCGGTCGGGTGTTGCTTGATGCCGAGATGGATGCGCCGGTGGTGGAGGAGATCCGCGAGATCATTGATGAGGCACCGGAAGGAGCAACCCTGCGCGACCTGCACGTGTGGCGGGTGGGGCAGGGTAGCTACGCCTGCATGCTGTCACTGTGGAGCGAACAGCCGCTCGAGGCCGACGAGATGCGCCGCCGCCTCTCCATTCACGAAGAGTTGGTGCACATTACGGTCGAAATCAGCCCTTTGGCTGATCGTGATACACCGCACCCAGTAGCAGCCTGAGTAACAGGGCGGGCGGGTCGTCCAGCAGATTGCCGGTCTCCAGCAGGAGCTGACCGCTCGGTTGGAAGGTCAGCGCCGCATGCACCTGACCCTGGGCGTCCCGCACCTTGATATGACCGGTCAGCTCGCCAGCCGCAGCCGGATGGCAGTGCAATTCGAGCGAACGCTCTTCCCCGAGTAGGGTAAACAGGCGTGACTGGGCCGGGGCATCCTCGTAATCGGGCCAACCGAAAAACTGATAGCGATCGGCCAGTGGCGCCGCCTGCTGGCAAAATTGGGTAAACAGCCGGATCAGGGCCTGATATTCGCGCTCCAGGCGATCTGCCAGTTCGGTGCTCTTGTTCATGCGTCGCTCCTTGGTTGTCCCCATTGGGGCCAAGTTGCGCGGCCATGTCTGTGAGGTGGCTCGAAATTTTGTGCCGCAGTGTCTGCCGCAACCGGCTACGAAAGGGTAATTGCCGAGGCGATCACGGTCATGGATGACGCCTGCGATTAGTATGGCCATGTGCCGCTTCAAGCGATGCACGGCCCTTGAGCCGGATACCAACACAGCGGGAAACACTCTCTGCCGGGGACGCCGATGGCGTAGCCCCGTTTTCCTGCCTATGTCTTCCGCTTCTTGACCTTCGTGCCCCGTCGCTTGAGCAGCAATCCCATCGAGACCGGCCGGTGACTCGGCGCCGTCCGGTTCGGATTCCGCCCTGCCAAGGGGTGGAATAACACCGAGAGAGTAAGCATAAAGCGCGGGCTACCGCGCTTTATTTTTTTATTAAAGTTTTCATCTGATCTGGTCGTTTGGTTGGCAAAAACAGGTTTTTCGCGCTTGCTTGCGAAGCCACATCGATACAGGCCACCGGCCACCAAGAGACAGCTCAGATGACCCACGCTCTCATGAAATTTGCTATCGACGACGGATCCACCAACGTAAAAGTCAGCTGGATCGAAAACGGTACCCTCAAGACCGTGGTATCCCCCAACTCGTTTCGCAAGGATTGGAAAAGTGCGGCGCTGCTGCGTGGCCAGAAGGTGTTCAACTACACCATAGGCACCACCAAGTACACCTATGACGCGACGTCTGACAAGGCACTCTCAACCACCCATATCGAGTATCAGTACGACGATCTCAATCTGCTGTCAGTGCACCACGCCCTGTTGCAGACCGGGATGACGCCGTGCCCGATTAAGATCATCGTGACCCTGCCCATCACCGAGTACTACAACCCGGATGACTGCCAGCGCAACGACGCCAAAATTGAGGCCAAGCGCCAGAATCTGATGCGCGAAATCAGCCTCAACAAGGGTGAGCTGTTCCAGATCGCGGAAGTAGAAGTGATGCCGGAAAGTCTGCCGGCGGCGCTTTCCCATCTGCTCAACTCCAACTGCAACGAGTTCACCAAGTCGCTGGTGATCGACTGCGGTGGCACCACCCTCGACATGGGCATCATCGTTGGCGAGTTTGACGATGTGTCTGCCATCTATGGTAACAATGAGATCGGTGTTTCCATGGTGACTGACGCTGCCCGCAAGGCACTGGCGGCGGCTGACAGCGACTCCAGCTATCTGGTGGCCAACGAGCTGATCAAGCGCCGTCACGACATGGAGTTCGTGCGCAGCGTGGTCAACGATGAGAGCCGGATCGCCCAGATCCTTGAGCGGATCGAGATCAAAATCAGTGAACTGGGTGATCAGGTGGCCTATGAGGCGAAGAAGTTCGCCAAGAACCCGAATCGGGTCTATCTGGTCGGTGGCGGTGCATCTTTGATTGAAAAAGCGATCCGCGAAGCCTATCCCACCCTGGGCGACAAGGTGATGCTGATCGACAACCCGCAAAGCGCCCTGTCGCGCGAAATCTGCCTCTACCATGCTGATGATGCAGCCGCCGAGGTGGCCGAGCCGGTGATGCTCGAGGTTGGGGAAGATGCATAAGGGACAGGGCAAAAAGCTCAATCTGTCGCTTTACCTCAATCCACAGCACTCCCGCTCTGACGAGCGGGCCGTGGAGGCGCTGCAGGAGTGGTATCTGGCGCTGCGCCGGGAGGGCGGCTCGCGTGATGACATCAGCATGACGATGCGCAGTTTCCATCGCAGCGTCTATCTGGCCGGTTTGCAGCTCTATCTGCTCGATCCGCGTCTGTGCCATCACGTGGCCGAGTCCATCAGCCGTGAACAGTTGGGAGTCGAAGAGCTGTTTGCCGAGCTGCAGCAGTGCAACCTGTTGCCGGGGGAGCCGGCTGCCACTTCGGCGCTAGAGTCGGGCACCGATGGCTCGTTCTCGCCCCAGCAGCTTGAGCAATTGCAGTTACTGCTAGGTCACCAGTTGGCGGCGCAGGAGTCGCAGCGCGAGTTAACCGGGATGGGCGAGCTGCCCGAGTCGGTCACGGCCCTGCTCACCTCCCAACAGCAGATGTTGGCCGGGTTGCAGCAGGAGTTGACCCGACTGCGCAATCTGGCGGAGCAGCAGAGCACCCAATTGCAGCAGTTGCGTGTCAGTGCTCGTCCGGTGGCGGCAGCCACCACGGTTGAGACCGCCAAAGGCAGCTCTACCGAGGTGGTGGATCTCTCCGATTTGGCACTACCCAGCGAGAAGATGCAGAAGGTTCGCCAGAAGGGGATCTTCTAAAGGTTGTGCCTGTGTTAAGGGTTGCACCACCAGAGCAGGGCGGCAAAGAACAGTAAGTTGCCGCCTACGCTCAGCCACAGCGGCAGCTTGTACTCTTTCTTGCTCGATTTGTGGCGCAGCAGTTGGCGCGCCAGCAAGGCGCCTGGCCAGCCACCTAGCCAGGCCCAGGTGTGCAGGGTTCGCTCGGCGACCCGTGATTGTTTACGTTGTGCTGCCCGCTTGTCCCAGCCATAGACCAGAAAGGTGAGCAGACTCATCACGGCATATAAACCTGCCAGCCAGATTGGCAACATGCCGGTCAACACCAGCAAGGGCAGGGCGCACAGCTGGGTGAGTGCCAGCAGAGCAGGAAAGGTGATCATGGTTAATCTCCAGTGGGGGCGCGCCGCGAGGCTTTGAGCGCCCCCTTGTGTTTTTTGGTGTTGACCCGTTTTTGCTGGGAAGAGCGAGTGGGTCTGGTTGGCCGCCGATTTTTCGGCCGCTCGGCGCTCTTTTGCAATAACTCACGCAGGCGCTCAAGCGCCTCCTGCCGGTTCATATCCTGACTGCGGTGACGCTCAGCGCGGATCAGGATAAAGCCGTCGTGAACGCGGCTATCTTGCATCCGCTCCAATCCCTCTTTGTAGTGATCCGGCAACACTGTGCTGGCGCGATAATCAAAACGTAACCAGACCGCAGAATCGGTCTTGTTGACGTGCTGGCCACCGGGGCCGCTGGCCCGGGTAGTCTGAAAAACCAGCTGATGACGTGGAATGATCAAGCGATCCGAGATAGTTAGCACGCGCTTGCTCTATCTTGGTGCGTCATCAAAATGTGTTCCAATTTGGTGCTCCGATTTGGCGCATGGGGCGCTGTTGTGGGCCGCGAAACCGGCAAGATGTTGCTCAATGGGGCTTATCCTGATGAGTTTCAAGAGAAAACAGAGTTGGCACAGGTTTTGTTTCAGTCCGTTCTGGACCACCTAAGGATCGGGAGAAACCAGATGAAACTCATCACCGCCATTATCAAACCCTTCAAGCTCGACGATGTGCGCGAGGCTGTTGCCGCACTGGGCGTCGAAGGGTTGACCGTATCTGAAGTCAAGGGCTTCGGTCGCCAGAAGGGACATACCGAATTGTATCGTGGAGCCGAGTATCAGGTCGACTTCCTGCCGAAGGTGAAGCTCGAGATTGCTACCTCGGATGATAATGTGGAGCCGGTGATCGAAGCCATCTGCAAAGCTGCTTACACTGGCAAGATCGGTGATGGCAAAATTTTCGTTTATGACCTCGAACACGCCGTGCGGATCCGTACCGGTGAGACCGATGGCGAAGCGCTCTGAGCCTCGGCACTGTCGTTCCTTTTCGGCCGGATGAGACGTCATCCGGCTTTTTTATTTTCTGCGGTCTCACCGCATGGACGACCTATCCCCTGGCTGGTACTGTTTGACCCTCGACGTGAGGCAGTGCTGTGACAAGTGTTGACCAGCTAACTGACCCATCACCACCCGCTGCTTTTGATGAGGGATGAAGGATATGCAAGCACAACAAGGCGTCTGCGCCGACTCCAATCTGCATGCGCTCTATCTGATGTTGAACCGGACCGGTGAGGCACAAGAGCTGGTGGCGCGGCTGGCCAAGGTGCCAACCCTGTGGGCATCGGTACAGGCCGATTTCCCGGATGCGGCATTCAGCGGTCTGCTGGCAGTTGGTTCACAGGCCTGGGATGCGCTCTATCCGAATGCCCGCCCACCGCAGTTTCGTAGCTTTATGGCCCAGTCTGCCAACGGTCAGGAAGCGCCGCATACCCCGTTTGATCTCTTTGTCCAACTGCGAGCCGACCGGGTAGATGTGCTGCATCATGCCGGCCACCGTTTGCTGGCCCTGCTTAGCGGCCAGGTGGTGGTGGCTGAAGAGGTGCAGGGTTTTCGTAACCTCGACTGCCGCGATCTGACCGGGTTTGTCGATGGCACCGAGAACCCGCAAGGAGACCACAAGGCTGACGTCGCACTGCTGGCCGAGGGCGAGTTTGCCGGTGGTTCATATATCCACGTCCAACGTTTTGTTCACGGTATGTGCGACTGGGAAAAGCTGGCGGTCAAGGAGCAGGAAGACATCATTGGTCGCACCAAGACCGACAATATCGAGTATGAATCGGCCGCTAAACCGCTCACCTCGCACATCAAGCGGGTCAATCTGAAGACACCCAAGGGCGAGTCGATGGAGATCCTGCGCCAGAGCATGCCGTGGGGCACCATGAGCGAGCAGGGGCTCTACTTTATCTCCTGCTGCCGCACCCCGACCCACTTCAATGCCATGCTGGCCAGTATGTATAAAGGTGAGGGTGGCCACTTCGACCATCTGCTGCGCTTTACCCGAGCGGTCACCGGCGCCGCCTTCTTTGCTCCGAGCGTCGAGTTTCTGCAAGGGCAGGGACGCTAACCCCTCAAAACAATCAACCCGGCCAAGGCCGGGTTGATTGTTATCAGAGCCTGCTTACGGCGTCTGCTCGAACAGTTCGAGGGCCGACATGTAGAGCTCTTCGACATCGGTATCGCTGGTCGGAGTAATAAAGATGGTGTCGTCGCCAGCGATGGTCCCCAGAATTCCTTCTGCCTTGCCGAGGGAGTCAAGCAGGCGGGCAATCAGCTGAGCCGCACCCGGACTGGTGTGAATGACCACCAACGCGCCGTTGTGGTCGATGTCGAGCACCAAATTCTTGAGCGGGCTGGAGGTGGTCGGCACGCCGAGTTCTACCGGCAGGCAGTAGACCATCTCCATCTTGGCATTGCGGGTGCGTACCGCGCCGAAGCGGCTGAGCATCCGTGACACCTTGGATTGGTTGATATTTTCAAACCCCATTTCCTGCAGGGCGGCAACAATTTCCGCCTGGGAGCCAAATCGTTCTTCCTTGAGCAATGCTTTAAAGGCTTTCGCCAGTTTTTCTTGCTTGTCGTTATGTTTCATTTTGGTCTCATGAAGTGAAGGGCTGAGGCATGATTGAAGCCCTGGCGGAGGGCGATCACCCGTCCATTTTGCATTCCGATGCGTTTTTTTGCAAGAAACAGGGGTTTCTGTTGCATATTGATGCAAATTCGGCTTGCATCTATTGAGCATCTAATTACAATTGGCAGTTCATCCTGAAAACTTATTCACATTGACTGTATGGGTATCGAACTCTCCGGCATCGCCAAATCCTGGCAGGAACACACCATCCTGCAGAACGTCTCGTTTTGCACCGAACCCGGTGCCACCTTGGTGTTGCTTGGTCCGAGCGGTGCAGGGAAAAGCTCTCTGCTGCGTTTGATGAACCTGCTGGATACCCCGGATAGCGGTACCATGCGGATCGGCGACAGTGAATTTTCTTTCCCGTCGACCCTGACGCCCGCCGAATTTGCCAAGCGTAGCCAGGCCCTGCGGCGAAAGGTCGGTATGGTATTCCAACAGTACCATCTGTGGCCACATTTGACTGTGATGGAGAACCTGATTGAAGCACCGGTCAAGGTGCTCGGCATGGGCCGTCAGGAAGCGGTGGACAAAGGCCGCTATCTGCTCAATCAGCTGCGTCTGGGCGACAAACAGGATACCTGGCCAGCCCGTCTTTCCGGTGGCCAGCAGCAGCGGGTGGCGATCGCCCGCGCCCTGATGATGGATCCGGAAATTCTGCTGTTCGATGAGCCAACCGCGGCGCTCGATCCGGAGATCACCAAGGAAGTGGCCGAGATTATTCGTACCCTTTCCGGGACAGGGATCACCCAGGTGGTGGTGACCCACGAAGTGGATTTTGCCCGTCGTATTGCCAGCCAGGTTATCTATCTGGAGCGCGGACAGATTGTGGAGATGGGCAGTGCTGATTGCTTCACGGCACCCCGGACCGAACGTTTTGCTCAATTCTTGAATCACTAATTTAAGGAAGATCGTCATGAAAAAAGCGGTATTGCTGTTTACTGTGATGGGCGTGCTGGCAGGTCAGGCGGTAGCCAAGGAGATCAAGTTCGTGACCGAGGCGACCTACGCCCCGTTCGAATTCATGGATGCCAAGAACGAATTCCAGGGTTTTGACATCGATCTGGCCCGCGCCATTTGCAGTGAAGCCAAGCTGCAATGCTCCTTCCATAACCAGGCGTTCGACAGCCTGATCCCGAGCCTCAAGTTCCGTCGTTACGATGTTGCCATCGCCGCCATGGACGTAACTCCGGAGCGCTCTGCCCAAGTCGATTTCTCCGACATCTATTATGAAAACTCGGCAGTATTCGTTGCCAAGAAGGGCGCTTTTGAAAAGCCGGAAGCACTGGCCCAGAAGACGGTCGGTGTTCAGAACGGCACGTCTCACCAGAGCTACATCCAGGACAACTGGACCGGTAAGGGCGTGCTGAGCGTGCCGTATGCCAGCTACCAGAACGCCTTCCTCGACATGATGAATGGCCGTATCGATGCCGTGTTTGCCGATAACGCCGTCGCTGCTGACTGGCTCAAGCAGCACAAGGATTACGCTCTGCTGGGCGACAAGGTCACCGACACCAAGTACTTCGGTACCGGTTTTGGGATGGCCGTTGCCAAGGGCAACAGCGAACTGCTCGGCAAACTCAATAGCGGTCTGAAGGCAGTCAAAGCCAACGGCACCTATCAGAAGATTTACGACAAGTACTTTGCTCAGTAATCCATGTTGAATCTGCTACTACAAGCCACTCTCATGACCCTGGGTCTGGGGGTGGCTTCCCTTATTGGTGGCCTGATCCTGGCCATCCTGTTTAGCGCAGCCGAGCTTTCTGGTAAGCGCTGGATGGGGTGGCCGGTCGCGCTGCTGACATCGCTGGTGCGCGGCCTGCCGGAAATTCTGGTGGTGCTGTTTCTCTATTTTGGCTCGACCCAGGTGCTGTTTCTGATCACCGGGGACTATGTCGAGTTCAGTCCGTTTGCCTGTGGGGTATTGGCGCTGTCGCTGCTGTTTGCCAGCTATGCCAGTCAGACCCTGCGCGGGGCGCTCAATGCGGTGCCGATGGGGCAACGTCAGGCTGCCTGGGCGCTGGGCCTTGGCCGCTCTCACACCTTCCTGCGTATCGTCCTGCCCCAGGCTTGGCGGCATGCCATTCCCGGACTCGGCAACCAGTGGCTGGTGCTGCTGAAAGATACCGCGCTGGTCTCCCTTATCGGGGTTAACGATCTGATGCATCAGGCGCAGCTGGTCTCTGCCAGCACCTACCAGCCCTTTACCTGGTATGCGATTGCTGCACTCATCTATTTGGTCATCTCCCTGTGCAGTGAGTGGCTGCTCGGGATGGCGACCCGTTATACCCGCCGTTACGGAGGCTAGTGATGCTGACTTATCTGACCACCCTGCTGGGGGGCCTTGGCACCACACTCTGGCTGACCCTGACTAGCCTGCTGCTGGGGGCGAGCCTGGCACTGCTGATGACCTGGATTCTGGAGCGGCGTGTGGTGGCCCTGAGTCAACTGGTGCGGCTCTGGATCCTGCTGTTCACCGGCACGCCGCTGCTGGTGCAGATCTTTCTGATTTACTATGGGCCGGGCCAGTTTACCTGGATTAAAGAGAGCTGGTTGTGGACCTGGCTGCGGCAGCCGGGCATCTGCGCCATGCTGGCGCTCGGATTCAATACTGCGGCCTATTCGACCCGCCTGTTCAAGGGGGCGCTCGACACCATTCCCGCCGGGGAAGTGGAAGCGTGCCGTGCGCTCGGTCTGAGCCCGGGCCAGACGCTATGGATGAAAGTACGCCATGCGGCGCGGCGCATCGTGCCGGCCTATTCCAACGAGGTGATTCTGGTGCTCAAGGGGAGTTCGCTCGCCAGTACCATCACCATCATGGATATCATGGGGCTGGCGCAGCGGCTTAATGCCCAGACTTATGACACCCTGGCTGTGTTCGGTGTGGCCGGTGTGCTGTACCTGAGTATGAACGGATTGTTAACGGCGCTGTTTCGCTGGTGCGAGAAGCGCGCCCTTCGTTTTCAATCATAAACGCTCAAAAGAACACAAAGTAACGCCAAAAACCGTGTGTTATATCTCCTTTGGGGTAATTTTTGGCGGTAAAATCGTGCGCTTGTACGATTGCTCACAGAACGCGCAACTGCTCCTGTTATCAGATTGTTTTTTCAGGGGTGATCCATTAAGGTGAGGTCCATTAAAACATAATGCCTCTCACCTACGCTTAAATGGAGTCAAACATGAAAGTTGCCGTTCTGGGTGCCGCCGGTGGCATCGGCCAAGCGCTTGCCCTGTTGCTCAAGAATCGTCTTCCTGCAGGTTCCTATCTCAGCCTTTATGACATCGCCCCGGTGACTCCGGGTGTTGCGGTGGACTTGAGCCATATCCCGACCGCCGTGAAGGTAAAGGGATTCAGTGGCGAAGATCCGACCCCCGCCCTCGAGGGTGCCGATGTCGTTCTCATCTCTGCGGGTGTGGCACGTAAGCCCGGCATGGATCGCTCTGATCTGTTCAACATCAACGCTGGTATCGTTCGCAATCTTATCGAAAAGTGTGCCGCCACCTGCCCGAAGGCACTGATTGGCATCATCACCAACCCGGTCAATACCACCGTTGCAATTGCCGCCGAAGTGCTCAAGAAAGCGGGTGTTTATGACAAGCGTCGCCTGTTTGGTGTCACCACTCTGGACGTGATCCGCGCCGAGACCTTTGTGGCCGAAGCCAAGGGGCTCAAAGTCGACAAGGTTCGCGTTAACGTGATCGGTGGTCACAGTGGCACCACCATTCTGCCGCTGCTCTCGCAAATTGAAGGCGCTTCTTTCAGTGAAGATGAAGTGGCTGCCATGACCAAGCGCATTCAAAACGCCGGTACCGAGGTGGTGGAAGCCAAGGCTGGTGGCGGCTCAGCAACCCTCTCCATGGGTCAGGCTGCCTGCCGTTTCGGCCTCTCCCTGATCAAGGGTCTGCAGGGCGAAGCCAATGTCATCGAATGCGCTTATGTCGAAGGTGATGGCAAGCATGCCCGCTTCTTCGCTCAACCGGTGCGCCTTGGCAAGGATGGTATCGAAACCATTCTCGACTATGGCAAGCTCAGCGCCTTTGAGCAGCATGCCATGGACAGCATGCTCGATACCCTCAAAGCGGATATCCAGCTGGGCGTCGACTTCGTCAAGTAAGCGGCGATCAGCGATTCGTATCAAAAGGGGAGCTTCGGCTCCCCTTTCTGTTCTTCAGCCACGCGACGTGGTGCCGATATACAGGGAATGCAGGAGGTGTTATGAAGCGAATTCTCTGGTTATCCCTGTATAGCCTTTTATCGTGGTCGGTGCCGGCAGAGGAAGCCATTCCCGTGGTCAAAGCGCCAGCGGGGAGTTCGTCTGGGCCTGAGGTTATCCAACTTTATAGTCAGGATGAGCTGCTCAACTGGATTGAGGAGGGGCGTCATCTCAAGCAGGTTAAGGATGACAAATGCCAGCTGACTCAGGACATCAAAGCGCGCGCATCGGTGATGAAGGTGCCGGCCTATCAATTCTTGTGGGGTGACATGCTGGCCGAGGGGGTCTGTGTCAAACAGAACGCCGAGCTCGGTGTGCAGTTTATGTGGGACGCCGCCAATCAGGGGTTGGCACCGGCATTGGAACAACTAGGTCGCTATTACTGGAAAGGCATTCTGGTACAAGCGGATCTGCAACGGGCCGAGGTATTCTTGCGTGAAGCGGCCGGCGCCGGCTTTTTGAAGGCGCAGATAGAGTGGGTGGAGTTTCTGCTCGCCGGTCACGGTAGTCCGCTGGATTATGAAGAGGCTTACCACTGGCTGCACAATGCAGTGATTGGGGATAAGGCGCTGCATCGCAAGGCCAGCTCGCTACTCACCCGACTGGCCGGCAAGATGCCCGCCAATGCGGTCACCCGCGCCAAGCGCATGCACTGAGCATAAAAAAACCCGGAAGCAGGCTTCCGGGAAAGGGAGCGTAGCCGTGCCAGACGAGCGCTCCCTCTCTTGTTACGACGATCTCTGTCCCGCAGATCTATCGCGTCGCGATCTCGCCTCTCGGCGCTGTTAGCCATTTTCCTCAACTGATACCCGGCGACGTTCACTGAGCTGGCTGACTGGCGAATTACTTATGTCGGGGCCATGATGGCTGGATAGCTATTAATCAGTGTTTACTCACTCACTTTCTTGCGTTTGGCCAAAAGATGGCTACCTACTACGTGATATTGTTTCGGTATAACCCTAAAATCGGTATGCTTGTGCACCTTTGATGAGAGTGGTTATCGATACTATCTACAACGCTTGCTGCTTGCATCTGGCAACGTGTCAGGCTCCAAAAGAGTATGAATTAAACATATAAAATGCCTTTTTGATGAGTGGCATGCTAAATGTTTATTTGAGCGGTGCGATACACCCGGGTGTATTGAGAGCAAACAAAATATGAGACTAACTAGTTATACCGATTTTGGATTAAGAGCCCTGCTCTATCTGGCTACCCTGCCGCGGGGTGAGCTCTCCAGCGTTGCCAAGGTCTCCGCCTTGTATGACGTGTCCCGTAATCACATGGTGAAGGTGATCAACCAGCTGGTGAAATTGGGGTATCTTGGCTCCCAGCGTGGCAAGAATGGCGGCATCTGGTTGGCGGTCGCACCTGAAGACGTCAATGTCGGTGCCGTAATCCGCGAGTTGGAGGGCAACCTCAATGGCATCGACTGCGGCTCTCCGATTTGCCATATCGTGTCGGTTTGCCTGCTGAAAGGGGCGTTGAAAGAGGCCATGAATGCCTTCCTGTGCGTTATGGACAACTACACCTTGGCCGATTTGTTGGCTAACAAGGTTGAGTTGCAACAGGCATTTGGACAGCTGATCCCCACGCTGGTGCTGGAAGAGGAAGAGAGCGAAGACGCGTAAGTGGTTGCTTACTCGCCGGATTCGCCTGAGGGGGTGTGGTACAGGCTTGGCATGACTCGAGCCAGCTTGACCATGTTCTGCTCGACCTCAACGATCTCCATCGGATAGCCGGCCAGCCGTAGGCCGATGTTGGGTTCCGGCATCTCTTCAAGATACTCCAGAATCAGACCGTTCAGTGTGCGTGGTCCGTCGGTAGGCAGGTTCCACTCCATCTCTTTGTTGAGCTCGCGAATACTGGCCGATCCCTCCACCAGATAGGTGCCGTCAGGCTGCGGGTGCACGTCGTCACTGGGACCGGTCGTCACCGATGTGGTGAAGTCCCCGACAATCTCCTCGAGAATATCATCCAGAGTGATTAGCCCCTGAATGTCGCCATATTCGTCCACGATAAGACCAATGCGCTCCTTGTTTTGCTGGAACTTGGCCATCTGCACATTAAGCGGCGTCCCTTCCGGAATGAAGTAGATCTCCTTGGCGGCGCGCAGCAGGCTGGACTTGTTGAACTGCTCTTTGGCAAGCAGGCGCAGGGCGTCGCGAGCATGCAGAAACCCAACCGCATCATCAATGCTGTCCCGGTAGAGCATCACCTTGGTGTGCGGGCTCTTGACCAGCTGCCGCACTATGCTCTTCCAGTCGTCATTGATGTCGATGGCGTAGATCTCGCTGCGCGGCACCATGATGTCTTCGACCATCATCTTGTCGAGGTCGAGGATGCTGAGCAGCATGTCCTGATGGTGTTGCGGGATCAGGCTGCCCGCTTCATTGACGATGGTTCTTAGCTCATCAGCGCTGAGGGCGTGGCCACTGCGCGGTTGCAGGTGCAGCATCTTGAGCAGCAGGCTGGTGATGCTGTTCATCAGCCAGACCAGGGGGGAGAGGGGCAGCATTAGCCCTTTGAGAACCCAGGAGGCCGGGTAGGCGATCTTCTCCGGGTACATGGCGGCCAGGGTCTTGGGGGTGACTTCACCGAAGATCAGGATGATCAGGGTCAGACCAAAGGTGGCGACCGCGAGTCCGAAATCGCCAAATAAGCGGATGGCGACCACGGTCGCAATGGCAGAGGCCAGGATATTGACCAGATTGTTGCCGATCAGGATCAGGCCGAGCAGGCGGTCGGGGCGTTGCAGCAGTTGCTCAACCCGGCGTGCGGCGCGATCACGTGTGTTGGCCAGGTGGCGAAGCCGATACCGGTTGAGTGACATCAAGCCGGTCTCGGAGCTGGAGAAGAAGGCGGATAAAACGACCAGCAAGCCTAGAACAATCAGTAGCGTGCTGGTTGATATGCTTTCCAAACAGGACTCCCTTGCTGTTATGCCGTCCTGGGATCATAGCGTTAACCCAGGATCACTTCCTTGACAAAGCGGCTGCCAAAATAAGCCAGCGTTAGTAAAAAGCCGCCGAGCAGGCTGAGCCACACTACTTTGCGGCCGCGCCAACCATGCACATGATGACCCCATAGCACCAGAACATAGACGCACCAGGCGATGATCGACAGGATAGCTTTGTGCGATTTGCCTTGGGCGAACATATCCTGCAAGAAGAACAGCCCAGAGGCGATCGACAGGGTCAGCAGAAACAGGCCGGTGGTCATCAGCTGGAACAGGCGACGTTCCACTGTCAGCAGCGGTGGCATGGAAGGCAGCTGAGTCAGTTTGCGCGATTTGAGCCGGTAATCGAGATAGGCCAGTTGCAGGGCAAACAGGCTGGCAATCGACAGCACCGAATAGGCCAGCAGGGCCAGACCGATATGCAGCAGCAGCTGTGGGTGCGCTTCCAGATGTGTCATGAAGCGGCTCGGGATCAGGGTATCGGCCACAATCAACAGCGATGAGAAGCCGTAGACGACGGGCAGTAGTACCCAGCCGTTAAAACGGCGCACCACCAGTGTCATGAAGGTATTGATGATGAGGCTGACCAGCGAGGCAACGTTGAGCAGGCTCAGATTCTGGCCGGATTGGGTGACCACCTCCTCGATCAGCGACACACCGTGCAGGGTGAGCGCCAGCGCCACGCAGGCGAACAGCTGCCGATAGCCCTTCTGGGCGGGATGCAGCAGCAGATGCAGTGAAGCGGTAATGGCCAGTAAATAAAAGGCCAGAGCCAGGATGGAGATCACGATCATAAGGTAGTCGGTTACCAGGCAAGCTCTCATATAGTCAAGAAAAACAGTATACCCTGCCATCAAGGAGGGTCGCCAGTTGTACCTGGCATCAACCATCCCCATATCGGAGTATCAGAGCCCATTTAACCGGCATCGTGCCAAACGTCAGGCTGGGTTATAATGCCGCCAATTTGCAACGCCAGGAAAACCGGAACGCGTCATGTTTGAGAATTTGACTGAACGACTCTCGCGCACCTTGCGCAACATCAGTGGCCGTGGCCGCCTGACTGAAGAGAACATCAAGGACACCCTGCGCGAAGTGCGCATGGCTCTGCTGGAAGCGGACGTTGCCTTGCCGGTGGTGCGTGATTTCGTCGCCCGGGTCAAGGAGCGCGCGGTTGGTCAGGAAGTGTCGAAATCCTTAAGTCCGGGCCAAGCCTTTATCAAGATTGTGCACGCCGAGTTGGTTGGCGTCATGGGCGAAGCCAACGAGGAGCTCAATCTTGCGGCTCAGCCCCCCGCCATTATTTTGATGGCCGGTCTGCAGGGTGCCGGTAAAACCACCTCGGTGGGTAAACTGGCCAAGTTCCTCAAAGAGCGCAACAAGAAAAAGGTGCTGGTCGTCAGTGCGGACGTTTATCGTCCGGCGGCCATCAAACAGCTGGAGACCCTGGCCAGCGATGTCGGTGTCGATTTCTTCCCGAGCGAAGCGACTCAAAAGCCCATCGACATCGCCAATGGCGCTATCGATCACGCGCGCAGAAAGTTCTATGACGTGGTGATCGTCGATACCGCCGGTCGTCTGCACGTCGATAGCGAGATGATGACCGAGATTCAGGACTTGCATGCGGCCATCAAGCCGGTCGAGACCCTGTTTGTGGTTGACGCCATGACCGGTCAGGATGCGGCCAACACGGCCAAGGCCTTTAATGAGGCGCTGCCGCTGACTGGCGTGATCCTCACCAAGGCTGACGGTGATGCCCGTGGTGGTGCTGCGCTGTCGGTGCGCCATATCACCGGTAAGCCGGTCAAATTTATCGGTGTCGGCGAAAAAACCGATGCCCTTGAGCCGTTCCACCCGGATCGTCTCGCCTCCCGAATCCTCGGTATGGGTGACGTGCTGTCACTCATTGAAGAGGTGGAGCGTAGCGTCGATAAGGAGAAAGCCGCCAAGCTGGCCGAGAAGGTCAAAAAGGGCCAAGGCTTTGATCTGGAAGACTTCCGTGAGCAACTGGCCCAGATGCGCAACATGGGTGGCATGATGGGGCTGCTCGACAAGCTGCCGGGCATGTCTGGTCTGCCGGAAAACGTGAAAGATCAGATGGATGACAAGCTCACCGTGCGCATGGAGGCGATCATCAGCTCCATGACCCGCAAGGAGCGCGCCAATCCCGACATCATCAAGGGCTCGCGCAAGCGTCGTATTGCAGCCGGTGCCGGGGTCGAGGTGCAGGACGTTAACCGTCTGCTCAAGCAGTTCACCGAAATGCAGCGCATGATGAAGAAGATGTCCGGCAAGGGCGGTATGCGCAAAATGATGAGCCAGATGCGCGGCATGATGCCGCCGGGCTTCGGTGGCGGTCGCGGTTTCTAACCCTTATCCCCCTGCTGTCACAGGGCCCGCTCAGGCGGGTCCTGTTTGTTTCTACTGGGCAAAAAGTGGCTGGCTCGGTTGCATTTGTCTCGAATCCAAGTAGAATTATGCGGCTTATTTTAAGCTAGGGTCCGCGTGTTTGCGGGCCTTGTTCATTTGATGTTTTATGAGGACGATATGGTAACCATTCGTTTACAACGTGGTGGCGCGAAAAAGCGTCCGTTTTACCAGGTAGTAGTTGCCGACAGCCGTAACGCACGTGACGGTCGCTTCATCGAGCGCGTAGGCTTCTTCAACCCGATCGCCGCCGGCCAAGCTGAAAAGCTGAACCTGGACCTGGCTCGTATCGACCACTGGGTTGCCACTGGCGCCACTGTGTCCGATCGCGTTGCCAAGCTGATCAAAGATGCCCGCAAGGCTGCTTAATCAGTACTGACGGTAAGGGAGTCTCAAGGTGGAAAAACCTATAGTTGTAGGCACGCTGGGTACCGTTTACGGTATCAAGGGGTGGCTCAAAGTGAACTCCTTCACCGATGTCGCTGAAGCGATTTTCGATTACAGCCCCTGGTTGGTTCACCAACACGGGGAGTGGCGTGAAATCCGGGTTTCCGGTTGGAAGCGTCACAATAAGGGTTTGATTTGCAAGCTGGACGGTATCGACCTGCGCGAAGAAGCCCTCGCCCTGACCAATCTCGAGATTGGCGTCAATGCGGATAACCTGCCTGATCTTCCCGAAGGCGAATACTACTGGCGCGACCTGATTGGTTGCTCCGTGGTTACGACCAAGGGATACAACCTCGGCGAGGTCACCGAATTGATGGAGACTGGCTCTAATGATGTGCTGGTCGTTAAGGCGAATGTAAACGATGCCTTTGGCCAAAAGGAACGGTTGTTGCCGTTTCTTGAAGGGCAGGTGGTCCTGAAAGTGGATCTCGCTGCCAAGACAATCGAAGTAGATTGGGATCCTGGTTTCTAGTTCCCTGACATTCGGGATCGGAGGTTTCATATGTGGATTGGGGTGATTAGCCTCTTCCCGGAAATGTTCCGAGCCATCACCGAACACGGGGTAACGGGCCGGGCCGTCAAAAACGGCCTGCTGCAGATTGAGTGCTGGAACCCCCGGGACTTTACCCACGACAAACACCGCACGGTCGATGATCGTCCTTACGGTGGTGGGCCCGGCATGTTGATGATGGTTCAGCCGTTGCGTGATGCCATTCATGCAGCCAAGCAAGCAGCGGGAGACGGGGCGAAAGTCATCTATCTCTCACCACAGGGACGCAAGCTGACACAGGCGGGCGTAACCGAGTTGGCGGTTAGCCAGAAGCTGATTCTGGTGGCCGGTCGATACGAAGGTATCGATGAGCGGGTAATTCAAACCGAGGTCGACGAAGAGTGGTCCATCGGTGATTACGTGCTCAGTGGCGGCGAGTTGCCTGCCATGACCCTGATCGATGCGGTTTCGCGTCTGGTTCCAGGTGTCTTGGGTGATCAGGCCAGTGCCGAGCAGGACTCCTTTACGGATGGGCTGCTGGATCATCCCCACTATACTCGACCTGAAGTGCTGGATGGACTGACGGTGCCTGAAGAGTTGCTAAGTGGTAACCACGCGCTGATAAAGCGCTGGCGCATGAAGCAGTCTCTGGGACGGACCTGGCAAAGAAGGCCGGAACTTATCAACAACCTAGCTCTGACTGACGAGCAAGAAAAACTTCTTGCCGAGTATGTTCGCGAACAGTGCGACATCGTTAAGTAGAGTTATCAGTTAACCCTAGGTAGGAAAAGAGACAATGAGCAAGATCATTCAACAGCTTGAACAAGAACAACTGCGTACCGACATCCCGGCATTTGCCCAGGGCGACACCGTACGTGTTCAAGTTCGCGTTAAAGAAGGTGGTAAAGAGCGTCTGCAGGCTTTCGAAGGCGTTGTTATTGCCAAGCGTAACCGCGGTCTGCACTCTGCATTCACCGTTCGCAAGATTTCCAACGGCGAAGGTGTTGAGCGTGTATTCCAGACTCACTCTCCGCTGATCCACAGTGTAGAACTGAAGCGTCGTGGTGATGTTCGCCGCGCCAAACTGTACTACCTGCGTAACCTGTCCGGTAAGGCTGCTCGTATCAAAGAGAAGCTCAACTAATTCCGACAGGAATCGAAAAGGCTCGCCATTGGCGAGCCTTTTTTGTTTCAGTGGGCCTGTACTCTCACCACCGAGTTATCCCGTCCGAACGGGCCCGGGACATAGTCATCCGCCGCCCAGTCATTGTCATAGCTCTCCCCGCCCTCTTCGCTAACCAAGCGGTAGCAGTATTGATATTCATCCTGCTGGTCGGTGGGAAGATTGAGCGTGGCTTTGAACTCGCCATTTTTGAGGCGCTTGAGCTCCATCGGTTGCCACTGGTTGAATTCACCCAGCAGGAAAACCTGGCTGGCACCGGCAGCAGCCTCTTTCTCGACGGCAAAGGTCACTTTGACCTCGGGCCGGGACTTCAGAAACTGTTTGGACAACGACATAAACACTCCTATCTGATCTGGAAACTTCCATGGAAGAGTAGTTTTACATCATTTATTGATGTTTGTGTTACTAGTGAGTGGTGTCAGGTGACACAAGCATAGTAGCGTAGTAACAAAGTGTGAGTGAAATCGATTTTTAGATAGAAGCCGCGTGGCCGGGTCAGGATGGGCTCACCGTCATGGCCGATGGCTCTCGTCAGGGCCTGACCATTGGCAGCCTTGGGGCGCAGTTGCAGCACCTGACCGTGCCGCGCCGTGATGTTCTCGACCTCACCCAGCACAATCATATCCATCAGCTCTTCCCAATCCTGGCGTAGCAGCGCCTCTTCATCGGCCGACGGACTCCACAGTAGCGGCATACCGACCCGGCGCTCACCCACCGGAATATCGCGTGAACCCTCCACCGGCAGCCACAGTACCCGCGAGAGCTTGTTGCGAATGTTCGAGGCTTCCCAGCTTAGCCCGGTCAGGCCGATCAGTGGCGCGACACATACAAAGGTGGTTTCGAGCGGCTTGCCTTGTGGGTCGACCGGGATGGTTTTGAGCTCGACGCCCAGTTCGGGAAAATCCTGCTCAGGTTTGCTGCCTGCGCTGGCGCCAAGGTGCCACTCCAGCAGCTGACCGACCCAGCCCTTGTGACGCAGCAGGTTGCTTGGCACCTTTTGCCCGGCTTGGGCAGCAAGCTCGGCTAGCGTTAATCCGGCAACGGCATAAGCCCGGCCCATCAGGGTATCGAGATCGGTTGGCGGGAGAGGGGAGGCTGGTTTCATGGGGTCAGTGTATCGAAAAAGTGTCGTTAGATCTTTGCGGTTGTTTTTTGTACTGCCAAGTGCCAGCAGAACCAATCAGTCATCGTCGCAGAAGGTAGTAATTAACTGATTGTTTTAATTTATGTTTTTAATTATTTCTCGGCTTTTATCCACGTCAGTGGCAGTTCTCCCTGTTTGTCCCATGGTTTGGCAGTGCCGATGCACAAAGTTGTCCACAGAAATATGGGATAAGTGATCCTGCCAGGGTGTCGTTCTCTCTTTATTAGGAAAATGCGTGATCCAATGGGCACTTTTGATGCGCATCCGGTCGATAATCTGAGCACGAATTGTGGATAAAATGGCGTTGGTTGATCTTTGAGCGGGGGAACTTGTTCACAACGGATCATGGTGATCCAGTCAGGATCCGGATCGCTGAAATGGATCCTCTAAAGCTATATATCTATATGTTTTGAAATGATTTATCATTAATAGAAAGGAATGTTTTCACACCTGATGCACTTGATCTCTTGCTGCCAGATGCCAAGCTATACCTAGTTATCCCACGTTTTTTCCACAGGATAGGTGGGAAACTCTGCCCCACTAGTCGGTAAGAATGTTTATAACTTGGTAAAAAGCAGAAAGTTATTCATGTTGTTCCCTTTCCGGGGCCGGTTTGCCGCCTCGGAATGAATGTGAAACAATCATCTCTATCAGATTTAGCCTTATTAAGGTGATCACGTGATTGATGGTGACGGGTTTCGTCCCAATGTCGGCATCGTGATCTGTAACCGTGATGGACAGGTGTTGTGGGCAAAGCGTTACGGACAGCACTCCTGGCAATTCCCCCAGGGCGGGGTGGATGAGGGAGAGACGCCCGAGCAGGCCATGTACCGCGAGCTCTACGAAGAGATTGGTCTCAAGGCGGAGGATGTCACCATCCTCGCGACCAGCCGCAACTGGCTCAAGTATCGCCTGCCCAAGCGCCTGGTTCGCTGGGACAGTTCACCGGTCTGCATAGGCCAGAAACAGAAGTGGTTTTTGTTGCTGCTCGATAAGAGCAAAGAGTCCCGGATCGAATTTGGCTGCCACGGTCATCCCGAATTTGATGACTGGCGCTGGGTCAGTTTTTGGTATCCGGTACGCCAGGTGGTCTCCTTCAAGCGGGAAGTCTATCGCCGGGTTATGAAGGAGTTTGCGCCGATCGCGATGCCGGTTGCTCAGCCTCCGGTTCGCAAGGAGTCGCGGCGCCCACGTCCCCGTTAAGGAGAATGAAGGATTGCTGACAAGGTTGCGTCACATCGTCGAGAGCATGACGGCTGCGCCGTCGCTCGAGCAGGCACTGCAGGCACTGGTGAGTCAGACTCGCACAGCCATGGCGGTGGACTGCTGCTCGGTCTATGTGGCGGAACCAGATCGTCGTTGCTATCGCCTGGCGGCGACCGATGGTCTGGCGGCTGACGCGGTCGGTAAAGCCTTCCTCCCCTTTGAAGAGGGGATTGTCGGCTTGATCGGTCAGCGTGAAGAGCTGATCAACCTGGCTGACGCCCCCTCTCATCCTGCGTTCAAATTCTTGCCCGATGTGGCTGAAGAGCCGTTTCGCTCCTTCCTGGGTGCCCCCATCATGCACCAGCGGCAGGTGGTGGGGATTTTGGTTGTACAGCAAAAAGAGAGTCGGCTGTTTGACGAGGGGGAAGAGTCCTTTCTTGTCACCCTCGCGGCGCAGCTGGCCGCCCGGATTGCCCAGGCCCAGGCGCGGGGGGTGCTGCAAAAAACCGACTGGAGCAAGCCGCTGCACGGCATTGCCGGCTCCCCCGGCGTCGCCATGGCGCGCGCCTGGGTGTGGCGGCCGCGCAAAGAGCTGTCGGCCATCGTTCCGCGCAAGGTGGACGACGGTGATGCCCAGATGGTGCGCTTCGAATCCTGCATCGAATCGGTCAAACGCGATATCGAAGCGCTGGCCCTCCGTTTTCGGGAGAGTTCGAATCAGGACTCGGTCGCCATCTTCGACATGTATCTGCATCTATTGGTCGATCCCAGCTATCTCAAGCCGATTCGTCAGCGTATCGGTGAGGGCTGGAGCGCGGTCAGCGCCATCAAGATGGTGAGTGAAAACCTGATGGCGCGCTTTGGCGCCATGAAGGATCCTTATCTGCGTGAGCGGGCCAGCGATATCAAGGACATCGCCCAGCGTTTGATCAGCCGGTTGGTACAAAACGAGCCCGAACATCTGGCAATTCAGGAGCCGGTGGTGCTGGTTGCTGACGAGGTGACGGCCACCGTGCTGGCCGAGGTGCCGCGCGAATGTTTGGCGGGGGTCATTTCCCTTAAGGGCGCCAGTAACTCGCATGCCGCCATTTTGGCACGGGCCATGGGGGTTCCGGCCGTGATGGGGGTGGAATTCCCGCTCGCCGAGATCCATCAGCACATGCTGGTGCTCGATGGCTACAGTGGTGACCTGTTTGTCGAACCGAGCGACATGATCGTAGCGGAATATCGCCAGCTGATGGATGAAGAGCTGGCGCTCGATGAACTGGTCCGCACTACGATTGGTCAGCCCTCCGAAACACTGGATGGCGTCAAGGTCTCGCTGCTATTGAACGCTGGTCTGAGCGCAGACACCGAGATTTCAGTCAACGAACTGGCCGACGGGGTTGGGCTTTATCGCACCGAAATCCCCTTTATGCTGCATGACAGCTTTCCCTCCGAGTGGGAGCAAACGGCACGCTATCGGGGGATCCTCGAGAGCTATCGCAACCGACCGGTCTGCATGCGCACCCTTGACGTAGGGGGCGACAAGCAGCTGCCCTATTTCCCCATTGTGGAAGAGAACCCGTTCCTGGGTTGGCGCGGCATCCGGCTGACGCTGGATCACCCGGAGCTGTTTTTGGTGCAGCTTAAGGCGATGCTGCGCGCCAGCGAAGGGCTCGACAATCTGGCCATCATGTTGCCGATGATCAGCAGCATTGGTGAGATCCGCGCAGCCAGGCGGCTGCTCGATCAAGCCTGGACCGAGGTCTGTGAAGAGGTTGCCGCTCGTGGTAACACGCTCTGCTATCCGGCGCTCGGGGTGATGATTGAAGTTCCATCAGCACTTTACATCCTGCCGGAGATGGCGCCGCTTATCGATTTCTGGTCGGTGGGCTCTAATGACCTGACTCAGTATCTGCTGGCGGTCGATCGCAACAACGCGCGAGTCGCTAGCATCTATGATGCCTTCCATCCTGCGGTGATCCGCGCCCTGCAACTGCTGGTCGACAGTGCTCGCCGTTATGGC
The DNA here is from genome assembly GCF_900156095.1 of Aeromonas sp. RU39B. Classification (GTDB taxonomy): domain Bacteria; phylum Pseudomonadota; class Gammaproteobacteria; order Enterobacterales; family Aeromonadaceae; genus Aeromonas. Next base: position 129,269 of record NZ_FTMJ01000010.1, read on the forward strand.
AAGCCGGTGTCGGTGTGCGGCGAGCTGGCGGGCGATCCCATCGGTGTGCTGGTGCTGCTGGCTATGGGCTACCGCCGTTTCAGTATGAATACCCGCAATATTCCCCGCATCAAATACGTGCTGCGCCACGTGGCCCTGTGCGAGCTGACGCCACTGCTGGCAGAAGGGCTGCGCATGGATGCCCGCCACGGTCTGCGTGGTCTGTTTGCCCGTTATCTCGAAGAGCGTGGCATGTCCGGATTCCTGCGTTCCAGTCAAAAGAGTCAATAACCGGACGACTGGTCTGGTTGCCCTGTTGCCGGATTGATCGGACAATGCGTGCTCTTTATCACAGGTAACAGAGTCTTCTATGCAAGTGCAAAACGGATATTGGGTATTCCCGCAGTTTGATCCTGTGGCGCTATCCCTTGGCCCGCTTCAGGTTCGCTGGTACGGTCTGATGTACCTGTTTGGTTTCGCCTTTGCCATGTGGCTGGCCGGACGCCGTGCGGCACAGCCGGGCAGTGGCTGGACACGTGATGAGGTCTCTGACCTGCTGTTTTACGGTTTTCTCGGGGTGATCCTCGGCGGCCGTGTCGGTTATGTGCTGTTTTATAACTTCGATCTGTTCCTCGCTGACCCGACCTATCTGTTCAAGATCTGGACCGGGGGCATGTCATTCCATGGCGGCCTTATCGGTGTTATCAGCGCCATGATCTGGTTTGCCCACAAGACCAAGCGTCACTTCTTTACCGTGGCCGACTTTGTGGCGCCGTTGATCCCGTTTGGTCTGGGTGTTGGCCGTATCGGTAACTTCCTCAATGGCGAGCTGTGGGGCCGAATCACTGACGTGCCTTGGGCGATGATCTTCCCCGAGGCCGGTCCTGAGCCACGTCACCCTTCGCAGCTTTATCAGTTTGCCCTGGAAGGGGTGGTGCTGTTCATCATCCTGAACCTGTTCTGGCGTAAGAACCCGCCGCGTGGTGCCATCTCGGGCATGTTCCTGCTGTTCTATGGCCTGTTCCGGTTCCTGGTAGAGTTTGTGCGTCAGCCGGACAGCCAGCTGGGCCTCTATTTCAACGAAATCAGTATGGGACAGATCCTCTCCACGCCGATGATCTTGGCTGGTGTCCTGATGATCTGGGCTGCCTATAAGCTGCCGCGGGTATTTGGTGTTAAAGACGGAGAGAGAAAATGAACGTCTATCTGGACCTGATGCGCAAAATCCTCGCGGATGGCACCGATAAGTCGGATCGCACCGGAACCGGCACCCGCTCCATCTTTGGCCATCAGATGCGCTTCAACCTGGCAGATGGTTTTCCGTTGGTGACCACCAAGAAGTGTCATCTGCGCTCCATCATTCATGAGCTGCTCTGGTTCCTCAATGGCGATACCAATATCGCCTATCTCAAAGAGAACGGCGTCAGCATCTGGGACGAGTGGGCGGATGATAACGGCGATCTCGGTCCGGTCTATGGCGCCCAGTGGCGCTCCTGGCCTACCGCTGATGGTGGCGTTGTCGATCAAATCCAGAAAGCCCTGGATGATATTCGAAGCAACCCGGACTCACGGCGCATCATCGTATCGGCCTGGAACGTGGGCGAGCTCGACAAGATGGCGCTGGCGCCTTGCCACGCCTTCTTCCAGTTCTATGTGGCTGACGGCAAGCTCTCTTGCCAGCTCTACCAGCGCAGTTGTGACGTGTTCCTCGGCCTACCGTTCAACATCGCCAGCTATGCGCTGTTGACCCACATGGTGGCGCAGCAGTGTGATCTGGATGTGGGGGATTTCGTCTGGACCGGCGGTGACGTGCACCTCTACGCCAATCACATGGAGCAGACGGCACTGCAGCTTAGCCGCGAGCCGCGTCCACTGCCGACGCTGGTTATCAAGCGCAAGCCCGAGAGCCTGTTTGATTACCGCTTCGATGACTTCGATATTGTGGGGTATGACCCCCATCCGGGGATAAAGGCCCCGGTAGCAGTTTGACAAAGGCGCCGAAAGGCGCCTTTTTTATCACTGTGACTCTGCACGGATGACGACGAACACTTCGGTTTTCTCGAGGTTTTACCCAGTGAGAATCGATTATTCACGGTGAATAATATTCAGTAGACTGAATATATCAAGTAAAGTGAAACGGAGTTTCAGCAAATGAGTGATATGGTCAAAAAGTTCCTGCAGCTGGAGTCAGCTTCCGGGATCATCCTGATCCTGTCGGCGGCATTGGCGATGCTGTTGGCCAATACCTCGCTGGCTGGTCTTTATCAGGCGTTCCTCGATACGCCTGTGCAGGTGCGCATTGCCGCCCTCGATATCAACAAGCCGCTGCTGTTGTGGATCAACGACGGCTTCATGGCGGTGTTTTTCCTGCTGGTCGGCCTTGAGGTCAAACGTGAAATGCTGGAAGGCGCACTCTCCACCCGTGAGCAGGCGACCTTCCCGGCCATCGCTGCCTTAGGTGGCATGCTGGCACCGGCCATCATCTATAGCCTGTTCAACTTTGGTGATGAAGTGACTCGTGCCGGTTGGGCCATCCCGGCGGCCACCGATATTGCATTTGCGCTGGGTGTGATGGCGCTGCTGGGCAAGCGGGTACCGCTGAGCCTCAAGGTGTTTCTGCTGGCCCTGGCGATCATTGACGATCTGGGTGTCATCGTCATTATCGCGCTGTTCTACACCAGCCAGCTCTCCCTGAGCGCCCTGGCCGTGTCGATCGCCGCGATCGCCGTGCTGTGGTGGATGAATCGCCGTGGTGTAGATCGGATCTCGGCGTACATACTAGTTGGCATTGTATTGTGGGTTGCGGTGCTCAAATCCGGCGTTCACGCCACGCTGGCCGGTGTGGTGGTCGGTTTCATGGTTCCTATCAAGGGCGAGCGTCATGAGTCTCCGCTTAAGCATCTGGAGCATGCGCTGCACCCTTGGTGTGCCTATCTGATTCTGCCGCTGTTCGCCTTTGCCAATGCGGGCGTCTCGCTGGCCGGGATTGGTCTGTCCGATATGCTCAACCCGCTGCCGCTTGGCATCATGCTGGGCCTGTTTATCGGCAAGCCGCTTGGCGTGTTCTCCATCAGCTGGCTGGCGGTCAAGGCGGGGATTGCCCGGTTGCCGGATGGCGTCAATTTCCGACACATCTTTGCGGTCAGCATCCTGTGCGGGATTGGCTTCACAATGTCCATGTTCATCGCCTCGCTGGCCTTTGAGCACGGTGGTCTGGACTACGGTAGCTACTCGCGCCTCGGGATCCTGAGTGGATCGACGCTGGCAGCCATCTTTGGTTATCTGGCACTGCGTATGAGCATGCCGGCCACCGAATCGAAGAAGGGGGTGCAACATGAAAGCCGTGTTGATTGCGATAACAATGCTTGTCGCTCCAGCCTGGGCTGAAGGGGAGAGTATTGAAGCTTGCCGCGCCGATGCCAGTTCATCGGCGTGCGCCACCTATCTTAACGGGGTGGTGGAGAGCGCCCTGATGATGGGCGAGCGGCAGGCTCGGGCCACGTTTGGAGAAACCTTTCATGAGCGGGCACTGAGTCAACGGGTTGGAGAGCGCATTAAGCAGCTTGGCCGCAGCAACTGTCGCTATGGCAGACCCGATCCGGCGCAGTTGAAATCGCTGCTGCGTGACGAGTTTGCCGCCGGCAAGATTGACTCGACCAGCGACATGTACGACATTCTGGCTGCAGAAATGAGCTGCCAGCGAGGCCCGCGATCAGCGGGAACAAGCGAGAATGTCGCACCTTAATTACAACCATCTCTACTATTTCTGGATGACGCAGAAAAAGGGCTCTGTCACGCAAGCGGCAGAAGCCCTTTTTCTGACTCCGCAGACGGTGACTGGCCAGATCAAGCTGCTTGAGCAGCGACTTGGCGGCAAGCTGTTCACCCGCAAGGGGCGGGCACTCGAGGCGACCGAGCTGGGCCAACTGGTTTATCGCTATGCCGACCGCATGTTTGGCCTTTCGTACGAGATGCTGGATATCGTCAACTACCGCAAAGAGAACCAGATCCTGTTCGATGTCGGTATTGCGGATGCGCTATCCAAGCGGTTGGCCAGCCGGGTACTGCTCACCGCGATTCCCTCTGATGGCTCCATTCATCTGCGCTGTTTTGAATCGACGCACGAGTTGCTGCTAGAGCAACTGAGTGAACACAAGCTCGACATGATTCTCTCTGACTGTCCGGTTGACTCCAGCCAGCATGCCGGGCTTTTTTCCAAGCGTCTGGGTGGCTGTGGCGTCAGCTTCTTTTGCAAGGCTCCGCTACCGGAGAAGCCCTTCCCGGCTTGTCTTGAGGAGCGCAAGTTGCTGATCCCGGGTCGGCGCACCGCCATGGGACGACAACTGACGCAATGGTTTGAAGAGCAAGGATTGGCTCCGCAGATCCTCGGGGAATTTGATGATGCGGCGCTGATGAAGGCATTTGGTTACTTCAATCAGGGCATCTTCATGGCGCCTTCACTTTATCAGGGCGATATTCTGGAGAGTGAGGATGTGGTGCTGCTCGGTGAAACCGATGCACTCAAGGAGGAGTACTACGTCATCTTTGCCGAACGTATGATTCAGCATCCTGCCGTCAAGCGGCTATGTGAGAGTGATTTCTCTTCGCTGTTTCGTGGCGAGGAGAAGTTCGATAGCATGCGTCGCTCAGTCACCTCGTTTTAAATCCTTGGTGTCCTCGCTATCATGCAAGACGAGACAAGGCCGGAGGAATCATGGATCTTGCACAAATGGAAAAGAATGCAGGTCAGGCGGTTGCACTGCTCAAGGCGTTGGCTAACGAGCGGCGGCTGTTCATCCTCTGCAATTTGCTGAATCGTGAATTGTCAGTCAGTGAATTGAATGAAGTGGTGGGATTAAGTCAGTCAGCGCTCTCCCAGCATTTGGCGGTATTGCGTCGTGACGGGTTGGTGGCGACCCGCAAACAGGCCCAAACAGTCTATTACTCGCTTAATAGTCATGAGGTCCGTGAGACCATCACCTTGTTACATCGGCTCTATTGCGCAAACGACGGGCAATAAAAAACCGGCAGATTCTGCCGGTTTTTTCGTTCGATCGAACAGCTATATCGATTAGGCCAGAGCCTTGATCTGTGCAGCCAGACGGCTCTTGTGACGAGCAGCCTTGTTCTTGTGGATCAGACCCTTGGTGGCCATACGGTCCAGGATCGGCTGAGCCTTCTCGAAAGCGGCTACAGCAGCAGCCTTGTCGCCAGCGGCGATGGCAGCAACGACTTTCTTGACGTAGGTACGGGTCATGGAACGACGGCTGGCATTGTGCTGACGACGTTTCTCTGCCTGAATCGCGCGCTTCTTAGCAGATTTGATGTTAGCCAAGTTAAACTCCTAAAACTGTCTTAGCGAGTGTATTTCAAAGGCCGAGGAATATGCCTTTGCAACCACAATTTGTCAAACAATTTGTGCAAATAAACACCGACCCCCGATGGTGTGTCAGCGGGTGTGCGGGTAAACTGTCGGCCGATTCTAGCAGCATTCCATGCTTTCCGACAGTTCCTGAGGCCTGCCTTGAGCAAGAAATTGATTAAATCCGGGATGATCGTCTCGCTGATGACCCTGCTCTCCCGTGTGATGGGGTTGGTACGTGATGTAGTGATTGCCAACCTGCTGGGAGCCGGTGCGGCAGCCGACATTTTTTTCTTCGCTAATCGAATTCCCAACTTCCTGCGCCGATTGTTTGCCGAAGGGGCCTTCAATCAAGCGTTTGTGCCGGTGATGACCGAATACAAGAAAGAGGGCAATGAAGAGAAGGTTCGTGAACTGCTGGCCGTTGTTTCGGGGACGCTGGGGGGGATCGTGACGGTAGTCACCCTGCTCGGTGTGCTGTTTTCCGGTGTGCTGACTGCCCTGTTCGGCTGGGGTTGGTTTTGGGATTGGTTGCATGGCGGACCGTCGGCGGCCAAGTTTGAGATGGCCAGCCTGATGCTCAAAATCACCTTCCCCTATCTCTGGTTTATCACGCTGACCGCCATGGCGGGGGCGGTGCTCAATACCTTTGGCCGGTTCGGTGTCTCCTCCTTCACTCCGATATTTCTGAACATCACCATGATCGGTGCCGCCTGGTGGATCTCTCCCTGGTTAAACGATCCCGAACTGGCGTTGGCTATCGGTGTGTTCCTCGGCGGTCTGGTCCAGTTTCTGTTCCAGTTTCCCTTCCTGCGCCAGCTCAACATGCTGGTGTGGCCCAAGTGGGGGTGGCATCACCCTGGGGTTATCAAGATCCGCACCCTGATGATCCCCGCTCTGTTCGGGGTTTCGGTCAGCCAGATCAATCTGCTGCTCAACACCATGCTGGCTTCATTCCTGGCCACCGGTGCCATCAGCCACCTTTACTACTCTGACCGTCTGCTGGAGTTTCCGCTCGGCATGTTCGGTGTCGCCATCAGCACCGTGATTCTGCCGGCGCTGGCCAAAAAGCACGTGGATGCCGACGCGGTCGACTTCTCCCGCACCATGGACTGGGGCATCCGCATGGTGATGCTGCTCGGCATGCCGGCGATGGCCGGTATTGCGGTGCTGCGTGAGCCTATTCTGCGGGTACTGTTCATGCGTGGCGAATTTGGTATGCATGAAGTGACCATGTCGAGCGCCAGTCTGCTGGCATCGACCTCGGGTCTGCTGTCACTGATGCTGATCAAAGTGCTGGCCCCCGGTTACTACGCCCGCCAGGACACCAAGACGCCGGTACGCATCGGCATTATTTCGATGATCGCCAACATGGGGTTCAACTTAGCCTTTATCTATCCCCTTGATTATGTTGGGCTGGCGCTGTCGACCGCGTGCTCTGGCACTATCAACGCCTTCTTGCTCTATCGCGGCCTGCGTCAACGCGGTGTTTATCAACCGGAGGCGGGCACCTGGCTGTTCCTGGTAAAACTGGGGGTAGCGACGGCACTGATGGCCGGTCTGATCGGCTGGCTGTCGCCAGATCTTGACCAGTGGGGCGCGTGGCACATGATAAAGGCGTCGTGGGAGCTGACCAAGCTGCTGATCATCGGTGGCGTGACCTATGGCGCGCTCTTGCTGATCAGCGGAATTCGCTTCCATCACCTGAAAGCAGGACGCGAGGGCTGATCGCAGCGGCCGCCTGATATATAATCCGGCGATTTCGACAGCAGCAAAGATGCAAAGGCAGTGATGGAGCTTATCCGCGGCATCCACAATCTCCGGCCCCGCCACCAGGGTTGCGTTTTGACGATCGGCAACTTCGACGGGGTCCACATGGGGCACCGTGCCGTGCTGAGCCGTCTCAAGGAGAAGGCCGATCAACTCGGTCTGCCGGCTTGCGTTATGTTGTTCGAGCCACAGCCGCTTGAGCTGTTTGCCGACAGCCGGGCGCCGGCCAGGCTCACCCGTCTGCGCGAGAAGGCGGAGGCGCTGCGCAGCATCGGCATCGACCGGTTGCTCTGTGTGCGCTTCAATCATGCCTTTGCCGAGCAGTCGGCCACGACCTTTATTGAGGCGTTGTTGGTTGGCAAGCTGGGCGTTCGTTATCTGGTGGTGGGGGACGATTTTCGCTTCGGCAACGCGCGCGAAGGGGATTTCCACCTGCTTGAGCAGGCTGGTCGTCGCCTCGGCTTTGAAGTGATCAGTACCCACAGCTTCAACCTGTCACGGCAACGGGTGAGCAGCACGTTGGTTCGCGAGGCTCTGTCAGCCGGACGACTGGCCGAAGTGGAAATGATGCTGGGGCGTCCTTACAGCATCAGCGGGCGGGTCGCCCACGGCGACAAGTTGGGACGCACTATCGGTTTTCCGACCGCCAATCTGGCCCTCAAGCGCCGCGTGGCGCCGGTCAGTGGCGTCTATGCAGTGGAAGTGTTATGTTCCGGCAAGACCTTCCCCGGCGTGGCCAATGTCGGCTTACGCCCTACTCTGAACGGGAAAGAAGCCCGTTTGGAGGTACATCTGTTTGACTTCTCGGGCGATCTTTATGGGCAGCAGATCAAGGTGTTGCTGCGCCACAAACTGCGTGAAGAGCAGAAATTTGACTCCTTCGCTGCCCTGAGAGCGCAGATCGAACATGATGCCGCGACAGCCCGAGCCTGGTTCGGTCTGGCGCCGGCCAATCCATAATCCAGCACTCTTTTAGAAATTGAAGGGAACCCAGGATCGATGAGCGACTATAAACACACCCTGAATCTTCCGGAAACCCCGTTTCCGATGCGCGGCGATCTGGCCAAGCGTGAACCCCAGATGCTCCAGCATTGGTATGATCAGGATCTCTACGGCGCGATTCGCAGCGTCAAGAAGGGCAAGAAATCCTTCATCCTGCACGATGGCCCCCCCTACGCCAACGGCAGCATTCACATCGGTCACTCCGTCAACAAGATCCTCAAAGACATCATTATCAAGTCCAAGGGGCTGTCAGGGTTCGACTCTCCCTATGTTCCGGGTTGGGACTGCCACGGTCTGCCGATCGAGCTGAAGGTCGAAGGCATGGTGGGCAAGCCGGGCGAGAAGGTCACTGCGGCCGAATTCCGCGAAGAGTGCCGCAAGTACGCCAAGACCCAGATCGAGGCGCAAAAGACCGACTTTATCCGTCTGGGTGTGCTGGGCGATTGGGAACACCCCTATCTGACCATGGACTTCAAGACGGAAGCTAACATCATCCGCTCGCTGGCCAAGATCGTGGACAACGGCCACCTGCACAAGGGCTCCAAGCCGGTGCACTGGTGTACCGATTGTGGCTCTGCGCTGGCTGAAGCTGAAGTGGAGTACTACGACAAGAGCTCCCCGGCCATCGACGTGCGCTTCAAGGCGGTTGATGAAGCTCTGGTTGCCAGCAAGTTTGATTGTGTCGAAGGCCACCTTGGCCACGGCCCGCTCTCCGTTGTGATCTGGACCACCACTCCGTGGACCCTGCCGGCCAACCGTGCCGTTGCCCTGAGCGCCGAGCTGAGCTATGCGCTGGTGCAGGTTGAAGGTGAGCAACCGGAGCGCCTGATCCTGGCCGCAGAGCTGGTCAAGGATGTGATGGATCGCGCTGGTATCGAGCACTACCACAACCTGGGTTATGCCAAGGGTGAAGTGCTGGATCTGCTGCGCTTTAACCACCCCTTCTACCACTTCGATGTGCCGGTGATCCTGGGTGATCACGTGACGCTGGATGCCGGTACTGGCGCCGTGCACACCGCGCCTGGCCATGGTCAGGAAGACTTTGTGGTCGGTCAGAAGTACGGTCTGGAAGTGGCCAATCCGGTCGGTAGCAATGGCGTGTATCTGCCGGATACCGAACTGTTTGCCGGTCAGCACGTGTTCAAGGCTAATGCCTCGGTGATCGAGGTGCTCAAGGAGCACGGCGCCCTGCTGCATCATCAGGCCCTGAACCACTCCTACCCGCACTGCTGGCGTCACAAGACTCCGATCATCTTCCGCGCTACCCCGCAGTGGTTTATCAGCATGGACCAAAATGGTCTGCGCAAGCGCGCACTGGAAGAGATCGACCGCATCGAAACCCAGGGTATCGCCGAACAAGGCCAAAGCGGCTGGGTGCCGGCCTGGGGTAAGAACCGTATTCAAGCCATGGTGGAAGGTCGTCCGGACTGGTGTATCTCCCGCCAGCGTACCTGGGGTGTGCCGATCGCACTGTTTGTGCACAGAGAGACCCAGGCTATCCATCCGGAATCTGTCCGTTTGATGGAAGAAGTGGCCAAGCTGGTCGAAGAGAAGGGCATTCAGGCCTGGTGGGATCTCGACAAGAGCACCCTGCTCGGCGCCGATGCCGATCTCTATGACAAGGTTCCCGATACTCTGGACGTTTGGTTTGACTCCGGCTCGACTCACGCTTCGGTGGTGGATGCCCGTCCCGAGTTTAACGGCAAGCCGGCTGACATGTATCTGGAAGGCTCTGACCAGCACCGTGGCTGGTTCATGTCCTCCCTGATGATCGGCGTTGCCATGAAGAACAAGGCTCCCTACAACCAGGTACTGACTCACGGCTTCACCGTGGACGGTCAGGGCCGCAAGATGTCCAAGTCGATCGGCAACGTGGTCAGTCCGCAGGACGTCATGAACAAGCTGGGTGCCGACATTCTGCGTTTGTGGGTGGCCAGCACCGACTACACCGGTGAAATGACCGTCTCTGACGAGATCCTCAAGCGTTCGGCCGATGCCTATCGCCGGATCCGTAACACCGCCCGCTTCCTGCTGGCTAACCTGAACGGCTTCAACCCGGCTACCGACATGGTTGCCGCTGGCGATATGGTCGTGGTGGACCGCTGGGCCGTAGGCCGTGCCAAGGCGGTGCAGGAAGAGATCATCGCCGCTTACGAAGCCTATAACTTCCACGGCGTGACCCAGAAGCTGATGCAGTTCTGCTCGGTCGAGATGGGCTCTTTCTATCTGGACGTCATCAAGGATCGTCAATACACCGCCAAGGCTGACAGCCTGGCCCGTCGCTCCTGCCAGAGCGCCCTGTATCACATCGCAGAGGCCATGGTGCGCTGGATGGCGCCGATCATGAGCTTCACCGCGGACGAGATCTGGGCTCTGTTGCCGGGCGAGCGCGCCAAGTTCGTGTTCACCGAAGAGTGGTATCAAGGCCTGTTTGGTCTGGCCGCTGGCGAACAGATGGGCGATGCCTTCTGGGCTGAGCTGCTGGCTGTGCGTGGTGAAGTGAACAAGGCGCTGGAAGCGGCACGTAACGAGAAGCGTATCGGCGGCTCCCTGCAGGCTGAAGTGACCCTGTATGCCAAACCGGCACTGGCTGCCCAGCTGACCTCGCTCGGTGACGAGTTGCGCTTTGTGCTGCTGACGTCCAAGGCTGCTGTCGTCACAGCCGAAGCGGCTGCCGATGGCGCCGTGGCTACCGAACGTGACGACCTGTGGGTGAGCGTTACCCCGTCTGCCGCAGCCAAGTGCGATCGTTGCTGGCATCATGTGGAAGACGTGGGCACCATCGCTGGTCACGAAGAGATCTGTGGTCGCTGCGTCACCAACGTTGATGGCGCCGGCGAAGTCCGCGCCTTTGCCTAATGGGTGACATGATGCAACAAAAGAGCGGCCTGCGTTGGCTGTGGCTGGCAGTACTGGCGTTCATTCTGGATCAGGCGAGCAAGCTCGCTGTGGTCAAGATGCTGCCTTATGGCTACCCGGGGGTGGAAGTCACCCCCTTCTTTAACCTGGTGCACGTCTATAACAAGGGCGCCGCATTCAGCTTTCTGGCGGATCAGGGGGGCTGGCAACGCTGGTTCTTCGCCCTGCTGGCGTTTGTCATCTGTGGTCTGCTGATCCACTGGCTGCGCAAACAGCCTGCTGAGCAGAGCTGGAACGGCATTGCCTACTCCTTCATCATCGGCGGCGCGCTCGGCAACGTATTCGACCGTCTGGTGCTGGGCCATGTGGTCGACTTCCTCGACTTCTTCTGGGGAGCTGCGCACTGGCCGGCGTTCAATCTGGCTGACAGCTTCATCTTCATTGGTGCGGTGATGATCGTGCTCGACGGACTGCGCGGTAATAAAGCAGGCAAGGAGAAGGCATGAGCAAGCTGATCGCCGGCGACAGCACGGTTCTGTTTCACTTCGCGATCACGCTGGAAGATGGCTCGCTGGCCGACAGCACCCGACTGGGCGGACAACCCGCCCGTCTGGTGATGGGCGACGGCAGCCTGACTCCTCACTTTGAAGCCTGCCTGCTTGGTCTGCAGCAAGGGGATAAGCGAACCTTTACCCTGACGCCGGAGCAGGCCTTCGGGCAGCCCAATCCCGACAACATCCATCACCTCGACCGCGCCAAGTTTGGCGCGGATGCCGAGCCGGAAGTGGGGGCCATTATTGCCTTCACCGTGCCCGGTGGTGGCGAGATCCCGGGTATTGTCCGGGAGGTGGAGGGGATGTCGGTGACCGTTGATTTCAACCATCCGCTGGCCGGGCATACCGTGACCTTCGAGGTCGAGATCCTGGCGGTAGACGAGGAGGCCTGATGGAGATCCTGCTTGCCAACCCCCGCGGCTTTTGCGCCGGGGTCGACCGTGCCATCAGTATTGTAGAGAGCGCGCTGGAGAAGTTTGGTGCACCCATCTACGTGCGTCACGAGGTGGTACACAACCGCTACGTGGTTAACAAACTGAAAGAGGCGGGGGCGGTCTTTGTCGAAGAGATCGACGAGGTGCCCGATGACAATATCGTTATCTTCTCGGCGCACGGCGTCTCCAAGGCAGTGCGTGAGAAGGCCAAGTCGCGTGCTCTCAAAGTGTTCGATGCCACCTGCCCCTTGGTCACCAAGGTTCACATGGAGGTCCACCGTGCCAGCCGTAAAGGCTCTGAAGCGGTGTTGATCGGTCATGCCGGTCACCCGGAAGTGATTGGCACCATGGGCCAATATGAGAACCCCAATGGCGGTATGTATCTGGTGGAGACCCCAGCAGATGTGGCCAAGCTGCAGGTGAAAAATCCCGAGGATCTCTGCTTCGTCACCCAGACCACCCTGAGCGTGGATGAAACCTCTGACGTCATCGACGCCCTCCGCGCTCACTTTCCCAAGATCCAGGGGCCGCGCAAGGACGACATCTGCTACGCCACTCAAAACCGGCAGGATGCGGTGCGCGAGATGGCTTCACAGGTGCAGGTGCTGCTGGTGGTGGGATCGCGCAACTCCTCTAACTCCAATCGTCTGCGTGAGCTCTCCGAGAAGGTGGGTACACCGGCCCATCTTATCGACGATGCCACCATGATCGACGCGCAGTGGTTTGTCGGTGTGGATCGGGTCGGGGTCACGGCTGGCGCCTCAGCACCCGAGGTGCTGGTGCAGCAGGTGATTGCCCGTCTGCATGAGCTGGGCGGCAAGAGCGTGGCTGAGCATCCCGGTCGGGAAGAGAACGTGGTGTTCGAGGTGCCGGCGGAGCTGCGTATCCTCTAAGCGGCTTATTTGCTGCTTTATTGATGATGAACATAATGCCGGGTTTGTGGGTTCCACAAACCCGGCATTACACTTTATAGGTCAAGCACAGCCAAGGATGAGCTATGACCTTGTCAATCAAAGGGTTCTCTTTGATCGAGCTGATGATGGTGGTGGCGATTGTGGCCATCCTCGGCACGATTGCCATTCCCTCTTACCAGCATTTCATACTGAGCGGCCACCGTGTCGAAGCGCAGCGCCTGCTGCTGGATGCCGCTAATCGCCAAGAGAGCTATTTCGCTGACTTCAACACCTATGCCTCAGCCGCCAGCGATCTGAATCTCGACGACACCTCGCCTTCGGGCTATTACCGCTTAGCCGTTTCAGCTGCCCAGCGCGCCTTTACCCTGGAAGCCACGGCTATTGGTTCCCAGCTTGCGGATGAGGCCTGCCGCGTGCTTGCCATCAATCAAGATGGTGAGCGCACCGCCCGAGATAAGGGCGGACAGACCAGCAGCGGTTGCTGGGAGTAGCGTATGCAGCCGTGTCGCGGATTCAGCCTGCTTGAAGTCACCATCGCCGCCGTCATCCTCTCCTTCGGCTTGCTTGGACTGGTCGCCATGCAGAGCTCGGCCCGCTTTGCCGGTTATGAGGCGCGGCAACGGACGCTCGCTACCCTGCTCGCCTCCGACATGCTGGAGCGGGCTCGTCTCAATCGGCTCATATGGCGCGAACAGACCGATCGGGTGTGGCTGGTGGATAGTCATATCCGGCTGGAACGGGCGGCCTGTGCCCAGCCAGACGGCACCCAGAGCCACTGCTCCGACAGCGAGCTGTTACAGCAAGATCTCCTCAACTGGCAGCAGAGTTTGTTGGGGAGCTCAGTCTCCGGGGCCGAAGGGGCGCTGCAGGATCCGGTGGGTTGCATTATCAGGGATGCAAGCAATGCGCTGACCGTACTGGTGCTGTGGGCGGGCAGAGAGCGGATCCACGATGGATCGACCCAGTTTGATGAGACTATCACCATCCCTTGTCAGATAGTCGGCAACGAGAAAACGAGGCGTCAGCTAATGCTGACGACCCGGTTGTGAAAGTGGCTGGCTTTACTCTGGTTGAGTGGCTGGTGGCCATGGTGCTCGGTCTGTTCTTGCTGGCCGGGGTATTGAGCGTGTTTGTTGCGGCGCGCAGCAATACTGGCAGCGCCATTGAGCAGAGTTCCCTACTGGAAAATGGTCGCTTGGCCATGCGCTTATTGACTCAGGATCTGCGTTGGGCCGGATTCTGGGGCGATTACACCGGCTTGCCGATGCAGGTAGGAAGCGGATTAGCACTTTCTGCGGGGGCTCAGGTGCCAATGAGCAAGGATTGCTTTGATGAACGTAGTGAAGGCAGTCTGCCGTCGGCTGTCGCCCCTGCCCGTGCTATCTGGATTGCTCATATCGACAGCAGCAAGGCGATGTCTGGCCTTGGCTGCGTCACGGCCAGCAACCGGATCGCCGACAGCGATGTGCTGACCATTCGGCGTTTGATCGGGTTACCCCAGTCGTCGGCTCTGGATGACAACCGCTTTTATCTGGCGACAACCAGCCAGTCGGCCTATCTCTTTCCCGGTAATGAAACGCCCCCCGACGAGACAGCGATGCCCCATCGTCAAATATGGGAATACCAGTATCACCTTTATTACCTCTATCCCTCTGCCGGTGGTGGTCATGAGCTGAGAAAACGCATGCTGACGGTTAACGGTGGCTCCTGGCTTATTTCGGGGGCGCTGGTCAGCGGAGTCGAGAAGATGGTACTGCAGTGTGGTGTGGATACCTCGGTGGTCGCCGACGGCAAGCTGGACAAGTTTGTTGCGGCCAGCGATGTGACCGCGCAGGAGTGGAATGAAGGCCGGGTGCTGGCGGTGCGCGTTTATCTTTTGATGCGTGCCGCGCAGCCAGACCGTGGTTACGTCAATCGGCAGATCTACCAGCTCGGGCATGTGACGGTCTCGGGCAATGGGGATGGCTATCGGCGCCTGCTGCTGGAGAGCACGGTTGCATTGCGCAATCCCCTGCTGGTGGCTGGAGGTGGTGAATGAAACCGCAAGCGGGTGTCGCGCTGGTGGTGGCACTGGTGATTTTGGTGCCGCTCACCTTGATAGCCGTGACTCTGATGCAGGTAGGGGGCGTTGACCTGCGCATTGCCAGTGCCGGCACGGCGCTGCAGCAGGTGGAGGGGCGGCTGGAGGGGGTCATTGATGGAGAGATTGCGCAAAGTGCACTCTCCAGCCGCATTGGCGCAATGGCCGTGCAAGAGAGCTGGACCGTCGATAATAGCCAGGTCACGTTGCTGCTGCGCAACGAAAGTGTCTGCAAGCGCAAGTTCGATGCCAGCAGCCAGAATGTGATCCCTACCTGCCGCTATGCCGAGTTACAGGTCAGTGAGGCGTATGGCCGACGCTCACGGGGTATGAGCTGGACCGCTGGAATCGAACAACCTCTGCTTAAAGGCAAATAGGAGGCGTCATGCCAAACCTTGGGGTTCGCATGCTATGGATGGCGTTATTGGCAGCATTGCCGGCAATGGCGGATAGCGGTTATTCCGATGATACCGAGCTGTTTATCTACGATTTTTCCAAGGCGGGTGATTATCGCCCCAAGGTGCTGGTTATTTTTGATAACTCCGGCAGCATGGCCGACAGCATGGATGTGGTGCATTCACCCTACGATCCGGCGGTCATTTATCCGGCGCTAAGCGGGGACCCGGATTCGGGTAACTCACTCGGGTATCTCTACTTCTCGACCGACGGCACGGTGCCGGCTATCGACAGTACTCGCCGTTTTCGCAACAGCATCAATGCCTGCGCTGCTTCCAAAGCGCCGCTGGCCAACTCCGGTTATTTCCAATCCCAGATCTGGAGTTATCGTTACGCCAGCTACAGCGGTGGCGTGCCTCGGCAGGGGAGTTGGGAGTCGGTCTCCAATCGCCGTGAGAGCGATATTGTACTGGTCGATTGTAAACAGGACATTCTGGATCGCAATTCAGCCAACCCCTTTAGTGGTTCGCTACCGGTAGGGTCGGTGGCAAGCGGCTACCCGATCAACAAAACCTCTAACACCTCGGGTCAGTGGTACTACACCAGCGACGTGACCAAGGCCACGACCGGCAGCAATACCAGCGTCACCCTCTATTCGGCCAACTATGTGCGCTGGTATCACAGTCCGCAGGGGGTGACGCAGCGCTCGCGGCTGCAGATCGCCAAAGAGGCGGTCAGCGGGGTGATCTCCTCAACGCCCGGCGTCGATTTTGGTCTGGCCGTGTTCAATATGAATGATGCGTCAGCCACCGATGGGGGGCGCATCGTGCGGCGCATCCTGAGTAATGATAGCGATGTGGGTGGCACCAGTGCCGGTCAGCAACTGCTGGATCGCATCGACAACCTGCAGGCCCAGACCTGGACGCCGCTGTGTGAAACCCTCTACGAGGCGTACCGTTTCTACGGTGGGCAGGGGGTTCTGTATGGCAGTCGGGGGGGGACATTGACGCCGCTGCGCGATACTCAGGCGGAAAATCCGGCCGGGACCTACCAGGCACCCTATGACAAGTGTTCGAACAATGGCTACATCATCTATATCACCGACGGGGCACCGACCAACGACACCTCGGCCAATACGGCAGTTCAGAGCTTGCTTAGCACGCTGACCAGCGACGAGCGCGCCGCATTTGGTACAACAGTGGGCTATGGCTCAAGCGGTGAGAAGAGTTATCTGGCGGCGTTGGCCGGCTATATGAAGCGCAAAGATATCAACGCCGGCATGCCTGGCGTGCAGACAGTCACCACCTTCACCGTAGGTTTTGGCGACGAGGCGGTCAGTGGTGCGGGCAATTTGCTATCGGAAACGGCGCGGCGCGGCGGAGGGGAATACTACCCGGCGCTGGATGCACAGGCGCTGACTCAGGCGCTGCGCTCCTCGCTGCTGGCGATTTTGCGCATCAACACCTCGCTGGTGTCGCCGGCGATCACCACCAACAACTTCGACCGTACCCGTAGTCTCAACAACATCTATTACGCCATGTTCCAGCCCGATAGTGGTCCGCGCTGGAAGGGGAATCTGAAAAAACTGGTGCTCTCGGCCGATGGCTACGTCAGTGATGTTAACGGACTTCCGGCGATCCGTAGTGATGGCAGCATCATCGAGCAGGCACAAACCTACTGGTCGAGTGTAGAGGATGGCAATCAGGTCACAATGGGTGGGGCGCAGGCCATGCTGGCGGGCAAAAGCAGCCGCACCCTCTATGTGACCAATAGCAAGGTGACACCGGTTCGGCTCGATCCGTTCGACAAGAGCACTCTGGCGGCTATCGCCGGCAGTGAGGAGCTACTGGCCAGCTATATGGGGTTATCCTCCGTCACTGGGCTCGATGATCAGATTGCGTGGAGTCGGGGCCAGGACGTGGACAACGATGATGGTGATGCGAGCACCACCATTCGCAGCGATATTATCGGCGACCCACTGCACTCCAGACCGTTGGTCATCAACTATGGATGCACCATTGCGACCGGAGCCAGTAGTTGTACGCCGGATCTACGTATCGTGATGGGCACCAACAGCGGCTTTTTGCACATGTTCAAAGACCTGGGTGATAGCGTTGATGAGAGCTGGGCCATGATGCCTTACGAGCTGTTACCCAATCAGCCGATCCTGCGCATCAATGCCGAGTCTGCGACACACGTGTATGGGGTGGACGCATCGCCGGTGGCGCTGGTCAGGGATAGCAACAGTAACGGCGTTATCAAGGCGAGCGAAGGCGATTCGGTCTGGTTGTTCGTCGGTCTTCGTGCCGGTGGGCACAGTTACTACGCCCTTGATATCACCCGGCCGGATCAGCCCCTGCTCAAGTGGGTTATCAATGCGCAAACTAGCGGCTTTGCCGGGCTGGGCCAGAGCTGGTCAGTGCCGGATGTGGCGTTTGTGCCCGGTATCGATGATCCTGTGCTGGTCTTTGCCGGTGGCTACGATCTTAACAAAAGTGTGGCCGGGTTAGGCAGTGCCGACAGCAGTGGCAGCGGGATCTATCTGGTCAACGCTGATTCGGGGCAGTTGCTGTTTAGTGCTACGCCAGCAAACGCTAGCAGTACCAATTTACAAGTGACCGAGATGGTCGACAGTATGCCGGGCGCCGTGTCGTTACTCGACAGTGATGGCGATGGACGCATGGATCGGGTCTATGCCGGTGACACTGGAGGTAGTATCTGGCGGATGGATATGCCCTCGGCAGATCGCTCGCAGTGGAGTGTCTTCAAATTTGCCAGTCTGGGCTCTGACAGTGAGCCAGTCAGTGACCGCCGTTTCTTCACCCAGCCCGTGGTGGTCAAAACCATTAATCGTCAGGTCACCCGCACCGAGCTGGCTGGTGCCAGCACTTATCGTTATCAGGAGCGACCATTTGATGCGGTACTGATCGGCTCAGGGGATCGTAATCGCCCAACCACCGAGTCAACGGTGCACAACGCATTTTTCATGCTGCGTGACTATCAGGTGACCTCCACCAGTTATCGCAGTAAGACGCCACCGCCCCCCATCACGACAGCTGATCTTTATGATGTAACCGTCGATCCTTTTGCCACTGTGACCGACGAAACCGAGACACTTAACTTGCGTGCAGCCATAACCTCGCGCGCCGGCTGGGTTTATTGGCTCACCGAGGCCGGTGAAAAAGTGTTGGGCTCAGCCGTGGTGTTGCAAGGCAAACTCTACTTCACCTCGTTTTTGCCTCAGGTGCAGTCATTTGAAGAGTGCGTGATCGCCTCCATCGGCAATATGCGCCAATACATGGTGGACATGCACTACGGCACCTCATTTCGTTATGTGGTTGATCAGGCTGGTAATCGCACACCGGAGCGTTACGTCGAGGTGAGCAACAAGGTTGCAGACGATCTGGTGGTGCATGCCGGGGATGATGCCCGTATTCGAATCATCGGTGGCGCCCCGGGCAAAGAGGTGATCCTGACCGATAAGGATCAGAATGAGACACTGCGCTGCACTGCAGCCGGTCAGTGCTCGCAGGGCGCCGAAGAGGCTGAGATGGATATGTTGCCAAAGAAGATCTACCTGTATGAGGAGGAGCCGCAATGAGAGGCGCAATGGCTATCGCCTTGTGGGGGGTGGCCACGACGCTCCAGGCTGCCGTGCAGGATGTGAAGTGCTACGTGCAGTTGCAAGATGGGCAGAAGGTCGTGCTGCAGGGCACGGTGCCGCAAGGGAGCGATCCCGTCGCGCAATTTATGCGGCGGGGGCGGGAGATGAACGGACAGATCGTCAAAGTCCGCGAGGTGATCGAATGTCGCCCGAGCGGACTGCCTTTTGAACATCAGACAGCCCGAGAGCAGGAGCAACGTCAACCTCGCTAGATCTGAATGCGCGGTGTGGGTGAGTTAGCGTTTTCGCAGCAGCCGCAAGGCATTGGCCGTCACCAGCGCCGTCGCACCGCTATCAGCCAACACGGCCAGCCACAGGCCGGTAATACCGAGCAGGCTGGTGACCAGGAAGATTGCCTTGAGTCCCAACGCCAGTGCGATGTTCTGGTGGATGTTGGCCAGTGCCGCGCGCGACAGCCGGATCATGGCTGGTAGCGCATGCAGCTGGCTGGTGGTCAGCGCCGCATCGGCGGTTTCCAGAGCCACATCGGTGCCCGACCCCATGGCGATTCCAATACGCGCCCGTTTCATGGCTGGCGCATCATTAATACCATCCCCCACCATGGCCACTGCCTGCTGGTTCGATAACTCGGCAACGGCAGAAACCTTGTCGGCAGGCAACAGGCCGGCGCGATACTCAAGACCAAGCTCGGCAGCAATGGCAGCGGCTGCCTTGGGGTTGTCGCCGGTCAGCATCAGACCGGTAACGCCCATCTGTGACAACTCAGCCAATGCGCTGCGAGCATCGCCGCGCAGTTGATCCTGCAGGGCGAACAAGGCGCAGGGTACACCTTCACAAGCCAGCACGATGACAGTTTTGCCTTGCTGCTCCAGTTGTTCTGCTTGGCTGGTCGCGTGCGCATCGAGACCTTGCTGATGCTGCGGGGCCAGCAGGCTCCAGCGTTCGCTACCAATCATCCCTTCCACCCCCATGCCGGGGAGTGCGCGGATATCGCTTGCAACGCCGGGCGTGATGCCTACACCGGCGACGTAGGTGATCACGGCTTGTGCCAGCGGATGGCGTGAGCCCTGCTCAATAGCGGCTGCAGCGGCCAGCAGCGATTCCCGTGTGGCGTGTTGCGATAACAGGATCACATCAGTGACTCCCGGCTTGCCCAGCGTCAGGGTACCGGTCTTGTCGAACGCAATCAGGTTGATACTGGCCAGCTGCTCTAGTGCAGCGCCACCTTTTATCAAGGCGCCCTGACGGCTGGCCGCGGCCAATGCAGACGTGACGGCTGCCGGAGTAGAGATGACCAGTGCGCAAGGGCAGCCAATCAACAAGAGTGCCAGACCACGGTAGATCCAGGTATCCCAATCTGCACCAAACAGCAGCGGTGGGCAGAGGATCACCAGCAGGGAGACCAGCATCATGGCCGGCGTATACCAGCGGCTGAAGCGATCAATAAAACGCTCGATAGGAGCCCGGCGTGATTCGGCTTCTTCTATTAGCTGCAAGATGCGATCGATAGCGTTATGTCCCGGCTCGGACACGACGCGCAGGCGAACCAGCCGATCCACACTCAGGGAGCCTGCCGCAATCTTGTCGCCGGCACTGCGCTCGACCGGGATGGATTCGCCGGTTAATGCACTTTCGTCAAACGCAGCTAAAGGATCGACCAAGATGGCATCAGCTGGCAGGCGGGTGCCGGGTGCGACTTCAATGACATCACCAGGACGCAGCTGGCTGGCCTCCACCTCTTCCCGACCCGAGTCAATGATTCGAACGGCCCGATCCGGGACTAGCGCCATCAACGCAGTAACACCGGCGCGAGCTCGGTTTGCGGCGTAGGCCTCAAGCTTCTCGCCCAGCATAAAGAGCAGCAGCACCATGGCCGCCTCGGCTGTCTCGCCGAGATAGAGGGCACCGATAGCGGCGACACTCATCAGCGTTTCGATGGCAAAAGGAGTGCCACTACGAGCCAGCCGGAGCGTCTTGGTGATCACTGGCCACAACCCCCACAGAGTTGCCAGCGTAAAGAGTGCAGTGCCAAGCTGCGGCGTTATCTGTCCAAGCAACGCCGCCAACGCCATCAAAGCCGCCAGGGAAAGTAGGCTGACGTTTTCTCGCAGCCAACTCAATGACTGGGTGCTGGTCACAGCAGCAGAACCAGATGCGTTGGAGGTGGGTTGGGCCACCGTAAAGCCCGCTGCCGTAACAGCGTCAAGAATGACTGTGGGGGAGAGACCCGGCAGGGTATCGACAATCAGGCGCTCGGTGGCAAACAGCACCTTCACCTGGTTAACGCCGCTGATCCGTCCCACCGCAGTTTCAATCTTGCGGGCACAGCTGGGGCAATCCATCCCGACAACCTGCCAGCTGAAACGTTGGGTGCCAGCCGTTGCCTCGCTCAATCCTGCTCGGGGGGGATCATCATCCGTATTGGGTTCGGCGTGGCTGCAACAGCTATTTTGAGTGGCATGTGTCGCCTGATGCTCGGCAACATTGGCGTCGCAGCAGCGCGCAGTGTGGTGATGTTGTCCACCGAGCGAAGGCTTGATGGCTTTAATGGCAGACTTTTGCTGACTGGAACAGCAGGAGTGGCTCATGGTGTGCTCCTCGGATTTCCAACTCTTGTCACCACTCTAGACCTTTGACTATGGTCCAAGGTCAAGCGTCAGTGTGTGGCTGGGTTTGCAAGTTAGGAACTCCACGATGCGAAGCTGTCGCCTTGCTGGTAGTATGGAAAGGATCGCCACCCTGTTGGCGATCTGCACCATGGCGTCGTCAAAACCGTCGACCCGTGGCCGGCAATGTAAAAGGTGTAATGAACAGTGTGACCAGCGTTGTCTGGTTTCAATAATGAGGTGAAGTGAGATATGGCCAGTCGCGGCGTCAATAAAGTGATTCTGATCGGTAACCTCGGGCAGGACCCCGAAGTTCGCTACATGCCCAGTGGTGGTGCGGTTACTAACATTACCCTGGCAACCTCTGACACCTGGCGCGACAAGCAGACCGGTGAGCAGAAAGAGCGTACCGAATGGCATCGTGTCGTCCTGTTTGGCAAGCTGGCCGAAGTGGCTGGCGAATACCTGCGTAAAGGTTCTCAGGTATACATTGAAGGTCGTCTGCAAACCCGTAAGTGGCAGGACCAGAATGGCCAGGAGCGTTACACCACTGAAGTAGTGGTTGACGTGGGTGGTAGCATGCAGATGCTCGGCGGTCGTCCGCAAGGTGGTGGCCAGCCGATGAATCCGGCCGGTGCTCAGCAAGGCTGGGGCCAGCCGCAGCAGCCGATGGCTCAGAATGCGCGCCCCGCTCCGGCGCAAAACATGCAGCCGCAAGGTGGCTACAGTCGTCCGGCCGCTCAGCCGCAATCCGCGCCGCCCGTATATAACGAGCCGCCGATGGATTTCGATGACGATATTCCGTTCTGAGAACAGTGAATGACCGTTCTGCCCCGAGCCCCGCATATGCGGGGCTCCGTTTTTTAGGCCACATTTTGGCGCCTAACATCACCGAAATGTGGATAACTCTGGGAGTAACCTGTGCTGTTGCGTGGGGTTTGTTCGAACGCACTGAATTTGGCTGTTTTTTTTATATTTTCGCTTGCCAGCGTGAAACAGCTCCCTATAATGCGCCTCCATCGACAGGGCAACGCAGCATACGCAGCGAGCCGGTCGAAGTGAGAAAAAGCCTTGTGAAATAAGGCTTGACTCACACCGGGATGTGCGTAGAATGCCACTCCCGTCGCGATGAGAATCGCGCAGCTCTTTAACAAATTGAATCAAGCAATCTGTGTGGGCACTCGCAGGATTGAAGCATCAAAAACAATTTTTGATTTTCAATGTCTGATGAAGTGACCA
>NZ_FTMJ01000009.1 GCF_900156095.1 Aeromonas sp. RU39B
CAGACATTGAAAATCAAAAATTGTTTTTGATGCTTCAATCCTGCGAGTGCCCACACAGATTGCTTGATTCAATTTGTTAAAGAACGTTGCCTTGTTGGCTGAGGCTGCGCATCTTACGCTCCTCGCTTGGAAAGTCAAGCGCCGTAGCGGCTTTTCTTTCCCCGGAAAGTGACAGCGACTGTCGTCTTCCCGTGACCATCCGGCGCCATCCGCCGTGCTGGTGAGGGCGCATTATAAGGATCGGAGCCGGCGTGGCAAGTAGAAAACCACTAAAAAATACCGGTTTGATAGCATTTGGCCAAACCACCAACAATGACACAGCTTTTGCACAGAGTTACCCACAGAGAGAACAACAAAGTCATTCTGGACCGACTCAAATTTCCTCTGCTTTCCAATAGTGTTTGCTCGATTGCTTCACGTGGAACACACCCTTTTCTCATCGACACCCGCCCGATTCCTGCGATATGTTGAAGCTCACACACCACAATCATGACAACGATCACACAGGACAGAGCACAATGCAGTTTTCCACCTTCGGCGATAAATTTACTAAGCACGCCGGAATTACCCAGCTGATGGACGATCTTAACCAGGGCCTGACCAATCCAAACACCATTATGCTAGGTGGTGGCAATCCGGCGCCGATTCCCGCCATGCTCGAATGCTTCCAGCAACATGCCCAACGCTTGCTGGAAAGTGGTGAGCTAGTCAAAGCGATGGCCAACTATGATGGCCCACAGGGTAAGGATCATTTCACCAAAGCGCTGGCTGCGTTGCTACAGCGTGAACTGGGTTGGAATATAACCTCGCGCAATATCGCCCTGACCAATGGCAGTCAAAACGCCTTCTTCTATCTCTTTAATCTGCTGGCCGGTGAATTTGAAGATGGCCGTAAGAAAAAAGTGCTGTTTCCTCTGGCGCCGGAATATATTGGTTATGCCGATTCCGCACTGTCTGAAGATCACTTTGTTGCCTATAAGCCGACCATTGAAAAGCTGCCCGACGGCCAATTCAAATATCATGTCGATTTCGACAGTTTGGAGGTGGGTGAAGACATCGGCGTCATTTGTGTTTCTCGTCCGACCAACCCGACCGGTAATGTGCTGACTGATGATGAGATAGAGCAGCTCGATAAGATTGCCCGCGAGAAGGGCATCCCCTTGCTTATCGATAATGCCTATGGCGTCCCCTTCCCCGGCATTATTTTTAGCGATGTGAAGCCGTTCTGGAATGACAATACCATTCTTTGTATGAGCCTCTCTAAGCTGGGTCTACCTGGCACTCGTTGCGGTATCGTGATTGCCGCCGAGCCGATCATCCAGGCGATAACCAACCTTAGCGGTATTATCAGTCTGGCACCTGGTAGCCTTGGCCCCGCGATGACAATCCCAATGATTGAGAGTGGCGAGATAATTGAGCTCAGTGAAACGGTGATTAAGCCCTTCTATAAAGAGAAGGCTGAGCTGGCGGTAAAACTGCTGCGTGAAGCGATTCCCGACCCGCGCTTTCACATTCACAAACCGGAAGGTGCCTTGTTCCTTTGGCTCTGGTTTGAAGATCTGCCAATTCACTGTGCAGACCTTTACCAACGTCTTAAAGAGAAGAATCTGCTGATTGTGCCGGGCCACTATTTCTTCCCGGGCATTGATGATCCCAACTGGCGTCATAGCCAAGAGTGCATCCGTCTCAACTACTCACAGAGTGAAACACTGGTACGCCGAGGCATCGCCATTCTGGCTGATGAGATCAATACGCTCTACGCCACCATGCCACAGAGCTAAAACGACAGAGGCCTGCGACTGCAGGCCTCATTGTTTATAGGCATGGGTTTATTCCGCTGTGGGCAATGCCAGTGGCTCTGCTTGCCCGATGCCAATTTGACGCGGCTTGAGATGCTCGGGTAACTCACGGGCCAAGTCAATTTGTAACAAGCCGTGCTCAAGTCGAGCGCCTTGAACTTCCACATGCTGGCTCAATTTGAATGAGAGCTCAAAGTCGCGCTCGGTGATCCCCTGATGCAGATAAGTCCGCCCCTGCTCTTGCGAGTGCTTCTTGCCCTGAATCTTCAGGTTACCCTGCTCTGTCTCCAGCAGTAGCTCATCACGCTCAAAGCCAGCGACAGCTAATGTAATGCGGTAACGATCCTGTTCCAGCTTCTCAATGTTATAGGGTGGCCAACCCACGCTCTTTTGTTCGAACAGCCCTTCCAATTCACGGGCCATCCGTTCGAAACCGACGACGTTGGGATATAAAGAAGAAAAGTCGATACGCATGTCTCTATCCTCATTCAAGCAATAGATGGTTTACCGGGCCCGTAGCGCCCAGTGGATTCATAGCGTTAACAGAAGTGGACTCAGCCGTTGATGTCGATGCGACGCGGCTTCATGGCCTCAGGCAACTCACGCACCAATTCGATATGCAGCAAACCATTCTTGAGGTCGGCGCCTTTAACCCGCACGTAATCAGCCAGTTGGAAGCGGCGCTCGAAGCCACGCTCGGCAATACCCTGATACAGATAGTTGCGGTTGGGTTCAGCCTGCTTGTTACCTTTCACAGTCAGCAGGTTTTCCTGAAAACTGATCTCGAGCTCCTCTTGGATAAAGCCGGCCACCGCCATGGTAATCCGGTAATCATGCTCGCCGAGCAACTCGATGTTATAGGGGGGATAACCGCCATTACCGTTGCTCGCGGCTGATTCAATCAGGCTGGCGAGACGGTCAAAACCAATGGCAGAACGATAGAGCGGAGAAAAATCAAAATTACGCATGGAATTACCCTCTAGTGAGCGATAACAGGTTTTTGCCCTCCAAACGGACGGGCGGTAGCGACGGACCCCAACCGGGCATCAACGTCATATTTGCTATATATGGCCGCTCAGATGCGTTTCAAGGGTTCAACCTCACGCAGACCAAAATGGCCCAAACGATATGATAAATGACCTTTGGGCCACTGCTAGATAGTGGCTTTTATCTGGATACTTCTCCTCATCCATTCAGGGAGAAATAACCATGCACATTACCCAAATCCGTAACGCCACATTGCTTGTTGAGTATGCCGGCCAACGTTTCCTAATCGATCCCATGCTGGCGCCCAAGGGTTATCATCCGGGATTTCCTGGCACCCCTAACAGCCATCTGAATAATCCTCTGGTAGATCTGCCGCTACCCGTAGAACAGATTGTTGATGTCGATGCCGTTGTTGTAACCCATATTCATGCTGACCATTGGGACACATTTGCCGAGCAAGCAATCGCCAAAACGCTCCCACTGTTTGTGCAACACGATAGAGATGCCGCAGTCTTGCAAAACGCCGGGTTCGAAGATGTGCGTCCTCTGCTGCAGCGCACGCACTTTGCTGGCATCAGTCTGCACAAAACCGCCGGTCAGCATGGCAGCGACGATGTCATGGCCGTTTTAGGAGAACGCCTGGGTGAAGTCAGTGGTTTGGTGCTATCCCACCCTGATGAGCCAACCCTCTACATTGCTGGCGATACAGTGTGGAATGAGTATGTGGCGGCTGCCCTTGCCCAGTTCCAGCCTGATGTCATCGTATTAAACAGTGGGGATGCACAGGCGATCGGATTAGGGTCCATCATCATGAATAAGGAGGATGTCGCACAGGTATATGCGGCTGCCCCGCAGGCTACTGTGATTGCCAGCCATATGGAGGCGGTGAACCACGCCGTGTTATCCCGCTTGGAACTACGTAACTATCTGGCCGAGCAGAATATGCTGGATCGCGTACTCATTCCTGCCGATGGAGAAGTCATGCAGTTCTGAGTTAGGACAACCAGCCCTCAGATCTCATATGATGATGTTGACCTTCTGACAGGATGACCTGAACCATGTCGCTGCCACATGTGGCTGTGGTTGCTCTGCGTAACTTCAGCCCATTTCACTTTTCGATACCTTGCCTGATTTTTGGCAACATACTCCCCGGGCAGCCCCTGTTCCAGCTCACTCTTTGCGCCGGTGAGCAGCCCCCGCTGACGTCGGCGCAAGGGTTCAGTATTAGCACCGATTGTGGACTGGACGTGCTGCAGCAAGCTGACATTATTGTGCTGCCTTTCTGGCGCACTCCCGCTGAGCAACCGCCCCAAGCCTTGTTGGACGCGCTGATTGCCGCGCACCAGCGCGGTGCGCGTCTGGTTGGGCTCTGTCTTGGTACCTATCTGCTGGCTCATGCCGGACTACTTGATGGCCGTAGAGCCGCGACCCACTGGGAGAGTGAGCAGGACTTCAAACAGCGTTTTCCTGCCGTACACCTCGACACCAACGCACTCTATGTCGAGGATGGCCAACTGCTTACCTCTGCCGGTACCGCAGCGGGTATTGATTGCTGTCTTCACCTGGTCAGAGAGCTTCACGGCAGCCAGATCGCCAACCGGGTGGCACGTCGGCTGGTCGTTGCCCCACACAGGGAAGGTGGACAAGCCCAGTTTATCGAGCAGCCCATCCCCACCTCGACCCGCGATAAACAGATGAATCAGTTGCTCGATTATCTGCGCCTGCACCTTTGCGACAGCCATAGCATCGACAGCCTGGCAGATCGCGTTCTGATGAGCCGGCGTACCTTTACTCGACGTTTTCAACAGGCAACCGGCATGTCTGTTGGCGAGTGGCTGCAGATAGAGAGATTACGCCATAGCCAAGCGTTGCTTGAGACAAGCCAGCACAGTATCGAGCGCATTGCCGAGCTGACTGGGTTTGGTTCTGCCACCTCGTTACGCCAACACTTTCGCGCACGCTTTAATCTTGCGCCTAGCGAGTGGCGCCGTGCGTTTCGCGGTAACACTAAACCTACTCAACGATAAGAAATGATGTCACTCCCTGAGTCATGTTTCACGTGGAACACGACGACCTGAAAACAAAAAGCCGCTCACATAAGGAGCGGCTTCAATTCGTAGCTGTAACTGTTCGCCTGATTAGACGTCGAGGTTTGCCACACGCAGCGCGTTGGTTTCAATAAACTCGCGACGCGGCTCAACTGCATCACCCATCAGGGTGGAGAAGAGCTGGTCAGCACCGACCGCATCTTCGATGGTGACTTGCAGCATGCGACGGGTTTCCGGATCCATGGTGGTTTCCCACAACTGTTCCGGGTTCATCTCACCCAGTCCTTTGTAACGCTGGATGTAGATGCCGCGCTTACCTTCATTCATCAACCACTCGACCGCTTCCACGAAGCTGCTGACCGGCTTGACCTTGTCACCGCGCTTCACGAAACCACCCTCCTCAATCAGGTTGGCGATCTCCTTGCCCAGCGCGACCAGTTGCTTGTACTCCGGCGACTGCAGGAAGTCATGGCTGAGCGGATATTCACGCTCAATGCCGTGCTGACGCACTTGAGCAACCGGAATAAACAGGCTGCGCTCTGGGTCCTGACGGGCCACCAGGTTGTATTGGATACCGTTAGTACCTTCGTTGAGAACGGTGTTAACCGCCGCGCACCAAGCATTGAGTGCCACTTCATCAGCGAGCAGGTCATCAGTCAAGGCCGGGTGGTAGATCAGCTGATTCAGTACCGCTTCCGGAGCACGACGAGACATGCGACCAATCAGCGCAATAACACTGCGATACTGGTTAACCAGACGTTCGAGCGATTCACCACCGATCGCCGGTGCCGACTCGTTAACATGCAAAGTCGCTTCGTCCAGCGCCATGGTGGTCTGGTACTGCAGCAGCGCATCTTCATCCTTCAGATACTGCTCTTGCTTACCCTTCTTGACCTTGTAGAGCGGCGGCTGAGCAATGTAGACGTAACCACGCTCGATGATTTCCGGCATCTGACGATAGAAGAAGGTCAGCAGCAGGGTACGAATGTGAGCACCATCGACGTCCGCATCGGTCATGATGATGACGTTGTGGTAACGCATCTTGTCCGGGTTGTATTCGTCGCGACCGATACCGCAACCGAGCGCGGTGATCAGGGTGCCCACTTCCTGGGAAGAGAGCATCTTGTCAAAGCGGGCCTTCTCGACGTTCAGAATCTTACCCTTGAGCGGCAGAATGGCCTGGTTCTTACGGTTACGACCCTGCTTGGCAGAACCGCCCGCAGAGTCACCTTCCACGATGTAGAGTTCGGAGAGCGCCGGGTCTTTTTCCTGGCAATCGGCCAGTTTGCCGGGCAGACCGGCGATATCGAGCGCACCCTTGCGGCGAGTCATTTCACGCGCCTTACGGGCAGCTTCACGGGCACGGGCCGCATCGATGATCTTGTTGACCACGATCTTGGCATCACCCGGGTTTTCCAGCAGGAAGTCTGCCAGCTTGTCAGCCATGGCCTGCTCAACAGCAGTCTTCACTTCGGAAGAGACCAACTTGTCCTTGGTCTGGGAAGAGAACTTGGGATCTGGCACCTTGACCGAGATAACCGCTACCAGACCTTCACGCACGTCATCGCCGCTGGCAGAGGTCTTGGCCTTCTTGCTGTAATCTTCCTTGTCCATATAACTGTTCAGGGTGCGAGTCAGCGCAGCCCGGAAACCGGCAAGGTGAGTACCGCCATCCCGCTGCGGGATGTTGTTGGTAAAGCAATACACCCCTTCCTGATAGCCATCGTTCCACTGCATCGCCACTTCCACGCCGATGCCATCTTGATCGGTGCTGAAGTGGAATACCTTCTGGTGGATCGGAGTTTTGTTCTGGTTCAGGTACTCAACGAATGCCTTGATGCCACCTTCGTAGCAGAAGAGGATCTCGCGACCGTCACGCTCATCTTCCAGACGAATAGCCACGCCGGAGTTGAGGAACGAGAGTTCGCGCAGACGACGAGCCAGAATTTCGTAGTGGAACAGGGTATCACTGAAGATGGTCGGGCTCGGCCAGAAACGCACTTCAGTACCGGTGCTATTGCTGTCACCGATCTGTTTGAGCGGCGCTTGCGGTTCACCCAGACCATAGTATTGCTCATAGACATGACCCTGACGGCGGATGGTCAGCTTGAGCTTGTCCGACAGCGCATTCACTACTGACACACCCACACCGTGCAGGCCACCCGACACCTTGTAGGAGTTGTCATCGAACTTACCGCCGGCGTGCAGCACAGTCATGATGACTTCAGCAGCAGAGCGTCCCTCTTCCGGGTGGATGTCCACCGGAATACCACGACCGTTGTCGCGCACAGAGACGGAGCCGTCGGAATGAATCTTTACCAGGATCTCGGTGCAATAGCCGGCCAGAGCTTCATCGATAGAGTTATCGACCACCTCGAACACCATGTGGTGCAGGCCCGAGCCATCATCAGTGTCGCCGATATACATCCCCGGGCGCTTGCGGACCGCATCCAGGCCCTTCAGTACCTTGATACTCGAGGAGTCGTAAGTGTTCTCACTCATAGCTTGCTCTCTGCCTTCTTGGGTTCGGAGATCTTGCCTTGTTCCACGTGGAACAACCTGCATTCACTGGCATCCATCATGTCCGCCAGTTGCTCGATGTCGATGGCGGTGACAAACACCTGGGAGGCGCACTCCCTCAGCCGCGCAGCCAGCAGGCGGCGCTTCTCGACATCCAGTTCCGAGGCAAAATCATCAATTAAAAAAATGCAGCCACGACCACTCTGCTCTCTGAGAAACAGTCCCTGGGCCAGCCGCATGGCACATACCAGCAACTTGAGCTGACCGCGAGAGAGAATATCCTGAGCAGGCACACCGTTGGCCTTGAGGCGAACATCTGCCTTCTGGGGCCCGACACCGGTGTAACCCAGCGTCCGATCCCGTTCAAATCCAGCCACCAACAGCTGATCCAGTGGCGTATCTTTCTCCCAGCCACGGTAAAAACCGAGACTGATATCAAACTCGGGCAGGAAATCTGCCGTCATATCCCGGATCAATGGCGAGATGGTCTGACAATAGTGACCACGCATGATCGACAGTTCTTCGCCAAGCCGGGACAACTCCTGATCCCAGAATGCCAGCTGGCGATAATCACTTGCCGTGCGTAGCAGTGCATTGCGCTGTTTGATCAGCCGCCGCACCTTGCCCCACACCCCTAAAAAACCAGGCTCGTTATGGAACAATCCCCAGTCGAGCCAGGCCCGACGTGGTTGCGGTCCACCGGTCAGCAGATCAAATCCATCCGGGTGGATAAGCTGCACCGGCAGCAACTCGGCCAATTCAGCCAACGCTTTAGCCGGTACGCCATCGATCTTCAGCTGCGTCTCACCGCCCTTGTCTTTCGACAAACCCACTGGAATCGAGCGACCGTCGTGCTCCATTCTGGCAAACAGGGTAAAAGCCTTCTCACCCTGTCGAATGACACGGCCCGTGAGATGAGTACGAAAGGAACGACCCAATCCCAGATAGTGGATGGCTTCCAGCACGCTGGTCTTGCCACTGCCATTACGCCCGACCAGAACGTTGAGCCCGGGCGACAGCTCCAGGCTCGCCTGCTCGATATTGCGAAACTGGCTAACCTGTAACTTGTGCAGGGTCACGACTAGATCCGCATCGGCATGACCACGTATTGGGCATCCTGGCTTTCCAGGTCCTCGATGATGGCGCTGCTGATGGAATCGCTCAGACTGATCCGAATCTGCTCGCATTTTAGCGTATTCAGCACGTCGAGCACATAAGAGACGTTGAATCCGATCTCAAGCTCACTGGAGCCATACTGCACATCCAGCAACTCTTCGGCCTCTTCCTGCTCCGGGTTGTTGGCGGTGATGCGCAGCAGGTTCTCTTGCAGGTTCAACCGTACACCACGGAACTTCTCATTGGAGAGAATCGCGGCGCGGGCAAACGCTTGGCGCAGATCTTCACGACCTGAAACCAGCATCTTGTCGCTGCCACGCGGGATAACTCTGCGCCAGTCAGGAAAGCGGCCATCGACCAGCTTGGAGGTATAGATAAAGCCATCGAGCACGGCGCGCAGATTGCTGCGGCCAATCTGCAGGCGCACCGGTTTGTCTTCAGCTTCCAGCAGACGAACCAATTCCAGCACGCCCTTACGCGGCAGAATAACCTGATGATCGGGCAGCGCATCTTGCACCACTTCTCGGCGGCAGGTGGCCAGGCGGTGACCGTCGGTCGCCACGGTACGCAGACCCAACCCCTCGGTCTCGAATAGCATGCCGTTGAGGTAGTAACGCACATCCTGGCTGGCCATGGAGAACTGGGTGGCTTCGATCAGACGCTTAAGCTCAATCTGGCTGATGTCGAACTCCAGCACCGATTCCCAATCTTCGATATTGGGATATTCGCTGGCGGGCAGAGTGGAAAGATTGAAGCGGGAACGACCGGAACGCAGGATCAGGCGATCCCCGTCGGTATTGAGATGAATGTCGGCGCCATCAGGCAGACCGCGACAAATATCCAGCAACTTGCGCGCCGGAACCGTGGTGCGCCCCTCCTGACAGGCACCCACCAAGGGCACCTGACCGATCATCTCAACCTCTAAATCCGTACCCGTCATAGATAGTAAGCCATTACTTACATCCAGCAGGACGTTACCGAGAATGGGCAGGGTCGGCCGGCCACCAAGGGCTCCGGACACCAGTTGCAGGGGACGTAGCAGGGCTTCGCGGCTAATCTCGAGCTGCATCTGTGTTCTCCGTTATCAGGACGAAAGGGTGCGGATCAGGTTGGAGTAGTCTTCCTTGATATCGTGACTCTCCTCGCGCAGTTGCTCGATCTTGCGGCACGCGTGCAACACAGTAGTGTGGTCACGCCCACCGAAGGCATCACCGATCTCGGGCAAACTGTGGTTGGTCAGCTCCTTGGCCAGGGCCATCGCCAGCTGACGCGGACGGGCGACCGAACGGGAACGGCGCTTGGAGAGCAGATCCGCCACCTTAATCTTGTAATACTCGGCCACCGTCTTCTGAATATTGTCGATGGTGACCAGCTTTTCCTGCAGTGCCAGCAGGTCGCGCAGCGCTTCGCGCACGAAATCAATGTTGATGGCACGGCCGGTGAAATTGGCATTGGCGATGACGCGGTTGAGCGCCCCTTCCAGCTCCCGCACGTTGGAGCGCAGGCGCTTGGCGATGAAGAAGGCGACTTCATCGGGCAGATGCATTTTGTTCTCTTCCGCCTTGCGCATCAGGATCGCCACCCGGGTTTCCAGCTCGGGCGGCTCGATCGCTACGGTCAGGCCCCAGCCGAAGCGGGATTTGAGACGATCTTCC
The DNA here is from genome assembly GCF_900156095.1 of Aeromonas sp. RU39B. Lineage (GTDB taxonomy): Bacteria > Pseudomonadota > Gammaproteobacteria > Enterobacterales > Aeromonadaceae > Aeromonas. Next base: position 10,126 of record NZ_FTMJ01000009.1, read on the forward strand.
ACCCCGTCGATCTCTTTGGGATAGCGATCCGAAGTGAGAATGATCTGCTGATTACCTTCAAGCAGAGCATTGAAGGTGTGGAAGAACTCCTCCTGGGAGCGCTCCTTGTTGGCGAAGAACTGGATGTCATCGATAAGCAGTGCATCGACGCTGCGGTAGTAGCGCTTGAACTCTTCGATGGCATTGTTCTGCAACGCCTTCACCATGTCCTGCACAAAACGCTCGGAGTGCATGTAGATGACCTTGGCATCTTGCTTGCGCTCTTTAATGGCGTTGCCAACGGCGTGCAGCAGGTGGGTTTTACCCAGACCAGTGCCGCCATACAGAAACAGGGGGTTATAGGCTCCGCCCGGGTTATCGGCCACCTGGCGAGCAGCTGCGCGCGCCAGTTGGTTCGACTTACCCTCGACGAAATTGTCGAAGGTGTAATTGACGTTGGTATTGCTCTTATGGTTCGGTTCCGGCTTGGGTTCGGGCTTGTTATCCCAACTTTTCTGTAGGTTATGCACAGGCGCGGCTTCACGTACCGGAGCACGTGCTACCACGGGGTGGGCACGGTTGCCGATATCGAAGCGCAGGGAGGGACCTTCGTTTCCATAAAGGTCCTTTATGATACCGTTGACACGGATCAGATACTTGTCGCGAACCCAGTCCAAAACGAACCGGTTGGGGGCATAGAGGGTCAGCGTATCATCGCTCAACTCCGCTTGTAGCGGCCGGATCCACATGCTGAATTCAGCCGAAGGCAACTCATCCTGCAATCGGTTGAGGCATTGCTGCCATAGCGAAGCCGTCACTCTACACTCCCGTCAATCTGTTGAACCAAAGACCGGCCATTTTACGTTTTAAGGGGTCTGATCTCCAGTGATCAGAGTCCGGATCCGGCAAATAAGATCCTTGACTTTGAAGGATCTCTTGCGACGGATCCTGATTCATCCCCAAAGTTACCCACAGGCTGGCTTGCCATGCCATTGCGTCAGCAGATGGTTATTTTTAATAGCTATAAGTTATTTATTAGCGGTTTTTTATTTCATTAATATGCTCATCAGTTTTAAAAACAAAAAACGACAACGAAAGACAACACAGAGAGGTATGACCATGTCGATGAAGCTGATGACCGGTGCCGCTATCCTGCTGGCCGCCCTGTCCACCAACGTAAGTGCCGAAACCATCAAGGTAGGCATGTCCGGCAAATATTTCCCGTTTACCTTCGTCAAACAAGACAAGCTGCAAGGCTTTGAAATTGATCTCTGGAACGAGATTGGCAAGCGCACCGGCGACAAGGTCGAGTTCGTTACCGCCAGCTTCTCCGGTCTGTTTGGCATGCTGGAAACCGGCAAGATCGACACCATTTCCAACCAAATCACCATCACCGACGAACGCAAGGCCAAGTACAACTTCTCCCAGCCTTACGTTTACGACGGTGCCCAGATCGTGGTTCGCAAGGGTAACGACACCATTCACAGCCTCTCTGACCTGGCTGGCAAGAAGGTAGCGGTCAACCTCGGCTCCAATTTCGAAGAGCTGCTGCGCAAGAACGATCCCGAGAAGAAGATCGACATCCGTACCTATGACTCTGCCTTCGAGCAGGATGTTGCCCTTGGCCGAATCGATGCGTTCGTGATGGATCGCGTCTCCACTGCCCAGCTCATCAAAGAATCCAAGCTGCCGCTGCAACAAGCTGGCAAGCCGTTCGAAACCATCGAAAACGCCCTGCCCTTCCTGAAGAAACCGGAGAAGGAAGCACTGCTGAAGAAGGTTGATGGCGCCCTGACCGCCATGCGTGGCGATGGCACCCTGCGCAAGATCTCCGAAAAGTGGTTCGACGCCGACATCACCAGCAAGTAATTCATGATGGAGTTTGACGTCGACTACACCTTGGGGCTGTTTCCCATCCTGCTCAAATACTTGGGCACCACGATGGAGATGGCCCTGTGGGGATTCGCGTTCGCACTCGTACTGTCGCTGATCCTGGCGATAGTACGGGTGTTTCGCATTCCCGTGATCCACTGGCTGGCCATGCTCTATATCTCCTTCTTCCGAGGGACACCGCTGCTGGTCCAGCTGTTTCTGCTCTATTACGGTCTGCCGCAGATATTCCCGATTTTTGTCGGGCTTGATGCTTTCTCGGCTGCCGTGGTGGGCCTCACCTTACACTTTGCAGCCTACATGGCCGAGTCGATCCGCGCCGCGATTCTGGGGATTCATAAAAGCCAGATGGAAGCGGCCCTCAGTATCGGCATGAGCCGACTGCAAGCGATGCAGCGCATCATCCTGCCGCAAGCGGCACGGATTGCCTCACCCTCCCTGATGAACTACTTCATCGACATGATCAAAAGCACCTCGCTCGCCTTTACCTTTGGCGTGGCGGAGCTGATGGGCAAAGCCCAGATGGAGGCCTCCTCCTCGTTCCGCTTCTTCGAGAGCTTTATGGCGGTGGCGCTGATCTACTGGGTGGTGGTGATTATCTTTACCCGGCTCCAGCATCTGCTGGAACTGCGCCTGAGCCGCGCCTATTAAGGAGGTCGTGATGATAAAACTGAGCGGCCTGCGCAAGGCCTATGACGGCAAAATGGTGCTAGATGGCATCGATCTTGAGGTAAAACAGGGCGAAATTGTGGTGATCATCGGTCCTTCCGGTACCGGGAAATCCACTCTGTTGCGCTGCCTCAATCTGCTGGATACCCCCGACGCGGGCCAGCTGACGATCGACGGTCTGGAGTTAAACCTGGCAGCAACCAGCGAGCGGCAAGCCATCGAACTGCGCAAGCGAGCCTCGTTTGTGTTCCAGAACTATGCCTTGTTTGCCAACAAGACGGCACTCGACAACATCGCTGAGGGGCTGGTCACCGTATGGAAACAACCCAAGGCCGAGGCGCGTGCCACGGCGCTGGGCATCCTGCGCGATATCGGCCTGGAAGAGAAACAGGATGCCTACCCGTCCTCCCTCTCTGGCGGACAGCAGCAGCGGGTGGGGATCGGGAGAGCCATGGCGGCTCACTCCAAGGTCATCCTGTTTGACGAACCGACCTCGGCGCTCGATCCGGAGTGGGTGGACGAAGTGCTCGGTCTGATGAAACAGCTGGCGCAACGGCACCAAACCATGCTGGTGGTGACCCACGAGATCGAATTTGCCCGCGAAGTGGCAGATCGGGTGATCTTCATGGAAGGCGGCCGCATCGTGGAACAGGGGCCACCGAGCGAGATCCTGGTTGACCCGAAGGATCCGCGCACCCGCACCTTTTTGCGCAAAGTATTGCGATAGACTCTGTGTTTGGCGGCGAAAGCCGCCTTTTTTCGCACAGGATCCTTGTACCTGGGCAAGCAGGCAGTATAATTCTTTGCCCACGATCCGTCGGATCATCCCCCTTTCGGGATCAGGGATGACTCGGCAGATTGACTAAAAGCCGAACTCTGTTTAGAATTCGGCCTCTTTTGCTAGTCGTCACACGCTCTTAGCTGGCGCGTCGGCTAAGTGTGACAATCAACACTGTACAGTTAGACGGTAAAAAAACATGAAACGTACTTTCCAACCCTCCAACCTGAAGCGCAAGCGCACTCATGGTTTCCGTGCCCGTATGGCCACCGCCAACGGTCGCAAGGTTCTGGCCGCTCGTCGTGCCAAGGGTCGTGCTCGCCTGGTAGTTTAATGCCAACGCACACCTTTCCCCGGGAGTTACGTCTGTTAACTCCCGAACATTTCAAGCGTGTTTTCGCAGAGCCTGTCCGGGCCGCTTCTCCGCAATTAACCCTCCTCGCTGTACCCAATTCGCTCACCCATCCCAGACTCGGTCTTGCCGTGCCCAAGAAAGCCCTCAAGCGTGCTGTCTGGCGTAATCGCCTCAAACGGGTTGTGCGTGAAAGTTTCCGTCTCAAGCAACATCAACTGCCGGCTATCGACATTGTCGTGATTGCCAAGGGCGGTGTCCGTGAGATGGACAACGAGGAACTGTTCAAGTTACTGGAAAAGCTATGGCGAACTCTGTCACGCCGTTGCAATGGGTAGCCATCAAGCTGATACGCCTGTATCAACTGGCGATCAGCCCCCTGTTGGGACCCCGTTGTCGCTTTACACCGACTTGTTCGCAATATGCAATAGAAGCCATCCGACTTCACGGTTTGATAATTGGCGTTTGGTTAGGCAGTAAACGTCTATTAAAATGCCACCCTTTATCCGAGGGTGGTTATGACCCGGTTCCGCAACCCAAGCGAAGAAACTGACAACTATGGAATCTCAACGCAATCTACTCCTGATCGGTTTGCTGTTCGTGAGCTTCTTGCTCTGGCAACAGTGGCAGGCTGACAAAGCCCCGAAGCCGGCTCCCGTAGCGGCTGCTCAAACCGAGCATTTCGTCCCCGCAGGTCAGTCCGCTGACGTACCGCAGCTTGCCGAACAATCCGACGCAGCCCGTAAACTGGTGACTGTATCGACTGACGTGCTGCGCCTGACCCTGGACACCCAGGGCGGTGACATCGTCAAGGCCGAACTGCTGGCCCACGCGCTGGAACAAGGCAAGGATCAGCCCTTCGTCCTGCTGGAAACCGGTCCTCATCTCTATGTAGCTCAAAGCGGTCTGATTGGTCGTGATGGTCCGGATACCCGTCCGGAAGGCCGTCCGACCTATAACGTTGACCAAACCAGCTACACCTTGGCTGATGGTCAGGACAGCATCACGGTGCCGATGTCCTGGACCAACGACAAGGGCGTAACCTTTACCAAGGAATTTGTGCTCAAGCGTGGTGACTATGCTGTTGGCGTCGGCTACAAGGTCGACAACAAGGGCACCGAGCCGCTGCAAGTGCAGTTCTACGGTCAGCTGAAGCAGACCATTGCCACTCCGGATGGTCAGAAGAGCCATGCCATGGTGGCCAGTGCCTACCGCGGTGGTGCTTTCTCGGCGTCTGACACCCGTTACAAGAAGTACACCTTCGACGAAATGAAGGAAACCAACCTGGATAAGACTACCCAGGGTGGTTGGGTTGCCATGCTGCAACACTACTTCGTGACAGCTTGGGCGCCCCAGGCTGACCAAAGCAACGCCTTCTACAGCCGTGTTGTGGATGGCAGCCAACAAGCCATCATTGGTTACAAGGCTCCGGTCACCGAGATCGCTGCGGGTAGCCAGGCTGAAGTGAGTGGCAAGCTGTGGATCGGTCCGAAGCTGCAAGACCAGATGGCCAAGGTGGCTAACCACCTCGACCTGACCGTCGACTACGGCTGGCTGTGGTTCATCGCCCAACCGCTGCACTGGCTGCTGACCATGTTCCACGGTCTGGTGCTGAACTGGGGTCTGGCTATCATCATGCTGACCCTGCTGGTGCGCGGCATCATGTTCCCGCTGACCAAGGCCCAGTACACCTCCATGGCCAAGATGCGCATGCTGCAGCCCAAACTGGCCGCCCTGCGTGAGCGCTTCGGCGACGACCGCCAGAAGATGTCTCAAGGCATGATGGAGCTCTACAAGAAGGAGAAGGTCAACCCGCTCGGCGGCTGCCTGCCCATCCTGATTCAGATGCCGATCTTCATCGCTCTCTACTGGGCGCTGATGGAATCTGTTGAGCTGCGTCACGCACCGTTTGCCCTGTGGATCCACGACCTGTCGGTCAAGGACCCCTTCTTCGTGCTGCCGCTGCTGATGGGTGCCTCCATGTGGTTCCTGCAGAGAATGAGCCCGACCACCATTACTGACCCGATGCAACAAAAGGTGATGAACTTTATGCCGATCATCTTCACCTTCATGTTCCTCTGGTTCCCGGCTGGTCTGACTCTCTACTGGTTGGTGAGCAACGTTGTCTCCATTACCCAGCAGACCATCATCTATCGTCAGCTGGAGAAAAAGGGCCTGCATACTCGCAAGTAAGCCGGTTTCTCTGATAAAAGGCGGCCTGTTGGCCGCCTTTTTTATTACAATGAGCCGCATCTAGGCGGAGACAGGTTTCATGACGACTGACACTATCGTGGCCCAGGCCACTCCCCCCGGACGCGGCGGCGTTGGCATTCTGCGCGTCTCCGGCCCACTGGCCGAGCGGGTTGCCGAACTGGTTCTTGGCAAACAGCCGCGGGTTCGCTACGCCGAATACCTGCCATTTCGTGATGGCGAAGGCGCTGTGCTCGATCAGGGCATAGCCCTGCTGTTCAAAGCCCCTAACAGCTTCACTGGCGAAGACGTGCTGGAGTTACAGGGCCACGGTGGCCCGGTCATTCTCGACATGCTGATGCGCCGCATCCTGCAGATTGATGGAGTGCGCCCCGCCCGTCCCGGCGAGTTCAGCGAGCGTGCGTTTCTCAATGACAAGCTGGATCTGGCCCAGGCCGAAGCCATCGCCGATCTGATTGAAGCCTCCAGCGAGCAGGCGGCCCGCAGCGCCATGCACTCCCTGCAGGGCGAGTTTTCGAACCGTATCCAGCATCTGGTCGAGAGCCTGATCCGGCTACGCATCTATGTAGAAGCGGCGATCGATTTTCCGGACGAAGAGATCGATTTTCTCTCCGACGGCAAGGTAGCTGGCGATCTTTACGCCATCATGGACAACCTTGAGAGTGTGCGCTCACAAGCCAAACAGGGTGCCCTGCTGCGCGAAGGGATGAAGGTGGTGATTGCCGGGCGCCCCAACGCCGGAAAATCGAGCCTGCTCAATGCCCTGGCAGGCCGCGAATCGGCCATTGTGACCGAAATTGCCGGCACTACCCGTGACGTGCTGCGCGAACATATCCATATCGATGGCATGCCGCTACACATCATCGACACCGCTGGTCTGCGTGAGACCGAAGATCAGGTCGAGCGTATCGGTATCGAACGTGCCTGGACTGAGATTGAGCAGGCCGACCGGGTGCTCTTTATGGTCGATGGCACCACCACAGCAGCGGTCGACCCGCGCGAGATCTGGCCTGATTTTGTCGATCGTCTACCCGCTCATATCGGCCTCACCGTGGTGCGCAACAAAGCGGACCTGACTGGTGAGGGATTGGAGCCGAGCGATGAGCAGGGGCATCCTGTTTATCGTATCTCGGCCAAGACCGGCCTCGGGCTTGATGCCCTACGTGAGCATCTCAAAGCCATCATGGGCTTTCAGAGCAATACCGAAGGTGGCTTTATGGCCCGCCGCCGCCATCTCGATGCCCTCGAGCGCGCCGCCGAGCGTCTGCTGGTGGCCAAGGAGCAACTGGAAGTGTTTGTCGCCGGCGAGCTGGTGGCCGAAGAGCTACGTCTGGCCCAAGAGTCCTTGTCGGAAATCACCGGCGAGTTCAGTTCCGACGATCTACTGGGACGCATCTTCTCCAGCTTCTGCATCGGCAAGTAAGGTGGCGAAAAATCAGCAATAAAAAGCAGCCGGAAAGAACATATGACATTGTAAGTAATGGACTTTGTTTTTTACTGGCTGTTCTTTCCCGAGCTTTTTTCGTGAATATTTACCCCAACATTTCCCCAACGTGACTAAGCGGGGATTCTTATGCAGAGCACAACCCACGTTTGCCGTTCTCTTACCCGCTATAGGGAATAAATGTTAAATACCTCCTATGACGTGTAAATGATACTTACCCTCTATAACAGGTAAATATTGATATACCGGTCATAGCGTGTAAATTGGATGAAGGCACGCTACCAGGTTGTCGAATCATGAAAGTAACCAGCGCCAAGCAGCTGAGCGCCTGTATCAAGGATGCCAGGCTTTCTCAGAAGCTCTCTCAAGGCAAAGTGGCCGAGAAAGTGGGGATTAGGCAAGACACAGTCTCCAGCTTCGAGCTCAATCCTGAGTCCACCAAGCTGGATACCCTGTTCAAGATCCTCGCGGCACTCGAATTGTCACTGGATATCAAACCCCGCAATGAGTCATCCGATAGCCCTGCGTCAGGCTGGAAGGAGGAGTGGTAATGGCCAATCTGGCTGTCTACATGAACGGCTATCGGGTAGGCACATTCACCAAAACGACCAGCGGCGCCCATCAATTTCAGTACCATGAGTCATGGCTAGCACAACCGGGCAGCCGTCCGATCTCACTCTCCATGCCATTACGCCATCAGGCCTATCGGGGCGATGAAGCCTATAACTTCTTCGACAACCTGCTGCCAGACAATCTGGAGGTGAGGAACAGGGTTGTTGCGCGCTATCAGGCGGTATCAACCCAGCCCTTCGATCTGCTCAGTTACATTGGTCAGGATAGCGTAGGGGCATTACAGCTAGTTACCGAAGGGCACGATGTTCCAGATATCCGGCGAATCGACTACAAGCCACTTTCCGATAACGATCTCGAGCAGATCCTGACCAGCTACAAATCAGGAATCCCTTTGGGGATGGTCAGGGAGCAACAGGAGTTCCGGATCTCCATCGCCGGGGCGCAAGAAAAGACTGCGCTGCTCTATCTCGATGACCGTTGGTACTTGCCACTCAACGCAACGCCGACAACCCACATTATCAAACTCCCTATCGGCAAGATTGAAAGTCACTCCTACTCGATAGACCTCTCCCAAAGCGTAGAAAACGAATATCTCTGCACTCTGATAGCCAAGGAGTTTGGTCTGCCCGTCCCTCACTGCTTCATGATGCAGGTTGGCCAGGTCAAAGCACTGGCTGTGGAACGCTTCGACAGACGTTACGCTGCCGATCGCAGTTGGATCATGCGCCTTCCCCAAGAAGATTTCTGTCAGGTATTGAATGTTCCGTCAGCACGGAAATACGAGAGCCATGGAGGACCGGGGATCACTGACATCATGAAAACCTTGCTGGGCTCTGCGACACCAGAACAGGATCGCTACCTGTTCATGAAATCTCAGGTTCTGTTCTGGCTGCTGGCGGCCACCGATGGCCATGCAAAGAACTTCTCGGTCTTTATTGAACCGGAAGGGCGTTTTCGCCTGACCCCCTTTTACGACATCCTATCTGTCTATCCAGTGTTTGGTGGCCGGGGCCTCAACCGAAGAGACGCCAAGATCGCAATGGGCCTGGCAAGCAGCAAGGGGAAGAAGTACGCCATTGAGCAGATATTCCCGCGCCATTTTTTCCAAACGGCGAAAGCGGTGGGATTTGAGCGTTCTGCTATGGAAGAGATCCTGACAGAACTGGCCAACGCCGTTGATGATGTTATTGAACGCGTTACCCGGCAATTGCCAGCAGACTTCCCCGATGCCATCAGCAGCGCCATTCTAGAGGGCCTAAAAGCCCGCTCAGCAAGGCTGACAATGGGATGGGATTAAAGACTACACGCAAATCCTTTATGGTCTCGAACGGCCATCTTTTTCTCTTGGCTGCATTTCTCTTTCTTTCCCGCCATCCAATCCGGTGACCGATCTGCGCAAACCCAGAAAGCGGTCACGGTTAATCGCCTCTACAAAAATCCGAATGATTCCCTTTTTACCACCTACATTGGGCTTTTCTTTATCAGATAACCCTTTATAGGCATTTATGTCGTTTTTTTCTGGGAAAGTCTTTGAAACTATCGCATACGGCAGCGAACAACCTCGGATAACCAATGATTTGCAAGCACCGTCACACCGAGCACAGATACATCAGCTAATCCGATAAATCCCATCAAGATATCGCGCTTTTCAGGCGGAAATCACCACAACTACCATACGGGCATTTTGGCACCCGCCCCCTTTGCGCCCCCTGCGGCAAGCGATGGTCGCCCTCAAAGAATGACAATTAACCTGTAGAGCGAAAAATGGACTACTCACGTAAACGCTGGCTGATCCTGCTAGCAAGTTGCTTTATCAACTTATGTATCGGTTCGATGTATGCCTGGAGTGTGTTTTCAGCACCGATGGCTGCTTATCTCAGCGAACTGAACGGGATCACACTGACCCCGGCCGATCTCTCAATCGTGTTTGTGGTGGCCAACTCCATCGGCCCCATCACCATGATCAGTGGAGGACGCATTAATGACACCTTTGGCCCGCGCTTTGTCATTTTGGCCGGTGGCCTGATGTTCGGCGGTGGCATGCTGCTGTGTGGCTTTGCCTCGTCCCTGACCGAAGTGATCCTGGCTTACGGCATCCTCACCGGTCTCGGTTTGGGCATGGTGTATGGCGCCACCATCAGTACCTCGATCAAGTTCTTCCCGGACAAGCGTGGGTTGGTAGGCGGGCTGACCACGGCACTGTTTGGTATCAGCTCGGTCATTCTGCCGCCGCTGGCGGCGATGATCATCAGCGACATGGGCGTGATTGCTGCCTTCAAGATCATCGGCGGCGCCTTCGTCCTGATTGTCTGTGGCAGCGCATTTCTTATCGAAAAGTGTCCGGCGGGATTCCAACCCGCAGGCTGGACACCACCGGCAGGCGCCGCAGCACGCAACAGTGTGGACAAGGATTGGCGCCAGATGCTGCGCACCCCGGTGTTCTATGTGCTGATTAGCCTGCTCATGTGCGGTGCAGTGGCCGGATTGATGTGCATTGCACTGGCCTCCCCGCTGGCCCAGCGCATGATTGGAATGTCCACCATTGCCGCAACCGGCGTGGTCTCGACACTGGCCCTGTTCAACGTACTTGGCCGCATCTTCGCCGGACTGATTTCAGATCGCATCGGTCGCATCAATACCCTGGCTCTGGCCTGCCTGCTGTCAATCGCCGGCCTCTCGCTGCTCTATCGCGCCGAACTGGGTGATGTGCAGACCTTCTATGTCGGCATCTCGATTGTCGGCATCAGCTTCGGCGCCTTCATGGGCGTGTTCCCCGGATTTACCGCCGACCAGTTCGGAGCCCGTAACAACAGCGTCAACTTCGGCATCATGTTTTCCGGCTTCGCCGTGGCCGGTTACGTCGGCCCGACCCTGATGATGACCGTGTTCCGCCATACCGGCAGCTTCAAAGGCGCCTTCTTGCTCGGTATCGGCTTCAGCCTAGCCGGTCTGGTTCTCACTTTCCTCTATCGGCTGTTCGCCCGTCGCGCCTCGGTGCAACCGGCACTGGCCACCAAATAATGCAGAGATCTTGTTGTATGCAAAGAAAATATCCAAACCTGTGCCGACCGATCCAGATTGGTAACGTGCATTTTCGTAACCGCATGTTCAGTGCCCCGATGGGTGGCACTGACATCACCGCCGACTGCACCATCGGTCCGGCTTCGACCGCGTTTTATGAGTACCGTGCCAAAGGCGGCGCCGGCAGCGTTACAGTCAGTGAACTGGTGGTGCATCCGGAAACGGAAGGCTCGCACATGTATCATCTGGACCTGCAGACTCCGGGTTCACTGGCCAGTTTTACCTACACCGCCGACGCCATCCGCCGTCACGGCGCGATTGCCAGCGTCGAGCTGTCGCACTCCGGCCAATATGCCGGTACCTATCTGACCGACAAGAACAAGAAAGAGGGCCTGTGTCAGTGGGGCCCGAGTGACTGTGTTCGGCCCGATGGTCGCCAGGTGCGCGCCCTGGATGAAGCGCAGATCCGCGATATTGTCGCCGCCTATGGCGAGAAGGCCGCACTGGCCAAGCGCGCCGGATTCGAGATGGTGATGCTGCATGGTGGCCACGGCTGGTTGATCAACCAGTTCCTGTCGCCCTATTTCAACAAGCGTACCGACCGCTACGGCGGCCCGTTGGAGAACCGGGTGCGCTTTGCACAAGAGGTGCTCGACAGCATCCGTGCTGCCGTCGGCCCGGGCTTCCCGATTGAATTTCGTATGAGCGGCTCCGAGCTGTTCGACGGTGGCTATGACCTGCAGGAAGGGATCGAGATCGCCAAGCTGCTGGAGAGCCGCATCGATCTGCTGCACGTCTCGGCCGGTACCTATCAACGCGGCTTTGGTGTAACCCATCCGTCGATGTTCCTGCCGCACGGCAGCAACGTCTATCTGGCCGCCGCCATCAAGCCGCACGTCAAGGTGCCGGTGGCTACCATCGGTGGTCTCAATGATCCGCAGATGATGGAAGAGATTATCGCTTCCGGTCAGGCCGACGTGGTGGAGATGGCCCGAGCCCTGCTTGCTGACCCGGAGCTGCCCAAGAAGGTTGCCATCAACCGTGACGACCTGATCGTGCGCTGCCTGCGCTGCTACACCTGTATGGCCGAGCGCGCCCAGACCGCGACCCGCCGCTGCACCGTCAACCCGATCATTGGCCGCGAACTGGACGGCATGGAAGTGTTGCCGGCCGCACGCAAGAAGAAAGTGCTGGTGGTCGGTGGTGGCCCCGGTGGTCTGCAAGCCGCGCTGTCTGCCGCACGTCGTGGTCATCAGGTGATCTTGTGCGAACAGCATGGCGAAGTGGGCGGTATCTTGATCGGTGAACAGGCGATCCCGTTCAAGCTCGAGATGTACCAGCTCGGTGTCACCCTAGGCAAACTGTGTGAGGAAGCCGGGGTCGAGATCCGCCTCAACACCCGTGTCGATCGTGCCTATGCCGAAGAGATTGGTGCCGATGTGGTGATCATTGCGGTTGGTTCCGAGCCGTTCGTTCCGCCCATCCCAGGTCTGGACGATCCGCGCGTGGTGCAGGTCAACGACTACCATCACCGTCAGGAAGAGATCGGCAACGAAGTGGTCATTCTGGGTGGCGGTCTGGCCGGTAGTGAACTGGCCGTCCACTTTGCCCGTCAGCAACGCACGGTACATCTGGTTGAGATGAATGGTGAGCTGGCACCTGATGCTAACGTACGCCACCGTCCACAACTGCTGGCCGAGATCGACAAGCAGGGCATTCAGGTTCACTGCCAGCACAAGGCGGTCGAAGTCGGTAGCGACGGCGTCTGGTGTGTAGACGCAAACGGCCAGCGCGTGCTGATCCCGGGTCAAAGCGTGGTCTGTGCTCTTGGTCAGCGTTCGCGCCGCGCCGTGGTTGAAGAGCTGCTGGATGCGGCACCGCTGGTCTCCCAGATTGGTGACTGCGTCAAGGTTTCCACCATCACCACCGCAGTCTACCAAGGCCATCACGCGGCACTGGATATCTAGTTTTCGTTCTGTCCTTGCTCTTTTATCCGGCACCAACAGGTGCCGGTTTTTTTTAACCAACCTCAACCCGGTTACGACCGGCTTGTTTAGCCCGATAGAGCGCCCGGTCGGCATACTGCAGCAGTTCATAGACATCAACCATACTGCCATGCCACTGTGCCACCCCGAACGAGCTGGTAATGCCAGGCAGTGACGGCTGCTCAGCCTGAACCTCAAGCACACTGCGGATCCGCTCGGCCAGCGCCACCGCCTCCGTCTCGCGGGTCTGTGGCAGCAAAATGATGAACTCTTCACCACCATAGCGGGCAAACAGATCGTTGACGCGTAGTTCTTTCTGCACCAAGGTGGTAAATCTCACCAAGACCTCATCCCCCACCTGATGGCCGAACCTGTCGTTGACCTGTTTGAAGTGATCGATGTCGAGCATGATGAGCGACATGGGTGTGCCATAACGAAAACTGAGAGCCCACTCCTCATGAAGCCTGGCCATCAAGGCGCGACGATTCAAAATACCAGTCAACTCATCGCGTGAGGCGAGATAGGTCAGCTCATCATTGGCAGCGTACAGCTGCTCGGTCACGCGCGAGATAAAGCGCATCAAGCGTTTGATACGATTGAGATTACGGGAAGTATTAACGGTGGATATCGCAGACCCAGGCTCACGTTGCCCACTCACTGCCGGTAACTCACTCAAGGCAACGGTGACAATGGTGGCATTGAGCACATCATCCCCGACATAGGTCGAATCAATCTCACCCAAGGTAAAGAAGCCAACCACCGGCGCCACATGCTGATAGGGTGAAAGCTCGGCGTTGGCATCTTCCATCAGAAAATAGAGACGGCAGCAGCAGGAGAAGGCCAGCACCGCCTCAGGCTGAAAGTCATGAACCCGATCGCAGGCATAGGAAAGATCACTGAAAATAGAGTCCACATCACCATAGCCCAACTGGAGTTGATCTCCCTCCTGCAGTGGCGCCAGCAACATCAGATGATGGTCATCGGTAGCGGCCACCGGCGCCCGGGCAATTAGTTTTCCGTCGCGGTGCACCATCAGAGGAAAATCGACCGCCTGATCGAAAAACTCGTCACGCTCTACTCCAACAAAATGGTGGTATACCTCGTAAGCCGGTTTTCCGTTGAGCGACACCAACTCGCAACCATCCATACCGGTGACAGTCATCATCTCCCCGAAGGGTTGCCAGCCAAGATAACTGTTGGTACTGATCCGCAGGGCCGAGCCATAAAATGCCACCACCGCCACACCCACTGACAAGGTTTGACCGTTGAGAAAAACACAGGTCGAGGCGGGCTGCAGGTGACTGCCAGCCAGAGCGCCAAATACCGGTATGTCGTCCAGAGTGGAAGTCAGTTCACGTAGCAGGTTGCCACAGTCAATAAGCACCGGTGTGGCCAGCAACAGAACACCTTGCAGATAGAGGTGTTCACTGAGTAATTGCGCGGCAATCCGTCGGCCCACCTCTCGCTCTTCACCTGCAGCAACGCTGTGGATAGAGGCCAATAGATTAGCTTCACGCAATATCAGGATCGACAGCGTGGTGTCGGCGTCCAGAAACGCACCGGGACACATGACCCCCATCGCCGAACAGCCGACCACCGGCACATTCGGCAGCCAGTGCTGTACCTGCTGGTGGATGGCAACAATCCACGCCTTTTCATTGCGGGTGGTATAGAGCTGCACCAGCACTCTGGCCGGCTCCAGATCAGGATATTGCTGACTTAGCGTCTGCAGCTGTTCATCCAACTGTGCCAAGGAGGCCACATTCAGAACAATTTGCTCCATACATGCCTCAAGTATGAACAAGACCCGCCGGGACCTGTATCAAATGGAGAGCGGACTCTGAGTATAGTCACCATGCAGGCTCCTTTCGGCACAACGCGCGTCCTATTTCCGCCGCTGTAGCTGTTATCGGTATCACACTTCTCTTTGGCTGCACCCCAGAGCACAACCGCTGCACCCAGAGGGTAAACGGGAACAGTCCGGTCACTGGTAGGCTGCGGATCATTTGCACAATATGAGACGCAGAACCATGCACACCATCCCCGCCATGACCACTGTCGCGCTTGGCATCACTCTGGCACTGGCCGGCTGCAACCAGGCCCCGGCAGACGCGACCAACCACAACGCTCCCGCCCCCCGCCAGCAGGCTGATGCGCTGGTGGCCAAGTTGACGCTGGATGAAAAGCTGAGTCTGCTCTCCGGTCCCGGTTACGGGCCGGGTGCAGCTCCCATCAATCTCAAGCATGACGTAGCCGGTGTGGCTGGCTACATCAACGGAGTACATCGGCCGCAGGATGGCATTGATATTCCGACCATCAAGCTGGCCGACGGTCCGGCAGGTCTTCGCATCAACGCCAGCCGCGATAACGACCCAGCCAGCTACTACGCCACGGCCTGGCCGATTGGATCCTTGCTGGCCTCGAGCTGGGATGTGGATCTGGTGCGTCAGGTCGGCACAGCCATTGGCGAAGAGATGCAGCAGTATGGCGTCGATCTGTTGCTGGCTCCTGGCATGAACATCCAGCGCAACCCGCTCAACGGGCGCAATTTTGAGTACTACTCGGAAGATCCGCTAGTTACCGGCAAGATGGGCGCCGCCATGGTCAGCGGCGTACAGAGTCAGGGCGTGGGCGCCACTATCAAGCACTTCTTTGGCAACAACTCCGAGACCAATCGCCACGACATCGACGATCTGGGCGAAGCGCGCACCTTCCGCGAGATCTACCTGCGCGGATTCCAAATTGCCATCGACGACGCCCATCCCTGGGCCATCATGACCTCCTACAACAAGGTCAACGGCACTTATGTCAACGAGCGACGCGATGCGTTGCAGCAGATCCTACGCGATGAGTGGCACTTCGACGGGCTGGTCATGTCCGACTGGTTTGCCGGTGATGTAAAAACCGCGCCACAGCGCCAGGTGATGGCCGGACAGGATTTGATTGAACCAGGAAACGCCAAACCCCTGTTACAAGAGGCGCTGAAGCGGGGTGAACTCAGCGAAGCACAGATAAACGAAGCGGCCAGCCGCATTCTGGCGAAGGTCATCAAGAGCCCCTCCTATCGCCGGCAAACACCAAACAATCAACCCGATCTGACAGCCCATGCCCGCCTCTCGCGTCTGGCCGGCGCCGAAAGCATGGTGCTGCTGCGTAACGAGCGCAATGCCTTGCCGCTGGCCAGCAACAGCCGCGTCGCCAGCTTTGGCGTCAACCAGATCAACACCTACAAGGGCGGCACCGGCAGCGGAGACGTCAATGCCGCCAAGACGGTCAATATTGCGGACGGACTGGCCGGACGCTTCCATGTCAATCAGGAACTGCAGCGCTACTATCGGGCCTTCTATGCCAGCCACAAGGTATTCCATGAAGGTAAATTTGGTGCTCGTGGCCACTACACCTGTGAAGAGGCTGCGCTCGATGCCACCCTCGAGAGCTTGATTAGCAGCGCCGCCCAGCAGCAGGAAGTGGCGGTGATCAGCATCGGCCGGCAGGCTGGTGAAGGGGCGGATCGCACCGACAGCAAGGGCGACTACCGCCTGAACGACGCCGAAATGCAGCTGATCGAGAGGGTATCGGCAGCCTTCCACAGCGCAGGCAAGAAGGTGGTGGTCGTGCTCAACGTCAATGGCGTCATCGACACCAGCTGGAGCAACAAGGTCGATGGTGTGGTACTGGCCTACATGGCCGGTCAGGAGACAGGCAATGCGTTGGCTGATGTGCTCTCCGGCGCGATCAACCCGAGCGGCAAGCTGACACAAACCTTCCCGACCAACTATGCCAGCGTCCCCTCATCGACCACCTTCCCCGGGCGGGACGAAAACGGTGACGGCAAACCTGACCGGATTGATTACAACGAAGGGATCTATGTGGGATATCGCTACTACAGCACCTTTGGCAAAGCGGTGGCCTATCCGTTCGGCTTTGGCCTCTCCTACACCCGCTTTGACTACGGTGAACCGCGCGTGGTCAGCAACCGTCTGGATGAGCAGGGCAACCTGATCCTGTCAGCCACCATCACCAACAGTGGCCAGGTTTCCGGCCGTGAAGCCGCGCAGGTCTATATTGCTGCGCCGCAAGGAACCCTGAGCAAACCCGCCATCGAGCTCAAGGCCTTTGCCAAAACAGCGCTGTTGGCCCCCGGCAGCGCTGAACAGCTGACCTTCACCATTCCGGCCAGCCTGCTTGCCAGCTTTGCACCACAGCGCAACGCCTGGATTATCGAGCCGGGCAGCTACCGTGCTTATATTGCTCCTTCATCCGACATCCACGGCATCACGCCGGTGACGTTTACGGTAGCCAAGGAGCTGGTGGTCAGCCACACCACACCGGGCGCACTGGCATTGCCAGCTGGCGTGGCGGCAAAGGCCGTCACCACACTGACCCCTTGATGCGGGTGCCAGCCAAGCTGGCACTGTCATTACTGCCGCAGGCGATAAGCCTGCGGCGTTTCACCGGCATGCCGCTTGAAAAAGCGGCTAAAGGCACTTTGCGAAGAAAATCCGATCTGCTCGGCGATCTCTTGCAACGTGCCACTGCCGCCCGACAGCAAACTGCGCGCCTGCATCAACCTGGCCTGTGTCAGCAATTGGCTAAAACTCCCCCCCTCCTCCTGCAACCGGCGATTCAGTGTCCAGCGGCTCATATTGAGCGTTGCACAAACCTGCACCAGCAGGTGTTCATCACCCTGGCCACTGGCCAGCAAACCGCTAATCAGTTGCAGAACGCAGTCAGTCAGGGTGGTGCGACCCGGCAGATCGGTGAATTGCCGCTGCAGGAGTGTGCGTTGCAATGGATAAAGACGGGCATTGAAACACTCCGAGCGAGTATCAAGCAGGCGATTGCTGATGGTCAGCGTACTGGCCGATTGATCCCAGCGGCAGTGGCCGGCAAAGATCCCGGCCAAAACGCCATGGGGATCGCCAGATGCACCGATCAAATCAAGACTGACCGTAGCATCCGCCACATAGGCGCTTAAGATCCTGTAGAGCATGACAAAATTGGGCAGGGCTTGGGTCGATCCAAGCCGGGAAGCACCGAGGTTGAGATATTCAAAACGGGTCTGATGACTGCCCACCGAGACCCGAATATCGTCGCAACTGCCGATCACCGCGCGATAGGCCACAAAGGTTTCAAGGCCGGCGCGGGCCGTTTGCTGATTGAGACAGTGACTGACCAGCGCGGGAAAACGCTGATAAAAGGCGGTCAGATCGTAAGATGCCAAGGCCTGATTGTGCTGCTCAAGGTAGGGGCGCAGCAGTTCCAGCAGACGATAGTGCTGCCGCGCCGCCAGACGCCCATCAGGATTAGCCAGTTCGAGCGCCGATAAACCGCACTGACGCATGATCCTATCGCTATCGGCGCCCAGTCGCCGGCACCCTTCCAGCATGCTCTTGCTGACCTGAATGGAAACACTGCGCATGGCCCCTCCCGATGGCGTGGCACTCTCCAGCGGCCATTGTAATGAGCCAAAAGGCCGGATCGCAGTAACTGAATGTAATTACCGGATGGTGTTAACAGAGAATGATCACGAAAGTGGCTGATGGTCTCTTTGGATCGAACCGGATCCCTTATCCCCACCCTTTATCCATATTTATCCACACCACTTGGCGCTAGAATCCTGAACACTGCCATTTACCCTACCAGGACTCAGGAACCCTTCATGGCTCATATCCATCTTGTTATTGGCTCCATGCTCGGCGCCGCCGAATACGTCGCAGAACATGTTTCTGCCCTGCTGCAGCAAGCCGGCCACGACACCACTGAACACAATCCAGCCCGTCTCGATGAGGTGCTCAGTGATTCGCAAGGTATCGTGCTGGTTGTGACTTCCACCCACGGCGCTGGCGACGTTCCCGACAATTTGCAGCCGTTTTACCGGGATCTTGCCGCCAGAAAGCCGGATCTGGCCGGTCGCCACTATGGTGTGATTGCGCTGGGTGACACTAACTACGACACCTTTTGCTGTGCCGGCAAAGCGCTGGATCAGCTGTTTGCCGATTGCGGAGCCAGCCGGATCGGGGATCGCCTCGAGATTGACGTGACCCAACACGAGATCCCGGAAGACGCCGCCGAGCAGTGGATCCACGACTGGATACCCCTGATCGGATGATCAGTAGTTGTGGATCGCTCATGTCGGGCGATCCACTGTCCACGTAGTTATCAACAGATCGCCTTGTGATCACTTTTCCGTCGGTTACCCACATTCATGCGCACAGCTGTGCATAACATTAGATCTAACCTCTTAAAAACCTATAGTTATCCTATTAACAATCTCTGGCGCAGTCTGGGTCTGTGCATAAATAGCCTGGTTGTCCCCCGGTTCCCAGCCACCGGATCCAAGCTTTTCCACAGCTGAAGATCGCACTTAACGTAATGATCTTTTTGATCAAAAAGTGCTTATCAACAGATCGGGCGGATCCTAATAAAAGATCCAATAAAAGATCGATCTCAAGATCCTTAAGATCTATAAGCCCTCGCGTGGATCTATATTGGATGAGCTGCAACCATTCCCCTGCCCGGTGTAAACAGATAGAATGTTCCGCCTTTTAACCAGGCCAACAGCGATCTTCTGTCGTTCAGATCAAGGTGATCCAGATGCAATACCACGAACAATTTGATGTGATCGTCGTCGGTGGCGGTCACGCCGGCACCGAAGCGGCCGCAGCAGCAGCGCGCATGGGCATGAATACCCTGCTGCTGACCCACAATGTCGATACTCTGGGGCACATGTCGTGCAACCCGGCGATCGGCGGGATTGGCAAAGGACACCTGGTCAAGGAGATCGACGCGCTCGGTGGGATCATGGCGCGTGCCATCGATCTTGGCGGGATCCAGTTCCGCACACTCAACTCCTCCAAAGGGCCGGCCGTTCGTGCCACCCGTGCTCAGGCCGATCGCCTGCTCTACAAGGCAGCCGTGCGCCAGATGCTGGAGAACCAGCCCAATCTGAAGATCTTCCAGCAAGCCTGTGACGATCTCATCATGGATGGCGATCGCGTCGCTGGCGTAGTGACTCAGACCGGGATCCGTTTTACCGCCAAGGCGGTGGTGCTCACCGTTGGCACCTTCCTCAACGGCCTAATCCATATTGGCCTGGAAAATTACCGTGGCGGCCGCGCCGGCGATCCTCCGTCGATCGCCCTGGCCCAGCGTCTGCGCGAACTGCCGCTGCATATCGAGCGTCTCAAGACCGGTACACCGCCGCGTATTGATGCCCGTAGCGTTGACTTCTCGGTGATGCAGGCACAGCCGGGTGACACGCCGACGCCGGTGTTCTCCTTCATCGGAGACGCCAGCCAGCATCCGCGCCAGATCAGCTGCTTTGTGACTCACACCAATGAGCAGACCCATGACGTGATCCGGGCCAATCTGGATCGCAGCCCCATGTATGCCGGTGTGATCGAAGGGATCGGTCCCCGTTACTGCCCTTCCATCGAAGACAAGATCATGCGTTTTGCCGACAAAACGTCGCATCAGATCTTCGTCGAGCCCGAAGGGCTGACTACCCACGAACTCTATCCGAATGGCATCTCCACCAGTCTGCCGTTCGATGTGCAGGTGCAGATCGTTCGCTCGATCCGCGGCTTCGAGAATGCCCATATCACCCGCCCCGGTTATGCGATCGAATATGACTTCTTCGATCCGCGCGATCTCAAAGCCAACATGGAGAGCAAGTACGTTCCGAACCTGTTCTTCGCCGGCCAGATCAACGGCACTACCGGCTATGAAGAGGCCGGTGCCCAAGGCTTGCTGGCGGGTCTGAACGCCGCGCTGCGTGCTCAGGGCAAGGATCCGTGGCATCCGCGCCGGGATCAGGCCTACATGGGCGTGATGATGGACGATCTGTCGACCCTGGGGACCCGCGAACCGTATCGCATGTTCACCAGCCGCGCCGAATACCGTCTGTTGCTGCGTGAAGACAACGCCGATCTGCGGCTCACTGCCGCTGGCCGTGAGCTGGGTCTGGTGGACGACGAGCGCTGGAGCAAATTCAACGCGAAGCTGGAACTGATTGAGCAGGAGCGTCAGCGCCTGCGCAGCAGCTGGATCCACACCCAACATGCCTCGCTGCCGGCCATCAACGAGCTGGTCAAGACGCCGCTGACCCGCGAACATTCGCTGGAAGAGCTGATCCGCCGTCCTGAAGTGACCTATGAGGCACTGATGGCGATTGAGGGCGTTGGTCCGGGCTTGGATCATCCCCAGGCTGCCGAGCAGGTAGAGATCCAGATCAAGTACGCGGGTTATATCGAGCGTCAGAGTGAAGAGGTGGAGAAGCAGCTGCGCAACGAAAACACCTTGCTGCCGCTGGATCTCGACTATCGCGACGTAAATGGTCTCTCCAACGAGGTGGTGGCCAAGCTCAACACCGCCAAGCCGCAAACCATCGGTCAGGCATCGCGGATCTCCGGGATTACACCTGCGGCCATCTCGATCTTGCTGGTTCACCTGAAAAAACACGGTCTGCTGCGTCGTAGCGCCTGAGGAACGTCATGCTGGAACAATTGAACAGCCTGCTGGCGCAGGCGGGGATGGAACTTCCTGAAGCTCAGAAGCGCCAGCTGGTACAGCTCGTTGAGTTGCTGCACAAGTGGAACAAGGCTTACAATCTGACCTCGGTGCGTGAGCCGCAGGCCATGCTGGTCAAGCACATCATGGATAGCTTGGTGATTAGCCCATATCTCAAGGGCGAGCGTTTCATCGATGTGGGAACCGGACCGGGCCTGCCGGGACTCCCGCTGGCCATCATCAACCCGGACAAACAGTTCGTGCTGCTCGATAGCCTCGGCAAGCGGATCCGCTTTATCCGTCAGGTGATCCTCGAGTTGGGATTGACCAACGTGACGCCGGTACAGTCACGGGTTGAAGATTATCAACCGGAACAAGGGTTTGACGGTGTGCTCAGCCGTGCATTTGCCTCGCTGGAGGACATGCTTGGCTGGTGCCGTCACCTGCCCGCCACCGGCGGCCGCTTCCTGGCGCTTAAGGGGATCTACCCCGCCGAGGAGGTGGCCAATCTGCCGGCCGGCTTTGCCCTGCTGGACTCCCATACCCTGGTGGTACCGGAGCTGGAAGGGGAACGCCATCTGCTGGAGTTGACTATCACCTAGCCCGATTAGCGGGCTTCAAAACGAGTTAGGGGAAAGCGTGGGAAAAGTCATCGCCGTTGCCAACCAGAAGGGTGGAGTGGGAAAAACCACCACCTGTGTCAATCTGGCCGCCTCCATGGCCGCCACCAAACGCAAGGTGCTGGTGATTGATCTGGACCCGCAAGGCAATGCCACCATGGGCAGTGGTGTCGACAAGTACGATGTCGAGCGCACGGCCTATGAGCTGCTGATCGAAGAAACACCGATCGGCGATGTGATCATCCCCCAGACCAGCGGCGGCTATCACCTGATTGCCGCCAACTCCGATGTCACTGCGGCCGAAATTCGCCTGATGGAGTTTTTTGCCCGTGAAGTCCGTCTGCGTCACGCGCTGGCGCCGGTTCGCGACAAGTACGATTACATCTTCATCGACTGCCCCCCGTCGCTCAACATGCTGACGGTCAATGCCATGGCTGCGGCCGATTCGGTGCTGGTGCCGATGCAGTGCGAGTACTATGCCCTCGAAGGACTCACCGCGCTGGTGGACA
Source organism: Aeromonas sp. RU39B (assembly GCF_900156095.1). Taxonomy (GTDB): domain Bacteria; phylum Pseudomonadota; class Gammaproteobacteria; order Enterobacterales; family Aeromonadaceae; genus Aeromonas. The sequence goes on from NZ_FTMJ01000009.1 coordinate 32,668, forward strand.
CCATCAGCAAGCTGGCTGCCGTGGTCAATCCCGATCTGCACATCGAAGGGGTGCTGCGCACCATGTATGACCACCGCAACCGGCTGGCCAATGATGTGTCCGATCAGCTAAAGCAGCATTTTGGTGACCGGGTGTATCGCACCATCATTCCACGTAACGTGCGGTTGGCCGAGGCGCCGAGTTTCGGTGCGCCCGCCATGCACTACGACAAATCCTCGGTGGGAGCCAAGGCCTATCTGGCGCTAGCAGGCGAGATCCTGCGCCGTCAGGAGCAGGTGCAACCGGCTGCCACCGCCGAACGAGAATCCCTATGACCCCGAAGAAACGTGGACTCGGCAAGGGCCTGGATGCTCTGCTGAGCACCAGTACGGCTGCCCGGCAAAAGCAGGTACAGAGCGATCTGCGCACCGAGCAGGCGATGCAGCCATCGTCCCAGCAGGGTGAGCTGCGCAAGCTCCCCGTCGAGTGGTTGTGTTCTGGCAAATACCAGCCGCGTAAGGATATGTCCCAAGAGGCTCTGGAAGAGCTGGCCAGCTCGATCCGGGCGCAAGGAGTTATCCAGCCGATCGTGGTGCGTACCATTGCCGAGAACCGCTTCGAGATCATCGCCGGTGAGCGGCGCTGGCGAGCTTCCCAACTGGCTCGTCTGGAAGTGGTCCCCTGTCTGGTCAAGGACGTGCCCGATGATGCGGCGGTCGCCATCGCGCTGATTGAAAACATTCAGCGTGAGGATCTCAATGCCATCGAAGAAGCCGTCGCTTTGCAAAGGTTACTCAGCGAGTTTGAACTCACTCACCAGCAGGTGGCCGATGCTGTAGGCAAATCGCGGGCAACCGTCACCAACCTGCTGCGCCTCAATCAGCTCAATGACGACGTGAAGCGCTTGGTTGAGCATGGCGATCTCGACATGGGCCATGCCCGTGCCCTGTTGGCGGTTGAGGGTGAGGCTCAATCTGAGCTGGCTCGCAGCGTGGTGCAAAAGGGCATGACTGTGCGGGAAACCGAGCGACTCGTGCAAAAGAGTCTGGAGCCCGCAAAAGAGAAGGTTTCTGTCGAGCGCGACCCGCAACTTGGCTATCTTGAGCGCAAGCTGGCTGATGTGGTGGGGAATCACGTCCAGATCCAGCCGGGTAAAAAAGATAGCGGTAAGTTAGTGATAAGTTACGGAAGTTTTGCGGAGCTGGACGACATTTTGAGCCGTTTTGGCATATCAGAATCGTGATTCTTGCGCTTTTTGTAGTAATAAAACATACATTCCTTTGCAACTGAAAGAACTCTGAATTGTGGTCTAATGCCGCAAAAAATAAGGCTTTCTGGCTGGTTGCATTAGCCTATTGCACGGGTATAATTTAACCGGCTTTAATGGCTGTAATTACGGAGTGTTCAAATTCCGTTTTTTTACAGTTATGTAATATTCGGGAGCAGTTGGATTGAAGCATAGACGAGTATTGAGTGGGTTGTGGCTTGTCTCTATCGTCTTGTTATTTCAACTGGTTCTGATCCTTGTCATCGCGTCTGTCTGGTCATTTCTGGATGGTGAGATGGCAGGGCGCTCGGCCCTTTTCGGAGGGGGAGCGTTTTGGGTTCCACAGTGCCTGTTCAGTCTCTGGGTGATGCGCCGCAAGGTGGATAAACACAGTGCTGGCCTGGTGTTGCGGGACTTTTATGGTGGGGCAGGGATTAAGCTCATAACAACAACAGGACTCTTTGCCCTGATGTTCGGCTGTCGAGTGGAGCTGGCTTTTGCTCCGTTCTTCGGTGCTTATCTCCTCGCTCTTGTTGTACAGTGGATAACTTCGTTCACTCTTAACAACCACTACTAGGAAACCTCATGGCTGCAACCGGAGAAGTCCTGACCGCTCAGGAGTATATCGCTCACCATTTGCAACATGCGCATCTGGGTACTGGGTTCTGGACGTTAAATATCGACTCCATGGTATTTTCCGTCGGTCTCGGCGTTTTCTTTCTCTGGCTGTTCCGCAGTGTTGCTGTCAAAGCAACCAGCGGCGTGCCAGGCAAGCTGCAGTGCTTCATCGAGATTCTGGTCGAATTTGTAGGCAGTAACGTCAAGGATATCTTCCACGGTCGTAACCCGGTCATCGCACCGCTGGCTCTGACTGTGTTCGTCTGGATTTTCCTGATGAACTTCATGGACTTGATCCCTGTCGATTTCCTGCCGCACATCGCTCAGATGATTGGTGGTCAAGAGCAGCACCTGCGTGTGGTTCCCTCTGCTGACGTTAACATCACCATGTCCATGGCTTTGGGCGTGTTCTTCTTGATTCTGTATTACAGCATCAAGGTCAAGGGTGTGAGCGGATTTGTGAAAGAGCTGACTATGCAGCCTTTCAACCATCCGGCTTTCATTCCGGTTAACCTCATCCTGGAAACTGTAACGCTGGTCTCCAAACCTGTCTCTCTGGGTCTGCGTCTTTTCGGCAACATGTATGCTGGCGAATTGATCTTCATCCTGATTGCTGGTTTGCTGCCCTGGTGGTCTCAGTGGATTTTGTCCGTGCCTTGGGCAATCTTCCACATTCTGATCATCACCCTGCAGGCGTTTATCTTCATGGTTCTGACCATCGTCTATTTGTCGATGGCGCAGCAAGACCATCACTGATGACGTAACTTTTTTGTCCCGTAAACCTCACTAGTTAAAAAACAATAGTTGGAGATCCTCATGGAAAACTTGAACATGGACCTGCTGTACATCGCCGCTGCTTTCATGATGGGCCTGGCCGCAATCGGCGCAGCCATCGGCATCGGTATCCTGGGTGGCAAATTCCTGGAAGGTGCCGCTCGTCAGCCGGATCTGATCCCTGTTCTGCGTACCCAATTCTTCATCGTTATGGGTCTGGTTGACGCGATCCCGATGATTGCTGTTGGTCTGGGTCTGTACGTGATGTTTGCGGTGGCTGGTTAAGACGGAACCAACCCGAACCAACTGCCCATTAACTAACTTAAGAGGAAATCGGCTGTGAATATCAACGCCACCCTCCTCGGCCAAGCGATCGCTTTTTTCCTGTTTGTCGTCTTCTGCATGAAGTATGTATGGCCGCCCATCATGGCTGCCATCGAGACACGTCAGAAAGCCATTGCTGACGGACTCTCTTCCGCCGAACGCGCCAAGAAGGATTTGGAACTGGCTCAGGCCAATGTTTCCGATCGTTTGAAGGATGCCAAGCTGCAAGCTGCTGAAATCATTGAACAGGCCAACAAACGTAAGGCCCAGATCATTGACGAGGCAACCACGGCTGCTCAATCCGAGCGGGATAAGATTCTGGCTCAAGGCCGTGCTGAACTTGAAGCTGAACGTCATCGTGCCAAAGAAGAGCTGCGCAAGCAGGTTGCTGCCCTGGCCGTTGCCGGCGCAGAGAAGATCCTGGAGCGTCATATCGACCAGGCTGCCAACAGCGACATCGTCGACAAGCTGGTAGCCGAACTGTAACAGGAATGGGGCTATGTCTGAACTGACTACCATTGCTCGCCCCTACGCCAAGGCTGCTTTCGAGTTTGCCGTTGAGCACCGGGCGGTTGATCAGTGGCTGGAAATGCTGCAATTCGCCGCCGCCGTTGCCGAGAACAAGACCATTGCGTCCCTCATTAGCAGCTCCATGGCTGCCGACGAGCTGGCAAAGGTGTTTATCGGTGTGTGTGGTGAGCAACTCAGCGAGCACGGTCAGAACCTGATGCGGGTGATGGCCGAGAACGGTCGCCTGGGGGTATTGCCGGCGGTTGTTGCCGAATTCCAACTGATGAAGGCCGAGCAGGAAAAATCTGTGGTGGCCGAGGTGGTTTCGGCAGTGGAGCTGAGCACTCAGCAGAAGGCCAACCTGCAGGCTTCTCTGGAAAAACGTCTCGCGCGCAACGTGAAGCTGAATTGCAGCATTGATGCGTCCTTGATGGCCGGAATGCTCATCAGGGCCGGCGACCTGGTTATCGACGGAACACTCCGCGGTAAGCTGGGCCGTATGGCTGACGCGCTGCAATCTTGATTGGGGTATAAGAGCATGCAACTGAATTCCACTGAAATCGCCGAGCTGATCAAGCAGCGTATTGCGCAGTTTGAAGTCAAGAGCGAGGCGCACAACGAAGGTACTATCGTTTCCGTAAGCGACGGTATCATTCGTATTCACGGCCTAGCCAACGCCATGCAAGGTGAAATGATCGAGCTGCCGGGCAACCGCTACGCTCTGGCATTGAACCTCGAGCGTGACTCCGTCGGTGCCGTAGTCATGGGTCCCTACGCCGATCTGGCGGAAGGGATGAAGGTCAAGGGTACGGGTCGTATCCTGGAAGTGCCGGTCGGGCGCGGTCTGCTGGGCCGGGTGGTCAACACCCTGGGTCAACCGATCGACGGTAAAGGTCCGCTTGAGCACGATGGCTTCTCTCCGGTAGAAGTTATCGCTCCGGGCGTTATCGAGCGTAAGTCTGTTGACCAGCCTGTCCAGACTGGTCTGAAAGCCATCGACGCCATGATCCCTATCGGTCGTGGCCAGCGTGAGCTGATCATCGGTGACCGTCAGGTGGGTAAGACCGCCATCGCCATCGACACCATCATCAACCAGAAAGATTCCGGCATTAAGTGCGTCTACGTTGCGATTGGCCAAAAGGCCTCCACCATCGCCAACGTGGTGCGCAAGCTGGAAGAGCACGGTGCACTCGCCAACACTGTCGTCGTCGTTGCTTCTGCTTCTGAAGCCGCCGCCCTGCAGTACCTGGCTCCGTACTCCGGTTGCTCCATGGGTGAATACTTCCGTGACCGCGGTGAAGACGCTCTGATCATTTACGACGACCTCTCCAAGCAGGCCGTTGCTTATCGTCAGATCTCCCTGCTGCTGCGCCGTCCGCCTGGACGTGAAGCCTACCCGGGTGACGTATTCTATCTGCACTCCCGTCTGCTCGAGCGTGCTGCTCGCGTGAACGCCGAGTACGTTGAAAAGTACACCAACGGTGCCGTGAAGGGCCAGACCGGTTCTCTGACCGCTCTGCCGATCATCGAAACCCAAGCCGGTGACGTTTCCGCGTTCGTTCCGACCAACGTGATCTCTATCACCGACGGCCAGATCTTCCTGACCACTCAACTGTTCAACTCCGGTATTCGTCCGGCGGTTGACCCGGGTATCTCCGTATCCCGTGTGGGTGGTGCGGCTCAGACCAAGATCATCAAGAAGCTGTCCGGTGGTATCCGTACCGCGCTGGCTCAGTATCGCGAACTCGCTGCGTTCGCCCAGTTCTCTTCCGACCTGGACGATGCGACTCGCAAACAGCTGAACCACGGCCAGAAAGTAACCGAGCTGATGAAGCAGAAGCAGTATGCCCCGATGAGCGTTGCTCACCAGGCTCTGGTACTGTTCGCCGCTGAAAAGGGTTATCTCAACGATGTTGAGCTGAACCGTATCGGTGACTTCGAAGCCGCTCTGCTCTCTTACGCCAATACCCAGCATGGCGACCTGATGGCTGCACTTAATGCCAAGGCCGACTACAACGACGAGATCGTTGGCAAGCTGACTGCGTTGCTGGATAACTTTAAGGCAACCCAGACCTGGTAAGCGTGTGTGGCAGCCCTGGGCTGCCACCTGAGGGAGAGAAGAGATGGCCGGCGCAAAAGAGATACGTACCAAGATCGGGAGTGTGAAGAACACTCAGAAGATCACCAGCGCTATGGAAATGGTGGCAGCGAGCAAAATGCGCCGTGCGCAGGAACGCATGTCTGCCAGCCGTCCCTACGCTGAAACCATGCGCAAGGTGATCGGCCACATCGCTCAGGGGAACTTGGAATACAAGCACCCCTACCTCATTGAACGTGAGGTCAAGCGTGTGGGCTACATCGTCATCTCCACCGACCGTGGCCTGTGTGGTGGTCTGAACATTAACCTGTTCAAGGCTGCCCTCAACGACATGAAGCAATGGAACCAGCAAGGCGCCAAGGTTGATCTGGCCCTGATTGGTAGCAAGGCATCCGGCTTCTTCCAGAAGTTTGGTGCCAAGGTCATTGCCCAAGTCTCTGGCCTCGGGGATGCCCCGAGCGTCAATGATCTGATCGGTTCCGTGAAGGTCATGCTGCAGGCTTACGACAACGGTGAGATTGACCGTCTGTACCTGGTTTACAACAAGTTTGTGAACACCATGGTGCAACAGCCCAAGGTCGATCAATTGCTGCCTTTGCCGATTACTGAAGACAGCAAACTCGCCAAGAAGCACCACTGGGATTACCTCTATGAGCCTGATCCCAAGAAACTGCTGAACGATCTGCTGGTTCGCTACGTCGAATCTCAGGTCTATCAGGGTGTGGTAGAAAACCTGGCAAGTGAACAGGCAGCCCGAATGGTTGCCATGAAAGCCGCGACTGACAACGCCGGCAACCTGATTAACGATCTGCAACTGGTATACAACAAGGCCCGTCAGGCCAGTATTACCCAGGAGCTTACAGAGATCGTGTCCGGTGCTGCTGCGGTGTAAGGCAAGGGTTACCTAAAGGTTTAGAGGATTTGACATGAGTAACGGTTTCATCGTCCAAATCATCGGCGCTGTGGTGGACATCGAGTTCCCGCAGAATGCCGTGCCCCAAGTGTACGATGCACTAAAAATCGTCGGTGAAGGTCAAGGCCAGGGTCTGGTGCTGGAAGTTCAGCAACAAATCGGTGGCGGTGTCGTTCGCTGCATCTCCATGGGCTCCTCCGACGGTCTGCGTCGGGGTCTGGAAGTAGTTAACACCGGCAACCCGATCATGGTTCCGGTCGGTACTGCAACCCTGGGCCGTATCATGAACGTACTGGGCGAGCCGGTTGACGAAGCCGGTCCGATCGGTGAAGAAGATCGTTGGGCCATCCACCGCGAAGCCCCGAGCTACGAAGAGCAATCCGGTTCTACCGAACTGCTGGAAACTGGCATCAAGGTTATCGACCTGGTTTGCCCGTTTGCCAAGGGTGGTAAGGTCGGTCTGTTCGGTGGTGCCGGTGTAGGCAAGACCGTAAACATGATGGAGCTGATCCGTAACATCGCGATCGAGCACTCCGGCTATTCCGTGTTTACCGGTGTGGGTGAGCGTACTCGTGAGGGTAACGACTTCTACCACGAAATGAAGGAGTCCAACGTACTGGACAAGGTTTCCCTGGTGTACGGTCAAATGAACGAACCGCCTGGAAACCGTCTGCGTGTGGCTCTGACCGGTCTGACCATGGCTGAGAAGTTCCGTGACGAAGGTCGTGACGTACTGTTGTTCGTGGACAACATCTACCGTTATACCCTGGCCGGTACTGAAGTATCCGCACTGCTGGGCCGTATGCCCTCCGCAGTAGGTTACCAGCCGACTCTGGCCGAGGAGATGGGTGTGCTGCAGGAGCGTATTACCTCCACCCGCACTGGCTCCATCACCTCGGTACAGGCCGTTTACGTTCCTGCGGATGACTTGACCGACCCGTCCCCGGCGACCACCTTCGCCCACTTGGACGCTACCGTCGTTCTGTCCCGTCAGATCGCCGCTCTGGGTATCTACCCGGCTGTGGACCCGCTGGACTCCACCTCCCGTCAGCTTGATCCGCTGGTGGTTGGTAAGGAGCACTACGAGACCGCACGTGGCGTTCAGACCGTTCTGCAGCGTTACAAGGAACTGAAGGACATCATCGCCATCCTCGGTATGGATGAACTGTCAGAAGAAGACAAACTGACCGTATCCCGTGCCCGTAAGATCGAGCGTTTCCTGTCCCAGCCCTTCTTCGTGGCCGAAGTGTTTACCGGTTCTCCCGGCAAGTATGTCCCGCTGAAGGAAACCATTCGTGGCTTCCAGGGCATCCTCAAGGGCGAGTATGACGATCTGCCTGAGCAGGCGTTCTACATGGTTGGCGGTATCGACGAAGTCGTCGAGAAGTCGAAGAAACTGTAAGCCTCGACAGGAGGGCCCATGGCTGAGATATCCTTTCACCTGGATGTGGTGAGCGCCGAAGGCAAGCTGTTCAACGGTCGCGTCCAGATGGTCCAGGTATCAGGCTCCGAAGGTGAGCTGGGTATCCACCACGGTCACGCTCCCCTGCTGACCTCCATCAAGCCGGGCCTGGTCCGCTTGGTGAAACAAGGCGGCGGTGAAGAGGTGATGTACATCTCCGGCGGTATGCTGGAAGTACAACCCGAAACCGTGACTGTGCTGGCGGACACCGCCATTCGTGCAAACGACCTGGATGAGGCTAAAGCCCTCGAAGCCAAGCGTTCAGCCGAAGAGCGGATCAACAGCTCCCATGGTGATATCGATTACGCCCAGGCGTCGGCCGAACTGGCTAAGGCGCTGGCCCAACTGCGGGTCATCGATATCGTCAAAAAGAATTACCGCTAATCGCGGTGCCGCAAAAAGCGACCTTCGGGTCGCTTTTTTTTATCCCCTTCGATAGACTCCGCCGAGTATTTCCACACCACTGCAAGGTCGAATCATGTCCCTCAACGTCGTCATCCTGGCCGCGGGCAAAGGTACCCGCATGCGCTCTCCCCTGCCCAAGGTTTTGCATCCGGTCGCGGGCAAGGCGATGGTCTCCCATGTCATCGATACCGCCCGTCAGGTGGGTGCCGGCAAGGTACATCTGGTCTATGGCCACGGTGGGGAGCTGCTCAAGGAGCGTATCAGCGCGCCGGATCTCAACTGGGTGCTGCAAGCGCAGCAACTGGGGACCGGTCACGCAGTGGCGCAGGCCATCCCGTTCTGGAACGATGACGATGACGTGCTGGTGCTCTACGGCGACACGCCGCTGATCCAACCTGAAACCCTGCAGCGGCTGTTGGCGGCCAAGGCAGCTGACGGCATGGCGCTGCTGACCGTAGTACTGGATAACCCGACGGGTTATGGCCGCATTCTGCGTGACAACGGCCAGGTGATCGGCATCGTTGAGCAGAAGGATGCCACCCCCGAGCAACTGGCGGTTCGTGAAGTAAATACCGGCGTGCTGGTGGCTGGCGGCGCTCAGCTGCGCAGCTGGTTGTCGCGTCTGGACAATAAAAATGCCCAGGGCGAATTTTATCTCACCGACGTTATTGCCATGGCGCATGGCGATGGTTGCCCGATTGCAGCCGTGCATCCCGATCAGGCCGCTGAGGTGGAAGGCGCCAACAATCGGGTTCAGCTGGCGCAGCTGGAGCGCAGCTACCAGATGATGCAGGCCGAAAAGCTGATGATTGCCGGTGTCAGCATGATGGACCCGGCCCGCTTCGACCTGCGCGGTGAGCTGAGCGTGGGTGAAGAGGTGGTGATCGACGTCAACGTCATCATCGAAGGCAAGGTCACGCTGGGCAACCGTGTGCGCATCGGTGCCGGTGTGGTGCTGAAAAATTGCACTATCGGGGATGACAGCGAGGTGCAGCCTTACTCGGTGATCGAAGGCGCCACCCTGGCCGAACAGTGCTCGGTGGGCCCGTTTGCCCGCCTGCGTCCGGGCGCTTCGCTGGCCCGTGAAGCGCATGTTGGCAACTTCGTGGAGATGAAGAAGGCCCACCTTGGTGAAGGCTCCAAGTGTGGTCACCTCACCTATCTGGGTGATGCCGAGATCGGCGCCCGGGTCAACATTGGTGCCGGTACCATCACCTGCAACTACGACGGCGCCAACAAGTTCCAGACCATCATCGAAGACGACGTGTTCGTCGGCTCCGATACCCAGCTGGTGGCCCCGGTTACCATCGGCAAGGGTGCCACGCTCGGCGCTGGCTCGACCATCACTCGCAATGTGGGCGAAAACGAGCTGGTGATTACCCGCGTACCGCAGCGTCACATCCAGAACTGGGTTCGCCCGGTGAAGAAGTGATACTCGATCAGCTGAACATGACGGCGCCGCAAGGCGCCGTTGTCGTATTGGAGCCCGGACATGGCTAGACTGGCACAAACTGACCGGGAGCGGATGTCATGACCGATCTTCGAAAACTCGATCTCAATTTGCTCAAAGCTTTTGCGGCGCTGCTGGATGAGGGCAGCGTCACCCGGGCGGCTGCCCGCCTCTCGCTCACCCAGCCAGCGGTGAGCGGCATGCTGGCCAGATTGCGCGAGTATTTTGACGATCCCCTGTTTGTGCGTACCTCCCACGGCATCGTGCCGACGGTGCGCGCCAGCGAGCTGGCGCCCCTGCTCAAGCGGATACTGGCCGATATTGAGGTGATGCTGCAACCCAGCCACTTCGAGCCGGCATCGGCCAAAATGAGCTGGGCTGTGGCGGCAACCGATTATGCGCTGCAGGCTGTGCTGGTGCCGTTCCTGCAGGCGCTGCGCCAGCAGGCGCCTGGCATACGGGTCATCGCCCGTCCCATCGACGATCACTCGGTATCTCGTCAACTGGAGCAAGGAACGCTGGATCTGGCACTGATGACGCCGGAGACCACCCCGGCTGATCTCAGACTGCGCAATCTCTATCAGGAGGAGTACGTCTGCGTGTTGCGTGCAGAGCACCCGGTTGCGGCTGCCGGTCAGCTGACGCTGGATGCCTTCTGCGAGCTGGACCATGCTCTGGTCTCCTACAGCGGCGGTGGTTTGCGTGGTGCAACCGACAGTGCACTGGAGGCGCTCGGCCGCTCGCGCCGGGTGGCGCTGTCGGTGCCAAGCTTTCTGGTGCTGGTGGAAGTGCTGCGCAGCAGCGATCTGGTGGCCATGGTGCCGCGCCGCCTGCTGCGTGACATGACCGGATTGACGGTGGTTCAAGCGCCCATAACGGTGCCCGGCTTTACCAAGTCGATGGCCTGGCATGAGCGAACCCACAGCGACCCAGCCCAGCACTGGTTGCGTAATCTGATGCTCGCCACCAGCTCGGGCGGCTGAGGCGATAGCAGCCCCTTTGAGGTATAAGAGATTGATAATACTTATCAGTTAGATTAATGTGGCTGCCACCCTCTGTTGTCAGCCACCACCATGAGACTTGCCGTCCTGCTCTTTTCGCTGCTCGCACTGCTGACGGGCTGCGATCAATCCTCTTCTGCCGATACGGCTGCCAGTACCACGCCGACCGCCAAGGTGGGTGGCTGGCCCCGATCTTTCCAAACCAGCAAGGGTGAGGTAACCCTGTTGGCTCCACCGCAGCGGATTGTCTCCACCAGCGTGACCCTGACCGGTTCGCTGCTGGCGATCAGTGCGCCGGTCGTGGCGTCAGCATCGGTGCGCCAGACCGGTGGCGTGACCGATGAGAATGGCTTCTTTACCCAGTGGGGGGCGGAGGCCGTCAACCACGGCGTCAAACCTCTTTATCGCGGTGAAGTGAATGTGGATGCGGTGTTGGCGATGCAGCCGGATCTGATCCTGGTGTCGGCCACTGGTGGGGATTCGGCGCTCAAGGCCTGGGATCAGCTCAGCGCCATCGCACCGGTGCTGGTGGTCAACTATGACGACAAGAGCTGGCAGGATCTCTCCCGCCTGCTCGGCAGCATGACCGGACATGAGCAAGATGCCGAGCACATCATTGCGGCCTTCGACAGTAAAGTGGCTAGCATGCAGGCCAAGGTCACTCTGCCTGTCGAGCCGGTCACCGCCATGGTCTATTACGAAGATGGTTCCGGAGCTAATGTCTGGACTCCTGAATCGGCCCAAGGCCAGCTGTTGACCCGGCTTGGTCTTAAACTTGCCCACCTGCCGCAAGAGCTGACCAAGCAGACGGTGGCGCTGGGTCGGCGCGATATCATTCCGGTCTCCGGCGAGCGCTTCTCACAGGCATTGAACGGTGGCAGCCTGCTGCTGTTTAACGCTGATCAACGTACCGCCGATGAGGTGCTGGCCAATCCGCTGCTCACCAACCTGCCAGCGATTCGTGAACGCAAAGTCTATCCGCTGGGCATTGATACCTTCCGTCTCGATTACTACAGCGCTTCCCATCTGGTGGAGCGTATGAGCGGATTATTCGCCAAGCAGGGGTAACGTGACGGTGTCGGGTCTGCAACAAAACCGGGTACCACTCTGCTGGATAGCCGGTTGCTTTGTATTGGCTGCGGTATTGCTGCTGAGTTTGCTGTTGGGGCCGCGTCCGATCGCGCCTTCTGCCATTGTCGATATTTTGCTGGGCCACCAGCATGAGGATGCGGCGCTGATCCTGCACGGCCGCCTACCGCGTACTGTGCTGGCACTACTGGTGGGGATTGCGTTGGGCCTGAGCGGCATCGTGATGCAGGCGATGACCCGTAATCCCTTGGCCGATCCGGGGATTCTCGGCATCAACGCTGGCGCGGGATTTGCCGTGGTGCTGGTGGTGGCCCTGTTCAACCTGACCGGGCTGGTGGCGATCATGTCAGCGGCTCTGCTCGGCACTTTTATCACCTCGATTCTGGTGTTTCTGCTGGGGCGACTCAGCAGCATCAGTGCGCATCCGGCCCACTTTGTGTTGGCTGGCGTGGCGATCAATGCGGTGCTGGGTGGGATTGCCTCGGCCATCACGCTGCTCAACCCTGCCGCGTTTGAACGCATCCGTTTTTGGAATGCCGGCTCGGTCGAGATCCTCGATCTGATGCCGGTGCTCTCGGCTGCCCCCCTGTTTGCCATTGGCATGGTACTGGCTCTGCTATTGGCCACGCCGCTCAATGCGCTGGTGCTGGGTCAGCAGACGGCATCGGCGCTCGGGGTGGATAGCCGGCGCGTTTTGCCGCTGGCACTGCTGGCGCTCACCCTGCTGGTGGGTTGTAGCACGGCGCTGGCCGGTCCGATTGGTTTTGTCGGTTTGATGATTCCCCATCTGGCACGCTGGCTGGTTGGGCAGGAGCACCGGCTGATGATGGCGTTTACCTGTCTCCTGTCGCCGACCTTGCTGATCAGCGCCGATATCCTCGGCCGTTTTCTGCTTACCAATGGCTTGCGGGTATCGGTGGTCACGGCAGTGATCGGTGCACCGGTGATGATCTGGCTGGTGCGCCGGCAGGAGCGGCGCGGATGATGGCGGCCCTATCCTGGTCGCGGCCCAAACCCGAGCCGCGCGCCATCACCTTGTTGGTGCTGCTGAGCCTGTCAGCGGTTGCTCTGCTCTGGCTGGCTCTTTCGCTCGGCGCTCTGTCTGTTACGGCCACTGACATCTGGCTGGCTCTGCAGGGACGCGGCACGCCGATGCTGCATACCGTGATTGTTCAGTGGCGCTTGCCACGGGCACTGATGGCGCTGTTGTGCGGTTTGGCACTTGGTATCAGCGGTGCCGTGTTTCAATCCCTGCTGCGCAATCCCATGGGCAGCCCGGATGTGATTGGTTTTAACACCGGTGCCTATACCGGCGCGCTGGTGACGGTGATCCTGTTGAAAGGGAGCGATCTGGCGATGGCTGCCGGCTCGCTGGTGGGCGGTTGTCTCACCGCGCTGGTTATCTTCGCGTTGGCCTGGCAGCAGGGCATCAGCCGGTTGCGACTGATTATCGTGGGGATTGCGGTGAGTGCCATGCTGACGGCACTCAATATCTGGCTGCTGATGAGCTCGACGCAGGAATCGGCGCTGACCGCCGCCCTGTGGAGTGCCGGCTCGCTCAATGGCATCACCTGGTCAAAAGCCTGGCCGGTGATGATCCCCTGCCTGTTGCTGGCGGCGCTCTGTTGCAGCGGTCAGCGCCCGTTGCGCCAACTTGAGCTTGGCGATGATCTGGCCCACGCCAGCGGCGTGGCGGTGCAGAAAACCCGGTTGTTGCTGATGTTGGCCGGTGTGGCTCTGGCGGCGATTGCTACTGCCATGACCGGGCCTATCCCCTTCGTTGCTCTGGCTGCGCCGCAAATTGCCCAGCGTTTGGGGCGCTCGCCCTCACCCAGCCTGATCAGTGCCGGATTAACCGGCGCCGTCTTGCTGGTCAGTGCCGATCTGGTGGCCCAGCATGCGCTGGACGGCATCCAGCTACCGGTTGGTGTGGTGACCACCAGCCTGGGTGGCCTCTATCTTCTTGTACTGCTGCTGGATGGAAACCGGAACCGCTCATGACTCACTCTGACTCGCCCCATCAGCCAGAACCGTCTGCCTTGATGACAGGGCATGATTTGACCATAGGTTATCGCGATCACCCGGTTTCGCAGGGGCTGGATGTCGCGATTCCTCGTGGCGGTTTCACGGCCATCATCGGGCCCAACGGCTGTGGCAAGTCGACCTTGCTGCGCACCCTGTGCCGCCTGATTGAGCCTGGCGCGGGCGAAGTGCTGCTCGATGGTAAGACGCTGGCCAGTTTTGCCGGACGCGAGCTGGCTAAACGGGTCGGACTATTGTCGCAAACCGCGATCGCCCCGGAGGGGATTCGGGTGCGCGATCTGGTGGCTCGCGGCCGCTATCCCCATCAGAACTGGCTGCAGCAATGGAGCCTGCAGGATGAGCAGGCAGTTGCCAGCGCCATGCGCATGACCGGGATCGAATCGCTGGCGGCGCGCGGGGTGGATCAGCTCTCTGGCGGACAGCGCCAGCGGGTATGGATTGCCATGGTGCTGGCGCAGGAGACGCCGCTGATCCTGCTCGATGAGCCGACCACCTATCTCGATATCACCCATCAGATTGAGCTGCTGGAGCTGTTCCATGCCCTCAATCAGCAGACCGGACGAACTCTGGTGGCGGTACTGCATGACATCAACCAGGCCTGTCGCTACGCCTCACACCTGATTGCCATGCGCGATGGGCGGATTGTGGCAACCGGTGCTCCCGGTAAGATCGTCACGGCCACCCTGATGCGCGATGTGTTCGATCTGGCCTGTGATGTGATGGAGGACCCGGTGACCGGGACCCCCCTGATCGTACCACACCGGGTGACGGTCACTATCAGCTGAGCAACCAGCGCAGGCCGTCGATCAAGCCGCCGCGCCAGCAGAGGCGATCGTGGCCGCCTTCAAAAGAGCGAAACAGCACATCGTGATCGCCACTGGCCAGCACCTGACTCATGGTCTCCGACAGGTCAATCATCTCCCCTTCGCGCGTACCGGCTTCGAGCCACACCTTGAGTGGCGGCGTGATAGTACGTTGGCGCAGCTCACTGGTGAGCCAGCCCCCGCAACCGGGACGACGGCCATGGATCGGATCACTGGTAAACAGGCTGCGATCTGGCCACCAGAACGAGCCGGACTGGCTCAGGACGCATCCAAAACGCTCTGGCCAGTGGCTGGCTGCATAGAGGGCTGCGAGCCCGCCGTAACTCTGTCCGGCCACCAGCGTGCGGGCCGGATCATCACTAAACTGCCAGCGGGCGGCCAGCAGCGGCAACAACTCTGCCTGTATGGCCTGCCAGTAGGTGGGGTTGCAAGGTAGCTCTTGCCCTCGGGTCTCACTGTCGATCTCGTCGATCAACACATACAGCGCTGCTGGCAACCGTCCTTGCGAAGTCTGCTCGGCCAGTGTCGCAAACACCGGCATACCGGTGGCCCAGAAGCGGCCATCAAGCAGCAGCACCAGCGGCAGGGATTCATGGCTTACGCCACTCTGATAGACCCAGATATCGCGCCGGTTGTGCAGTTGTTCGCTGTGCCACTCAAGCTTAATCACATCCTGCGGCTGGCTGATTTCACCCCGATCGACCGTTTCCCAGCCTGGCTGGAGAGGGGCATCTGGCATATGCAGTGCCGACAGTTGCCCGCCCCACATGCTGCGCTGCGCCAGTTTTGGATTAAGCGGGTCGGCAATTGCACCCTCCATCAACCGTATCCACCATGCCCGGTGCTGCTCGGGATCGTAAGGCGTTGGAGCTTGTTGCTCTTGCTGCGCCGGGATCAGCTGATAGGAGCCACGCCAGTGCGATGGCACTCGCACTTGCCAGAACCAGACATCAGTACCCGCAAGGCGCTGCATGCTGGTGGGGGACGGGCTGTGGTGATCGGTAACCGAATTGATATCCATATAGACCCGAACGGTAGCGGAGCGAGTCTCGTCACCCTGCGGGTCACGCCATAGAAACAGCAGATCACACTCTTTTTCAGTACCCGACAGATGGAGCGGTGTTCCGCGCATGGCAACCTGTTGCCACCAGGCTTCACTTCCCGGCGCCCCGGTCAGACCGGTTTCACCCAGCACACTTATCACTTCCTGAACCTGCATGATTAAATTGTTCTCTCGTGCAATTGATAACCATTATCGATCTCATTATTATCCATGAGCCCTGTCGGGATGAAGGGCTTTTTAGTTCAGAGAGATAACCACACAGAAAACAATAAACAGGAAGATCACATGCCAATCTCTTCTCAGGCTTGCAACAAGAGTTCGTTATGCATTGGTAAACGTCCGGTCAGCGGCAAGCTGCTGCGCTCGACACTGGGGTGGATGATTCCGGCGCTGCTGTGCAGTCCGGTCTGGGCGGCCGGCACCACCGTCAGCAACGACACCGTGGTGGTGACCGATACAGCCGAACAACAGGCGGCCACCAGCCGCACCGTCAGCACCACCTCCACCAAGACGACCACCCCACTGTCGAAAACACCTCAGTCGGTCTCGGTGGTCACCAGCGAAGATATCGAAGAGAAAGGCGTCACCTCGGTCGCTGACTCTCTGGCCTACTCCAGCGGTGTGGTCACCAACTATCGCGGTACCTCCAACCGGAATGATGAAGTGCTGGTGCGTGGCATGAGTGGCTATGTGCCGCAGTATCTGGACGGTATCAGCTTTGGCTCTAGCTCGAGCGGTGTAAACCTCTCCCCGCAAGTTGACCCCTGGTTGCTCGAGAAGGTTGAGCTGATCCATGGCCCCTCCTCGGTACTCTATGGTCAATCTGCGCCGGGCGGGCTGCTCAGCCTGACCAGCAAGCGTCCGACGGCAACCCCGCTGCATGAGATTGAGCTGGGTTATGGCACCGACAACCAGCGCATGGCAGCCTTTGACTTTGGTGGCCAGCTCGACAAAAACGGCAAGGTGCTGTTCCGTCTTACCGGTGTGACTCGTGCTCGTGATGGCCAAGAGAAGTATGTCGAAGAGGAGCGCTACGCGATTGCGCCGTCGCTGACTTTCCTGCCCAATGACAGCACCAGCCTGACGGTGTTGGCCAGCATTCAGAAAGATCCCAAGGCAGGCTATCGTAACTTCCTGCCGGCCGAAGGCACCGTACTCTCCAACGCCAATGGCTCGATTCCGACCGACCTGTTTGTCAGCGACCCAGATTGGGAAGAGGCTAACCGTGAACAAAAATCGATCGGCTACCTGTTCGAGCACAAGGTTAATGACCAGCTGACCCTGCGCCAAAATATGCGGGTGGCAGATATCAGCCAGGTGACCAAGACCATCATCTATGACAGCTGGACCGACTCCACTCAAGCGGTCATGAGCCGCTGGGCCCAGAAGTTTGACGATGAAGTGCAAAGCATGGGTCTGGATAACCAGGCGCAGTACACCTTTGCCACTGGTACAGTGCAGCACACCCTGCTCGGCGGTGTTGATTACAAGCACTACATCTATGACAACCGGACCTGGTCCGATAAGAACCTGGACGGGGATCTCGATTTTGACTGGACTCACCCGTCCTACAGCCTGAGTGCCTCTGACATCGATCCGGTGGCTACCACTGACGAGACTCAGCACCGCACCCAGATCGGGACCTATCTGCAGGATCAGCTCGAGTGGAATCGTTGGAACCTGGTGCTCTCCGGTCGTTATGACCGCGCCAAGATGCGCGTGGATGATCATCTGTACGACAGCCGAATCGAAAATACCGCCAATAAGATGACCGGGCGGGCCGGAGTGATGTACACCTTCGACAACGGCATCGCGCCTTACGCCAGCTATAACACCTCGTTCGAGCCGATCACCTCCACCGATGCCAACGGCAAGATGCTCAAGCCCACCACGGCCCGTCAGGCTGAAGTGGGGATGAAGTACGCGCCCAAGGATCGTGACCTGATGGCCAGCGTCGCGCTGTTTGATCTGCATCAGCTGGATGTGGCCAGCTACGACTCCAAGACTGGCGGTTATGTTCAGACCGGGGAAGTGGGCTCGAAAGGGGTTGAGCTGGAATCGCGTCTGGGCCTGACCGATGCGCTCAAAGTAACCGCCAGCTACACCTTCACCGATGCTGAAACGCTCAAGTCTGAGACTGCCTCGGAAGTGGGTAAGCGTCCCTACTGGATTCCGGAGCATATGGCCTCGCTGTGGACCAGCTACCGCTTCGACATGGGTCTGACCACCGGTGCGGGTGTTCGCTACATGGGGACGACCTTCAACCGTGCCAACGACGTCAAGGTCCCGGCCTACAACCTGGTTGATATGGCGCTGTCCTACGATCTGGGCAGAGCCAGTGCCAGCCTCAAGGGGGCCACGGCCAAGCTGACCGTGAGCAACGTACTTGATCATGAGTACGTCTCCTCCTGCGCCAACAACTGGGCCTGCTTCTACGGCTCTGGCCGCAGTGCCATGGCCTCGGTTAACTACAGCTGGTAAGACATTCTCCGCCGCAAAGAGGGGTTGCTACGGCAACCCCTCTGCATTTTCAGCCGCGTCGGGAGTGCATCAGGTACGGCTACCGTGGCACACTCTTTTCTCGGGTTTGTGATGGGAGAGAGACCGTGAGTTTCCTGTTTGACCGGATGGCCGAAGAGCGCATCCAGGCTGCCATCAGAAAGGGTGAGCTGGATAATCTTCCGGGCTGCGGCGCCCCGCTGGAATTTGAGGATGACAGCATGGTGCCGGCCGAGCTGCGCCTTGGTTATCGCATCCTGAAAAACGCCGGTTATCTTCCCCCCGAACTGGATGCCCGCAATCAGGCGCTCAACCTGTGCCAACTATTGGCCCACTGCAAAGCGGATAGCGAGCTGTTGCACGATACCCGTCAGCAGCTACGCCAGCTGGAGCTCAAGTTACGTATCAAGGGAATGGATACCCGGTTTATCCATCGTTATTTGCAAGCGTATCCACAGCGGAATGAGTCATAGAACTCGGTGAATTTGCCAGTCACTGCGTATTTTCAGCTCTGCCTGAAGCTGGCCAGGAGAGGATAAAGGTTGTTCCACCACACCCGGAGGGTTGGCACCTTGCCTGGCCGCCATGGGCTTCGATGATCGCTTTAACGACAGCGAGCCCCAGTCCGCTGCCACCGCTTTTTCGGGAGCGGGACGGTTCACCTCGGCGAAACGCCTCGAAAATGTAGGTCGCTGCTTCCTCCGCAATACCCGGGCCTTCATCTTCCACGCTTAAGGTAATGAGTGCCCCTGAGCTGAACAAACGCACGGTCAACACGCCGGGTTCGGCATGTTGCCGTGCATTCTCCAGTAGTGCCATTAGGGCTTGCCGTATTCGTAGCGCGTCGCAATAGACCTGCAGTGTCGGATCCAGCTCCTGCCTGAGCGTAAAGCCTTTCGCGGTCAGCGTTGCCGTGAAGGCCTCGATCACGCTACTGATCTCTTCGGCTAATGGGACCTCAACGAGCTGTAATTCTAAGTGGCCGCTGTCAGTGAGACTCAACACGCGTAAATCTTCAATCAAACCATTGAGGCCTTCAATCTGGCGTAACAATCCGTCAAAAATCTCGCTGCTGGGGGTGAATACCCCTTCTGCCAAGCCCTGCAAACGACCTCGCAAAATGGTGACTGGCGTTCGTAGCTCGTGGGCGATGGCGGCATTCCAAAACTCGCGCTCTCGGGTCATATCTTGCAGGCGTTCGGCCATGGTGTTGAAATCGCGCACCAGTTGCGCCGTCTCTCCCATGGCTTGTTGGTCCATGATTGCGCGCGAGTCGAGGTTGCCTTGCGCTACTTCACGCAGGCTGTGTGCGACCGAGTTCAGGGGGGTAAGAATTCGGCGTGATAGCCGGATGGCGACCAACAAAGCCATAGCCAGTGCGACGATGACGGTACAACCGATCCAGATCATCTCAACCCGTGAGGGGATCCAGGTCTCTGAAATACTGTTGGGAATGTAGGTGACCGCAATGGCGTAGAACACATAGGAGCCAAACACAGCGAGGAAGATGATGCCCAGCGTCATTACGGCCAGAGAGCGAATGATCTGCCCGCGCAAACCCGGAGTCGGTTTCATGCATCGCCACCAAAGCGATAGCCAACCCCCCAGACGCTGACTGGTACTCCTTGGATGCCGAGCACCTCAAGCTTTTTGCGTAGTTTGCTGATATGGCTGTCTACTGTACGTTCCAGGGTATCGCCTTCAGGCAGGCAGTTAACCAGCAGGTCTGCACGACTGAACACCCGTTTGGGTGCCCTCATGAGGCAGGCCAACAGCTTGAATTCGGTCAGCGTCAGGTCCAGAGGATGCTGCTGGCCATCGCGGTAGATGCTGGCCTCATGGCTGTCCAAATCGATCTGGAACTGGCCGACACGCAGCATCTGGGCTGTTGCAGGGGGGGTGGCGCGGGTTCGACGCAACACAGCTTGGACTCGCGCTACCACTTCAGCGGGGTTGAAAGGCTTGACGACGTAGTCATCCGCGCCCAACCGCAGCCCCATCAGCTTGTCGATGTCTTGATCAAGTGCCGTCAGCATGATGACCGGAGTGTCACTTTTCGCGCGGATTTCACTGAGCACTTGCCAGCCATCAAGCTGCGGCATCAGCACGTCGAGTAGCAGCAGGTCGGGTTTCAGGGCGTGGTGCATCGCCAACGCCTGCTGACCATCGATAGCATGTTGAGCTCTTATCCCGCTGCGTTGCAGATAGGCAATCAGGATATCGGCGATCTCGACTTCATCCTCTGCAATTAATACCAGCGCAGAAGTCACAGGGCTCACACGTGCAGGGAGAGAGGACATGGTCTGACTCTAAGACGAGAGTACTGAATTTTATCACTCGCTCCACACTTTCTCCACACAGCCTCGAATCATTCGCAATAGCTGCTTGCCATAATTTCGCCAAGATTCCCTCGTCGTTGATAACGCGCTGTCAGGGGGAAAGTGTTCAGCGAGGTGAGTAGGTTATGTTTATCAAGCAGCGGCATCTGGGCCTTTTATTCGCAGGGTTTGCCGTGATGGGGTTGGTTGGTTGTGATGTCGCATCAGAAGCGCAAGAGCCGCCAGCTCCGGTCCAAGTCTCGGTAGTAACCCTCAAAACAGAAGATCTGTTGGTGACCGAGGATCTGCCTGGCCGAGTTGCTGCTCTGCGTAACGCCGAGATTCGTGCGCAGATTGGCGGCATTGTGCAACGCCGCCTGTTTGAACAAGGGGCCGAGATCAAGGCCGGTTCTGTGCTGTTTCAGATTAACCCGGCCCCCTTCAAGGCTGATGTTGATAGTGCAGCAGCCTCCTTGCAGCGGGCTGAGGCTGTGTTTGTGCGAGCACGCATTCAGGTTGAGCGACTGACGCGCTTGATGCGATCGGAGGCGGTAAGTCGCCAGATGTATGACGATGCTGTTTCCCAGCGTGATCAAGCCGCTGCCGATGTGGCCCAAGCCAAGGCAGCCTTGGCGCGCAGCAAGCTGAATCTCGAATTTGCCAGCGTTGAGGCGCCGATATCGGGACGTATCGATCAAACACTGGTGAGCGAGGGAGTGCTGGTTTCGCCAACCGATGCTGCGCCCATGGCCAAGATTCTGCAAATCGACAAAGTCTATGTTGATGTGCGCCTGCCGGCTGCAGCATTGGATGCGTTGCGTCAGTTAGCTGACGCTACATCCGCGTCGTTGGCCGTCGAGATCCTCGGCAGTGATGGCAAGCCGCTTGGTATGCAGGGCCGTATTCTGTTTTCCGGCATTGAAGTGGATGCCGGAACCGGTGACGTATTGCTGCGCATTCTGGTCGATAACCCGCAGCGTCGTCTTCTGCCTGGCCTCTATGTTCAGGCGCGGATTCCTCGTGCGCATTACTCCGAATCGTTGAATGTGCCGCAACAGGCGGTCATCCGCACCGTGGGACAGGCCAGTGTGTGGGTGGTCGATGCTCAGGGTCAGGCACAACCTGTGGCCATCGAACTTGGTGAGCTGGTTGCCCGTCAATACCGGGTCGTGTCCGGGCTCAAGGCCGGACAACAGGTCGTTATTGAGGGGATCGAACGCCTGAGCCCGGGAACGCAGGTCGCCACGCATCCCTGGCAACCAGCTGCCAGCTCATTGATCAGCACCGATAAGCACTGAGTTCGGAGAGTTTGTCATGCCACAATTTTTCATAAATCGCCCGGTATTTGCCTGGGTGATCGCCCTGTTTATTGTGCTGGCCGGGCTTATCGCTATCCCTCAGCTACCAGTCTCCCGCTATCCGTCAGTAGCTCCGGTATCGGTCTCTCTCTATGCCACCTATCCGGGAGCGACACCACAGACACTCAATGATTCCGTGGTCAGCCTGGTCGAGCGCGAGCTGGCGGGGGTCAAGAATCTGCTCTATTTCGAATCCTCGGTCGATGCGTCGGGCAGCGCGCAGATCACCGCCACCTTCAAGCCGGGCACGGATGCAGAGCTGGCTCAGGTTGATGTGCAAAACCGTATCAAATCCGTCGAACCTCGCCTGCCGCAAGCCGTGCGGCAAAACGGTTTGCAGGTGGAGTCTGCCAACTCGGGATTCTTGATGATGGTCGGCATGACCTCGCCCAATGGCCAGTTTGATGAGGTGGCGCTAAACGACTACATGGCACGCAACATCGTTCAGGAGTTGCGCCAGATTGATGGTGTGGGGCGGGTACAGCTGTTTGGTGCCGAGCAGGCCATGCGTATCTGGGTCGATCCGAACAAGTTGGCTGCCTATGGCCTGACAATGAGCGAGGTGGCTCAGGCTATCGAGCAGCAGAATGCGCAGATAGCGCCCGGCCGGATCGGTGATGAGCCAACGCAACCGGGTCAGCGCCTTACTGTGCCCTTGACCATTCAGGGGCAACTGACTACGCCGGAGGAGTTTGCGGCGGTCGTTCTGCGAGCGGGTAGCGATGGCGCGAAAGTCGTGATCGGTGATGTGGCACGGGTGGAGCTGGGTTCACAGTCCTATGCGTTTTCTAACCGTCAGAATGGTGTTGCGGCAACGAGTGCGGCCATTCAGCTCTCGCCCGGCGCCAACGCGGTGCGCACCGCATCGGCTGTCCGTGAGCGGCTGGCCGAGCTGGCTCCGACCATACCGGCGGGGATGGCCTATTCGATCCCGTTTGATACCGCCCCGTTCGTCAAAGTCTCTATCGAGAAGGTCATTCACACCCTGCTCGAAGCAATGGTTCTGGTGTTTCTGGTGATGTACCTGTTTTTACAGAACCTGCGCTACACCCTGATCCCGGCGATTGTGGCGCCGATTGCACTGCTTGGCACCTTTACAGTGATGCTGCTGGCCGGTTTTTCAATTAACTCCCTGACCATGTTCGGGATGGTGTTGGCCATCGGTATCATCGTGGATGACGCCATTGTGGTGGTGGAGAACGTGGAGAGGCTCATGGTGACTCAGGGGCTGTCGCCGCGAGAGGCGACTTCACGGGCCATGCGGGAAATTACTGGCGCGGTGATCGGTATTACTCTGGTGCTGACTGCCGTATTTATCCCCATGGCGTTCGCAAGTGGCTCGGTAGGCATCATTTATCAACAATTCACCCTGTCGATGGCCGTATCGATCCTGTTCTCGGCCTTCCTCGCCCTGACCTTGACCCCGGCACTGTGCTCGACCCTGCTGCGGCCGGTTCTCAACCATCATCCGAAGGGTGGATTTTTTAGCGCATTCAACCGTCGCTTCGAGCAGCTGACCGTCAGCTACAGTGGACGCGTCGCCCGTCTGGCGACGCGCTGCGGGCGAATGATGGCAACCTTTGCTGCGATTTGTGCAGTGCTGCTGGTCGCGACCTGGCAGTTGCCTTCGTCCTTCCTGCCCGAAGAAGACCAGGGCTATTTCATGACCTCTATTCAGCTACCTACAGGGGCTACCAGTGAGCGCACGCTGGATGTGGTCAAAGCCTTTGAATCCCATGTGGCGTCACGCCCGGTGCTGGAAACCAATCTGGTGGTACAAGGCTTCAGTTTCTCCGGCTCCGGCCCCAATGCGGCCATGGCGTTTACCATGCTAAAAGATTGGGACCAACGTCATGGGGCTAGCACCAAAGAAGAGGCCGAGCTGGCGCAGCAAGCGATGGCAAACAGTGTCGAAGGCACTGTGATGAGCTTGATGCCACCCGCTATCGACGATCTCGGCACGACCTCCGGGTTTACTCTTTACCTGCAGGATCGCGGCAACCGGGGTGAGGCAGCTCTGTTGGCGGCGCAGGCGCAATTGCTGGCGTTAGCAGCCAAGAGCGAGGTGGTTAGCGATGTTTATCCGGATGGCCAGCCGCCTGGCGAAAGTATTCGGCTGGAGATCAATCGTCCCAAAGCCGAGGCTATGGGGCTCTCTTTTGCTACCGTGAGCAGTACCCTCTCGGCGGCGATGGGATCGCAGTACATCAACGATTTTCCCAACTCCGGCCGCATGCAGCAGGTGATTATGCAAGCTGACGCTCCGGCCCGTATGCAATTGGATGATGTGCTGGGACTGCGGGTGCGCAATGCTAATGGTGGCATGGTACCGCTGCGCGAAGTGGTCACCCCGGTATGGAGTGAATCTGCCCAGCAGATGATGCGCTTTCAAGGTATGCCCGCAGTAAGGATTGCCGGCAGCGCTGCGCCGGGTGTCTCCAGTGGCGCGGCGATGGCTGAGATGGAACACCTGGCCGCGCAATTGCCACAAGGTTTCGCTATTGCCTGGGTAGGGCAGTCGTTGCAAGAGCGTCAATCGGCGGCGCAGGCCCCGCTACTCATGCTGCTGTCAGCGCTGGTGGTCTTTCTGGTTCTGGCTGCACTCTATGAGAGCTGGTCAATTCCGCTGTCTGTCATGCTGGTGGTGCCACTGGGGTTGCTTGGGGCCGTAGCGGCCGTGATGTTGCGCGGCATGCCCAATGATCTGTTTTTTAAGGTCGGGATGATTACCATCATTGGCTTGTCGGCAAAGAACGCCATCCTGATCGTCGAGTTTGCCCGTCAGTTACATGCTGAGGGACGCACCTTGCTGGATGCCGCCGTCACCGCTGCACGCCTGCGCTTGCGCCCAATCCTGATGACCTCGCTTGCCTTTACTCTGGGTGTGGCTCCTTTGATGTTGGCGACGGGCGCCAGTGCAGAAACGCAGCATGCTATCGGCACCGGGGTCTTCGGCGGAATGATGAGCGGCACCCTGCTGGCGGTGTTCTTTGTGCCGGTCTTTTTTGTGTTTGTTACCGGCACACAGGAGCGCTTTACCGCATGGCGCGCGCAGCGAACAACTCAAACACCAGAGAATTGAAGTCCGGTAAAAAGCACGAATCGACGCCACATCGTACTAAAAACGAAAAAAGCCATTGTAAACAATGGCTTTTTCTTTAAATGAGCCGCGAGAATTACTCGATATTTTGAATTTGCTCACGCATCTGTTCGATCAGCACTTTCAGCTCGACGGCGGACTGGGTGACGTCGGCGTTGATCGACTTGGAGCCGAGGGTGTTCGACTCGCGGTTGAACTCCTGCATCATAAAGTCGAGACGACGGCCGCAGGCGCCACCTTTTTTCAGGATCTTGCAGGTTTCACCGATGTGCATCTGCAGGCGGTCGAGCTCTTCGGCTACGTCGATCTTCTGTGCCAGCAGCACCATCTCTTGCTCGAGGCGGGCCGGATCGAGCTCTACCTTGGCTTCTGCCAGCCGTTCGCTCAGTTTCTGACGCTGCCAGTCGAGGATCTGTGGCATCTGGCCACGCACCTTGACGACTTCGACATTGATGGCGTCGAGGCGCTGCTCGATCAAGGCCTTGAGATTGGCCCCTTCGCTGGCGCGCGAGGCGATAAAGTCGGTAAGGGTTTCGTCAAAACCGGCCATCAGGGCGCTGTTGACGGCATCCATGTCCTGTTCGGCGGCAGCCATCACACCGGGCCAACGTAGCACGTCAACCGGGTTGAGTTGGCCCTGACCGGCCTTTTTCATTACCCAGTTGGCGCTCTCGATGATGAGCTTGGCCAGCTCTTCATTGATGTGCAGCTGACCGGCCCCGGCCTGGGCTGCTTCGAAGCGCAGGTTGCACTCCACCTTGCCGCGCTGCAGGGCGTTCCGAAAGCGCTCACGCAGCACAGGTTCAAGGCTGCGCAGTTGCTCCGGCATGCGGATGTAGGTCTCGAGGTAACGCTGGTTGACCGAACGGATCTCCCAGACGGCGGTACCCCAGTCGCCCTTGATTTCCTTGCGGGCGTAGGCGGTCATGCTGTGGATCATGGGTGTGTCCCATTTGAGGAAAAGTACACAGAGTATACCCGTCGGGGGGGAAGGCGTCAGCCGCGCTGGCCCTTCGGGCTGATATTTGCTGCCCGATCACGTATACTCTTGCGCCAATTCAAGCCAGTCCAGAGGTCATCATGTCCCGTCCCAACGATCGCGCACTTGCTGCTGTCCGTCCGGTCACCATTACCCGCCAGTTCACCAAGCATGCCGAAGGGTCTGTGCTGGTTGAGTTTGGCAACACCCGGGTGCTGTGTACCGCCAGCGTCGATACCAGTGTGCCGCGCTTCCTCAAGGGCAAGGGCCAGGGCTGGGTCACTGCCGAATATGGCATGCTGCCGCGCTCCACCCACACTCGTATGAACCGCGAAGCGGCGTCTGGCAAGCAGGGTGGCCGCACCCTGGAAATTCAGCGCCTGATCGCCCGCTCCTTGCGTGCTGCGGTCGATCTGACAGCTCTCGGTGAGCACTCCATCACCGTGGATTGCGATGTGCTGCAAGCCGATGGCGGTACGCGCACGGCCTCTATCACCGGTGCCTGCGTGGCGCTGGTCGATGCCCTTAACTGGATGGTGGAGAAGGGCATGCTCAAGCAGAGCCCGCTCAAGCAGATGGTGGCCGCGGTATCGGTCGGCATCCATCAAGGTCAGGCGATCTGCGATCTGGAGTATGTCGAAGATTCTGCCGCCGAGACCGACATGAACGTGGTGATGACCGAAGATGGTCGCCTCATTGAGGTTCAGGGCACCGCCGAAGGCGAGCCGTTTACCCAGGAGGAGCTGATGACCATGCTGGCGTTGGCCCGTGATGGCATCGGCCAGATTATCGAGGTGCAGAAAGCCTCGCTGAAGTGATATGGAAACGCGGCATTGGCCGCGTTTTTTGTATCTGTTGTTTAACCCCCCACACCCAGCAATCAAGCAAGGAGCCAGGATGAAAGCCTATCAGCGTCAATTTATCGAGTTTGCCCTGGAGAAACAGGTTCTGAAATTCGGTGAATTCACCCTGAAATCCGGTCGCAAGAGCCCCTATTTCTTCAACGCCGGTCTGTTTTGCAGTGGTCGTGATCTGGCCCGTCTCGGCCGGTTTTATGCCGCTGCCCTGATGGATGCCGGCATCCAGTATGATGTGTTGTTTGGACCGGCCTACAAGGGCATTCCGATTGCATCGGCCACCGCCGTGCAGTTGGCTGAGCAGCACGATGTCGACACCCCCTGGTGCTTCAACCGCAAAGAGGCCAAGGACCATGGCGAGGGTGGCAATCTGGTCGGCAGCCCGCTCAAAGGCCGCATCATGCTGGTGGATGATGTGATCACCGCCGGAACCGCCATTCGCGAGTCGATGGATCTGATCCAGGCTAACGGTGCCACCCTGGCCGGGGTATTGATTGCGCTCGACCGTCAGGAGAAGGGCAAGGGTGAGCTCTCCGCCATTCAGGAAGTGGAGCGCGACTATCAGGCGCAGGTGATTGCCATCATCCAGTTGGGCGATCTGATCACCTATCTGGAAGAGAAGCCGGAGATGGCCGATCAGCTGGTCGCCATGCGCGCTTATCGCGCGCAATACGGCATCTGATCGAGTCAGCATAGGCGGGGCGTGCCAGACGCCCCGTTTTGATGACCAGGAGTCTGCCCATGTCGCTTGCGACCTTTCATCGCCTGATTACGCTGCTGGATGTAGAGCAGGCCCGTTATCGGGTGGTGGAGCATGCCAGTGCCGGCAAATCGGAAGAGGTGGCCAGGCTGCGCGGCACCCAGCTGGGTCAGGGCGCCAAAGGCTTGGTGTGTCATGTCAAAGGGAATGGCATCAAATGCCACGTTCTGGCTGTACTGCCGGCCGACTGTCAGGCCAATCTGGCCGCGTTGGCACAGGGGCTGGGCGGCAGCCGGGCTGCGCTGGCCAGTCCGGCCGAGGTCACGGCGCTGACCGATTGCGTCTTTGGCGCCATCCCACCGTTCAGCTTTCATCCCGACTTGCTGCTGGTGGCCGATCCCCTGCTGCGCGAGCGATTTGACGAGCTGGCATTCAACGCCGGTACGCTGGAGCGTTCGCTCATCCTTGCCAGCGCCGATTATCAGCGCATTGCGGCGCCGCGCTGGCTGCCGTTTGCTAACCTCGTGACCACCTAGATAAACGAAGGGGCGCAATGTGGCGCCCCTGTCGGTCAAATCTGGTCACTCTCGGCTATCGAGATGGGCCAGCCCATCTTCTGCTGACGTTCAATCTCAAGGCGTAGCTCGCTGGCGCGCAGGTAGTGCACGTCGAGCCAACCGGTCGGCAGGGTTAACAGCAAGCTATCGCCATTCGCCTGCAGCTGGAACTCCGGCACTGTGCCCTGAGTGCGTCGCATGCAGAGGATCAGGGCCAGACGCAACAAGCGGGCCAGCCGGATCGACTGGCGGGCGGTGACGGCACCCTGACGCTCGAGAGGCGTCAGTTTGAAGTCATCGCGCTGGTTGAACAGCAAGGCCGACAGCAGATGTTTTTGCGCTGGCGTAAAGCCCGGCATATCGATGTTATCGATGATGTAGGCGGCGTGCTGCGGGGCTTTTTTGTACTCGATGCAGAGGCCGATTTCGTGGAGCAGCGCGGCGTAACGCAGGATCGGCCGGCCATAGCGGCGCGACAGGCGCCAGGCGGCTTGCACCTGATTAAACGCTTCCACCACGGTGTCGCGCACCCGCTCGGCGTGTTCACGGTCGAGCTGATAGCGGTTAATCAGACTGTTGGCGGTACGATCGCGGGCATCGCAATCGTGGCTGTTGCCAAGCAGGCCATAGATCAGCCCTTCGCGCAGGGCACCACCGGCCAGCGTCATGCTCTCGATGCCGAGCACTTCGAACAGGGCAATCAGGATGGCCAAGCCGGACGGAAACACGGTCAGCCGCTCGGCGGTGAGGCCTTCGAGTTGCAGCTGATCGAGTCGGCCGCAGGCGATAGCCTGCTGCTTCAACTCTTGCAGCTTGGGCAGCGTCACGCGCTCGCTCTTGCCCTGTGCCAGCATGATCTCTTGCAGTGCCTGCACCGTGCCGGAGGCGCCGACACAGCTGTTCCAGCCCAGCGCCACATAGTCACCGGCCACATCGAGCAGAACGGCCTTGGCTGCGTCGATCGCTTGCTGGAAGCGCTCGGCTGAGAGTTCTCCATCGCCAAAGTGGTTATTTAGCCAGGTGACACAGCCCATGTGCAGGCTGCTCAGCAGTTTGGCCTCGCTCTGCTCGCCGATCACCAGCTCGGTGCTGGCACCGCCGATGTCGATGACCAGTCGGTTGCCTTCACCGGCCGAGGTCCAGGAGACCCCTTCATAGATGGTCTTGGCCTCTTCCTCGCCGGAGATAATCTCGATGCTGTGGTTGAGCACCCGTTCGGCCTCTTGCAGAAACTCTTCCACATTGGTGGCCAGCCGCAAGGTAGCGGTACCGACCACCCGGATATTCTCCGGTGGAATATCCTGCAACTGCTCGGCGAACAGGCGAAGACAGTCCCAGCCGCGCTCCATGGCGCTTTGGCTGAGACGGAAATCGGCATCCAGACCGGCCGCCAAGCGCACCTTGCGCTTGACCTTGGCCACGGTGCGCAGGGCACCGGCGACCTCGCACACCACCAGCATGTGAAAGCTGTTGGAGCCAAGGTCGATGGCGGCATAGAGAGGCGTACTGCTCACCGGGATCCTCAGCTCTTCTTGGGCGGACGGCGACGGTTGCCACCGCCACCCTGGCGGTCGCGCATGTTGCGGTTAACCGGCGGACGGTTGCGTTGCACGCGGCGCGGCGGGGTCACGTCATCCAGCAGAGCTTGGCGATCATACTTGCTGACCGGGATCGGATGGCGGATGTACTCCTCGATGGCCGGCAGGTTGAAGGCATAGTCTTCACAAGCCAGGCTGATGGAGTGACCGCTCTTGCCGGCCCGACCGGTACGGCCGATGCGGTGTACGTAGTCTTCGCAGTCGTCCGGCAGGTCATAGTTAAAGACGTGGGTTACGTCAGGAATGTGCAGACCACGGGCGGCAACGTCGGTTGCAACCAGAATATCGAGGCTGCCCTTGGTGAAGTCGTCGAGGATCTTCAGGCGCTTTTTCTGCGGTACGTCGCCGGTCAGCAGACCGACACGATGGCCATCGGCTTCCAGCCAGGCATGGATGTCTTCGCAGCAGTGCTTGGTGTTGGCAAATACAATAGCCTTGTCTGGCCACTCTTCTTCGATGAGGCTCAGCAGAAGCAGCATCTTGTCCTCGTTGGAGGGGTAGAAGAGCTCTTCTTTGATGCGAACGCCGGTCATCTGCTCCGGCTCAACCTGAACGTGAGTCGGGTTGGTCATGTGTTCATAAGCCAGCTCTTGTACGCGCAGCGACAGGGTGGCGGAGAACAGCATGTTGAGACGATCGGTGGCTGCCGGCATGCGGCGGAACAGGAAGCGGATGTCCTTGATAAAGCCCAGATCGAACATACGATCCGCTTCATCCAGCACCACGACCTGAATATTGGCCAGATCGATCACCTTCGACTTGTAGTAGTCGATGATGCGACCTGTGGTACCGACCAGGATGTCGACACCCTGTTCCAGCACGGCCAGCTGCTTGTCATAGCCTTCACCGCCATAAGCCAGACCGAGCTTGAGACCGGTGGTGGCAGCCATCCCCTCGGCATCCTTGTGGATCTGCACCGCCAGCTCACGGGTCGGTGCCATGATGATGGCGCGCGGTTGGTTGATGAGGTGGGGCTTGGTCAGAGGATGGGTGAGAAGATAGTTGAAGGTGGCGGCGAGGAATGCGATGGTTTTGCCTGTTCCTGTTTGCGCCTGGCCTGCGATGTCATGGCCTTCAACCAGCAGCGGCAGGGAGAGCGCCTGGATCGGCGTACAATAATGAAATCCCTTGGCTTCCAGACCGGCCAGCACTTCGGGTTCGAGGCCCATTTGGGCGAATTTTTCGTCAGTTAGATGTGTTTTGCTCATGGCCGTAGGTTATCAGGTTAGGCTTGCATTAATAAACAGGATCATTTCAAATAGGGCAACTATGGCCTTTATTGGCCTCTCAATAAAGCCTTATTTACTGACTGGAGTTGGATAATGAGTGACAAGATTGTTCAGCTGAGCGATGCCAGCTTCGAGGCAGATGTAGCTAGTTCTGCCACCCCGATTCTGGTGGATTTCTGGGCTGAATGGTGCGGTCCGTGCAAAATGATCGCCCCGATCCTGGAAGAAGTGGCTCAGGAATATGAAGGCCGTGTTACCGTGGCCAAACTGAACATCGATCACAACCCTGATACCCCGCCGAAGTTCGGCATCCGTGGTATCCCGACCCTGCTGTTGTTCAAGAATGGCGAAGTGGCTGCCACCAAGGTGGGCGCCCTCTCCAAGACTCAACTGAAAGAGTTTCTGGATAGCAACATCTGATGATCGATTCGAGGAGCGCATTGCAATAATGCGCTCCTTCTGTATCAGCAGGTGGACGCTACCCAGGATTGGTGCTACTTTATTGTTCGTTTGCTAATCTTCTTGCCGTTAATCCAACGGCTCCAAGCAACATCAGCAGTAACCCAGCAGACTTCCCCACACCTCACAATCCTTCTTACAGAATTTCATTGCTATGAATCTGACTGAATTAAAGAACACCCCTGTGTCCGAGCTGATTAAGCTGGGCGAATCGATGGGGCTGGAAAATCTGGCACGGGCCCACAAGAAAGACATCATTTTTGCCATCCTCAAGGCCCATGCCAAGAGTGGGGAAGATATCTTTGGCGACGGCGTACTCGAGATCCTGACCGATGGGTTTGGTTTCCTGCGTAGTGCCGACGGCTCCTATCTGGCTGGTCCGGATGACATCTATGTCTCCCCGAGCCAAATCCGCCGCTTCAACCTGCGTACCGGTGACACCATTGCCGGCAAGATTCGTCCGCCGAAAGAGGGCGAACGCTATTTTGCCCTGCTCAAGGTCGATAGCATCAACTACGACCGTCCGGAAAACGCCCGCAACAAGATCCTGTTTGAAAACCTCACTCCGCTGCACGCCAACGAGCGTCTGCGTATGGAGCGCGGTAACGGCTCGACCGAAGACATCACCGCCCGGGTTCTGGATCTGGCTTCGCCCATCGGTAAGGGCCAGCGCGGCCTGATCGTGGCGCCGCCCAAGGCCGGTAAGACCATGCTGCTGCAGAACATCGCCCAGAGCATCGCTTACAACCACCCCGACTGCGAACTGATTGTGTTGCTCATCGACGAGCGTCCGGAAGAAGTGACCGAGATGCAGCGCATGGTCAAGGGCGAAGTGATCGCCTCTACCTTCGACGAACCGGCTGCCCGCCACGTTCAGGTTGCCGAAATGGTGATCGAGAAGGCCAAGCGTCTGGTTGAGCACAAGAAGGATGTCATCATCCTGCTCGACTCCATCACTCGTCTGGCGCGTGCCTACAACACCGTGATTCCTTCCTCTGGCAAGGTGCTGACCGGTGGTGTGGACGCCAACGCCCTGCACCGTCCGAAGCGCTTCTTCGGTGCCGCCCGTAATGTCGAGGAAGGCGGTAGCCTGACCATCATTGCCACTGCACTCATCGACACCGGCTCCAAGATGGACGAAGTGATTTACGAAGAGTTCAAGGGCACCGGTAACATGGAACTGCACCTCTCACGCAAGATTGCCGAGAAGCGCGTCTATCCGGCCATCGACATCACCCGCTCCGGTACCCGTAAGGAAGAGCTGCTTACCACGCCGGAAGAGCTGCAGAAGATGTGGATCCTGCGCAAGATTGTCCATCCGATGGGCGAGATTGACGGCATCGAGTTCCTCATCGACAAGCTGGCGATGACCAAGACCAACGACGAGTTCTTCGACGCCATGAAGCGTCAGCAGAAGTAATCCGTCACGGTGCGACATCCGCGGCCTCCGGGCCGCGGTTTTCATTTGCGCGGCAGCACATTGCCGGCGCACTATAAACCAAGTGTTCCAAAGGGAATGGGAACGAATGAACAAGGTGTGGTGGTCGCTGCTGCTGTTGCTATGCAGCCACCTGGCACTGGCCAGCAGTAGTGAAACGGCGATCGGATGGAAGGTGGCAGACCATCTTCCCTATCTCGAGGAGCGCCTCAAGCAGGGACAGCTGGATGCCCTGGAGGCTTTGCTGGTTACCTTGCCTGACCCCGATGCCGAGCAGCTGCGCTGGCTGCTACTGCAATCGTTAAGTCCGCTGGAGCGCCCACAGGAGTCGGTGCGCAGCTGGGTTAATGCCCAGGCACAGCGGGTCGCCCAGGATTTTGACGAAATAACCCGTGATGGCTTTCTGGTCTCGCTACCTCGCCATGACTATCCGGCGCTGGCGCGCAATCTGCTGCAATCCTGGCAGCAACTCGACTGGCAAGCTCAATATTCAGTGCAGCTGCAGCAAGGCAATTTTGTGCTGCGTTCACTCTATCGCCTCAATAATCCCGATGTGATGCGTCAGCAGAGTGCTCTGCTGGCGGCCCTGCCCGGCGCTCCGCTGCCGGTATTGCAGGGATTGGCCCGCGAGCTGGCTCGCAGTGCCCTGTTCTTGCCCGATAACCAGTTGGCCTACGCCCTGCTGTCGCACACCGGAGAGCCAGAGCTGTTTCGCGCCTTATGGAGCCGGCCGGTGGATAGTGCTTCTTTGCAGGCGGTGTCGCTGGTGACCCGCTTCCATCAAGGCAGCACCGCTGGTGATCTGCTGCTGGCTGCCGCCCGTATTCCTGCCCTCAATTCGCGCGCCATGCTGACATTGGGCGGCTTGCAGCCGTTGCCGGTCAAGGCGCGTGACTATCTGCAGCGCGAGCTCGGCATCGGACCGCAAGGGGTGTCCCTGTCGCGGCTGCTGAAACCACGCGAGGAGTCGCTGCAGCTGATTCTGCTAGCCGACCGCCTGTTGCACGATCAGATGGGACCGGCAAAACGGCCCGAACTGGGTCGCCCGTAATCGGGCTTGCAGGTATACTGTCCGCTCTTGAATTCGGAGCATAGACTCATGAAATACAAGGATTTACGCGATTTTATCGGACAGCTGGAGGCCGCTGGCCAGCTCAAGCGGATCAGCCACGAGATCGATCCCTACCTCGAGATGACCGAGATTTGCGACCGGACCCTGCGTGCCGGTGGTCCGGCCCTGCTGTTTGAAAATCCCAAAGGCTATGCCATGCCGGTGCTGGCCAATCTGTTCGGCACGCCGGACCGGGTCGCTATGGGGATGGGGCAGCCGGACGTGGGCGCCCTGCGCCAGGTCGGCACCTGGCTCTCCTATCTCAAAGAGCCGGAACCGCCCAAGGGATTTCGCGAGTTGATGGAGAAGCTGCCGATCTTCAAGCAGGTGCTCAACATGCCGACGCGCAACCTCTCGTCGGCGCCCTGTCAGGAGATTGTGTTGACCGGTGAACAGGTTGACCTCGATCGCCTGCCGATCCAGCACTGCTGGCCGGGTGACGTCGCCCCGCTGGTCACCTGGGGCCTCACCGTGACCCGTGGGCCCTATAAGAAACGGCAGAATCTTGGCATCTATCGCCAACAGAAGATCGGCAAGAACCAGCTCATTATGCGCTGGCTCGATCATCGCGGCGGGGCCATCGATTTTCGTGAGTGGCAGGAGGCGCATCCTGGTGAACGGTTCCCGGTTGCGGTGGCGCTTGGCGCCGATCCGGCCACCATTCTCGGCGCCGTGACGCCAGTGCCGGATACGCTCTCCGAATATGCCTTTGCCGGGCTGCTGCGCGGCAGTCGCACCGAAGTGATCAAGGCGGTGAGCTGCGATCTGGAAGTGCCGGCCAGTGCCGAGATTGTGCTGGAGGGCTATATCGAGCCAGGCCAGCTGGCACCGGAAGGCCCTTATGGCGATCACACCGGTTATTACAACGAGGTGGACGAGTTCCCGGTCTTTACCATCACCCACATGACGATGCGTAAAGATGCCATCTACCACACCACCTACACCGGGCGGCCGCCCGATGAGCCGGCGGTGCTTGGCGTGGCGCTCAACGAGGTGTTCGTTCCGCTGCTGCAAAAGCAGTTCCCCGAGATCGTCGATTTCTACCTGCCGCCGGAAGGGTGCTCTTACCGGATGGCGGTGGTCACCATCAAGAAGCGTTATCCGGGCCATGCCAAGCGGGTGATGCTGGGGGTCTGGTCGTTCCTGCGCCAGTTCATGTATACCAAGTTCGTGATTGTTTGCGATGACGATGTGAACGCCCGGGACTGGAAGGATGTGATGTGGGCTATCACCACCCGGATGGACCCGGCGCGTGATACCACGCTCATTGAGCACACGCCGATTGATTACCTTGATTTTGCCTCACCGGTATCCGGGCTGGGCTCCAAGATGGGGTTGGATGCCACCAATAAGTGGCCGGGTGAAACCAGCCGCGAATGGGGCACGCCAATCGTTCAGGATGAGGCGATCAAGCAAAAGATTGATGCGATCTGGGATGAATTGGGTATTCTCGACTAATGGGTACATCCACAGCGGGATGCCCACAATAACGATGACATGAGCGTGGTGGCGAGCCACCGAATAAGGAAATCAATGCAGCGTATCAAGTGCCGCGTAACCGAGTTGCGCGAAGTAGTAGAGACTATCTGGCACGTGGCTCTCGAGCCGGTGCAGGAGGTCACATTCAAGGCGGGCCAATACCTGCTGGTGGTGATGAGCAATTCGGACAAGCGCCCGTTCTCGATTGCCAATGCCCCGACCCGTGCCGGGTTGGAGCTGCAAATTGGTGCCACCCCCGAAAATGCCTATGCCGGCCAGGTCCTGGCCCGCATGCGTGAGCAGGGTGAGATTGAGGTCGAACTGGCCGCTGGCAAGGCGTTCTTGCGTGACGAATCGCCCCGTCCGTTGATCCTGATGGCAGGCGGCACAGGCTACTCCTATGTCCGCTCCATTCTGCAGCAGTTGGTCGATAGTGGCAGCCAGCGCCCGGTATTTGTTTACTGGGGCGTACGTCAGGCCCACTGGATCTATGAGTCGGATGAGATGAAGGCGCTTGAGAGTCGCTATGCACCGCTCACCTTTATTCCGGTGGTGCAAGAGCCGGATCAGCAGTGGCAAGGTCGTACCGGCCTGGTCCACAAGGCCATCATGGATGACTTCGTCAGCCTCAACGAGTACGACATCTATGTCGCTGGCCGCTTTGAGATGGCTGGTGCTGCGCGTGAAGACTTCAAGCTGCTGGGCGCTGAGCCCGAGCGTATCTTCGGCGACGCTTACGAATTTATCTGATGCCAGCGCCCTTCGGACTCGCTCCGGGGGGCCATCGGCAACTGTCCAGTTTTCCTTCGCCGCACCATCGGGATGCAATGCACGCCTCAATCGCCGCCAATCGCTGAAACGAGACAGCCGATTGCCCGGTTTACGGTTTTCTGATTGAAAAAAGAGCCGTGCCTCTATTCCTGTCTGTGCGGTTTCCCGTTAAATTCCATCATATTGCCATCCTAACAACGATGGTCTGCACGGCTGGACAGATGTCCACTACCCGCAGCAAGAACCTGACCAGCTGGCGTGCCAGCCCTAGGAGTATGTGGTATTGACCGGAGAGTCTGTAAACCCGGCTGAAGGTGTGCCCCTCGGGCAGTGCCTCGGTGATCCGCAGGTTGGGCATGAATGTGACCCCGTCCAGCAAGAGCTTGCTCGTTTGCGTGCAGAAGTGGCGCGCCTTGAGGAAGACAACCGCCTGCTGCTCGAGAAGCTCAATGCCACCCTTGATGGCACCGGTATCTGTGTCTGGCAGGGAATGGTGCGTACCGGCGAGCTGCGGGTGTTTAACCTGCAGAATTTTCGGGAAGGGGATATGGCGCCGCACTTTGATGTGTGGCGGGCCAAGTTGCATCCGGAAGATCGCGAGCATGCGCTCGGTAGTTACTTTGGCCACCTCAGCGGCCAGTTGCCGTTTTATGAGGCGGAGTACCGCACCATCAATCCGAAAGGCGAGATCACCTGGCTGTGGGATCGCGGACGAGTGTTGGAGTGGGACTCTCACGGTGAGCCGGTGCGTATCATGGGCGCTCATATCGATGTCACCCAGCGCAAAGAGTACGAGCGTCGCCTCTCCCTGCAGGCCAATACCGATGCATTGACCGGTCTACTTAACCGGCAGGCATTTCGGCATGCGTTTGAACAGCGCAGTCAGCGCACCAGTGGGGCGCTGATGTTTATCGATCTGGATGATTT
Source organism: Aeromonas sp. RU39B (assembly GCF_900156095.1). Taxonomy (GTDB): domain Bacteria; phylum Pseudomonadota; class Gammaproteobacteria; order Enterobacterales; family Aeromonadaceae; genus Aeromonas. The sequence continues at coordinate 69,868 of NZ_FTMJ01000009.1, forward strand.
CAAGGTGGTCAATGACCAGCTTGGCCACGTGTGTGGCGATCGGGTCTTGCAGCGCATGGCCGACTGGCTGCGCAGCATGCTGCCTGAGTCAGCCCTGTGTGGTCGCTATGGCGGTGACGAGTTTGTGGTGCACGTCCCTGGCGCCACTCATCATACCTTTGGTGAGCTGGCCGATGCGCTGTTGGCGCGGGCGGTGGAGTATGTGCCTGATCCCAACAGTCTGCTGCGGGTGGGGATGAGTATCGGCATTGCGCTGTGGCATGAACCCGGCATCAGCTTTGAGCAGGCGCTGGAGGTGGCAGACCGGGCCATGTATCAGGCCAAAGAGCGCGGCAAGCTGGCCTGGCATCAGCTTAACGTGTCATTCGAATAGACAAAACCCCCGCATTGGCAGGGGGTTTGTTATGACAACCAGCAGTTATTCTTGCTTGGCGGCCAGTTGTTGCTCAAGCTGCTCCAGCTTGGTTTCCAGTGCAGCCAGCTTCTCACGAGTGCGCAGCAGTACCTTGGTCTGCACGTCGAACTCTTCGCGGCTCACTAGGTCCAACTTGCCCAGCTGGGCTTGCAGTACCTGACGCACCTTCTTGTCTACCTCTTCGCCCATGCTCTTGATCCCGGGCGGCATGGCGTTGTGGATCTGCTTGGCAATTTCTTCCAGTTTCTTCGGGTCAATCATGGCAATCTCCTTGTCATTGCCGCCATTTTACCGCCTTTTGCCCACTTGTGCCGCGCCTGCCTGCACACTTTATGCGGCAAGCGTGTCGCGCCGCTTATTGGGTGCGCTCCTGCTGCAGATGCACCACCTGCTGCGGGAAGGGGATCTCGATACCTTCGGCATCAAACGCCAGCTTTACCTTTTCGTGAAAATCGAACCAGACCGGCCAGTAATCGGCGCTGTTAACCCAGGGGCGCACCACGATGTTAACCGACGAGTCGGCCAGTGCCGCCACGGCAATGGTGACCTCGGGCGTGCGCAGAATACGGCTGTCTTCGGCTACTAGCCGCGCCAGTATGCTCTTGGCTTTGCGCAGGTCAGAGCCATAGCCAATGCCGAAGGTCATATCGACCCGGCGCTGAGCCATGCGTGAGTAGTTGACGATGGTGCCATTGAGAATGGCGGAATTGGGTACCACCACCATCTTGTTGTCACCGGTGGTGAGTGTGGTGGTAAACAGTTGTACCGACTGTACCACGCCGGCGGTTCCCGCCACCTCGATAAACTCACCGGCCTTGATCGGGCGGAAGATGATGAGCAGGAACCCGGCAGCAAAGTTAGAGAGCGAACCTTGCAGGGCCAGACCGATAGCCAGACCGGCGGCACCGATGATGGCGACAAACGAGGCAGTCTGCACCCCGACCCGGCCCAGCGCAGCAATCACCACGAAGACCAGGATGGCGTATTTGAGGATGCTGCCGACAAACTCGGTCACGGTGGCGTCGAGACGGCGCGCCTTCATCACCTTGACCACGCCGCCACTGAGCAGATTGGCGGCAAAGTAGCCCACCAGCAGCGTGAGTAGCGCAGCGGCGATGTTCACCGCATATTCGATGATGAGGCCCTGATTGTGGACCAGCCAGCTCTGTGCCTGGTTGATGATCTCCGGTTCCATCGTGTTTCCTCGTGCAAGGTGGGTGATGGACCATTAAATCATGCGATGGCGACAGTAATCGTCGCGCAAAATCACAGGGGAGGCAGCGGCCTCCCCTGGCGATCAGCTTTGCAGCAGTTGATTGCGGATAAACAGCCACTGCTCCTCGAAGCCGGCGCTGGGCCTGAGCTTGAATTCGGAGCGGACAAACTGGCTGATGCGCCCTTCGGCATAGGCCAGCAGCAGGTTGGCCAGCATGGTCTCGTCGAGTTGGAAGCCCTGGCCTTCGCGCAGGCGTTTTTCACGCAGCACCTGCTTGATCTGGGTCTCCAGCTTGTCAAACAGCAGGCCGATGCGATCGCGCAGGCGGTCGTTCTCACCGAGCAGAGCATCGCCGTTGAGGATCCGGGTGATACCGGGGTTGCGTTCGGCAAACATCAGCAGCAGTTGCAGGATGTGATGGCAGCGGGCCATGGTGTCCTTCTCTTCTGCCATGATGATGTTGACCCGCGACAGCAGGGAATCCTCGATAAAATCGATCAGCCCTTCGAACATGCGGGCCTTGCTGGGAAAGTGCCGATACAGCGCCGCTTCCGACACGCCGACCTCGGCAGCCAGCCGGGCCGTGGTGATGCGTTGCCCAGGGCTGGTCTCCAGCATCCTTGCCAGGGCCTGCAGAATTTGCTCCCGTCGGCTCTGCTTCAATTGACTGCTTGCCATATTTTCCCCTAAAACAAAGGCTTATCTTTATTCTTTTGGCCTTTCCCAGGACCAGTCAGCATTCATTGCCGGCCGGAAGAGCCGAAACCACCTTCCCCGCGCTCACTCTGATCAAACTCAGCGACCACCTGGAAGCTGGCCTGAACTACCGGCAGGATCACCAGCTGGGCAATCCGCTCGCCCGGTTGCATGGTGAACGTATCCTTGCCGCGGTTCCAGACCGAGACCATCAGCTGGCCCTGATAATCCGAGTCAATCAGACCGACCAGATTGCCCAGCACGATTCCGTGCTTATGACCCAGCCCGGAGCGGGGCAGGATGGTGGCGCACAGTCCCGGATCCTTGATGTGAATGGCCAGACCGGTCGGCACCAGGGTGGTATCACCGGGCGCCAGCGTCAGCGGTGCATCCAGCAGGGCGCGCAGGTCCATACCGGCAGAGCCCGGCGTGGCATAGGCGGGCAGCGGATAGGTGTCACTACCGATACGGGAGTCGAGGATTTTTACTTCAATCTGTGTCGTCATGGATGCTTGTAATGTTACGGGCGACCACGGTGGTCGCACTGATAATGTTCAACCACCAGTGTCAGCAGGTGGCGGGCAATCGACAGCTTGTCGGCCAGCGGCAGCTCTTGGCTACCACCTGGCCAGAAGACCGTCAGTGCATTGTCGTCAGAGTTGAAACCCTGACCGGCACGGGAGACATCATTCGCTGCGATCATGTCGAGACGTTTACGCTGCAGTTTGCCGAGGGCGTATTGTTCCACATCCACCGTTTCAGCGGCAAACCCGACGGTAAACGGCTTGTTCGGCAGGGCGCCCACGCTGGCGATGATGTCCGGGTTTTTCACCAGCGTCAGTACCAACTCTTCATTATCGGCGGTTTTTTTGATTTTCTGAGGGCTGATGGCTGCAGCGCGATAGTCGGCCACGGCGGCGCAGCCGATAAAAATCTGACTGTCAGCCACGGCAGCGTGCACGGCATCGTGCATCTGCTGCGCGCTCTCCACGTCGATACGGGTCACGCCAGTCGGTGTCGGCAGGTTGACTGGCCCGCTCACCAGCGTCACGCGCGCCCCCATTTCGGCGGCGGCGCGAGCCAGCGCAAAGCCCATCTTGCCGGAGCTGTGATTACTGATAAAACGCACCGGATCAAGAGCCTCGCGGGTCGGGCCAGCGGTCAACAGAAGATGCAGTCCGGCCAGTGGTTGAGGGCCTTGCAGCTGCAACGCGCAGCGCTGTACCAGTTCCAGCGGGTCGAGCATGCGCCCCGGCCCTACATCGCCACACGCCTGACTGCCCGAATCCGGGCCCCACAGCAGAATGCCGCGACTGGCCAGGGTGGCCAGATTGGCTTGGGTGGCGGGATTACGGTACATCTGCTGGTTCATGGCCGGCGCCAAGGCCACCGGTGCCGGTGTCGCCAGACAGAGGGTGGTGAGCAGCTCATCGCCCATGCCGGCGGCCATGCGCGCCATCAGGTTAGCGCTGGCGGGGGCGATCAAGACCAAATCAGCCCATTTCGCCAATTCGATATGGCCCATGCCAGCTTCAGCGGCCGGGTCGAGTAGGCTGTCCGCCACCGGATGGCCGGAGACAGCTTGCAGGGTCAGCGGGGTGATGAACTCCTTGGCCGAGCGGGTCATGACGACACGCACGTCGGCGCCCTGATCTTTCAGGCGGCGCACCAGCTCTGCGCTCTTGTAGGCAGCAATGCCGCCGCTGATGCCAAGCAGAATTCGCTTATCAGCCAGTTCCATGGGGTTGTCCGAAGTCGTGATGACAGGCTGGCTAAGATATCACACCACCCGCGCCAGGACAGAGGCCCAGCTCAAGTTGCCGGATAGCCAGCAGCGACTATGGTTTTGTCAGGTCGGGGAGGGCATCGCATGGCAATCAAGGATTGGCCGGCCGCAGAGCGGCCACGGGAAAAGCTGTTGCAAAAGGGGGCGCAAGCCTTGTCAGATGCTGAATTGCTGGCAATTTTTCTGCGCACCGGAGTGAGCGGCATGGATGCGGTGACGCTGGCCCGCACTCTGTTGCATCAGTATGGCTCGCTGCGGGCGCTACTTAGCGCCGAGCGGCGCGATTTCTGTCGTGGCCATGGCTTGGGCGAGGCCAAGTTCGTGCAATTGCAGGCCGTACTGGAGATGGCGCGCCGCCATCTGGCCCAGCAACTGGAGCGGGGGGATGCCCTGACCAGCCCACAGCTGACGCGGGATTATCTGCAGGCCAGCCTGCGCGACCGGGAGCGCGAGATCTTCGTGATCCTGCTTTTGGATAACCAGCATCGGGTGATCCATCAGGAGGAGTTGTTTCAGGGAACTCTGGGCTCTGCCAGCGTCTGGCCACGGGAAATTGTGCGGATCGTCCTCAAACATAATGCAGCCGCCGTCATTCTGGCGCATAATCACCCATCCGGCGTGGCTGAACCCAGCCGGGCCGATCGACAGTTGACGGAGCGGATCCTCTCTGCACTGGCCCTGATCGATGTGCGAGTCTTGGATCATCTGGTGATCGGTGATGGCATCACGGTTTCCTTTGCCGAGCGCGGTTGGTTATAACGGCGCTGGGCCCCGTTTTAGTTGATCTTTGATCGTGGATGCTGTATAAAATGCCGCCTTCTGTTTGCCCCGCAATCGAAGGCCAGCGGGGCAAATATTTGCTCGAGCAAGAAGTAAGATTTGGAGAGACTGACATGTCTAGAGTATGCCAAGTAACCGGCAAGCGTCCGGCTGTTGGTAACAACCGTTCGCACGCTAACAACGCTACCAAGCGTCGTTTCCTGCCGAACCTGCACACTCACCGTTTTTGGGTTGAGAGTGAAAAGCGCTTCGTAAGCCTGCGCGTATCTGCCAAGGGCATGCGTATCATCGACAAGCGTGGCGTTGAGGCCGTTCTGGCTGAACTGCGCGCCCGCGGCGAGAAGGTATAAGAGGTAAATCATGGCTAAGGGTATTCGCGAAAAAATTCGCCTGAACTCCAGCGCCGGTACTGGTCACTTCTACACCACTACCAAGAACAAGCGCACCATGCCCGAGAAGATGGAGATCAAGAAATTTGATCCGGTCGTCCGTCAGCATGTGATCTATAAAGAAGGCAAGATCAAGTAATTGATCCTGCTTGCAAAAAACCCGGCTTAGGCTGGGTTTTTTTATGCCTGCAATCCACAGTACACTGCCTGCAACACAAGGAGAACGCCCATGTTCAGACTGTCCCGCAGGGGGTGGAACAACGTCATTATCGTCGGTGTATTGCTGGCGATTACCCTGCTGCACCGGATGGAGCAGATGCAGGAGGTCAACAGCGCCCAGCGTGCACGCACCTTGCTGCCGGCAGATGCGGTCGTACTCACTTGGCAGGGGCCCAGCTGGCAAATCGAGCGAATTGGCCAAAGCTGGCGCAGCGTGCCGGACTTGGGGCTGGATGGCGCCGCACTGGATGGTCGTCTTCATCAGTGGAGCCAGTGGCTGTTACCGCCCACCACCGCGCTGCGCGGTGTGCCGATAGTGCTCAAGGTGTGGGTGGCCGGGCAGGCCGAGCCGATTGAGATCGGCCTCTATCAAGACAATGGGCACTACGCTGCCCTGCTGCCGCCAGACCGCTGGCTCACCCTGAGTGCCGAACAGTATCGGGCGCTACTCTCTCCCCACGCCACCAGCCAATAAGAGGTTGTTATGCCGGAGTTGCCAGAAGTTGAAGTGAGCCGTCAGGGCATTGCTCCCTGGCTGACCGGGGTCACGGTGACCCGGGTGGTGGTACGTGATGGCCGCTTGCGCTGGCCGGTGCCCGGCGAGATTCAGGAGTTGGCCGGGCTCACTATCCGCCGGGTTAGCCGGCGCGCTAAATACCTGCTGCTCGAGACCGATTTCGGCACTGCCATTTTGCATCTGGGGATGTCGGGTAGTCTGCGGGTGTTGCCAATCGGCACGCCGACCGAGAAACATGACCATGTGGATATCGAGCTGGAAAACGGCAAATTGCTGCGGCTCAACGATCCGCGCCGCTTCGGTGCCCTGCTGTGGACGCGTGATGCTGCCGAAGCGCACACTCTGCTCGCCAAGCTGGGACCCGAGCCGCTCACCGAGGGGTTTTCGGTGGATTATCTGCAGGCCAAAGCCAAAGGGCGCACCACTGCCATCAAACAGTTTCTGATGGATAACCAGGTGGTGGTCGGGGTGGGAAACATCTACGCCAACGAGGCGCTGTTTGCCTCCGGCATTCATCCCAAGCGGGCAGCGGGCAATATCAGTCATGAGCGGCTGGCGACGCTAGTGGCGGAGATAAAGCGGGTGCTGGCCGAGGCCATCACCCAAGGGGGGACCACCCTCAAGGATTTCACCAGTGCCGACGGCAAACCGGGTTACTTTGTGCAGCGGTTGCAGGTGTATGGCCGGGCCGGACAGCCTTGCCCGGTCTGTGGCAGCGAGATCCAGTCAATGCGACTGGGGCAGCGTAATACCTTTTTCTGCCCCCACTGCCAGCACTGATTCAGCTCTGCCGCGTGGCCAGCTTGGCCGCGATGGCGCTTGCGACGCGGGCATCGACAAATTGCGCGATATTGCCGCCGTGCAGCGCCACCTCTTTGACCAAGGTGGAGGAGATAAACGAGTTCTCCTCGGCCGGGGTCAGAAAGACGCTTTCTAGCTCCGGCATCAGGCGCCGGTTCATGTTGGCCAGCTGGAATTCATACTCGAAGTCGGAGACTGCGCGCAGGCCGCGCACCAGCACGGTGGCGCCGTGGGTCTTGGCAAAGTCCACCAGCAAGCCGGAGAAGCCGACCACGCTGACGTTGGGCAGGTGAGCGGTAATCTCGCGCGCCAGCGCCACCCGTTCATCGAGATCAAACAGCGGGCGCTTGCTGGGGCTGGCCGCCACGCCGACGATCACCTCGCCAAACAATCGGGCTGCCCGCTCAATCAGATCGCTGTGGCCGTTGGTGATGGGGTCGAAGGTGCCGGGATAGATGACCCGTTGGCTCATGAGGTGCTCTCCTGCAATCGAAATTGGCCGCATTATACGGCCGCCGCTTGAGATGTGCAGTCTGTCAGGCAAGAATAGCGCACCATAAAAGATTCCCCCGGATACGGTGTCCGGGACCCGATGAGGTTGTCATGAAACGTATTTTGGTGGTGCGCAACGACAAGATCGGTGACTTCATGCTGGCCTGGCCCAGCTTTGCCATGCTCAAGCAGTCCCATCCCTGTCATGTGACCGCCCTGGTGCCCTCTTATACGGCGCCGCTGGCCCGGCTCTGCCCCTGGATTGACGAGGTGATCATCGATCCGGGTCGCAAGGGTGACAAGGAGCAGCAACAGGCGCTACTTGCCACCATTCGCGACAAGGCGTTCGACGTCGCCATCTGCCTATTTTCCAATGCTCGCAACGCCATGTTGATGTGGAAGGCCGGTATTCCCTACCGTCTGGCCCCGGCCACCAAGCTGGCCCAAGTGCTCTATAACCACCGCCTGACCCAGCGCCGGTCGCGCTCGGAAAAGCCGGAGTGGGATTACAACCTCGATCTGATCCGCCGTTACCTGGCCGACCAGGGCGCACCTGCGGCATCAGTGCAGGCGCCTTATCTCAAGTTTGCTCCTGAGGTGCTGAGCACTGTGCGCCAGCAGGTTGCCGCGCAACTGAATGTGGATGCAGAGCGCCCCTGGCTGCTGGTGCATGCCGGCAGCGGTGGCTCGGCCAACAACCTCAGCATTGAGCAATACGCCCGCATCATCATCAAGCTCAACCATGCCCTGCCCGAGTTGCAGTGCATCCTGACTGCCGGTCCCGGTGAAGAGCAGATGGCTGAGCAACTGGCGGCCGAGCTGCTGGCTCACGGTGGTAATGGTTGGATCTATCGCTCACGCGACGGTCTGCCCACCTTCTGTCAGGTGATTGCCAATGCTGCACTGTTTATGGCTGGCAGCACCGGTCCACTGCATATCGCCGCTGCACTGGACGTGCCGACGGTCGGTTTCTTCCCGATGCGCCGCTCTGCCACCCCGCTGCGCTGGCGACCGTTAAACAGCGAAGGGCGCCATTTGGCGTTTAGCCCACCCGCTGATAGCGACCATCCGGAAGATATGAGCCAGATCGAGCCACGGCCAGTGGCCGAGGCCATCGCCGCCTGGGCGCCCGGTTTCTGGCGTTAGGACTAACAAAAAACGGGCTCACAAGAGCCCGTTTTTTGTTGCATCAGACCACCGGGTTATCCCAGTCTTTGGGGCGCGGATTGAGGCGTTGTTCGCACAGATAAGACTGGCGAATCAGCTTGGATGCCATGGTGATCCCCAGCATGATCAGGCCACGCTTGCCATCAAGGAAGGCGCGCTGACGAATGCCGTGACGCCACAGCACATCGACGATGCACCAGACGAAGTCATACCAGCGGCCGCCCTTGAGCTCGCGTCCGACCGCCCGTTCGGCGTAGCGTTGGGCGCGCAGGATGGCATCTTTGATGTCGGCATAGGAGTCGTGGCGACAGATGCCCTTGAGCTGCCCCACCTTGCCATCGGTTACCAGCTTGTCGTGGTAGAGGCCCATCTTGCCTTCCATCCGCCACTGTCCGCTGCGCATCAGACGCAGTCGCCACTCCGGCTGATACATATGATGCAGCCAGCCGCCTAGGAACCAAATCTTGCGCTGGAATTCCCAAGCGGCAATCGCCGGATCATCTTCGCGAATGACGCGCTCCATGTCGGCTCTGAGCTCGGGCTCTAGCGACTCATCGGAGTCGAGCAGCAGAATCCACTTGGCAGGTTCGCACTGCTCCATGGCAAACACCTTCTGCTTGAGCGGGCCGGGCCAGGGGCGCTCAATGACGACACAGCCCCGCTCGCGGGCGTAGTCACGGGTGCCATCGGTTGAGCCAGAGTCGACAATAACGACCCGTTCAGCCAATCCATCGAGGCTGTCGAGGACCTGGGGGAGGCAGCGCATGCTGTTGAAGGTGGTGATGGCGACCGCCAGGGTCACGGGTTGCTGGTCAGACATAGGACTATCCGGTTGCATAATTGACGCTCATTCTAATCTTCTGCCCGGCGCGGGGCAAAGGCCGGGCAGAAGAGAGGCTTAACTGGCAACCAGAATTTGCACCGAACACGGCGGCAGTTGCAGTGATAGCTCGCCATTGATGGCGTCGATCGGCTGACCCGTCATGGCATCACAGAAACGCTGGGTGCTGTGGCCGGTCTGCCAGATGGGCAGGGTGATATCGCGAGGATTGCTTGGGTGGCGGTTGCAGGCCACCAGCACCAGATCGCTCTCCAGCGAGCGGGCAAAGGCGAGGGTATGGTCGCCAGCATAGAGGGTCTGCATATCGCCACGGCGCAGGGCCGGGCGCTGCTTGCGCAGCTGGATCAGGCGCCGGTAGTGATCGTGCAGCAGATGGTCCCACTGGGTACTGTCCCACGGGAAGCAGCGACGACAATCCGGGTCGTTGCCCCCCTGCATCCCCACCTCGTCGCCGTAATAGACGCAAGGCACGCCGATATAGGTCATCAGCAGGGTCACGGCCAGCGTCATGCGAGCGCGGTCGCCCTCCAGCAGATGCAGGAAGCGGGCGGTGTCATGGCTGTCGAGCAGGTTGAGCTGGGCCAACTGATTGGCAAACGGAATCCGCGAGCGAGTTTGATGCAGCCAGGCGTCGAGGTCAGCGGCGCTGATTTTGATCGGGTGGTAAGCGATATCCTTTCCGGCCAGGAAGGCGCGGATCGGGTGGGCGAAGCCGTAGTAGTTCATGGCGCCATCTTCCTGATCGCCTTGTAACCACTGGCTGGCCTCAAAGAAGTGCTCGCCGAGCACATAGGCCTCGGGATTCTCCTGCTTCACCGCGCTGCGAATAGCGCGCACATGCTGGGTATTGCCCTGGGCACTGCCATGCTCGCCAAGCATGTGAATCACGTCAAAGCGCCAGCCATCGATCTGATAGGGGGCCCGCATCCAGTGACGCAGGATGGCATTGTCTGCCCGGTAGACCACGTCTTGCACCTGTTCGCTGGCAAAGTTCAGCTTGGGCAGGCTGCGTACCCCCTTCCAGCTAACGTAATCACCTTGCGCATCAAAGGTATAGAAGCTGCGCCACGGCGAGCTCTGGCTGACATTAGCCCCTTCTGGCGACGAGAACCAGGGGTGCTCGGCCGAGGTGTGGTTAATCACCGCATCCAGAATGATGCGCATGCCACGCTGATGCAGGTTGCGGGTCAGCTGGGCGAGCTGCTCGTTGCTGCCAAAGTGCGGGTCAACCCGGTAGTAGTCCTGGGTGTCGTACTTGTGGTTGCTGGGTGAGGCAAAGATCGGGTTGAGATAGAGCGCGGTCACTCCGAGCGATTGCAGGTAGTGCAGCTTCTGGTCGATGCCGGGCAGATCGCCGCCATAAAACTCACAGGCGCTGCTGCCATCTTCGGCGCTACCGACCGGCTCGCCCCAGGCTTTTTGCACTACAGGTTGGCCGCGATAGTCATATTCGTTGCTGCGCACATCCAGCGCCGGATCGCCGTTGCAAAATCGGTCGGGGAAGATCTGGTAGAACACCTGATCCGGCACCCAGTGCGGTGGCCGGTGGTCGCTGTTGTAGCGAAAGTGGGTCTCGCGTCCCGGCATAGCGGGTGTTACCCCGGCACCGTGCAGCCACCACTGCTCCTCGTCGGTCAGGCACTTGAAGCAGTAGAGGTGCTGCTCTTGGCTGGCTGGCAGCGGCAAGGTGATCTGCCAGATTTGCAGGCGCCCTTGACGGGCCAACGGCTGCATCGGTAGCAGGATCTCTTCGTTGTCAGGCTCCAGGCGCAGCAATACTTCACTAAAGCCGGCATCGCCGTCGGTAAACAGGGTCAGTTGCAGGTGGTCGCCAGTGGCACGAAACCAGGGGGCGACCTGGGGATGAAACAGAAAAGGTGTGCTCATTGTGTCGTCAGTATGTCAGCCAGGGCATTGCCCTGTTCATGCAGGATTTCCAGCTGATTGGCAAGTTTACTGGGATCAAGTCCCAGCGGTTCGGCCAGCGGCTTGGGAAAGCGCGCCACGATGGCGCGAGCGGGTACGCCAGCATTCCAGGCGTAAGATACAAAGGTCGCCAGCCGGATCAATACCGCTTCGCGGCTGACCGGCTCATAGGCCAGCGGGTCGAGCTGCTGGGCGATCGCGGTGACAAAGGTGCCGGAGAGGCGCCAGCGCCGCGCCAGCTCGGCGCCGAGCTGGGCGTAGTCGAACCCGAGTGTGTCGCGCTGGGCTTGTACCCGCTGGGTGCCGCGGCTGATGGCCAGATCGATCAGGGCCGCCTCGCCTGGCATGGTGGTTTGTAGCAGCAGTTCACCGATGTTGTGGATCAGGGCGCAGGTAAAAGCGGTATCCGGTTCGACGCTGCCACACTGCTCGGCCAGAATGCGGGCAATTGAGGCGGTCTGAAAGGTGTTGGTCCAGAAGCGGTTGCGATCAAAGTCATTGGGAGTGGCGAAGCTGTGCATCAGCCCCAGTGCCACCACCAGTGATCGCAAGCGGTTAAAGCCAAGGCGGATAACTGCCTGCTCGATGGAGGTGACATCGCTGCCGCGATGAAAAGCAGCCGAGTTGGCCATTTGCAGCAGTTTGACGCTGATCACCGGGTCCATGGCGATCTTGCCGGCGATCTCGTCAACCGAGACGCTATCGTCAGCAAAACTCTGCATCAGTTCATGCAGCAGTTGGGGAATCGGGGGTAGCTGTTCAATGCGGTCAAACAGGTGCTCCATCGACATGGCGGCGGCACTCTCCCTTGCGTACTGAACTTATTGTGCCACATGACAGCAACGGCTGCCTCTTTCGTCGATAGATGTTCAGACCTTGTTCACCTGCTGAGCAGCACTATGACCGCGTGTGGCTCAAACATTTTCCAGCACTGTGTGGAACATCTGTTTTTCTGATTGATTCGCCGGCTCTTGCAGCCGGCTTTTTTATTTCCAGTCTTCCAAACGGTAACGCAGCGTGTAGCGTCCCTCCAGCACCAACCATTGCGACTCCTGGCGCAGGGTGGCCCCCTCCTGCAGCATGGCGAGCACCTGTTGCTCGACCCGGTCGAGCGGCGTATCACAGGTCATGTTGGTGTGGCCGAGGCTGGTCACCCAAAAACGGTCATCATCGAGGTTGGCTTTACCAAAGTAGCGATTGCAGCCGGCGATGCCGTTGATCGTGAAGTTCTCGCCAATCTCCAAGTCCGGTGCACTGCCGGGATCGGCCTGTACCGCCTGCTCGTTGACGCTCTCCAACACCCAGTGATGGTGCATCAGCTGCTGCTCGGTTGGCAGATGGCTGCTGCAAGCTGCCAGCAGCAGACAGGGAAGAAGGGCAATCAGTCGGTTCATTCGCTATGGCTCCACAGTGGAGCCACAGGATAAGGGGCGAGTGCGCTGGGCGACAGGGGGCGCTGGTCGCAAACCGACCACCCCTGTCGCGTCGCTAGCCAAACAGTCGCTCAGCATGACGGGCCAGACCGGCCGCCACCGAGCCAAGATCATCGCCACCAGCAACCTGAATACCGGGCAGACGCTGGCGGATAAACTCGGCCAGCAGCGGCGATTTGGCACTGCCGCCGGTGACGAAGATGGTATCGGGACGGGTACCGGCTTGGCGAATGGCTTCATCCATCAGCTCGCCAATCTTCTCGAGTAGCGGCTCGGCAGCCAGCGCCAGCTGGTTGCGGGTCAGCACGGCATGCAAGCCGGCATCCAGCTCATCCAGTGGCTGCTGGCTTTGCGCCTCGCTCGACAGGGCAATCTTGCCGCGTTCGGCGCGCCACACCACCTGATGGCTCAGCTTGTGTTCGCGCAGACGAATCAGGCGTGGCAACAGGCTGCCCGGCTGGCAGTCGAGCAACATGTCCTGCAACTGCCGACCGGTGGTGAGGCCGTAAAAGCGGCTCTGGGCCGCCACGTCGTTGATGGCGGCAGCGTCCCAAAACAGGGGATGGGGCAGCGGCTTGCCGGTTTTGAGCAACTCGTGCATGCCGAGCAGTGGCATGATCCCCTCGACGGTTAAACGAATATCGAAGTCGTTGCCACCGATCCGCTGGCCGCTGTGGCCCAGCATCTGGGCACTGCGGTCGAGCTGCTGGCGATAGCTCGGCCCCATGCGCAGCATGGAGCAGTCGGTGGTTCCGCCACCGATATCGACCACCAGCACGGTGCTGTCGGCGTTCAGGCGCGCCTCAAACTCGAAGCCGGCGGCCACCGGTTCGAACAGAAATGCCACCTCATCAAAGCCAGCCAGACTGGCTGCCTCGCTCAGAATGGCCAGCGCCTGACGGTTACTCTCTTCACCCGACAGACCCTGAAAGTTGACCGGTCGACCGATGACGGCGCGGGTAACCGGCTGGCCGAGCAGTGCTTCGGCGCGTGCTTTCACCTGCAGCATCATGGCCAGCACGATATCTTCGAACAGGGCGATCTGGGCGCTATTGAGGCCACTGGCTCCGAGAAACGACTTGGGCGACTTGATGTAGTAACCCTCGTCCGGCTCTTCCAGATAGGCCTGCAGGGCCGCTTCCCCCATGCTCAGCTGATCGGGCAGCCCCTCTTCGCGCAGGGTACGGCGCAGAGCCTGTGCCCGCTGAATTTGTGGACCACGTAGGGTAAGGTAGCGGTTGCGCCGCGAGGACGGCAACTGTTCGACCAGTAGACCGGCAATGGCATCGCGATGGGGCGCGTGCAGGGTAGAGGGCAGATAGGGGGCGTCGCCGAGGGTCAGCAGTCGCGGTGTGCCCTGCTCCATCACAGCCATGGCACAGTTGGAGGTGCCGTAATCAAATCCGACATGCATGGGCAGGTTCTCCCGGGCAAAAGGGAGAGCCTACCCAAAGCGGAGTGGGGACTCAAGCTGCGGAGTTATTCCACTTCGTTGCCGCTGCGTGTTCCGGTATGGAATGCCTTGACGTTACTTAAGGTGGTGTCGGCAATGGCGTGCAGCGCTTCACGGGTGAGGAAGGCCTGGTGGCCGGTGAACAAGACGTTGTGGCACGCCGACAGGCGGCGGAATACGTCGTCGGTAATCACCTCGTTGGATTTGTCCTCGAAGAACAGCTCTTCTTCCTCTTCGTAGACATCGAGTCCCAGCGCGCCGATACGTCCGCTCTTGAGCGCTTCGATAGCCGCGTTGGCATCGAGCAGGCCGCCGCGGCTGGTGTTGATGATCATCACCCCGTCCTTCATCTTGGCGAAGGCCGCGCTGTTTAGCAGGTGGTAGTTCTCCTGAAACAGCGGGCAGTGCAGCGAGATCACATCCGCTTCACGGTAGAGGGTGTCGAGATCGACATACTCGGCGCCCAGCTCCAGTGCCGCCGGATTCTGGTAAGGGTCGCTCACCAGCAGGCGCATGCCGAAGCCTTTGAGGATACGCAGGGTAGCGATACCGATCTTGCCGGTGCCGATCACCCCGGCGGTGCGGCCAAACATGTTGAAACCGACCAGCCCCTCGAGGGAGAAGTTGGCGTCACGGGTGCGCTGATAGGCCTTATGGATGCGGCGGTTGAGGCACATCATCATGCCGACAGCGTGCTCGGCCACTGCCTCGGGCGAGTAGGCCGGCACCCGCACCACGGTCAGGCCCAGCTCTTTGGCCGCAGTCAGATCCACGTTGTTGTAACCGGCGCAGCGCAAGGCGATGACACGAGTCCCGTGCTGGGCCAGCTCGGTCAGCACAGTGCGGTCGGCATCGTCGTTAACGAACAGGCAGACCACCGGGAAACCGTGGGCCAGTCGCAGGGTCTTGGCCTCGAGCCGGACATCGAAGAACTCCAGCTCAAAACCATAGTCGGCATTGGCTTTGTGGAAGTACTCCTTGTCGTAACTCTTGCTGCTGAATACGGCGATTTTCATGACGTGAACTCCAGAACAGGATCTGGTTTCACCTTACACCAAAGTGTGATCGGCATCACCTGCCAAGCTGTGGGGGTATTGGCTGGCCGATTGGCCAGCCAGGTTGCCATTACTCCAGCTCAAACGGCGGGCGGAAGGTCATCTCGTGCACGATGACGTCTGGCGGTAGCGTCAGCAGGGTGGCGATGGTGGTGGCGACGCTGTCGGGCAGCATGTAGTAGGGCTTGGCCTCGCTGCGAAACGGGGTATCGACACCGCCCGGATAGAGGGTCGAGACCTTGAGTCCGTGCGGTTGGCCCTCCTTCATCATCACCTGGCTGAGGCTGGCCAGACCGCTCTTCATGGTGGCATAGATACCCATGGGGGAAGGGTGGCGCAGGGCGCAGGTGCTGACCACGTTGATGATGTAGCCGTGACCGCGCGGCACCATGGCCTTGAGCGCTTCACGCCCGAGCAGGTAGGGGGCGCGCAGGTTCAGCGCATACTGCAGCTCGAACTCCTCCAGCGTGGTGTCGGCCAGCAGTGCCTTGCGGTGGTTGGCGCCGGCATTGTTGATCAGGACATCCACCTGACCCAGCGCCGCTTCGGCGGCGGCATAAAGAGCGACCGCTTGCGTCGGATCGGTCAGGTCGGCAGTGCTACCGAGGCAGTCGGTCTCGGCTTGCAGCGCCGTCAGCGCCTCCTGGCTGCGCCCCGTGGCATACACGCGATAACCGCGGCGGCAGAGGTCGTGCACCAGGGCAAGGCCGATCCCGCTGGTGGCACCGGTCACCAAAACTGTCTTGTACATACCCGTCTCCTTGTTGAAATCAGCCCCACGGCATGATGGGGACCGCGCTGACGGCGCTCTTGTAGGAGCCGTCCACCAGTCGCGTGCTGTAGGTGAGATAGACCAGCGCGTTACGCTTCTGGTCATAGAATCGGACGACCCGCTGCTCCTTGAATACCAGCGAGGTGCTCACATCAAACACCTCTTCACCGGCTTTGAGCTTGGCGGGCAAGGTGATCGGGCCAACCTGATGACAGGAGAGCGAGGCGTGCGACGGATCTTCGGCCAGTCCCAGACCGCCCTTGATGCCGCCGGTTTTCGGGCGGGCCAGATAGCAGGTGACACCGGCAACGCGCGGGTCGTCAAATGCCTCGATAACGATCTTGTGGTTGGGGCCAAACAGTTTGAAGGCGGTGCTCACCTCGCCAACCCGATCGGCGTCGGTCGCATACGCAGTGCCGAGCAGCAGAGGCAGGGCAAGCAGGAGCGGGGATTTCATGGAAACCTCACATCAGTAGGGCAGGCGCAGTCGGCGGTAGATCGCTGCCAGCACCCAGAGAGGACCTATCAGCAGAAACTGCAGGTCGGTGAAAAAGGCCGGGCGTTTTCCTTCCCAGTGGTGGCCGACAAACTGGGCTATCCACAGCAGGACAAACAGCCCCACCGCCCAAGGCCAGATGGGCGTGACGGTGGCCAGCGTGTGCCAGCCCCACAAGCCCGCGCCAGTAAACAGGGCCATGCCGGCAAACAGCCCAAACGAGAGGCGCAGGTAAAACAGCAGGGCGGGAATGGCGACCAGCGCTCCCCAGCCCAACGCAGCGGGGGCGCCCGGCAGGGATTGCAGCAGACCGATAACGCTCAGATAGATACCGGGTACCGCCACCTTGTGGATGGCGATGTTGCCCGGATGGCGATGGCAGACAGCGTAATCGGCAAACCAGTCATCGAGTGATTTCATGGCTCCTCCTTGAGCCTGGGGTCAGTGAGCACCGCTCTGCACTGGCCACTCCCAATATTGGGCGGGGATCGTCTGCATGGCGGGGGTTAAATCCGGGTTGACCAGTTGTAGCGTCAGCCGGCTATCGAGCTTAGCGGCTGCCAGCGCCTCGCGGACTCGCGGATTTTGCTGGAAAAAGCGCAGAAACGAGCCATCGGCATAGGCTTGCTGCAGACCACGCTGCAGCGCCTCGGCCAGCGCCTTGTCTCGCGGGCTGACAAAGAAAAACTGGGCGTAGGGATAGCGCAGCAACAGGTGCTGATCAATGACCAGATTGGGATAATCGGCCGCCAACTCATGCTGCTCGGAGAAGGCTTCAATTAAGCTGCGGGGAAAGAAATCAATCGCGGTATGGGTATCGATGAGTCGAAACAGATTGCTAAAGCGGCCGGCGTAGCTGGTGATGCCCGCTGCCTCCAGCACCTGATTGTCACCCCAGCCGACCCCCTGGCCGGCATGCAGTTGGCGCAGCGCTTCCAGCGTATTGATCTGGTTGAATTTTTCTTGATCGTCGCGGTGAATAAGCAACACCCGCGCCCCTTCCAGACCGCGCAGCAGCGGGATCGGGATAGCATGCAAGCGGCGCTCGAGATCGCTCGAGGTGCCCATCCAGTAGAGATTGAACAGCTTGCCGCTCTCCATCTCGCGGGTGATGGAGTCCTGGGTCAGATTGGTGTCGACCAGATGCAGGGTGTAGGGGACGCCGGATTTCTCCAGCGCCAGTCGCAGCAGCGGTAACTGATACTCGTCGGCTAGCAGGTTAACCGGCAAACGCGGTACCCGCACATCGAGAGGCTGTGCCCAACCCGGAGCGGTGAGCAGCAGGCAGAGCCAGACTAACCATTTCATCGGGTCACCCCCTGTTGGGTGAGGAACTGACCCGATTGTATCAGATGTCTTAGGCTACGCGGCGAAAGACATGGTTGTCGTTGAACTCCTTGGTGCTCTGGCATTCGACGCAGAAGCGCGATTCAGGCCGAGCTTGCAGACGCTTGTGGCCAATCTCGTCACCACAGGATTCACAATAACCAAAATCGTCCGACTCGATGCGCTTGAGCGCGGTCTTGAGTTTGCGCAGATGCAGCTTGTCGTGCTCGATGCGGTTGAGCTCGAGGCGGCGTGCTTCTTCCACGCTGGCGCGGTCGATTTCGTCTGCCATTTCATTGGTGTCGGTGGCAATAGCCTGACTGGCCTGGGAGTTCAGGCGCTCCTCAATTTTGGCAATCTGGGAAAGGATCTGTCCTTTGTAAAACTCCAGTTGCTCTTCAGTCATAAAGTCACACATTCGATTTACTACCCGTTTATTCAAACCCGATTTTTCATATTGATGGGGACGTGTGGCGCCTGTCCCAAGTCCCCAGTGTCTGAGTTGCGTGCAGCTTCACGAGTTCAGGGCGGGCCTTTTATCAGATCTTTTTCCCTGAGCAAAGAGGCGTTTGCCGGTTTTGTGCGCTTTCCTAGCAAATTGGTGCAATAGCGGTCAGCAAATTGTGCGTGGGATCGAGCGTGGCAGCAGAGGCAGCGTTAAGGCTGCAAGTGTTTAGTATTTAGTTTCGAAAACCCCTTTTTGGCCAGTGCGCTTTTATTTTTTTAAACGCCTCGCTTGACATCAAATCGCCGAGCTGGCTTAGATGGAGACATTACATTCCAGTAACATCGGGTCAGGACGGCCCGATTTGTCCAGCCTGTCGGGGTATTTATGGATCGAATCAAGAGTTGGATGGATGCCAACCGAATCACCGAGGTGGAGTGTCTGATACCGGACTTCACCGGCAACGCACGGGGCAAGATTATCCCGGCCAGCAAGTTTCTGCGTGAAGGCGGATTGCGGCTGCCCGAGATAATTTTCATCCAGACCGTCACCGGCGACTATCCCGATGACGATAGCATGGTCGATCCGCTTGAGCGCGACATGCTGCTGGTGCCAGATCCTGACACCATCCGTTTTGTTCCCTGGGCGGTTGAGCCCACCGCACAAGTGATTCACGACTGTTTTGACCATGGTGAGCTGGTGGATATCGCGCCACGTTCGGTGCTGCGCCGGGTGCTCTCTTTCTATGAGAAGAAGGAGTGGAAACCGGTGGTGGCGCCGGAGCTGGAGTTCTATCTGGTCAAGCGCAACGAAGATGCCGACTATCCGCTGGAGCCGCCGATTGGCCGCAATGGCCGCCCGGAAACCGCGCGCCAGTCGTTCAGTATCGATGCGGTCAACGAGTTTGACCCAATCTTCGAGGACATGTACGACTACTGTGAAGCGCAGGAGCTGGAGGTGGACACCCTGGTGCATGAGTCCGGGGCGGCCCAGATGGAGATCAACTTCCTGCACGGCGACGCCATCAACCTGGCCGATCAGGTATTTCTGTTCAAGCGCACCATGCGTGAAGCGGCGCACCGCCACGGCATCTACGCCACTTTTATGGCCAAGCCGATGAGCAATGAACCGGGCTCGGCCATGCATATTCACCAGAGCCTGGAAGACATGCACGGCAACAACCTGTTCGGCACGCCGGACGGTGGTAACAGCGAAATGTTCATGCACTTTATCGCTGGCTTGCAGAAATACACCCCGGCGGTGACGGCGCTGCTGGCGCCCAACGTCAACTCTTATCGCCGCCTCACCTTTGGTGAGAGCGCACCGCGCAACGTGCAGTGGGGTAACGAAAACCGTACCTGTGGCCTGCGCATCCCCTTCTCCCATCCGAGCGCCCGGCGGGTGGAAAACCGCTTCCCTGGTGCCGATGCCAACCCCTATCTGGCGCTAGCGGCCACATTGGCCTGCGGATACCTTGGCATTCAGGAGAAGCTCGAGCCGCTGCCTGAAATGAAGAGTAGCGCTTACGAGCTTCCGTACAGCCTGCCGCGTACCCTCGAAGAGGCGCTCAGTCTGCTTGAGAAGTGCGAGCCGATTCAGGAGATCCTCGGAGAGCGCTTTGTCCGGGCTTTTGTGGCGGTCAAGAATAAGGAGTATGAGACCTATTTTGGGGTCATCAGCTCTTGGGAGCGGGAGTTCCTGCTGCTGAACGTCTGATCAATCAGGAGTGCCGGACCCGGATGGTCCGGCCGTAAATGGGCAGCCGCCGTGCTGCCCGCGCAAGGAGCGATACATGCAAGTCGATACTCGCGAGTGGCAGCGTCGTGATGCCACCTACCATCTGCACCCGTTTACCGATCATGAGCAGTTACGCAATAAGGGATCGCGCATTATTACCCGCGGTGATGGTGTCTATCTCATTGATTCGGAAGGTAACCGCATTCTGGACGGCATGGCCGGTCTGTGGTGCGTCAACATGGGCTATGGCCGTGAAGAGCTGATTGAAGCCGCTGAACGGCAGATGCGCGAGCTGCCCTATTACAAC
The DNA here is from genome assembly GCF_900156095.1 of Aeromonas sp. RU39B. Lineage (GTDB taxonomy): Bacteria > Pseudomonadota > Gammaproteobacteria > Enterobacterales > Aeromonadaceae > Aeromonas. The sequence goes on from NZ_FTMJ01000009.1 coordinate 90,137, forward strand.
CTCTTCTTCCAGACCGCCCATCCGCCCGCCATTGAGCTGGCTTCGCTGCTGGCCGAGGTGACGCCGCCCGGTCTCAACCAGGTGTTTTTCACCGGCTCCGGCTCGGAGTGTAACGACACTGTGCTGCGGATGGTGCGCCACTACTGGGCCAGCCTGGGTCAGCCCGAACGTCAGGTGATCATCAGCCGGCATAACGCCTATCACGGCTCGACCGTGGCCGGTGCCAGCCTCGGTGGTATGAAAGGGATGCATGAGCAGGGATCGCTGCCGATCCCCGGCATTGTCCACATCGACCAGCCTTATCACTTTGGTGAAGGGCAGGGCATGACGCCGCACGAGTTCGGCCTGGAGCGGGCTCGCCAGTTGGAGAAGAAGATTCTCGAACTCGGTGCCGACAAGGTGGCTGCCTTTATTGGCGAGCCGATCCAGGGGGCCGGTGGGGTCATCATTCCGCCCGAAAGCTACTGGCCGGAAATCCAGCGTATCTGCGATCACTACGGCATCTTGCTGATTGCTGACGAAGTGATCTGTGGTTTCGGCCGTACTGGCCAGTGGTTTGCGTCGCAAACCTTCGACCTGCGCCCCGATTTTATCTGTATGGCCAAGGGGATCACGTCAGGTTACGTCCCACTCGGTGGCGTGATGGTCAGCGATCGGGTGGCAAAAGTGCTCGAACGCAACGGCGAATTTGCTCACGGCTTTACTTACTCAGGCCATCCGGTGGCTTGCGCCGTAGCGATCGCTAACATAAAGCTTATGCAAAAAGAGAACATAGTTAGTCGAGTGCATGATAGAATCGCGCCCTATCTTCAGCGCCGCTGGTCGGAGCTCGGGCAATTGCCGATCGTCGGCGAAACCCGGGGTAAAGGCATGGTTGCCGCGTTGGAGATAGTGCAGAACAAGCAGGACAATTCCCGTTTTCCGGCTGCGGCCCGGGCGGGTCTGACCTGTCGCGAGTTCTGTTTTAACAATGGCTTGGTGATGCGGGCGGTAGGCGATACGATGATTATATCGCCTCCCTTGGTGATCACCGAGACGGAGGTGGATAACCTGGTAGCCCTGGCCAGACAAAGTCTGGAAATGACCGCCGCAAGCCTGCTCGGCTGACAAGTCTGTGCCTGGTTGCCTTATGCAAAACTTGAAGGAGACAAGGATGATGTCTTTGAAGAAGGGTGTGCTTGCTGTCTGTGTGGCGTCTGCCATGCTGGCAGGAAATGCGGTGGCCGCAGACAAGGTGCTGCACGTCTACAACTGGTCTGACTATATTGCGCCGGACACCATCGCCAAATTTGAAAAAGAGACCGGCATCAAGGTGGTCTACGATGTGTTCGACAGTAACGAAGTGCTGGAGGCCAAACTGCTGGCCGGCAAGTCGGGCTATGACATCGTGGTTCCCTCCAACCCCTTCCTGGCCAAGCAGATCAAGGCTGGGGTGTTCCAGAAGCTGGACAAATCCAAGCTGTCCAACTGGAGCAACCTCGATCCCAACCTGCTGAAGACCCTGGAGAAGAGCGATCCGGGCAACCAGTACTCCTTCCCCTATATGTGGGGCACCATCGGCTATGCCTACAACGCCGACAAGGTGAAGGCGGCACTGGGTGACAGCGCACCGACCAACTCCTGGGATCTGGTCTTCAAGCCGGAAAACATCGCCAAGCTCAAAGAGTGTGGTGTCTCCTTCCTCGATTCACCGACCGAGATGCTGCCGGCTGCCCTCAATTATCTGGGCCTGCCGCCGGACTCGCAAAAGCCGGATGACCTGAAGAAGGCCGAAGAGCTGTTCCTCAAGATCCGCCCCTACGTGACCTACTTCCACTCCTCCAAGTACATCGGTGACATGGCTAATGGCAACATCTGCGTGGCAGTCGGCTACTCCGGTGACCTGCAGCAAGCCAAGTCCCGTGCTATCGAAGCCAAGAATGGCGTGAAAGTGGTCTACTCCATTCCGAAGGAAGGGGCCGGCAGCTTCTTTGATATGCTGGCAATGCCTGCCGATGCCAGCAACGTTGATGAAGCCTATGCCTTCCTCAACTTCCTGCTGAAGCCGGAGATCATGGCTGAAATCACCAACGCCGTGCAGTTCCCGAACGGTAACAAGGCGGCCACCCCGCTGGTGGATGAGGCAATCCGTAACGATCCGGGCATCTACCCGACCGAGGATACCCTCAAGAAGCTGTATGCCTTCCCGGATCTGCCGGCCAAGGTACAGCGGACCATGACCCGCAGCTGGACCAAGATCAAGTCCGGCAAGTAATGTCCTGAAAACGCCCCTCCGGCTGCGGCCGGAGGGATCTTCGCTGCTGCATGATGGTAAGTGCGTTCCGAGGAGAGATCTGTGCACAAGACATTGTTGAGTATCACGCTGATGCTGGGGCTGTCGCCGCTGGCTGAGGCCGCCGGAACCGTGCATATCTATAACTGGTCCGACTATATTGGCGAGACCACCCTGCAGGATTTCCAGCAAACGACTGGCATCAAGCCAATCTATGATGTGTTCGATTCGAACGAAACGCTGGAAGGCAAGCTGCTGGCAGGCCATACCGGTTACGACGTCGTGGTACCTTCCAACAATTTTCTGGCCAAGCAGATCAAGGCTGGCGCATTCCAGAAGCTGGATCGCAGCCTGTTGCCCAACTGGAACAACCTTGACCCAGCCCTGCTGAAGCAGCTCGAGATCAGTGATCCGGGCAACCAGTACGCCGTTCCCTATCTGTGGGGCACCAACGGCATCGGTTACAACGTGGAAAAGGTCAAAAAGGTGTTGGGTGTCGATCATATCGACTCTTGGGCCACCCTGTTCGAGCCGGAAAACATCAGCAAGCTCAAGAGTTGCGGGGTCTCCTTCCTCGACTCGCCTGATGAGATGATTCCGGCCATGCTCCTCTATCTGGGCAAGGATCCGAACAGTGAAGATCCCGATGACATCAAGCAGGCCGAAGCCCAGTTCATGAAGTTGCGGCCCTATGTCACCTATTTCCACTCATCGAAGTTCATTGGCGATCTGGCCAATGGCAATATCTGCGTCGCAGCCGGTTTCTCCGGGGATGTGCTGCAGGCGGCGGCCCGCGCCGATGAGGCGGGCAAGGGAATTCATATCGCCTACGCGATTCCCAAGGAAGGCGGCAACCTCTGGTTCGACATGATGGCGATACCGGCAGATGCCAAAAACGTGAAGGAGGCGCATGCCTTCATCAACTACCTGCTTGACCCCAAGGTCATTGCCAAGGTGAGCGACTATGTCGGCTATGCCAACCCCAATCCGGCGTCGCAACCTTTTATGAAACCAGAGCTGGTCAGCAGCGAATCGGTCTATCCACCGCAGGCGGTGATCGACCGGCTCTATATCCAGAAAGAGCGCAGTCCAAAGGCGATACGCCTGCTAACCCGCAGCTGGACCAAGATCAAGTCAGGAAAATAACAAAAGAGGTGGGCGACCCGGTGTCGCCCACATGAATTTGAACGCATGACACGGCCATGAGGGGCTGTGTGCTTTTTAGGGAGTTTGGTGATGGCAATAGCCTCCAGTGCCTACAAAAAAGCCCTTGAAGGAAGCCAGCAGCCGAAAGAGGTGCTGGTCAAGATCGATCGGGTAAGCAAGCAGTTTGATGAGACCCTGGCGGTCGATAACGTCTCCCTCAATATCAACAAGGGCGAGATTTTCGCCCTGCTGGGCGGCTCCGGTTCCGGTAAGTCGACCCTGCTGCGGATGCTGGCGGGTTTCGAACGCCCGACCGAGGGCCGAATTTTTCTCGACGGGGTGGATATCACCGACATGCCTCCCTACGAGCGTCCGATCAACATGATGTTCCAGTCCTATGCCCTGTTCCCGCATATGACGGTGGCGCAGAACATTGCGTTTGGTCTCAAGCAGGATGGCCTGCCCAAGGCGGAAGTGGACGCCCGGGTGGTCGAGATGCTCAAGCTGGTGCAGATGACCCAGTATGCCAAGCGTAAGCCGCACCAACTCTCTGGCGGCCAACGTCAGCGGGTGGCGCTGGCCCGTTCGCTGGCCAAGCGTCCCAAGCTGTTGCTGCTGGACGAGCCGATGGGTGCACTCGACAAGAAGCTACGCTCTCAGATGCAACTGGAGCTGGTCGAGATCATCGAGCGGGTAGGCGTAACCTGCGTCATGGTGACCCACGATCAGGAAGAGGCCATGACCATGGCCGAGCGCATTGCCATCATGCATCTGGGCTGCATCGAGCAGATCGGTAGCCCGATGGATATCTATGAAACCCCGGCTAGCCGTCTGGTGTGCGAGTTCATCGGTAACGTCAATCTGTTTGACGGTGTGCTGGTGGAGGACGAGCAGGACCACGCCATCATCGCCTGCGCCGATCTCGAGCAGCCGATCATGGTTGGCCACGGTATCAGCTCGCGCGCCGAGGAGAAGAAGGTCTCTTACGCCCTGCGTCCCGAGAAGCTGCTGATGACCAGCCAGCGTCCGGACGATCTGCAGCACGCCGACTACAACTGGACGCGCGGCAAGGTGTACGACATCGCCTATCTGGGCGGTCACTCGGTCTATTACATCGAATTGCCCTCGGGCAAAGTGGTTCAGGCTTTCATCGCCAATGCTGAACGCCACGGCAAGCGGCCTACCTGGGACGATCAGGTATTCCTGTATTGGGAAGATGACAGCGGCGTGGTACTGCAATCATGAAGCGGCGGATGAATCTGGCCATTGGCCGGCGACTGGTCATCTCTATTCCGTTTGTCTGGTTGTTCCTGTTCTTCCTGCTGCCATTCATCATGGTGCTGAAGATCAGCTTTGCCGAAGCGGATGTAGCCATCCCGCCCTATACCGACGTGGTGACCTGGGCGGATAACCAGCTGACCATTTTGCTCAATCTCGGTAACTATCTGCTGCTGGATGAGGATGACCTCTATCTGGCGGCGTACCTCGGTTCGCTCAAGATGGCCTTCTTCAGCACCCTGTTGTGCCTGTTGATCGGCTATCCGATGGCCTATGCCATTTCCCGTGCCGAGAAGCACATGCAGACCGTCTATTTGCTGCTGATCATGATGCCGACCTGGACTGCCATCCTGATCCGGGTTTACGCCTGGATGGGCATTCTCAGCAACAACGGGCTGCTCAACAGCTTCCTGATGGGGATTGGGCTTATCGATCAGCCGTTGCAGATCCTCAACACCAACACCGCTGTGTATATCGGGATTGTCTACTCCTACCTGCCGTTTATGGTGCTGCCGCTCTATGCCAACCTGGCCAAGCATGACAACAGTCTGCTGGAAGCTGCATCGGACTTGGGCGCCCGTAACCTGACCCGGTTCTGGCAGATCACCGTACCGCTTTCGAAAAACGGCATTATCGCCGGCTGCATGCTGGTGTTTATTCCGGTAGTGGGCGAGTTCGTGATTCCGGAGCTGCTCGGTGGTCCGGAGACCCTGATGATCGGCCGTGTGCTGTGGCAGGAGTTCTTCAACAACCGTGACTGGCCGGTGGCATCGGCGCTTGCGGTGGTGATGCTGGCGGTGCTCATCATTCCGATCCTGCTGTTCAACCGTAACCAGGCGAAGGAACTGGAGGGCAAGCTATGAGACAACACCACTTTTCCCGCATCATGTTGTGGGTCGGGCTGCTGTTTATCTACCTGCCCATGGTCATCATGGTGATCTACTCGTTCAACGCCTCGAAGCTGGTTACGGTGTGGGGCGGCTGGTCGATCAAGTGGTATGTCGGCCTGCTCGATAACACCCAGCTCATCAGTGCGGTGCTGCGCTCGCTGGAGATCGCCTTCTACACGGCGATTGCCGCTGTGGCGCTCGGCACGCTGGCTGCCTTTGTGCTGACCCGCATCCCGCGGTTCCGTGGCCGTACTCTGTTTGGCGGTATGGTCACAGCGCCGCTGGTGATGCCCGAGGTGATCACCGGTCTGTCGCTGCTGCTGCTGTTTGTGGCCATGGCCCAGCTGATCGGCTGGCCCGCCGAGCGCGGCATGCTGACCATCTGGATTGCCCACACCACCTTCTGTTCGGCCTATGTAGCCATCGTGGTGTCGGCCCGTCTGCGCGAGCTGGACCTCTCCATTGAAGAGGCGGCGATGGACCTGGGCGCTCGTCCGTGGAAGGTGTTCTTCCTCATCACCATCCCGATGATTGCACCGTCGCTGGCCGCCGGTGGCATGATGTCGTTTGCCCTGTCGCTCGACGATCTGGTGCTCGCCAGTTTCGTGGCCGGTCCCGGCTCGACCACTCTGCCGATGGAGGTGTTCTCTGCCGTGCGTCTGGGTGTGAAGCCGGAGATCAATGCGGTTGCCAGCCTGATTTTGCTGTCGGTGTCTCTGTTCACCTTCGTGAGCTGGTACTCCATGGCCCGGGCCGAGAAACGTCGCAAGGCGGAAATCGCCCAGATGCAGCAGATGCAGTCGGTCCTCGACGCCCATTGATCCGTGTCCCCCTCCGGTGGTGTGGGGCCTTGATGGTTTTTGCCTGAAAAAACGCCGTTATGCTGCAGTGATGAGCAAACGGCGTTTTTTTTTCAAAAAACATCAAAAAATCCTTGTCATGGGGCGGGGGGTTCGGTAAATTCACGCCCCGTCGGCATCGGTGTGTAGCGCAGCTTGGTAGCGCACTTCGTTCGGGACGAAGGGGTCGGAGGTTCGAATCCTCTCACACCGACCAAATTGATAAGGGCTTAGCTTTTCAGCTAGGCCCTTTGTCTTTTTAGCGCTTTTCATCTCTTGCTACTCTTCATCCCTCCACACGGCTGTTTCCCAACTCTTGTAGCAGCAACTCCAGCAGTACCGGTGGCCGCTCGGCATGCCAGGCCAGTGCGGTGGTCACCACATTCACCTCACCCTGCAGAGGGCGAATAACCACGTTAACTGGTGCACTGCGCGCCAGCGTGATGGGTACCAGTGCTACCCCCTGACCGCAACCAACAAATGCCACCTGAGAGGCCACAGTGCGCGCCTCGTGCAGCACACGCGGTGCAAATCCAGCGCGATGGCAGCAGGCGATCAGGGTGTCGTGGTAAGTGGGGTTGAGATGGCGCGGAAACAGGACAAAGTCATCTTCTGCCAGCGCTATAAGCGGAATCTCAAGGTGTTCAGTCAAGCGGTGCCGGGCCGGTAGGGCTACAGCGAGTCTATCTTGTTTGAGCGGTTGTACCCTGATATGCCCCACATTCTGCCGATCCATTCGGACCAGCGCGACATCGAGTTCACCATTTTCCAGTGCGGGTAGTGCATCGGCACTGTCGATCTCGCGTACTGCCACGGTAAGTCCCGGATGGCTCACTTTGAGGCGCTTAATCATGTCCGGTAGTTCATCCAACATGGCTGACGAGATAGCACCTATGGTCAGCAGGCCGCTCTGCCCGGCAGCGGCTTCACGCACAGCTAACTCCAGATGCTCCAGTTGTTCGGCAAAGCGGCGCACCGCCGGCAGGATTGCCTGGCCGGCCGGCGTCAGCTGTGTGCCTTTGCTGGTGCGATCAAACAGCTGCACTTTAAGTGCCTGCTCTAGGACCTTGATCTGCTCGGTCAGGGGCGGTTGGGTCATGCCAAGGCGACGAGCCGCCCGGCCGAAGTGGCGCTCTTCAGCGACCGCCAGAAACAGCCAGAGGTGGCGGATCAGACGGAAATTGATCATGGCGATATCCTTTTCGAATCACGCCGTTAGTTTATTCGGATTTTACGTATGAACACCGTTTTCCAACAATGCTCGCCGTTGTTCATCATCCGGCGGAGAGAAAATGAATCCCTACCCCATGTTTGTGGTCATGGCGGCCTTGACCATCCTGAGCCCTGGCCCCAGCGTGCTCAAATCCCTCACCAATGCGCTCAACCACGGTCTGCGTCCGGCACTGGTCGGCATGGCCGGGCTCACGGCTGGTGTGATGCTGGTGGCCACTCTGTCAGCGACCAGTCTGGGTGTGCTGATTGCCACGTCACCGGCTCTGTTCGAGGTGGTGCGCTATATCGGTGTGCTCTACCTGCTCTGGCTCAGCATCAAGCTGTGGCGCTCACTGCCCAACCTCGCCGGCAACAGTGATCGCAGCACCGACCGGCACCTGTTTGTTGAAGGGGTACTCTTGCAGTTGGCCAATCCCAATGCGCTGGTGTTTTTTCTCTCGGTGTTGCCCCAGTTTATCGATCACCAGAGCCGCTACCTGCCGCAGTTTGTGCTGCTGGTTTCCAGCTTTTGCCTGATGATGGTACTGGTGCACTGCGGCTATATCGTGTTTGCCCAGCGGGCACGTGGCTGGTTGCAAGGGCGGGGAGGTCGCTGGATCAATCGCCTCAGCGCCATCGTGTTTGTGGTATTGGCGGGCAGTCTGCTGCGTGGCTAGTTTGCCGAATTTGACCTGAAGGCGGCGGGATAGGGCGGGGCGCCTTATCGGGTTGTTGGCTTTGCGAGAAAAAAACCAAAAAGAAAACGCCGCTCCTAAGAGCGGCGCTATCTGCATGTCACCACACGGCCAATCAGCTTAGGCGGGGGGTGTAGGTGCGCTTGAGGGATTCCGGGGCCAGCACTTCGATGTTGCCATCGATGTTACGCAGCCAGCTGCGAAATTCCGGGGTATCAGCCACTTCGGTCTCCACCACGACGCTGCGCTTGTCATAGCGGGTCATGCGTTGGTTGCGGCCGGGAATGTTGTTTTCCTGCACGGCGCGGCTGCTGGCGTCGAAACGGCCCACAAAGCGAAAGGTACTGCTCTCCTGATAGCCGTGTTCGCGCACCAGTTTTTGCAGATTGAAATCCTTCGGCTGAGTGGTGCTGTGGTTGGTCAGCTCAATCTCACGGATGTGATCGAACGGAATACCATAGACCTTGGGGTCCAGCTCGGACAGGGTGCACAGCAGGACCGGACCCTCTTCCTGATTCAGGATGCCGAGTGGGTTGATCAGGTCATAACGCAGCCACACGGTACGCTCTTTCAGCACGCGCTGTACGTCGGCGCTGAACTTGCGACCACGCCACAGGGCGTCACGGATTAGGGTGCTGCGACGGATGTCCGGGTTACCGGCAAACGGACGCGGCGACTGGTGCACGCTGTCGAGCCAGCGTTGGGCCGGTTCGCTCTGGCTGTCACGGATAACCTGACTGGCCTTGTCAACCAGCGGATTCAGTTCGGTCAGCACGCTGGCCGGCAGCAGTTGACTGGCCTGGTCGCTCCAGGTTTTCAGGGCTACTGCCAGCGACAGCGGCATGATGTTGGCAAAGTCACTCAGACCATTGCGTTCGAAGCACCAACCGTGCGGCTTGCTGCGTTCGTCGGAAGTGAGATCGAACAGGCCCATGCCGGACATCTCTTCCAGATCGCGCTGCACAGTGCGCAGACTGACGTGAATGCCCTCTTCCTCGAGCTTGGCCTGCAGTTGGCTGGCGGTGAGCTTGTAGGGACGATGCGGGATGCAGCGTGCGAGGGTCAGTTGTCTTAACAGCTTCTTACTCATGGTTACATGCCTTTGCTGATTGGCGATGTGCTCATCCTAGATACCACCTGCGACAGGTTTTGTCGCATTTTTTGCTGCGACAACTGTCGCCATTTGCATACAAACGAGGGTATGTGCTTGATTTGCGCTGATAAAGATCATGAAAAAGGCCCCAAAAGGGGCCTTAAAAAAGTTGTCGCAGCGATGCGAAGTATCAGGCAAACCAGGCCAGAGGGCTCTTGGATACGGCCGCACCAGCCATGTAGGCAAACAAAACCAGCGCCAGCACACCGGCCAGCATGCGGGTGGTGGACTGTTTGCTCTTGAGGGCGACCATGCCGCAACCAATGTAACCGACCAGTGCGATCAGCTTGGCAAGCAGCCAGGGCTGACTGCCGGGAGAGAGCTGCAGCATGATGGCCAGTGCCAGACCTGCACCCAGCAGCAGGGTGTCATTGATATGAGGAACGATCTTCAGCAGCTTGCCGGCTTGCGCCAAACGTCCGGACAGCGCCAGCCGCCAACGATAGAGAAACAGCAGCAGACTGATGACGGCCAGCAGCATGTGCAGATGCTTGAGGAGAGGGTAATAGACGATCATGTTGCTTCCTTGTGGTCTTGAGGATTCTCGCTGTCCCAGGCATGGGTGCGAATGCGGGCCTGCTCCTCTTCGTCATCCTGCAGCAGGTCGGCCAGGATGTCGCGATATTGCAGGCTCTTGTTGATATAGGTGTGCTCGTCATCGAGATATTGGGTCTGCTCATGCAGCAGCCGGTTGTCGTGACGTTTGAAAGTCTGCCCAGCCCGCCAGGCCTGATTGGCCCGAAAGCCGAGCTGAGTTAGCGCTTCGACGCCAAGATCCACGGCCGAGCCCAAGGTTTCACGAAACACCCGATCCACGCCGTGACGCAGAATCTCGTGGGCATGGGGGCGATCCTGCGCTCGCGCCAGGATTTTCAGGTGCGGGAAGTGTTTACGTACGGTCTCGATAATGCTGACGGCGGTGGCCGGGTCATTGACAGCCAGTACCAGCAATCTGGCCTGATGGGCGCCGGCGGCATGCAGCAGGTCGAGCCGGCTGGCATCGCCATAAAAGACCTGATAGCCGAATTTGCGCAGCATCTCGATCTGGCTCGGGTCCTGCTCGAGGATGGTGGTGCCGATGCCGTGGCCGTGCAGCAGACGGCCGACGATTTGGCCGAAGCGGCCGAAACCGGCGATCAGCACCGGGTTGGCTACCGGCTCGGGTGGTACTTCATCGGTCACGTTTTGCGGCCGATAGTCATAGCGCGGCTGGATCAGCCGGTCGTTGGCAATCAGCAGCAGTGGCGTCAGTGCCATCGACAGGGTGACCACCAAGGTCAGCAGCGCCGTGGTGGCGTCGCTAAGCACGCCGGTCTGGCCGGCAAACGAAAACAGCACGAAAGCAAACTCACCGCCTTGCGCCAGTGCCAGCGCGAAGGTCCAGTTCTGGCTCGGGCTCATGCGCAGCAGCTTGCCCAGCCCCATCAGCACGCCCCACTTGGTGAGCATCAGCCCGATCACCAGTGCCGGAATGAGCAGTGGATGGTCGGCAAACAGATGAAAGTTGATGCCGGCGCCGACCGACATAAAGAACAGGCCGAGCAGCAACCCCTTGAACGGTTCGATGTCCGCTTCCAGCTCATGGCGATATTCACTGTCGGCCAGCACCACACCGGCCAGGAAAGAGCCGAGTGCCGGTGACAGTCCCACCGACTCCATCAACACCGCAATCCCGACCACCAGCAGTAGGGCGGCGGCGACAAAGATCTCGCGCATGTGGGCCTGGGCGATGGCGCGGAAAATCGGCCGCATCACATAGTGGCCGCCGAGCACGATACCGCTGATGGCGGCGGCTACCACCACCCCTTGTTGCCAGCCGCTCAGGCCTGTGTTGGCAGCTAATTCCGCCGGTTGCAGGGCCAGCAGGGGAAGCAGCGCCAGAATGGGGATCACGGCGATGTCTTGCAGCAGCAGCACGGCAAAGGCGCTGCGACCGCTTTCGCTCTGCATCTGGCGGCGCTCCTGCAAGCTCTGCAGCACAATGGCGGTCGAAGAGAGGGCCAGGATCAGGCCAATGGCGATGCTCTCCTGCCAGGGCAGGGTGCAGAGCCGGCCAAACAGGGTCAGCAATCCTGTGGTCAGCAGCAGTTGCAGGCCACCGGTGCCGAGAATCGGCCCTTTCAGCTGCCACAGCAGCGCCGGTTTGAGTTCGAGGCCGACCAGAAACAGCATCAGCACCACGCCAAATTCGGCAAAGTGCATCACATCTTTCTGCTCACCCACCAGACCGAGCAGATAGGGGCCAATCAGAATTCCTGCCAACAGATAGCCCAGCACCGAGCCCAGCCCGAGCCGCTTGGCCAGTGGCACGCCAATCACTGCGGCAGCCAGATAGATAAGGGCATCTTGCAGCATACTGCCGTGTTCCATCAGCACTCCTCCAGCAGTTCACGCAAATAGGTCACCTCGGCCAGCCGCTGGGTCGGTAACCGGTCATCACGCAGGGCTTCAAGCAGACGACGATACTCGCGTCCGACCTGATCGACATCGATGTTGTCGTGGCTGGCATCAAATGAGTGCATCACAAACGGCGGCAGCCAGGTCATGCCGCACAACGACGCGGTCTGTCTGTATGGCAGCAGATAATCGATGGTGGGATGACGGTTATAGCCCTCCGGAGTATAGGATTGCGCCGTTCCGCCGGTGGTGATGGCCGATAGCCACTGCTTGCCCTGCAATGCCGTGGCCTCTTCGCCATAGGCGTAGCCATATTGCAGCACCATATCGCACCACTCCTTGAGCAGGGCTGGCGCCGAAAACCAGTAGAAAGGGTGCTGGAAGACAATGATATCGTGTGCGGCCAGCTGTGCCTGCTCGCGGGCGGCGTCGATCATCTGGTCCGGATAAAGCTGGTAGAGGTCGTGCAGTGTCACGCCCGGCATACCGTCGATCGCCTTGAGCAGGCTGCGGTTGGCGCGCGATTGTTGCAGTGCCGGGTGAGCAAACAGCACCAGAATTCGTTTCATCGGGCTCCTCGGAGGATGCACGGCAGAGTGAACGCATTGTTACTGGAGTGTGGCCTGCGCGTCCAGCCCGGAGCGACATCTGCTTGACCGTAGGCGGGGGCGTGGGGTTACCATGACCTTCCATTTACAGGAGATTGCCCGTGTTTGATCATGCTGCCCGCCGCCATGCCCCGCGCTGGATACCCTTGTGGTGTCTGCTGCTGGTCATGATGTCGTTTGGCAGCCAGACGGCGGGTGAACTCTGTGCGCTGACCCAGCATTGTAGCCGTGCCGAGCGGACGCTGGAGAAGGCGTTGCCCTGTTTCAGCTTTGCCGCCGTGTTGGCCACGGCGTTAGTCAGTGAAACCGTGTTAACGGTCGCCCAGCAGGCGCTGGCCGCTCCGGTCTTTAGTGAGCCTCTGCTGTTTGTGCCGGGGGCCCCGATTGAGCGCATCGAGCGTCCTCCCACTGAGGTGGCGATCCGCTGCGGTGTGCTCCCTATTCCATGTGAGGCACACCTGGCTTAACCGGCACACCGCAGTCATCGACCGTCCTTGAGGCGGTTTTTTTATCACTGCTTGACGCAATGTCTTGTCAGACAAGGAGTTAAGGGGCAGATTGATGCCGCATTAAGTGTGGTTTGCCCGCTCTTTATCGGCGGCAATCCTGAACATCGGCAAGGATGCGATATGCTGATAACACCTTTCTGGTTGCTGTTGCTTGCGTTGGTGAGTGCGGCAGCCCCAGCCGCGAGTGACGCTACCATGACCCAGCCCCAGCCACCCCAGGCCGCCCGTCATCCCCATGTTCTGGAAATGCACGGCGATCGGCGCATCGACAACTACTACTGGCTGCGTGACGACCAGCGCCAGGACCCGGCTGTTCTTGACTATCTCAACGCCGAGAATGCTTACACCGATGCCGTGCTGGCGCCGCAAAAAGCGCTGCGCGAAACCCTCTATCAGGAGATGGTGGCGCGCATCCCGCAGCAGGATGAGTCGGTGCCGTATGTGAAGAACGGCTATCGCTACCAAACCCGGTACGAGCCGGGTAAAGAGTACCCCATTTACAGCCGCCAGGCCGTGGCAGGCCAGAGCGAGCCTGTGGTGCTGCTCGATGGTAACCAGCGCGCCGAAGGGCATGACTACTACTCGGTGGGCGCGCTTGAGGTGAGCCGCGACAACCGGCTGCTGGCGGTTTCGGAAGATCTGCTGTCACGCCGCCAATATCAGGTTCAGTTCCGTGACCTGCAAAGCGGCCAGTGGCTGAGCGACACCATCGAGAACACCTCGGGCAACATTGTGTGGGCTGGCGATAACAAGACCCTGTTCTATGTGCGCAAGCACCCGCAGACTCTGCTGCCCTATCAGGTCTATCGCCATCAGTTGGGCAGTGACCCGGCCAAGGATCAGCTGGTCTATGAGGAGAAGGATGACACCTTCTACGTGAGTCTCTATCCGACCACGTCCGAGGCCTTTATCGTCATCAGCGTGTCGAGCACCACCACCAGCGAAGCGCTCCTGCTCGATCCGCTTCATCCCGAGCAGCCGCCGCGCGTGTTCCTGCCGCGGCGGGTCAATCACGAGTACACCCTCGATCACTATCGCGACGACTTCTATGTGCGTTCCAACCGCGAGGGGAAGAACTTCGGCTTGTACGAAACCCGTGAAGGCTCCGAAGTGCGCTGGAAGACAGTGGTGGCGCCGCAACCGACCACCTTGCTCGAGAGCTTTGTGCTGCTGCGTGACTGGCTGGTGGTGGAAGAGCGTGAAGGTGGCCTGACCCGGCTGCGCCAGATCCGCTGGAAAGATGGCGAGCAGAAAGCTATTGCCTTCGACGATCCCACCTACGTCACCTGGCTGGGCTACAACCCGGAGCCCGAGACCGATCAGCTGCGCTATGGCTACTCATCGCTGACCACGCCAACCTCGACCTATGAACTGAACCTCGACAGCGGCGAGCGCACGTTACTCAAACAGCAGCCGGTGGCTGGATTCCACAGCGAAGATTACGCCAGTGCCCGCCTCTGGGTGACGGCGCGCGATGGTGTCAAGGTGCCGGTGTCGCTGGTGTGGCGCAAAGACAAGTTCAAGCAGGACGGCAGCAATCCGCTGCTGGTTTATGGCTATGGATCTTACGGCTCGAGCATGGACCCGGATTTCGGCAGTGCCCGCCTGAGCCTGCTTGATCGCGGTTTTGTCTATGCCATCGCCCACATTCGCGGTGGTGAAGAGCTGGGCCGTGACTGGTATGAACAGGGCAAGCTGCTCAACAAGAAGAACACCTTCACCGACTTTATCGACGTGACCCGGGCGCTGGTGGCGCAAAAATTTGCGGCGCCGGATCAGGTGTATGCCATGGGCGGCAGCGCGGGCGGGTTGTTGATGGGGGTCGTTATCAACGAAGCGCCCGAGCTTTATCGCGGTGTGGTGGCTCAGGTGCCGTTTGTTGATGTGCTGACCACCATGCTCGATGAGTCGATTCCGCTCACCACTGGCGAGTATGACGAGTGGGGCAATCCGAACGAGCAGGACTATTACGACTATATGAAGTCCTACAGTCCGTACGATCAGGTCAAGGCGCAGGCTTACCCCAATCTGCTGGTGACCACCGGGCTGCACGACTCCCAGGTGCAATATTGGGAGCCGGCCAAGTGGGTCGCCAAATTGCGGGAGTTGAAGACCGATCACAATGAACTGCTGCTCTATACCGACATGGAGTCGGGCCACGGTGGCAAGTCGGGGCGCTTCAAGGCCTACGAGGACATAGCCCTCGAGTTTGCCTTTCTGCTGCAACTGGCCGGTGCGAAATAATCTGGCCAGCCACAAGGAAAGAGCGCCTGATGGCGCTCTTTCTTATTTTGAAACAAAAACTTATACCGCTGCGATCAGCTGCACTTCCACCTGATAATCACGGTGGGCCAGCTGCGCCTGTACGCAGGCTCGCACCGGGGCGTAGCCCACTGGCAGCCAGGCATCCCACAGCGCATTAAAGGTGGCGATAGCGCCGATATCCTTGAGATAGATAGTGGCCATCAAAATCTTGTCGACACCGGAGCCATGCGCCTCGAGTTGGCGCTGCAGGCTGGCGAGCACCTCGCCGGTCTGGGTGGCGAGATCAGCCTCAAGCGTGGCGGGCACTTCCACCACATAGAGGGTGCCGTTGTGGATGACCACGTCAGACCAACGGGCGGTAGTGCCAATGCGGGTGATCGGGGACATGCAAACTCCTTGGAATTACAGACCCTTGCGGATCAGGTAGCGATATGGCGCCGTTTCAGTCTCGCTGGCCAGCAGTGTGTGGTCCATGAAGCGGCAGAAGCTGGGAATGTCGCGGGTGGTCGACGGGTCATCAGCCTGGATCAACAGAGTTTCCCCATCATCCATGGTCCGAATCCTCTTGCGCACCATCATCACCGGTTCGGGGCAGCGTAGCCCGACGGCGTCCAGCTGATAGGTGGCATTGCAGAATAAATCACTCATTACATTAGAACCCCTGACCAATTCGGCTGGTCATGATACTCGCGACTAAAAAACAATCAAACCCGAACACCGATCTTCAGCAGATATGACCGAATTTTGTTCATCGCCTTTCACCTTGGGCCGGGTTGGGTAATATAAAAATTGACCCATATTCAACAAGGAGGTGTGAATATGATCCAGTCCTACGACAGACTGAAGGTCTATGCCGCTATGGGCTTTCTCGCGTTTGCCATGATCGTGCTCGGTAACCCGATTGGCAACAGCGGCACCTGGTTTGGTGCCATGGTAATGATCGGATTGGGGCTGTGGATTGAGCTCAGCGATTATTACGAGGATGAGGAAGAAGATCAGGAGCGTTAAAACAGCAGCGGGCCCATCGGGCCCGTTTTGCTATCAAGAGTTTTGCTATCAGGAACGGGTCAGCTCGGTCGCACAGAGGTAGTAACGTAGCTCCCCCTGCACTCGGCGAATAGCCGCCAGATGGCGCTCCTGCAGATAGATTTCTCCCTCCTGATCGAGCGGGACCGTGCCCACCCCCAGGCTTTGCAGATACTCTTCGAACAGCACCGGGCTGCCGATTTCGACAAGACTGCGTTCCATGCCACACCTCCTGCTACACAGACGTAGAGCATAGTCCTTTATCACTCGCTTGCCATGCGACATTCCGGTAATGCTTTGCCACGGTGAGCCACAGCCTGAGGGTTAAAGTCCTTCGCGCGCCGTGTCCCAAAAGGCCCGCACCAGCGGATCTTCCAGCCGCTTTCTGAGCACCCCGATGCCAAGGTCGAACGGCTTGAGCGCGGGTCTGGGCTCCACAATCCGCACCTTGTCGCCCATCGGGCTGTGATCGATCACCGCTTCGGGCACCAGACCCACGCCACAACCGAGCGCCACCATGGCCACGATCCCCTCGTTACCGGCCACTTCGGCGTAGAGGTTGGGGGAGATGCCTTTGTTGCGAAACCACTGATCAACCCGTTTGCGCGCCAGCCCCTGCTCGGAGAGGATCAGCGGTAACTGCTCCCAGTCCGGTTCGCCGGCTGGAAACCATTGAGCCAGCTGGGGGGCGCTCTTGGGGGCGATAAACACCAGAGGCACCTGGCGCAGGCTGGCAAATTCGAGCTTGGGGGGCAGCGCGTCGGGGCGGGCGGCGATGGCCAGGTCCGCCTCTTCGGCCAGCACCTTGTCCACCGCCAAGGCCGGGTCCCCGGTTTCCAGTTTGATCTCCAGTTGCGGGTGACGACGGCGAAAGCGCTCTAACAGGTCCGGCAACAGGAAGTAGCTGGCCGTGACCGAACAGAAGACCCGCAGCCGCCCTTGCAGCGGCACATCCTGATGGCGCAGCTCTTGGCGCAGATGACGCCACTCCTGCACCAAAGTGCCACCAAATTCGCGCAGCTTCTCGCCGGCCGATGTCAGGCGCACGCTGCGGTTGTCGCGCTCGAACAGCTCGCAGCCAATCTCTTGTTCGAGACGCTGGATGGCACGGCTGAGGGTTGAGGGGCTCACCGCCATGGCATCGGCGGTTTTACCGAAGTGCAGGCTGTTGGCGAGGTGAAGAAAAAGCTCCAGATGACGCAGGTCCATGTTTCATTATCCGCAACAGAACGTTCCGAATATATCAGTTCAAGCAATACCTGTCCCGCGCTATAGTGGCTGAAATCACGCCGAATATCCGGCACGGACGATAGCGAATGGAGCACATGCCATGGCCAACTATTTCAACACCCTGAACCTGCGTCAGCAGCTCGCCCAACTGGGCAAATGCCGTTTCATGAAGCGCGAGGAGTTCGCCGACGGCTGCGCCGTACTCAAGGGCAAGAAGGTGGTGATTGTCGGTTGTGGCGCTCAGGGTCTGAACCAGGGTCTCAACATGCGTGACTCCGGTCTCGACATCTCCTATGCCCTGCGCAAGGCGGCCATCGACGAGAAGCGTGCTTCCTGGAAGAAGGCGACCGACAACGGCTTCAAAGTTGGCACTTATGAAGAGCTGATCCCGACAGCCGATCTGGTGGTTAACCTGACTCCGGACAAGCAGCACTCCGACGTGGTCAAGACCGTTATGCCGCTGATGAAGCAAGGTGCTGCACTCGGTTACTCCCACGGTTTCAACGTGGTCGAGGAAGGTCAGCAAATTCGTCCGGACATCACCGTCGTCATGGTGGCACCGAAGTGCCCGGGTACCGAAGTGCGTGAAGAGTACAAGCGTGGTTTCGGTGTGCCGACCCTGATCGCCGTTCACCCGGAGAACGATCCCAAGGGTGAAGGCATGGCGATTGCCAAGGCGTGGGCCTCTGCGACCGGTGGCGACCGTGCCGGTGTGCTCGAATCCTCTTTCGTGGCCGAAGTAAAATCCGACCTGATGGGCGAACAGACCATCCTGTGCGGCATGCTGCAAGCCGGCTCCCTGCTCTGCTACGACAAGCTGGTGGCTGAAGGCACCGATGCCGCCTACGCCGGCAAGCTGATCCAGTTCGGTTGGGAAACCATCACCGAAGCCCTCAAGCAGGGTGGTATCACCAACATGATGGATCGCCTCTCCAACCCGGCCAAGCTGCGTGCCTTCGAGCTCTCCGAGCAACTGAAGGGTCTGCTGCGTCCGCTGTTCGAGAAGCACATGGATGACATCATCTCCGGCGCGTTCTCTGGCGGCATGATGGCCGACTGGGCTGAAGATGACGTGAAGCTGCTGACCTGGCGCGCCGAAACTGGCAAGAGTGCGTTTGAAAACGCGCCGGTCTTTGAAGGCAAGATTGCCGAGCAAGACTACTTCGATCAGGGCGTGGTGATGGTTGCCATGGTCAAGGCCGGTGTTGAGCTGGCGTTTGAAACCATGGTCGCTAGCGGCATCTACGAAGAGTCCGCTTACTACGAATCGCTGCACGAGCTGCCGCTGATTGCCAACACCGTGGCCCGTAAGCGCCTGTACGAAATGAACGTGGTGATCTCCGATACCGCCGAGTACGGTAACTACCTGTTCTCCTTCGCTGCCGAGCCGTTGCTGCGCGAGAAGTTCATGCCGACTCTGCAAGCTGGCGATCTGGGCAAGCCGGCCACCGCCAGCAATGCCGTGGATAACGCCGCACTGGTCAGCGTTAACGAAGCCATCCGCAACCACCCGATCGAGCAGATCGGCCAGTTGCTGCGTGGCTATATGACCGACATGAAGCGCATCGCCGTGGGTGACTAATCACGGGTTGTGCATCAGGGGAGCTGCGGCTCCCCTTTTTCATGCCTGTGGATTGCCGGAGCGAATGAAGGAGTAGCGCAGCAGATCATCGCGCTGTTGCCAGCCTAGATGTTGCCAGAAGGCGATGGCGCCGTGGTTGTCGACCAGCACGTCGAGGTGGCTCTTGTCTATTCCCTCACGGGCCAGCGCGGCCAGCACCCGCTCCACCAACTGGCGAGCCAACCCCTGACCACGGTGTGCCGGCAAGACCAGCAGATGTTGCAGATAGCCGCGTCGCCCGTCATGGCCGGCCATCAGGCAACCGACGATGTGACCCCCCTGCTCGGCCACAACGCTGAGGCCGGGGTTGCGCAGCAGATAGCGAGCGGTGGCATCGAGATTGTCGGCATCGCGCACGACGACGCCCGGGGTCTGTTCCATCAGACTGAGCAGGGCACTGTGGTCGGCCAGGGTCATCGGCCGTAACTGGTAGGACATGGTGAACTCTCCCTGTGGTTTTGCCTCTTGTAACACGGCCTCGGTCGGCCCTCCAGACCAGATGTGGCATAGCTTTGCCACTTTTTTGCAAGACAGCCGAGCGGGCATGGCCTATGCTGGGCGTTTTTTCGGCGGAGTCGTCTTATGCGCCTTGATCCCTTTACCCTTGTTCTTCTCTCGGTCGTGCTATTGGCCTCGCTCTTTCCCTGTCAGGGGGTCTGGGCGGACATCTTCTCGCAGCTGACCAATGTTGCCATTGCGCTGCTGTTCTTTATGCACGGCGCCAAGCTGACCCGGCAGGCCATCATGGCCGGTATCGGTCACTGGCGGTTGCACTTACTGGTGATGGCCAGCACCTTCGTGCTGTTTCCCTTGCTCGGTCTCTTGTTGCAACCGCTGGCTCCAGCCTGGCTAAGCCCGGAGATCTACCTCGGTTTCCTCTATCTGTGCGCCCTGCCGGCCACGGTTCAGTCCGCTATCGCATTCACCTCGATGGCTGGTGGTAATGTGGCGGCGGCGGTGTGTAGCGCATCGGCCTCCAGCATTCTCGGTATCTTTGTCTCGCCGGTGCTGGTCGGTTTGCTGATCCATGTGCAGGGCGATGGTCCCAGCACCTGGGATGCGATTCAGTCGATCCTGCTGCAACTGATGCTGCCGTTTGTTCTGGGGCACTTGTCGCGTCCGTTGATCGGCGGCTGGGTCGATCGCCACCGCAAGCTGATTGGTAAAACTGACCAGAGTTCGATCCTGCTGGTGGTCTATGTCGCCTTCAGTCATGCGGTGGTTGAAGGCATCTGGCATCGGGTTGGCTGGGGCGATCTGCTGTCGATTTTCCTGGTCAGCAGTCTGTTACTGGCGCTGGTGATCACCATCAACACCCAGCTGGCACGCCGCTTTGGCTTTAACCGGGCGGACGAGATCACCATCGTTTTCTGCGGCTCGAAGAAGAGTCTGGCCAACGGGGTGCCGATGGCCAATGTGCTGTTCCCGGCGGCCACGGTGGGCATCATGCTGTTGCCGCTGATGCTGTTCCACCAGTTGCAATTGATGGTGTGTGCGGCGCTGGCCCGTCGTTATCAGGCGACTGTGGTGAAGGAGGCTTGACCTTACCATCAAGGTAAGGTTTAGGGTGACAGTACCCCCATGGAGAGAAACAGATGCAGAATCGGATGCCCACGCACCTGATCGCCCGGCTGATGCTGGCGTTGCTGCTTGTCTGCAATCTCACGTTTTGTCTCTCCTGGCATGGCGTGCCGGCGCAGCCTGACTCATCGGCTGTCACGGCGTGCCATGCCGGTGCAACCAGTGATGCGGCGGCTGTGGATTGTCCCATGCCGTCGGCGCTGGCCGGCACCCTGAATCAGCTGGCTGCCGGCTTGCCCTGGCTGCTCGTCCCTCTGCTGCTCTGCCTGACCCTGTTTGCACCACCGCTACGCAGTGGTGTTGTGCTGCGCCTGCGTGACGGTCGCGAGCGCGGGGCTCCTCCTCCCTCCTGGCCACGGCGCCATCTCGAGTTGTGCATCCTGCGTAATTGATTGCTCTCTTGCTGTCAGAGCGGTCGGCCTGTGGCCGGCGTATCCCTGTTTTTGCGCAAGAGAATGACGATGCAATCTGAACAACATGCAGCGCGCCCGCTTCGGGCGTGGATACTGCTGGTTGTGGCCCTGTTGGCTGCAACCGGTGGCTATTGGCTGGGCCGTCACCCGTCGGTCCCCCAAGCGGCACAAAGTAAAACGCCCCTTTACTGGGTCAATCCGATGGACCCCAACGACAAGCGACCCGGTCCAGCAAAGGACTCCATGGGCATGGACTTTATCCCGGTCTATCAGGAGGCGCAGGAGCGTGTCAGCTCGCCCGGCACCGTGACCATCGCCCCCGAGATCCAGCAGAACATGGGCGTGCGGCTGGCCGAAGTGACCCGGGCTCCCTGGCAGCAGCAGATCGAGACGGTCGGTTATGTGGGATATGACGAAGAGCGTATCGAAACCCTGACCGCCCGCATGAATGGCTGGATTCGCCGCCTGCATGTGAAAAGCGAAGGGCAGCCGGTCGCGGCCGGCCAGCCGCTCTACGATATCTATTCACCCGACTTGGTAAACGCCCAGAAGGAGTTTCTGATTGCCCGCGCCAGCGGCAATCCGCTGCTGCTCAAGGCCGCTGAAGGCAAGCTGCGGGCGCTCGATATTCCACAAGGGCAGATCGCCAGGCTACAGGCGGGTGGCCAGGTGGAGCAGACCATCCGCATCAGCGCACCACGTAGCGGCTACCTGAGCGATCTGAAGATTCGTGAAGGGCAGTATGTGGAGCCGGCCGATCCGCTGTTTTCATTGGTGTCGCTCGGTGAGGTGTGGGTCAGCGCCGAGTTGTTCGAGCGGCAAGCTGGCATGGTCACGGTGGGCATGCCGGTCAGTATGACCCTCGATTATGTGCCGGGGCGAGTGTGGCAGGGGCGAGTCGATTACGTCTATCCGACCCTGGATGCCGCCACTCGCACGCTCAAGGTGCGGCTGCGCTTTAGTAATCCGGACGGTTTTCTCAAGCCCAACATGTTTGCCTCCCTGCATCTGACCCGGGCGTTTGCTCCCGTGCTGCAAGTACCGGCCGAGGCGGTGATCCGCAGCGGCAGTCAGGACCGGGTGGTGCTGGCGCTTGGCGATGGCCGCTTCAAGTCGGTGGCGGTGCGCTTGGGGGCACGCGAAGGCGAGCTACAGGCCATTGTCGAGGGGGTCGAGGAGGGTGACAAGGTAGTCAGCTCGGCCCAATTTTTGATTGACTCGGAGTCGAGCCAGCGCTCTGACTTCCTGCGCATGAGCGCACTGCGGCCCGATTCGGTCTGGGCCGAAGGCACCATCACGGCCATCGATGGCCGCCATGTCACACTCTCCCATCAGGCTATCCCGCAGTGGCAGTGGCCGGCGATGGAGATGGAGTTTCTGCTGGCGGAGGGGGTCGAGCTGGGCGCACTCAAGGTTGGCAGCCCGCTGCGTTTCGAAATGCACCAGCAGGGAGATGACTATGTTATCAGCGCCATCAAACCGGTTGCTGAGCAGCCCGCCACCGGAGGGCCGTCATAATGATCGCTGCCATTATCCGCTGGTCACTCGGCAACCGCTTTTTGGTGCTGCTGGTGACGGTGTTGTTGACGGCCTGGGGGCTCTGGTCGGTGCGCCAGACACCCGTTGATGCCCTGCCCGATCTCTCTGATGTGCAGGTGATCATCAAGACCAGTTACCCCGGTCAGGCGCCGCAGGTGGTGGAGGATCAGGTCACCTATCCGCTCACCACCGCGCTGCTGTCGGTACCTGGGGCCACGACGGTGCGCGGTTACTCCTTCTTTGGCGACTCGTTTGTGTATGTGCTGTTTGATGACAAGACCGATCTTTACTGGGCGCGGGCACGGGTGCTGGAGTATCTGAGCCAGGTCGCTCCCAATCTGCCGAGCGATGCCAAACCGCAGCTTGGGCCCGATGCGACCGGAGTGGGGTGGGTGTATCAGTATGCGCTGGTCGATCGCAGTGGCCGTCACGATCTGGCTCAGCTCACCTCGCTGCAAAACTGGTTTCTGAAATATGAGCTGCAGACCGTACCGG
The DNA here is from genome assembly GCF_900156095.1 of Aeromonas sp. RU39B. GTDB lineage: Bacteria > Pseudomonadota > Gammaproteobacteria > Enterobacterales > Aeromonadaceae > Aeromonas. Next base: position 113,306 of record NZ_FTMJ01000009.1, read on the forward strand.
GGGTGGCGGAAGTGGCTACCGTCGGCGGCATGGTCAAGCAGTATCAGGTGCGGGTCGATCCCGACAAGTTGCGTGCTTACGGCATTCCGCTGTCACTGATCAAAAGTGCCATTGAGGAGGGCAATCAGGAGACTGGCGCCTCGGTCATTGAAATGGCCGAGGCCGAGTACATGGTGCGTGCCAGTGGTTATCTGAACGGGGTTGCGGATCTGCGCAAGATTCCCCTCGGAACCCGAGTGCGCGGTGCGCCGCTCACCTTGGGCGATGTGGCCGAGATCGGTACCGGTCCGCAGATGCGGCGCGGGGTCGCCGAGCTCAATGGCGAAGGGGAGGTGGTCGGCGGCATCATCGTCATGCGTTATGGCGAAAATGCCCAACGCACCATAGACGGCGTCAAAGCACGGCTGGCACAGCTTACATCCAGCCTGCCTGACGGGGTGGAGCTGGTGACCGTCTACGACCGCTCCAGTCTGATCGAGCGTGCCATCGACAACCTGTCGGGCAAGCTGCTGGAAGAGTTTGTGGTGGTCGTGCTGGTGTGTCTGGCGTTCCTGTTTCACCTGCGCTCATCGCTGGTGGTGGTGATCAGCCTGCCGATCGCCATTCTGGTGGCCTTTATTATCATGCACTTGCAGGGTATCAACGCCAACATCATGTCGCTGGGTGGTATTGCTATCGCCATCGGCGCCATGGTGGACGGCGCCATCGTGATGATCGAGAACGTGCACAAACATATGGAGCGCACCGCCCTCACCCGTGAGAACCGCTGGCAGGTGATCTTCGAAGCCAGTGCCGAGGTGGGGCCGGCTATCTTCTTCTCGCTGCTGATCATCACCATGAGTTTCGTGCCGGTGTTTACCCTCGAGGCGCAAGAGGGGCGCATGTTTGCACCGCTGGCTTACACCAAGACTTATGCCATGGCAGCAGCAGCGGCGCTGGCCATCACGCTGGTGCCGGTGCTGATGGGCTACTTCATCCGTGGCCGGGTGCTGGCCGAGCAGGCCAACCCCCTCAACCGCTGGCTGACCCGAGGTTATATCCCCTTGCTCAAGGGCGTGCTGGCCTGGCCCAAAACCACCTTGTTGTTGGCGGGCGTAATCACGGTGGCGGGTCTTTATCCCCTGCAACACCTGGGATCGGAGTTTGTACCGACCCTCGACGAGGGGGATCTCATGTATATGCCGACCACCTACGCCAACCTGTCGGTCGGCAAGGCGCGCGAGCTGTTGCAGCAGACTGACCGTCTGATCCGTACCGTCCCCGAGGTCGAGAGCGTGTTTGGCAAGGCCGGACGCGCCGATACTGCCACCGATCCGGCCGATCTGGTGATGTTTGAAACGGTGCTACAGCTCAAGCCGCGCGATCAGTGGCGCCCCGGCATGACACCGGAGACGCTGCATGCAGAGCTTGACGGCCTGATCCGCTTTCCCGGCCTCACCAACGCCTGGGTTCCCCCCATCAAGACCCGCATCGATATGTTGGCCACGGGCATCAAAACCCCGGTCGGTATCAAGATTGCCGGCCCCGACATCCGCGTGATTGAGCAGATTGGCCGCCAGCTGGAGCAGATCTTACGGCAGGTGCCGGGGCTGGGCTCAGTCTATGCCGAGCGGGTGGCCGGTGGCCGCTACGTCAAGGTCGATATCGACCGACTGCGCGCTGCCCGCTACGGGCTCAATATCGCCGACGTGCAGGCGGTGCTGGCCACCGCCGTGGGTGGGATGGACATAGGGCAAACCATCGAGGGGCGCGAGCGTTACCCCATCAACCTGCGCTACCCACAAACTTACCGCGACTCGCCGGAAGCCCTCGCCAACTTGCCGCTGGTGACGCCGGATGGCGCCCGTATTGCGCTGGCCGATGTGGCGACCATCCGCTTGGCCATCGACGCACCCATGCTGCGCAGTGAAGATGCCCGCCTCAACGGCTGGGTTTATGTGGATGTCAGTGACCGCGACATCGGCTCCTTTGTGGGCGAAGCGCGCAGCCGGGTGGAGCAGTCGCTGGCACTGCCGGCCGGTTATTCTCTTAGCTGGTCCGGTCAGTACGAATATATGGAGCGCGCCAAGGCGCGGCTGGCCTATGTGGTGCCCTTGACCCTCGGCATCATAGTGCTGCTGCTTTATCTGGCGTTTAAGCGCATCAGTGAGGTGCTGATCATTCTCGGCTCGCTGCCGCTGGCTGTAGTGGGTGGCATCTGGACGGTCTGGCTGCTCGGTTTCAACCTCTCGGTTGCCGTGGGGGTGGGCTTTATCGCCTTGGCCGGTGTGGCGGTGGAGACCGGTGTCCTGATGCTGGTCTACCTCAACCATGCTTGGGAAGAGACGTGTATCCGCCATAGCCCCGACCGCCAACGCCTGCACACGGCCGTGATCGAAGGGGCGGCTCTGCGTCTGCGTCCCAAGATGATGACGGTGGTGACTATTATCGTCGGGCTGCTACCCATTATGTGGAGTCAGGGGACCGGCTCTGAAGTGATGCAGCGCGTCGCCGCGCCGATGATTGGCGGCATGGTGAGCGCGCTGGTACTGACGCTGCTGGTGTTGCCAGCCATCTATTTTCTGTGGCGCGGCCGCCGGCTGCGCGCATCTATTGATCTTGAGGAGAAGTAATCATGAAGAGCCTTACCTGGCCGCTGCTGGCGGCCCTGTTGACACTGCCCGCCCTGGCCGACGAGATGAGCATGTCCCATAGCGGGATGGATCACTCTGCAATGCAGGGGAGCATGCAGCCAACCGATGCCGCCAGTCATGGCGTGATCCGCAAGATTGACGGCAACAAACTGACCCTCAAGCACGGACCGCTGACCAATCTGGGCATGCCGGCCATGACCATGACCTTTGAAGCCGTCACCCCGTCCGAGTTAAACGGCTTGCAGGTGGGGGATAAGGTGCGATTTACCGCGCGAACAGAGAACAGCAAGTTGTTGGCAGAAGGGATCGCCAAGGAGTGAATAGAGTGAAAGGGGCTCTCGTCTAAGTGGGCGCACCGGTCATCAACGGCGAAGTAGGTGACCGGTTCGAGGCGGGAGTGTTATCTGACCGGTTATCATCCACCAACGGTAGCCGAATGGGCTCTGATCACCTTTCTTCGTGAGAAGCAGGGCGACTTTTAACAATTCTGGGCTGGGCAGGCCGATGGCGCGTGAGTAATCTGTCATCCTCTGCCCGGGATGGGCTGGTTGGCGACAGGAGCTGGCATGGCCACCTTGAAAGCGATTGCACAGGAAGCCGGCGTGTCGCTTGCGACCGTTTCACGGGTGTTGAACGAAGATCCCACCCTGAGCGTCAAGGAAGAGACTCGCCAGCGCATCGTCGAGATCGCCGAGCGCCTGCAATATCGCACCCAGCTGGCTCGCAAAGGGGTCAGCAAGGGCCGGCTGCACCTGCTGGCCATTTACACCTATCCGCCCGAACGCGAAGTCAACGACCCCTACTATCTGGCCATCCGCTATGGCATCGAGATGCAGGCCCAGCGCCTTGGCATCGGCTTGACCCATCACTATGGTGCGCCGCCCGAGGCCCTGCTCAGCCAGGTGGATGGTGCCCTGGTTGTCGGTGGTCTGGAGCCCGAGCTGCAGCGCTGGCTGGCACAACGACTCTCTCATCTGGTGCTGGTGGACCGCAGCCATTCGGTGCTAAGACCGGCCGCGGATGGCCACGATTCGGTGGATGTCGATCTGGCCCAGATCAGCCAGTTGGTGCTCGATCACTTTGTGGCCAACGGCCATCGCCGGATTGCCTATATCGGTGGTGAGGAGTGCGGCATTGATCTGCGTGAGCAGAGCTTTGCCGATTACGGCCAACGCCTGGGAGTGGTGAGCCAAGAGGATATCTATCGCGGCGAGTTTTCCAGTCAGGCCGGTTATCGTCTGGCGAGCGAGATGCTGGACCGTGACTGTCCGCCCGCCCTGTTTGTTGCGTCGGACTCGCTGGCCATTGGCGTGCTGCGTGCCCTGCATGAGCGAGGCATTCGTATCCCCGAGCAGGTGGAGTTGATCAGCGTTAACGACATTCCTACCGCCAAGTTTACCGTACCACCGCTCTCGACCGTGCGCATCCCGGCCGAGTTGATGGGGGCCCAAGGCGTTAACCTGCTGCTGGAGCGGCTGCGTGATCTGCGCGAGTTACCGCTGCGGGTGCTGGTGCCAAGCCAGCTGATCGTCCGTGGTACCACGCGCTGAATGGGTTTATAGCGAACGCGTCATGCGCAGCAGGTCCCAACGCTCTCCTGCCACCGTCATGCTGGCCGGCTCACGGCTGGTGATGGTAAATCCCAGTGATTGATAGCAGGCTCTGGCCGCCGCGTTGTGCTCAAATACCGCCAGCGTGAAGCGGGTGCAGGCGAAGGTCTGCTCGGCGTGTCGCATAGCCAACTGCAGCATCGGTTTGGCCAGCCCTTTGCCACGCTGGTCGGGGGCGATAAACACCCGGCACAGGCGACAGTGGTGCGGCTCGACCTCAACCAGCTCAATAAACCCGGCCGCTGCGCCATCAACTTGCAGCACCCATGGATGCACCTGCGGCTGGGCGCAGTGGGCCGCGATCTGCTCTGCCGTCAGCGGGAAACGGTAAGTGGGCCCGCCCCACAACACATTCAGCGCCGGGCTATCAATCCAGCGCAGCAGCAGCAGGTAATCCTCTTTGGTAAATGCGGTCAAAATCATCTGATTATCCTTATCGCCCGTAGTTTTCCATGAGTGATGCCGGCCAAGGCTTTTTAAAGTCGGTGCTCACGACTTTATCTTCACTGCCGGTTGGTCGCTCTTAAACAGAAAGTTTATCCAGCCTTTGGTCACGATAAATCTCACGTTCAAGCAGCATCAGCAGGATTGAAGCGACCCATGAACATCAACGGTAGTGATTACACTCTGGCCAAAGTGGGTAAAGAGCTTACCCAGCAATCGGATTCGGAGATAGAAAAGCAGGAGCGGCTGCTGACTATCGCCCAGTCTCTGCTTGGCGAGTTTGGCCATCAATGGAATGCCCACGCGCTGGTTGCCCAGAAGCGGCAAACCCTCAGTCGGATTCTTTACTACAACCAGCTGTATCAGAAAATCCTGGAAGTCCCGGGCGTAATCTGTGAATTCGGTGTGCAGTGGGGGGCAACGCTGACCCAGATGATCAATCTGCGCGGCATGTATGAACCCTATAACGTCAGTCGCAAGATCATCGGCTTTGACACCTTCTCCGGCTTTCCCAATGTGAACGAGAAGGATGGTGGTTTCTCCCGTATTGGCGACTACTCCACAACCGAGAATTACGAGCAGTTGCTCGACGAGATCCTGACCATTCATGAGTCGCTCTCACCGCTCTCTCATATCCGCAAGTTCGAGTTGGTCAAGGGCGACGCCTCGCTGACCATCGAGGATTGGCTAGTGCGAAACCCGCACGCCATCATCTCTATGGCGATCTTCGATATGGATGTCTACAAGCCGACTAAAACCGTGCTGGAAAAAATTATCCCGCGTCTGGTGAAGGGGTCGGTGCTGGTGTTTGACGAACTCAATTGTCAGCACTTCCCGGGGGAAACCCTGGCCGTGCAGGAGGTGCTGGGCCTTAACAACCTGGCTCTGCGTCGTCATCCACACCAGACTTACTGCTCTTGGGCTGTGTTTGGTGAATGATGAAAATCGCCCCGGCTGGTCCGGGGCGTTTTGTTTTAAGGGGATGCTCAGGTTCAGACTATGGTCAGCCGGTGCCGTTCCAGCTGTTTCTGCTCGTTAAGTACCATGATCTTGGTCGCCAGCAGCTCACAGGCGTTGTGGTTATCGCTGTCGAAGATGAACTTGCAGAGCGCCTTGCGCGCCTCAGATTTACTGTCACGGAACAGGGCTTCGCCAAACATCTCGGCGACGTTGTCATGGGTGACGGAGTAGCGAAAAGCGCCCTGGTCCGGTGAGTTGGCGTAGTTGAACTCAGGGCCGTTATCGGTGTCGACAGTCAGGATGGGGCGATCCAGCAGCAGATAGTCGAACACGATGGACGAGTAGTCAGTGACCATGGCTGCAAACGCCTTCATATGCGGATAGATATCCACCGAAGGATCGATCACAAACAGATTGGGTGCCTTGAGCGTCAGGGGTTTGCCCTTGGCAAAGGGGTGTTTTTTGATAAACACCTGAATGTCATGTTGTTGGCAGAATTGCAATATCGCTGTTTGTACGGCCTGATGGTTCAGACCAATGTTCTCGACCCAGGTGGGTGCCAGCAGGATTTTTCGTTGTGGGCTGCGATAGAGGGCGCGCTGCACCGGCGGCGTCAGCTCAGCACCCAGCAGTTCGCGTGGTTTGCTATCGCGTAGCAGCACCTCGTTGCGCGGATAGCCGGCACGGATCAGCTGGCGGGCACCGAAGAACTCATGCCACTTGTCATCGACAAAGGCCGACGGGCTGAGGTAGTAATCGGCCTGGGTGGCACCAATCAACGTCTTGGTTACCTGCAGGGATTCGAGATCCCGCTGGGCAGTGGTGCCCAGATCGATTTTTTTGACGCCGATGCCGTGCCACAACTGGATGGTGAGCGAACCGGCCAGACAGGCCAGCATCATCATGTTGCCGTTGACGCTCTCCAGCGGATTGACGCAGAACACCGAGAGCGTCGCTTCCAGGAAGATCTGATAGGTGAATTTGGGATCGGCGGCGATGTTGAAGGCGGGAATGCCCTGGCGCTTTAGGCTATCAACCAGCGTTGCGTTACCCGAGCACCAGAAGATTCGGTAATCCGGATAGTGCTCCAGCATGTGCAAGAACAGGTACTTGGTGTTGTCGCAGAAGCTGTCTCGACCAAAGAACAGAATCAGCCGCTCTTTCTTCTTCTTTTTCGACAAGGTTTCCAGATCATCGCAGAGCGCAAGAACCGCCGGATTCATGAGAGATACCACCTGGAGTTGAATTATTTGCGAACCAGTACGACCTGTCCGGTGTAACTGGAGGCCATGACCGACAAGGTGCTGCGTGCCACCTGGGTGGCGCTGAGCAGCGTTTCGCTCGGCTCGATACCAAAGTTGCTGCGCCGCATCGGGGTGTCGGTGCGCTCGGGGTTGATGCAATTGACCCGCACCTGATTGCCGAGCCACTCCTCGGAAAGGGCCTGGGTCAGATTGACAATGGCCGCCTTGCTGGAGGAGTAGAGGCTGTAGCCGGCCCGGCCACGGGTGAAGGAGCTGGAGGTGAAGTTGACCAGCATGCCGCGCGATGCTCTCAAGTGCTCGAAGGCGGCGCGGGCGACGTTGATGGCTCCGGTGTAGTTAACCCCGCAACTGGCCGCCACTTCGTGGTCTGATACAAACGAGAGCGGCTTTTTGATCAGCACACCGGCGGTGTTGATGATGTAGTCGATGCGTTTTTCACTGTGGTTGACCGAGGCCAACGCCTCCTGCACGGCCTGATAGGCGGTGATATCGCAGCCATTGCCACGGCTAAAGGCGTAGACGTTGGCGCCAACCTCGCGGCACTGCGCCACCAGTGCGGCACCGATACCGCTACTGCCTCCGAAGATGACCACCACTTTATCGGCTAACGAGCGCTCCAGATGCTCATGATCGGCACTTTCGTGCTCAATCAACCCATCTTTGATGAAGTTGTCCGCCAGATAGAGATCCTGCTGGTGAGTGATCTTGAAGTTCTGCTCTTCACCTTTGACCACATATACCGGCTCACTGGGCAGGTATTTCAGCACGATACCGCAATCGTCCGACGCTACTTTTTCCGGGTCTTCCATAAAGCGCTGGTAGGCACTGCGGATCACCGATTTGCGAAAGGCCTGGGGCGTTTGGCCGCGGGCCAACATACGACGATCCGGAATCGACATGATCTTGTCGCCACGAATCTTGACGATGGTGTCGGTGGGATCGACCACCACATCCACGGCGCCCCATTGCTCAAGGGCGGTGACACAATCCTGAATAATGCGCTGGGAGACAAACGGGCGAACGGCGTCATGGAAGATCAGGTTGCACTCATCCACCTCGCTGGCCTGAATCGCTGACCAGGAGGAGTCATAGCGCTCGCGGCCGCCGCTGATCACTTTGCTCACCTTGCTAAAGTGATGGTCAGTGACCAGCTCGAACACCATATCGAGGTATTCCTGGTTGGTCACGATGATGATCTCGTCGATGCAGGTGGCTTTCTGGAACGCGTCGAGCGTGTAACAGATGACCGGTTTACCCGCCAGCTTGATGAACTGTTTGGGCATGGCCGCCCCGAAACGGGTGCCGGAACCGGCGGCGAGAATAACGGCAATATTTTTCATCTGGTGTGCCCCATCCACGGGTTCTGCCGGTCGGTGCAAACCTTGGCCGGGAGAGGCGCTTGGTCGATCACTGCAACTGACAAAGGCAATCGGATCTTTGTGATGCACAGCGACCAGTCACGCTGAAAAATTGAAAAGGGCGGGGGCTTTTTCTGAGGATTTCGGACCGGTTGTATTGATCCTGTTGTACATCAATCGGTTAGGCTTGGTTATAAAAACGGGGCCTGGCGGCCCCGCTCTGGTTAATTGCGTTTGCGCCAGACGGTGAGCTGGGCCACGGTATGCTGGTATTTGCGGGCGGTTTCGCGAATCACGAAGGGGATGTCGCGTGGCTGGGCAATCTCTTCAAACTGACTGCCGAGCAGGCGCTGCAACGCCTGATGGGTAGTCAGCGCCTCGCCGTTTTCACGAATGCCGCCGAGCCAGTGCGCCTTGGGGGTAAACTCCTCTAGCCAGGTGTAGGGGCTGGTGAGCAGCAAGATGCCACCCGGTCGCAGCCGGTTACCAATGTCTTGTAGGAAGCGCGCCGGTTCACGCAGACGGTCGAGCAGATTGGCGGCCAGCACCAGGTCATAATCGGCATATTTGGGCTTGAGGTTGCAGGCATCCCCTTGGCTAAAGTGAATGCGGCTGGTTGGTTCCAGATCGTGATCGGCCAGCCGCGCTTCACGATACTCCACCAACTCCCCTTCGGTCGGCACCGCATAGCGGAAGCTCTCCTGCCGGGTCAGGGCCAATGCCACATCGATAAAGCGCGCCGAGTAATCGACCCCATCCACATGGGCGAAGTAGCGCGCCAGCTCGAAGCTGGCCCGGCCGACGGCGCAGCCGATATCAAGCGCCCGGCCATGCTGCGCGGCGCTGTCGGCCGCAATCCGTGCCAGCGTCTGTCCGAAGTTGGCGACGCCAAAGTGGCGCGGTCCGTAGTGGAAATCCAGGTATTGGGCGACCAGGGTGTCGGTTTCATACGGGTTGACGCTCTGCGGCTCCTGATAATCGGAAACCAGATAGCGAAAACCGGCATGCTGGAAGAAGTGGCGACGAAACGCATAGCGTGACGAGCGGATAGCTTCGTTACCGGTACTGATCCAGCTGCCGCCCTTCATCAGATTGTGTTTGCCATCGAAGGTGGGAGTGGAGAAGTCATCGTAGAGCGGATGCACTTTGAACCCCTCGAAGCCATCAATCGGGGTGCTGGTCCACTGCCAAACATTGCCGATCAGATCGTAAAATTCACCGCTGGCAAACAGATCGACCGGGCAAGAGGAGGCCCAATACTCCAGATTGATGTTGCCGGGGGCCTGTGGCCAGTGCGGCTGATCCGCCGCGATGCGGCTGCGCAGATGCTGCCACTGCGCCTCGCTCGGCAACTGAACCGACTCTCCAGTGATCTCGCGTTTCCAGCGGCAGAAAGCGGCGGCCTCCAGTTGGTTGACCTCAACCGGCCAGTCCCACGGCATGGGCACCTCATGGGTCATCAGGCGTAGCTGCAATGAGTCCGGCTGGTCAGCGTGACCCACCCAGAAGGTGGGCATGACCGCCTTGGCAAAGCTGCGCCAGCCCCACCCCTCGTCATCCCAGAAGCGGCGTTGGTGATAACCACCGGCTGCCACAAACTCGAAAAACTCGGCATTACTCACCAGCAGTTGACTGGCCTGAAACGGCGCCAGTTCGACCCGCCGCTGGCCATATTCGTTGTCCCAGCCATAGGTGTCGTCGCACTTGCCAAGTTCCACCCCGCCGCCAGCTACTGGCAGCAGGCGATTGGCCGGAACCGAATGACGGTCTTGGCGCGCCTGCGGACAGATTGGCCAAGCTGGTTGTGGCTGCACCCAATCAAGCGGCAGCTGGCGGATCAAGACGCTGGAGGTCTCGAGGTGAATCCGCTCGTGTTCGATGCCCATCAGAATCGCCCACACCGGGCTCTCCCAGCGGATGGGCAGCTCCATCGGCATGTTGTCGATAAAGGCAATGACCCGTGCCCGCACCTGCTGACGGTAATCGCGCAGTGCTGCCACGCTTGGCCAGTCGTAGTTGCGCTCGTCCAGATCATCCCAGCTCATCTCATCGACCCCGATCGCCACCATGGCCTCAATGCGGGCGTCGATACGTTTATCAATCAGGCGGCCAGCCATCAGTTTGTTGATGAAAAAGGCCGCCGTGTGGCCGTAGTAGAAGATCAGCGGGTGGCGCAGGCGGATCGCCTTGATAAACCAGGCGCGCTGGTCGGCCAGGCAGTCGAACAACTGCTCGTAGAGATCGAAGGTTTGGGTGAAGTAATCGAGCAGCTCGCGGCGTTTTTGTTCGGGGTCGTTACCATGCAGCAGCAAGGTGCGGGTCGGTGCAGACAATCCGGGGGCTCTGCTGCGCAGGGAGTAGGCGGAAGTCACGGGCACGGCTCCTTATGCGTGAAGTGATGAATCCACTCTATACGGCGCGAGTGACGTTATTGGGTCAGTGGTATACAGCCGGAACCTGATTCGTGGGGCAGAAACAGGCGTAATGCAGAGCGGCTGTAAAAATAAAACTCTTTAAAATCAATTTACTGTGAGTTTTTTGAAAATTTTTTGCGAAATCAGTTTCAGTTTATCGCCAAGGTCGTCGCTTTGACCATACGGTTTTCTACTTAATGGATTCGCAAGCGGGAGTGCATATGTTCAAAAAGGGACGTTCGGGCACCCACGAGCCAAGAATGTGGCAAGGTGCCGAAGCCGATCGGTTCCCGGTCATGGATCTCCTGCAGGTGGAAGGATCCGCTCACGAGCAGTTGCGCCACGTTAATGCCCAGCGACGCAGCTTTGCCTCCCTGTGCGGTAACTGCATGGGCGTGCTGTTCAATGGCCACGCTTGCCACCTGTCGCTGGCCCCCTTCGCTGCGTGTGAAGCGCCGGGCATCGAAGAGAGTAGTGCTCAAGACATCTGGTTACTGGCGACCGGGGAACAACCCCATGCTGGCCGCCAGCCACAGGCTCTGCTGCAAATCGAACACCTGGAACTGTTCCGCTTGGCGGTACTGTTCTTTGGTGGCCGTCCGCTCGGTACCGAGCGTGAAAATACCAAGCGCTCTCCCACCGATGCCGAAATTCGTCTGCTGCAGCGTCTGCTGCAGCATCAACTCGACATTCTTTCCTCATTGCTTGGCTGGGACGAGCAAAGCTGGGACGTGGGCACTGGCGCTGCGGATCAGCTGCCGGAAGTGGGACGCTGGTTGTGGACCCGGGTTGAAATGAACCTCGGTGAACACAAGGTCGTCTGGCGCCTCTATTGGCCACTGCTGGCCGACAGCAACGATATCCCGGTCGAGAAACTCGACGCCGATCTGCAACTGGCGGTGCATCAGGTCCCAGTGCGTTTGCAGGTCGTTATGCAGCAGTGGAACATGAATCTGGCTGAGGTGAGCGAACTCACGGTCGGGGACACGCTGAGCCTCGATCTGAGCGAACCGCTGCCGGCTCGTCTCGGCGCGCAAACCTGTCTGCGCGGCAATATCGCCGAACATCAGGGCAATCTGGTGTTTCAGGTCACTGACCTGTGATTGTTAAGGATGAATGTGAATGAAACAGAATGATGAGTCGCTGATGGATCTGGGGTTGGATGGACTGGATGGCCTGTTCGAGAAACAGGACGAGGTCGATCTCTCCAATGCGGCGGCCACTAACGGCAGCCGCAACCGCGATCTGCGCTTTTTCCGTCAGATCCCGGTCAAGGTGACCTTGGAAGTGGCCAGTACCGAACTGCCGCTCGGCGAACTGATGCAGGCTGGTAAAGGGACCGTGCTGGCCCTCGACAAACAGGCAGGCGCTCCGCTGGATGTGCGGGTTAACGGCCATCTGCTGGCACGTGGCGAAGTGGTGCTGGTCAATGGCAAATACGGTCTGCGTCTGACCGAGATTGTGGACGAGCAACTGCTGGATGACCTGGATGCTTAACCGGGTTGCCCACCGGCTTGGCCGGTGGTTGCCGTTACTGGCTCTGTTGCTACTGGCAGTGCCGAGTCAGGCGGCGGATGTGTCGCTGTTCTCGGTATCACCCGGTGCCGATGGTGGGCAGGACTACCACGTCAAACTGCAGATCCTGTTCTTCATGACCTTGCTCGGCTTGCTGCCGAGCTTGTTGCTGATGATGACCAGCTTTACCCGCATCATCATCGTGCTGGCGATTTTGCGTCAGGCGCTGGGTCTGCAGTCGAGCCCGCCGAACCGGGTATTGCTCGGGATTGCACTGGCGTTGACCCTGCTCATCATGCGTCCGGTCTGGCAGCAGGTATACACCGAGGCGTTTGTTCCTTATGACCAAGGGACCATGACGCTGTCGGCCGCCATTGAAAAGGCGGAAGTGCCGCTACGCCGTTTTATGCTGACTCAGACCCGTGAAAACGACCTGGAACAGGTGCTGCGCATCGCTCAGGAGCCGCTGACCCTGAAGCCGGATGAGGTGCCGTTTGGTGTCCTGATGCCGGCTTTTGTGCTGAGTGAACTCAACACCGCCTTCCAGATCGGTTTCATGCTGTTTATCCCGTTTCTGGTTATCGACCTGGTGGTGGCGAGCGTGCTGATGGCGATGGGGATGATGATGCTGTCGCCGCTGGTTATCTCGTTGCCATTCAAGCTGATGGTATTCGTGATGGTGGATGGCTGGGCGCTGACGGTCGGCTCGCTGGCTGCCAGCTTTGGGGATATTGGACGATGACTCCGGAGCAGTGCGCCGAGCTGGTGCGCCAAGGGGTCAGTCTTATCATCGTACTGGTGCTGGTACTGATTGTGCCGAGTCTGCTGGTGGGATTGCTGGTCAGCATTGTGCAAACCGCGACCCAGATTCAGGAGCAGACCTTAAGTTTCCTGCCGCGTCTGACCGTGACCTTGCTGACGCTGCTGTTTACCGGGCCCTGGATATTGCGCCAGTTTGACGCCCTGTTTCACGAGATTTTCGTAAGCATACCGGGAGTTATCAGCTGATGGGGGGCTGGCAGTTGCCTGATGCTGCCACCCTAGCGACCTGGATTGGTCTCTGGTGGTGGCCATTTGTGCGCCTGTCGGCTGCCTTTTGGGCCATGCCTCTGCTGGGCGATTTCACCGTTAACGTGCGGGTGCGCATCATTCTGGCCTTCCTGCTTGCCTTGCTGGTGGCACCGCTGCACCAGGTGCCGCTGCCTGCCGTTGACCCTCTCTCACCCGAGACGGCACTGCTGACGTTGGCCCAGATCCTGTTTGGCGCCCTGTTTGGTTCGGGTGTGCGTTGCTTGTTCTGGCTACTTGGATTGACGGGGCAGGTCATTTCCCAGCAGATGGGGCTGGCTATGGCAGTGATGAACGATCCTGTAAATGGCCAAAGTACCCCTGTTATGGCGAGCTTACTGAATATTTTGTGTGGGCTACTGTTTCTCACCATGAATGGGCATCTTGTCGTTCTGGATCTGTTAGTCAATAGCTTGCGCCTGTGGCCGCCGGGCAGCTCAATTTACTTGCTCGGGCTGGATCAGGTGTGGCGACTGGTGGCCTGGTTCTTTACCGGTGCCATGACGCTGGCACTGCCGGCAGTGATCGCCATGTTGCTGGTCAACCTGGCATTCGGGGTGATGAACCGGACCGCTCCGGCATTCAATATTTTGTCACTGGGCTTTCCGCTGAGCATGATCGTCGGTTTGTTCGCTTTTTTGCTCACCTTTAGCGGTATTCCCGGCGTCTATCTGGAGCTGGTTGAGGGCATGCTCTCCCATCTGGCCCAGTTTACCGGGGGGCGTTAGCCCATGTCCGAATCGCAGAACCGCAGCGAAAAGGCGACCCCCAGACGACTGCGCCAAGCTCGGCGCAAGGGGCAGGTCGCCCGTTCACGGGAACTGGTGAGTGCAGGTCTGATGCTGCTTGGCAGTCTCTGCCTGAATGCCTGGGCCGGCACCTTTGGTAATTTTTTTATCGCCCAGATGCGCAGCCAGTTCACCATTGATGCGGCAGCGGCGCGAACTCCGGGCGTGATGGTCAGTCGCTTTGGCGATGCCCTTCTCGACATGCTGGGACTGCTCATCCCGCCACTGGGCCTGCTCGCCATCGCGGTGGCTTTTCTCGGCATCCTGCCCGGTGGGGCCGTGCTGGTATGGGACAATCTGCTGCCCAAGGGCTCCCGGCTCAATCCGTTGACCGGTCTTGGACGCGTATTCTCAGTGCGCAGCTGGGTCGAAGCGGGAAAAGCACTGCTCAAGGTGCTGCTGGTGGGCAGTGTGCTCTGGATTGTGCTGCATCAAAATAGCGCCACGTTGGTCGGTATGAGCCGGGCATCCTTCCCGGTGGCTATGCACCGCGGGTTGCAGATTCTGGCCGAAGCCTGGTTGTTCATGGCCATCCTGCTGGGGCTGATTGCCGTCATCGACGTGCCATTCCAGCAGTGGCAGCTGCTCAAGGGGCTGCGCATGAGCAAGCAGGATATCAAGGAAGAGCGACAAAGCGTCGAAGGGCGACCGGAAGTGAAGATGCGGATTCGCCGCATGCAGGTGGCGCTCTCCCGCTCGCAGCTGAAGCGACGCCTGCCGAAAGCTGATGTGGTGCTGGTCAACCCGACCCACTACTCGGTCGCGCTGCGTTATGACCCCAAGAAAGCCAAGGCGCCCTATGTGGTGGCCAAGGGGATCGACGAGATGGCGCTGCGCATTCGGGAACTGGCAGCAGAAATGGACAAACCGGTACTGGCTCTGCCCGAGTTGGCGCGGGCTGTGTACTACTCGACGCGGGTCGATCAGGAGATCCCGTCGTCCCTGTATAACGCGGTGGCTCAGGTATTGAGCCACGTCATGCAACTGAAAGCCTATCGGGATGGTCGGGGCAAACAGCCCAGACCGCTGGCTAATCTGCCAGTCCCGGTGCAACTTCTGAAGGAACGAGGTAAGTCGTGAATTGGCGTAGTCTGACCAAATCCTATACCGGTGTGCCGTTGATGATACTGGCCGTCTTGGCAATGGTGATCCTGCCATTGCCGGCCTGGTTGCTCGATGCGCTGTTCACTTTCAACATCGTACTGGCGTTGCTGGTGCTGCTGGTGTCGGTATCGGCCCGCCGGCCACTCGACTTCTCGCTGTTCCCGACGGTGCTCTTGATCGCCACCCTGATGCGCTTGTCACTCAACGTCGCCTCAACCCGGGTGGTGCTGCTGCATGGCCAGAATGGCGCCGATGCTGCCGGTAAGGTCATCCAGTCATTCGGTGAGGTGGTGGTTGGCGGCAACTACGTCGTCGGCTTGGTGGTTTTCGTCATCCTGATGGTGATCAACTTCGTGGTTATCACCAAGGGTGGTGAGCGGATCTCCGAAGTGTCGGCACGTTTTACTCTGGATGCGATGCCCGGTAAGCAGATGGCGATCGACGCCGATCTGAATGCCGGTTTGCTCGACCAGAAGGGCGCCAAGGCCCGCCGGGCCGAGATCGCCCGTGAAGCAGACTTCTACGGGGCGATGGACGGTGCTTCCAAGTTTGTGCGCGGCGATGCCATCGCCGGCATGCTGGTACTGCTCATCAACATGCTCGGCGGTCTCTGTATCGGTATCTTCCAGCACGATATGGCAGCCGCCGACGCCTTCCAGCGCTATGCCCTGCTGACTATCGGTGATGGTCTGGTGGCCCAGATCCCGTCCCTGCTGATGTCGACGGCGGCGGCCATCATCGTGACCCGCGTCAACGATGAAGGTGAGATGAGCGACCTGATGGGTCGTCAGTTGCTGGCATCGCCACGGGTCATGATCACCGCGGCCGGTGTCATGATGGTGCTGGGTCTGGTGCCCGGCATGCCGACACTGGCCTTCCTCTCTTTTGCCGCCGTACTGGCTTACTCCGGCTGGCGTTCCCATCAGGACCAGCTGCGCCGCGAGAGTCTGGAAGAGGCAGAGGCGTTGGTGGAGCGCAAAGCCGAAGCGCCCCGTGAAACCCTGGAGTGGCAGGATCTCCCCTTCCTCGACCCGATTGTTGTGGACCTGGGCTACCGCTTGGTACGACTGGCCGATAAAGAGAAGGGCGCCGAGTTACTGCAACGGGTGCGCGGTATTCGCAAAACCCTCTCCGAGCAATATGGATTCCTGCTGCCGGAAATCCGGGTCAAAGACAACCTGCAGCTCAAGCCGGATCAATATCAGGTGCGGTTGGCCGGTGTCCCGGTGGCGGATGGCCGCATCGAACCGGAGCGCCTGATGGCGATCAACAGCGGTGAGGTGTATGGCAAACTCGATGGCATTTTGGCCCGTGATCCGGCCTATGACATGGATGCCGTCTGGATTGAATCAGCCGATCGCGCCAAAGCACTCAATATGGGATATTCGGTGGTTGAGCCTGCATCGGTTATTGCGACACATGTCAGCAAGGTGATGCGGGAGAATATGGAGGAGTTGTTCGGTCATGAGGAAATTGGCAAATGGCACGAGCGGCTGGCGGCGATTGCACCCAAATTATCGGAGTCACTTAACGCCGCATTAACGCCTATGCAACAGCTCCGTGTGCTGCGTTATTTGTTGCGGGAACAGATTAGTCTGGTAGATATCAAGGCGATTGCTACCAGTATTCTGGATAGTAGCGAAAATACCAAAGATCCTATTGTTTTGGCCTCGGATGTTCGTTGTGTATTACGTCGCTCACTGTTGCGGCAATTAATGCGCGACCGCAGTAAGTTGGCTGGTTTTACCTTGGAAGAGCGCCTCGAACAAACTCTGTTAACAGCCTTGCGTCAAGCGCAGCAACAGGGGAAAGTAGCCCTTGATTCATTCCCGATTGAACCTCAATTACTGGCGCAGTTGCAGCAACGCATGCCAGGTATTAAAGAGCAGATGCAGCGTAAGGGATTACCGCCGGTGCTGGTCGTTATGCCCCAGCTGAGACCCCTTTTGGCGCGCTATTCCCGAACCTTTGCCAAGGGGTTGCATGTGCTCTCCTACAATGAAATTGGTGACTCGGTGCAGTTGGATGTGTTGGGTTCATTGGGCTAATGGATAGCCCCATTATGATGTATTTATTAATAGCCATATTCTGATGAAATATTATCTTTCGGAGATGGCTATTAGCTAATCAAATTGTCAAAAAAACAAATTATTATATATCGGCATAGGTATTATGCACTTGAGTCTTCTTAACGCAAAAATTACACTTGGGGTTGTTTTCTTATCTAATAATAACTCATAACATGCACTTTCTCCGGCAAAGTGCGTTTTTTAAACCATCCCAAAATTCATTTTGGGCAAACTGCATCGAAAGGGCAGGGCGCAAAGCTTCCGGTCTACCGCCTGAAAAGGTCATGACAGCGGGGTTGCCAGATAGCACGGATATCTGTCGATGATTTCCTGATTTAAATCGGGAGATCTCTCTGTGGAATGTGGCTGTCCCTCACACCCTTTCTCTAAATGGATGACGCGCAATCACCCAGCGTACTTCTGCGCTTGGGAATAATGGATCCTGACAGACCATAAGGTGGTAGGGAATTGATTGATGGACAGGGTTAAGCAGGGTTACGCCGACACGGCAGAAAAGAGGCTATTGTGGCTCGATGCCCAGTCGCATCTTGTCGAACAATGGCGAGTGCCTTTGCAGCAGGCTGGGTGGCGTGTGTTGCACCAGAGCCAGATCAGCCCTTCCCTTGGGGAGACTGCCCCCACCGTGATTGTCATCAACAGTGAGGACGATCAGCATCTCTCTTCCCTGGTGACCGACTGTCACCGTCGCTCCCCCCAAAGTCTTATCCTGGTACTGGTCAAGCCCCATCAGAACCAGGCTGCCAGTGAAGCCCTGTGCCACGGTGCTCTCGATTATCTGCACAAGCCTTGCAGCGTCCCGCAATTACTGCACGCGCTCGATGATCTGCTGACGCTACTTTCGCCCCAGCCAGATATGGTGGTGAGTTCCCATGTTGCCCGCCAGGTCATTCAGTTGGCCCGCCGTGCAGCCAATACCGATGCATCGGTGCTGATTACCGGCGAGTCGGGGACCGGCAAGGAGTGTCTGGCCCGCTTTATTCACGCCCATTCAGCCCGCGCAGCTGCCCCTTATGTCGCCATCAACTGCGCTGCGATTCCGGAAAATATGCTGGAAGCCATGCTGTTTGGCGTGGCCAAGGGAGCCTATACCGGCGCGGTACAGAGCCAGCCCGGCAAGTTTGAACTGGCGCAGGGTGGCACCCTGCTGCTCGACGAGATCGGTGAACTTCCCCTGCCGCTACAGGCCAAGTTACTGCGGGTCTTGCAGGAGCGGGAAGTTGAGCGGCTTGGCAGTCACCAGCGCATAGCCCTGAATGTGCGCATTCTGGCGGCGAGTAACCGTGACCTGCGCGCCATGGTGGCGGAAGGCAGCTTTCGCCAAGACCTCTTCTATCGGCTGGATGTCCTGCCTCTGCGTTGGCCAGCACTGCGTGAGCGTCCGGCTGACATTCTGCCGTTGGCCCAACACTTTATCGCTAAATATGCCCCGGATAGCGGCTATCAACTCGGTTCTGCGGCAGTTCGCCAACTGCTGGCCTACCGTTGGCCGGGGAATGTGCGTGAGCTGGAAAACGTGATGCAGCGGGCGCTGATCCTGAGCCGTGGGCTGACTCTGCAGCCAGAAGATCTGCACCTGCCGGTGGAGGGGTTGGCGTTACAGCCGACTCATCAAGCTACGGTGGTGATGGAGTCGCCGGTGACGGCACCGACCCCAAGTCTGCATGCCAGTAAACGGCAGGCAGAGTATCAATGCGTTTTGGATACCTTGCGCCGTTTTGATGGCCATCGTACCCGCACTGCAGAAGCGCTCGGGATGACCACCCGCGCCCTTCGCTACAAATTGGCTGCCATGCGCGAGCAGGGCATCAATATTGACCAATTGGTCTTCCAATAATGATAAGAGCTTGAGGATAAACGAGATGTGGATTGAACCTGTGACCGCAGGTGCCGGTATGTTGCAAGAGATGCAGGCACTCGCAGCCGACGCCGCGGCGATCCAACCCGCTGCGTCGACCGATGAGCCGCAGGTGTCCGGCGCCGCGCCGGCAGACTTTGGCAGCTATCTTTCGACGGCTATCAACAGCGTCAACCAACAGCAGTTGGACGCCAGCAGTAACCAGCGGGCGATTGAAACCGGGGAAAGTACCGACATGGTTGGCACCATGGTCAGCATTCAGAAAGCCAGTCTGAGTTTCTCTGCGCTGGTACAGACGCGCAACAAGGTGATGTCCGGCCTTGACGACGTGATGAACATGGGACTGTAAGGTTGACTCATGAGTGAACGTACCAGGAAGAAAATCCTCAACGAGCGCGCCGATCAGGCCAAGCAAGTCGTCGGTGGGTTGCTGGACCGTTGGCGTCAGCAATCCGGTGACAACCGTTCCGTACTGGTGATTGCCCTGCTGGCGGCCCTGGTGGCTGCCAGCATCGTCGTCATTTTGTGGACGGCCAGCCAGAGCTATGTCCCGCTCTATGGCCGCCAGGAAATGTATGACACCGCCAATATCCTCGAAATGCTCGAAAAGGATCAGGTTCCCTTCAAGCTCGATACTGGGACTGGTCAGGTACTGGTGCCGGAAAATCAGCTCGCTCAGGTACGCATCAAGCTGGCAGCGCACGGTGTGCGTGCCGCCATGCCGGCCGGTATGGAAGGGCTTGATGGCAAGGTGGGCCTTGGCACCAGCGAATTCATGGAGAGCATGCGTTATCGCAACGCGCTCGAAGGGGAGTTGGCACGTACCATCATCGGCCTGGACGGGGTACGCAGTGCCCGGGTGCATCTGGCCATTCCTAAACGAACCCTGTTTATCGGTCGTGAAGAGGAGAAGCCGACGGCTTCTGTGTTGCTGGATCTGGCCGCCGGTACTGAGCTCGAAAGCAGCCAGGTTGAGGCGATTATCAATCTGGTGGCCGGTAGCGTCAGTGGCATGAAACCCGATGCCGTCACCGTGGTGGATCAGGCCGGTCGTCTGCTCAGTGCCCAACTGCGGCAGGGTGATGGCAACGGTCATCTTAGCGTGCAGCAGATCGAGTACGTGCGCCGGATGGAAGACTATATCCGCCAACGTGCCGCCGACATGCTCTATCCGATGCTGGGCAGTGACAACTTCCGTATTCAGGTCGCCGCTGATATCGATTTCAACAAGGTTGAGCAGACCGAAGAGTCACTGCCGGGTCAGCCGATCCTGCGCAGCGAAAGCGGTAAGCAGGATAACAGCCTCGACAAGATCGCCGCCGGGATCCCGGGTTCGCTCTCTAACCGTCCGCCGCAAACGGCCGCCGATGCTCAGCAGCAGAATGGTAATGGCCAGAATGCCGCCCAGACCGCTACCGCTGGCACACCGGCACCCGACACCTCACGCAACGAACGCAGTGAGTTCAAGCGGGACTATGTGACGGGTCGCGCGGTCACTCACACCCAGTACCAGCAGGGACGTCTGCAGCGTCTGAGTGTCTCTGTGCTGCTCAATCAGTCGGTCGCGCCCAAAGGTGGCTGGAGCAAGACCCAGATCGACGAGATCCATCAACTGGTTGAACGGGCCGTCGGTTTTGAGTCTCAGCGTGGTGACCAGATCAGTTTGACCAGCTTCCCCTTTACCGAAGCCGCCGTGGCTCCGGGCAACTTTGGCGAAGCCTGGTGGCAACAGCCGTTGTTCCAGAATGGTGTGCGCTACGGGATTGGTACTCTGCTCTGCCTGTTGCTGGTTCTGCTCGGTATTCGTCCGCTGGTCAAGCATCTGGTGGAACAGCATCGTCAGGATAGCCGTGCGCGCAGTGCGGCCAGCGACAGTGCTGATGACGGCGAACCGACCCTTAATTCGGCGGCACTGGCTGCTGATGGTGTAGGGGCGCTGCCACCCGAAATGGACCCGAATGTCATGGCGCTACTCAATGACGTCTTCCCGGGAGGCTCGGAGCTACCGCCCATCTCACTCGATGAGTTGCCGGAAGTGGGTAGTGACCTGGATGTCCAGCTCAAGCATCTGCATATGCTGGTGGATCAGGAAACAACGCGGGTAACCGAAGTGATCAAGATGTGGGTGAATGGAAACAATGAGTGATATCAGCCTGAACCAAGCCGCCGTTGATCTGCACATCGAAGATTTGGAGAAAGCGGCCATCCTGATGTTGAGCATGGGCGAAGAAGCCGCTGCCAAGATCTTCAAGCGCCTGAACCGTGAAGAGGTTCGCAAGCTCAGCGGTGCCATCGCCAAGCTAAAGAACGTCTCCACGGCGGAGGCAAAGTGGATCCTTCAGCAGTTTTTTGCCCGTTATAAACAACAGAGTGGCATCAGCGGGACCTCGCGTAACTATCTGCAGCGTACGCTGGATTTGGCGCTGGGCCCCCGTTTTGCCCGCGGTATGCTCGATGGACTGTATGGCGATGAAGTGAGCCATGAAGTGCAACTGCTGCAGTGGGTGCCGCCCGAGGTAATCGGTCGTTTCTTTGTCAAAGAGCACCCCCAGCTGCAAGCAGTGTTGCTGGCCTTCCTGCCGGCCGAAACCTCCTCGGCCGTGCTTGATGTATTCCCTGCCGATCAGCACGACGATCTGTTGCTGCGGGTGGCCAACCTGAAAGAGATCAGTGAGGTGGTGCTGCAGGAGCTTCGCCACACCATCAATCTCTGCCTCGACTATGTGGCCGAGCAGGCGGGCACCCAGGTCGATGGGGTGCGTCAGGTAGCTGATATCCTCAACCGCTATCGCGGTGATCGGGTGCGCATGCTGGAGATGTTGCGTCAGTACGACAGCGCTGTGGCGATTGAGGTGGAGAAAAACATGTTCGACTTCAACACCCTCAAGCGGCAAACACCGGAAGTCTTGCAAACCCTGCTGCAGGAGATCCCGAGCGAGCAACTGGCGGTGGCCCTCAAGGGAACCGATGCCGGTTTCCGCAAGGTGGTGCTCGGTGCCATGCCCAAGCGGATGGCACAGGCGCTGGAAACCCAGATCCAGGGA
The DNA here is from genome assembly GCF_900156095.1 of Aeromonas sp. RU39B. Lineage (GTDB taxonomy): Bacteria > Pseudomonadota > Gammaproteobacteria > Enterobacterales > Aeromonadaceae > Aeromonas. The sequence continues at coordinate 135,454 of NZ_FTMJ01000009.1, forward strand.
CAGGGTTCTGTCTCTATCAGCAAGGTCGAACAGGCTCGCAGCGAAATCATGCAGCTGGTTCGCTCGCTGGTCGAGCAGGGCGAGATCGAATATCAGCTGTTTGAAGAAGCGGTGGTGAGCTGATGGCTCACAACGGGCCGAAAGTTACGGCGCCACCGGCCGATCCGGTGCGCCCCTACCATTTTCCGACACTGGCCAAGGCGAAAGCGACCTCCGGCTCGCCCGACCTGCAACAGGCTTGGCAGCAAGGCTACGATCAGGGCTTTGAGCAGGGTCAGCAAGATGGGCTGCGTGAAGGCCGGGAGGCAGGTTATAGCTCAGGTCATCAGCAAGGGCTGGATGACGGTCTCAAGCAAGGGCTGAAACAGGGCGATCAGAAGGGCCGTGCCCGCTTCGAGCAGGGCATGATCCCGCTGACGGCGATTCTCGAGCGGCTTGGTCAATGGGAGCAGACGCAGCTGCCGATGCAGCGTGCGCTATTGCTGCAGTTGGTCAGCCGGGTGGCGCAGCTGGTCGTTCAGCGTGAGCTGCGGCAACGGCCCGATACGCTGCTTCCCCTGATTGAACAGGTGCTCGAATCGTTGCCGGAGCAGAAGGGGCCGCTCACCATCTGGTTGCATCCCGATGACGTTGCTGCGTTGGCCGAGGTGGGGGTAACCCGCTGCGGCGAGTGGCCGATCCGCGATGATGGCGGCTTGCAGCGTGGCGACTGCCGTATCGATACGCCAGACAGCACCATTGAGTCGCTCTGCGCCGAACGGCTGCAGCAGGCGATGGATCATGTGGCCCTGTTCCTGGCCGAGGTTGCCGATGCTTGATCAGTGGTACGCCCGGCTGTTGGCCAGTCCCATGGAGCTGCCTCCGATCACCCTGGCCCGTCAGTATGGCCGCCTAGTTCGGGTGACCGGCCTGACGCTTGAAGCGGTGGGCTGCAACATGTCACTCGGTCAGCGCTGCCGGATTGAAACCCGCACCAGCGAGATCCCGGCGGAAGTGGTGGGATTTGATCGCGGTATGACTTTTCTGATGCCGCTGGCCGATACCGGAGCCCTGCAATCCGGGGCGCGGGTGCGGCCACTGCCGGGCAGTGAAACCCTGCGGGTGGGTGACCATCTGCTGGGGCGGGTAGTGGACGGTTTGCTCCATCCGCTCGACGGCTTTCCGCTGCCCGATGCTGGTGAGAGCATCAGCTGGCATGGCCGCTCTCCCAATCCATTAACCCGGCACCCCATCAGCGAGCCGCTGGATGTCGGGGTACGCGCCATCAATGCGCTGCTGACGCCGGGCAAGGGGCAACGTCTTGGCTTGTTTGCCGGCTCCGGGGTGGGCAAGAGCATGCTGCTTGGCATGATGACCCGCTTTACCTCCGCTCAGGTGGTGATCGTGGGGCTGATTGGTGAGCGGGGCCGCGAGGTGCGTGAATTTATCGAGCATTCGCTGGGTGAAGAGGGGCGGCGTCGCGCCATTGTGGTGGCTGCACCGGCGGATCAATCACCGCTGCTGCGCCTGCGGGCTGCCCAGCTTTGTCACCGGCTGGCTGAGTATTACCGCGACCGGGGTCAGGATGTGTTGCTGTTGATGGACTCCCTGACTCGCTATGCGCAGGCCCAGCGCGAGATCGGTCTGGCTATCGGTGAGCCGCCAGCAACCCGTGGTTACCCGCCATCGGTCTTCTCAATGCTGACCAAGCTGGTGGAGCGGGCCGGTAACGGTGCTTCTGTCCAAGGTAGCCTGACCGCGTTTTATACCGTGCTGGCCGAAGGAGATGACCAGCAGGATCCGATTGCCGATGCGGCACGCGCTATCCTCGATGGCCATTTGGTGCTCAGTCGGACGCTGGCCGAGCAGGGGCACTATCCGGCTCTCGATGTGAATGCATCGGTCAGCCGGGTGATGCCATTGGTTGTGCCCGCCGAGCATCTGGCGTTGGCGACCCGATTGCGTCAGCTGCTGGGACGCTATCAGCAGGTGCGTGAGCTGTTGCCGCTCGGTGGCTATCAGGCCGGGCACGATGCCGAGCTGGATGAAGCAGTTCGTCGCTACCCGCAACTGGCTACCTTCCTGCGCCAGGGGCTCAATGAGCGCAGCCTCTTCGCTGATAGCGTGCAGGCGCTGGGGAGCGTGCTGGCATGATGGCGCGCTTTCTCGAGCTGCAACTGGAACATCTCGCGGCGCTCGGGGAGCAGCGTATTGCGCTGCAGCAGCGTCTGGCCACCGAGCAGCAGCGTGAGCGTCAGCTGGCGGAGCTGCTGAAAAACTTAGGGATGACGCTGGATCTGCGCCAGGGACTGGTGCGCGACAACTACTACCAGATGCAGCGCAATCTGGAGCGTCTGCTGATGCAGCAGAAGGACAAGGTGGTGGTGGCGGGTCAGGAGCTGGCGCAGATGGATGCGACCTGGCGCGCCCAATTGGGCAAGGTCAAAGGGTTGGAGCTGTTACAAAAGCAGCGCGCCCAAGCTGAACAGGTTCGTCAGAACCGCCAGGAGCAGCGCATTCTCGATGAGTTTAATACGGTGAGTTATAGCCGGGATTAGCTGGTGAGTAGTCGCTCGACGGTTCGCCATAGAGCATGCGGCGGATCACCTGATTCTGGATCGCCAGCAGCTTGCCGTTCTGTTCGTTTTGCCGTTTGCACTCAACCACCCGCTGCTGCAGTTGTTGCCATTGGGGTGAGAGCTTCTCGCTGAGGTTGGTGGGCAATTTGTCGAGCAGTTGGCGCATACCGTGATCGCTGGCATCCAGCCCCAGTTGCGCCAGGAGTTTGCTGCGCAGCGCGGCACGCTGACGCAGTGGCAGCAACAGGGTCTGCTCGCGTTTGAGCAGGTCGGTCAGCCCCTGGCTATTCCGTTCGCGCAGCAGTTGATACTGCTCGTTGAGGATCTGGTGCAGGCTGTCGTAGTCGTCCAGATCTTGCTGAACGCCACCGACCAGTTGTTGCAGGCATTCACGCGGGGTCATCCGCGGTGCATCTCCACAATGGCTTGGCTCAGCACGTCGAGATCGACCGAGATGGAGCCGTCACTGATGGCCTGACGGATGCTGTCGACCTTGCTCATGTCGATATCGGATGTCTCGGACAGTGCTGCTTCTGCTTCATCCAGCCAGAGGGAATCCTCACTAGGCTGAAATTCTGCCGCATCCTGTGCTGACTGGGCCTTGGTCGTCGTCGGCGCCGCACTGACCACCACCTGATTGGTGGTTTCAAGCAGTAAACCGTTCAGCGACTCTTTGGCTCCACCGGAAATCTTCATGACGCCTCCTTCTGGCTCTGTCATCAGGCGTATAACGACCCTGGTCCGTTAAAACTTTAGGTTATCTGCATCCAGTTGCGATTCATCAGCGAATATTGGCCATGCCATGACCCGGATGAGTGATGTAAAGGAAGTCTAAAGATGCGCCCGTTGCCTTTATGGCGCCTGCTTGGCCGTCGCTTTTATACGGCAAACTCTCGGGGTGAGGCGTCGCATGATGCGACACGATTTGGCGATTGTGATCACGACGGTGTGCAGAGAGAGCCTGCTGCGGGCGGTGCACTCTGTCTATCGGCAGCAGACCACAGCCCGGATTCAGATACTGGTCGGAGTGGATGTGGACCAACATGGGCGAGGGGATGAGTTAGAGCAGAGACTACGAGCCGACTGTCCTGCTCATATCAGCTTGTTCTGGCTAAACCCGGGTTACTCTACCTCGCGCCGCCATGGCGGACCTCACTCCTGCTGCTTCGGAGGTTCACTGCGTTCGGTGCTGACCCTGTTGGCCGATGCTGAGGTGGTGATGGTGTTGGACGATGATGACTGGCTGGCACCGAGCCATTGCAGCGACATTCTCAGCGCCATTGAGGGGCATGAGTGGGCCTATGCCTACTCCATCTATAGCGACGGAAATAGTGGTGAAGGGATCTGTGTTGACGGGTTGGAGAGTGTCGGGCCGGATCGGGGCATCTGCAAAAACAACTTCGGTGGCTTCGTCCGCCCCTCGGGGATGGCGATCAACAAGTTGGCACTGTTGCACCTGATTCCCCTCTGGGCCGACTCCCCTTTTCCGGATGGGGACGGCGAGGATCGATTGATGTTTGGACGGTTACGCCACCATTCGCACCGCTGCACCGGACAGGCCACTGTCTACTACGCACTCGACCCGAAAGACTGGATGCACACCTATCGTCTGCGCTACATGGCCGAGCAGGGTATCGAGTATCTCTGGAGCGATAAACAGGGCTCGTGCCGCTAAATCAGAAGCGGGTTTCCACCTCGTTTTGTGCGGTGACTTCCGCCTTGATCCGCTTGCCGGAGGCTAGGTTGCGCACCGAAATCACTTCACCGATGCTGCCGTCGGCTTCCGCTTCCCCCTGTGCGGTGGCGGAAAAGCCCTCCTCTCGGGCGTAGATAGTGACCGGCGTGCCCTTATGTACCGCCAGCGGTTGCCCCAACCGGCTCTGGGTCAGCATCTCCCCTTCACTGACCCGGCGCTGGGTGCGAAAGCCGATCAGCGACTGATTGAGTGGCGTAAAGCTGCGCCGCAGACGGCTCACATCGACCACTCGTGGGCGCAGGTCGGCGGCTTCCAGTGCGTGTCCGCGATCCATGGCGTGGGCCGCCACCCAAACCGGCAGCGTCAGCGTAACCTGCACCTCTCCGCGCGTTTGCCAGCCCGGCTTGTCGGGGCATTGCAGCATGTAAGACTGTTTTCCCCAGGCCGGCGCCGCCGGGTTGCTGCGGGTCAGTTGCACGGTTTGCCGGCAAGCCGGTAGATGGGCTGTGCCGCCCGGCAGCCAGGCATTGATTGAACTGGCCTCGATTTGCCAACCCTGTTCATGTAGCTGCTGATCCAGCAGCAGGCGAGCGGCGCTGTTGAGCTGCTCCAGCAAACCTTGTTGCACCGAGGTCAGGTTTGTTTCTGCCTGCGCCATGGGCGGAAGCAGAAGCATCGGCAGTAGCAACAGCGGCAAAACGAGCGGAAGAGTCGCTTCCGCATGCTCCGGGTGACGCCAGGGTGTCTTTGGTAACATATTGATTTTTATGTATAAAAATTGTGGCATAACTCTTGTTAACTGATTCTCGCAGAGAGTGTCCACAAGCTCAACAGGAGGAGTGGGTGAGTATCAGTTTTGATGATGCGCTGGGTCTATCCCCCTACGCAATGCAACTGAAGCTGGATCGGGCGGAAGTGATCTCCAGCAACCTAGCCAACGTCGATACCCCGGGTTATCTGGCGCGTGATCTGGATTACAGCGCGGTCATGGCGTCGGTAGCCAGTTCGTTTGATCAGGGTGACAACGTCTCTGCTCCTTCGTCTGAGGATCTGCTCTATCGCGTGCCATACCAGACTTCGCAGGATGGCAACACGGTCGAGCTGCAGGTGGAACAGGGCAAATTCGCCCAGAACGCCGTGTCGTTTGATACCAGCGTCACCTTCCTCAATCAGACCTTCAAGGGTCTGAAGACCGCCATTGAGGGCAGCTGATCATGTCGTTCGATTCCATTTACGGCATCGCTGCCAGCGCCATGCGTGCGCAGACCGTGCGGCTGGATACCGTGGCCTCTAACCTGGCCAACGTGGACAGTGCGGCCGGTAGCGCCGATGCCGCTTATAAGGCGGTTCGTCCGGTATTTCAGAGCGTCTATCAGCAGGTGCAGGAGACCGGCTCCATGGGCGCGGCGAGCGTGATGATCGCCGATGTGGTGGCAAGCCAGGACAAACCGACGACCCGTTATGAGCCAAACAATCCGCTGGCCGACGCCGATGGCAATGTCTATTACGCCAACATCAACACCATGGAAGAGATGGCCGACATGATGAGCGCCTCGCGCAGTTTCGAGAGCAGCATCGAGGTCCTCAAGCGTATCGGTACCATGCAGCAAGGGCTGCTGGGTTTGGCTGACGAGAACTGAGGAGAGTCGCCGTGAGTATTACCTCTGTAAGCAGTACCACCAGTACCAGCTCTACCAGCAGTAGCGATAGCACCACCAGCAGCTCATCGACCTCTGATGAGCTGGAGATTGAGTTTATCGACCTGCTGGTGGCCCAGATCCAGAACCAGGATCCGACCGACCCGGCCGATGCATCCGAATATGTCTCGCAACTGGCGTCTCTCAGTACGGTGCAGTCGCTCGAAGAGCTGACTGACCTGCAGAGCACGGCCAATGACGAGGTCTCTTCGCTGACGGCTCTGCAGAGTACCAATCTGGTGGGTAAGCAGGTGCTGGTTGAGAGTGACACTACGACGGTGGATGACAGTGGCACCCTCACCGGTCAGGTAACACTGGACTCCTCGGCTGACAGCATGACGGTGTATGTCTATGACAGCTCGGGCGATCTGGTCACCAGTGAGACCACCAGCAGCCCCTCGTCCGGCACCTATAGCTTCAGCTTCGATGATCTGGATGCGGGCACCTATACCGTGACCATCCAGACCACGTCAGATGGCACTACCAGCAGCCAGACTGCCTATCTCTATTCCACCGTGACCTCGGTCACCCTGGGTGACGATGACGTCACCCTGTCGTTGTCCGGGGCCGACAGTGTCAGCCTCGACGATGTACTCAGCGTATCCCAGTCCTAAGAGCAAGGAGCCAGATTATGTCCATGTACAGCATCGGTAAGAGCGGTCTGATCGCCACCAGCAGCGCGCTGGATACCGTGAGTAACAACATCGCCAACGCCTCGACTGCCGGCTTCAAATCCTCTTCGACCTCCTTCTCTGCCGTTTACAGTGGCGGTCAGGCGGGTGGTACCGAAGCCTCTACCGTGACCCAGAGCTTCTCCTCCGACGGTTCGCTGGTCGAGAGTGGTAGTGATATGGACCTGGCCATCACTGGCAGCGGCTTCTTTGTCATCAGTGACGGCACGGAGACTGCCTATACCCGTGCCGGTAACTTCTCACTCGACTCTGACAACTATGTGCTGGCCAGTAACGGCTGGAACCTGCAGGGTTATACCGTCAACGCCGATGGCGAGATTGAAGAAGGCGCAGTGGTGAACCTGCAGGTGACCACCACCACCCTGTCAGCCAAGGCCTCGACCGAAGTGGAGATCGTCTCCAACCTCAATTCGTCATCGACAGCGATCACCTCGACCTTCGATGCCAGTGACAGCAGCACTTACAACTACTCAACCACCACTACCTTGTATGACTCGCAAGGTGCCGAACACACCCTGTCCCAGTATTTCGTTAAGACCGGTGACAACACCTGGACGGTTTACTATGAAGTGGATGGTACGCTGGAAACTGAAACAACCGACCTGACGTTTGATACCGATGGCACCCTGAGTAGTCCCACTTCGGCCACCAGCCTCTCCATCGACCTGAGCTCAGCCGATGATCTGACCATCTCCATCGATTACAGCGACTTTACTCAGTACAGCATGGACTCGACCACCACCACCAACGAGGCGGATGGTTATACAGCCGGCACCTTGTCGGACGTGGCTTTTGATGAAGATGGTTATTTGTGGGCCACCTACAGCAACGGCGAAACCTTACTGCAAGGCCAGGTGGTATTGGCCACCTTCGTCAACGTTGACGGTCTGGAGCAGGGTGACGGGACCATCTGGTATGCCACCTCCGAATCGGGTGGTGCCATCATCAGTACCGCTGACTCCGGCATTGCCGGTTCACTCTCGGTCGGCTACTACGAAGACTCCAACGTGGATTTGACTACCGAGCTGGTTGACCTGATGTCGCTGCAGCGCAACTACCAGGCCAACTCCAAGGTACTTTCGACCGCGTCGGATCTCGACAGCGTTCTGTTCAACACCTTCTAACGGATAAGTCGTGGAAAAGGTTATTTATACGGCCATGTCGGGGGCACAACATGCCCTCATGTCCCAGCAGATCCATGCCAACAACTTGGCCAACGTCGATACCACCGGCTTTCGCGCTGACTACGAAAGGGTGATGGCCAGCACGGTAGAGGGCGACGGGTTCGACAGCCGGGTGCTGGCCGTAGAGCTCTCCCCTGGCACCAACTTTAGCAGCGCGGCGCTGGTCAGCACCGGCCGCAAGCTGGATGTGGGTATCCGTGGCAAGGGTTGGCTCACGGTACAGGACAGTAACGGCCAAGAGGCGTATACCCGGGCGGGTGATCTGACGGTCGAAGCTAGTGGTGCTCTGACCCTGCATGGTCGTCCGGTGATGGGGGAGGCTGGCGAGATTGTTCTGCCGGACTATCGCGACATCGATATTGGTGTGGATGGCTCGATCACCGTGACTCCACCCGGTGGTGGCGCTTTGATCCAGGTTGGCCGCCTCAAGCTGGTCAATCCGGATGAGAGTGAGCTGAGCAAGGGGACCGACGGGATGTTCCGTTTGCAAAATAACGCCACAGCCGAACAGGACGAGAACGTGGTGGTCGCCAGTGGTTTTCTGGAAGACTCCAACGTCAATCCGGTAGACGAAATGATTCAGAGCCTGCAGATGACCCGCAACTTCGAGTTGCAGGTAAAGCTGATGCAGGCCTCGGACGATCAGGCCAAGAGTGGCAACGAGCTGGTTTCCGGCTCCTAACCCAGAGGGATATTAGTCAATGCAAACGTCATTGTGGGTGAGCAAAACCGGCCTCGCGGCCATGGATGCCAAGCTCACCACCATCTCCAACAACCTGGCTAACGTGGATACCACCGGCTTCAAAAAAGACCGTATCGCCTTCCAGGATCTGTTTTATCAGGTACAAACCCAGCCGGGCGCTCAGCTCGACCAGCAGAACCAGTCACCGAGCGGCATTCAGCTTGGTACCGGGGTGCGAGTCGTAGGCACCCAGAAGGTGTTTACCACCGGTGATACCTCGACCACCAGCAACCAGCTGGATCTGGCGATCGATGGTCAGGGCTTCTTCCGGGTGGAGCTGCCCAACGGTGAGACCGCCTATACCCGTGATGGCGCCTTTCAGGTCAACTCGGAGAGCGTGATCGTCAACTCGGCCGGTCTGCCACTGCAGCCGCAGATGACCGTGCCGGAGAACACCACCGCTATCACTATCGCGACCGACGGTACCGTATCGGCCACCGTCAGTGGCGAGTCAACCGCCCAGACACTCGGCCAAATCACGCTGGCCAACTTCGTCAATGCGGCTGGACTGGAAGCCACTGGTGGCAACCTCTATAAGGCGACTGCTGCCTCTGGTGACGAGGTCGAAGGGGTCGCCGGTGAGGACTCTTTTGGCAGCATCAAACAGTATGCGCTGGAGGGATCCAACGTCAGCGTGGTCGAGGAGATGGTCGACATGATCGCCACTCAGCGCGCCTACGAAATGAATGCCAAGGTGGTCTCCGCCTCGGATGAGATGCTGCAGTTCGTCAGCCAGAATATGTAACCGGATGAAGCCAATGCGACGCCTGATTCTGGCCCTGTTGCCCTTGTGGCTGGCGGCCTGTTCCACCTACGAGGTGCTGCCGCCCAAGGACGACGACGAAGCCTGGAAACCCTCCGTGCCCAAGCAGGTCGCCGACCGCGGCGAAGATGGCAGCCTCTACCGGGGGGACTATATGTTCGCCCTGTTTCAGGACCGGCGCGCCTATCGGGTTGGGGACATCCTGACCGTCACTCTGGCTGAAAGCACCCAGTCGAGCAAGAAGGCGGCGACGGCGCTTGGCAAGAGCAGTTCGGTCAACGTCGATGCGCCGACCTTCGGTACCAAGACTCGCAGCAATCTGGCTGCAACATTCGGACTGGACAGTGATTTCGACGGGTCGGCGACGGCCAGTCAGCAGAACAGTCTGAGTGGCTATATTACGGTCACGGTGTCGGAAGTGCTCAACAACGGGGTGCTGCAGATCAAGGGGCAGAAGTGGATTCGTCTCAATCAGGGTGACGAGTATCTGCGTCTGAGTGGCACAGTGCGAGTTGAGGATATCGATCAGGCCAACCGCATCTCGTCCCAGCGGATTGCCGATGCGCATATCACCTATGCCGGGCGCGGTGCACTGGCGGATTCCAACCAGACTGGTTGGTTGACCCGTTTCTTCAACAGCGCCATATCGCCCTTCTAAATGCGGGATGCATCATGAAACCAATCATCTGTATGCTGGCCTGCCTGTTGGCGGGTCCGGCGCTGGGCAAGGTGACGCTGCCCACTGAACCCAAGGTGCGCCCTCTGCTCGATATCGTCGATGTGCAGGGCATTCGCGACAACATGCTGGTGGGCTATGGCCTGGTGGTCGGCCTCTCCGGTAGTGGTGACCGCAGCCAGGTGGAGTTCACCGGGCAGTCGATGACCAACATGCTCAAGCAGTTCGGGGTACAACTCTCCGATGACACCGATCCCAAGCTCAAGAACGTCGCCGCCGTGTCGGTACAGGCACGTCTGCCTGCCTTTGGTAGTCGTGGTCAAAAGGTGGATGTGACGGTCTCGTCTATCGGGGATGCCAAGAGTTTGCGTGGTGGCACCCTGCTGCTGACTCCGCTGCGCGGCGTCGATGGCGAGGTCTATGCTATCGCTCAGGGTAATCTGGTGGTGGGTGGCCTCAATGCCGAAGGGCAGTCGGGCTCCTCGGTGACCGTCAACGTGCCGACCAGCGGCATCATTGCCGATGGTGCCATCATCGAGAAAGAGGTGCCCTCGTCGTTTGCCGACAAACCCCAGGTAGTGTTGAGCCTGATCCACCCCAACTTCCGTACCGCCCGTAATGCGGTGCGTGCTATCAACCAGCAGCTGGGGCCGGTGGCAACCGCTTCGTCGCCGGGAACCATCACACTGCGGGCACCGAGCGATCCCAATCAGCGCATCTCCTTCCTCGCACTGCTTGAAGATGTGCAGGTGGATATGGGCCGTGAGCGTCCCAAGGTGGTCTTTAACAGCCGCACCGGGACCGTGGTGATTGGGCAAGATGTGAAGGTGACGCGCGCCGCTGTATCACACGGCAACCTGACGGTCAGCATTACTGAGAGCCAGAATGTCAGCCAACCCAACGCCCTGTCGAACGGCCAGACCACTACGACGCCCAATTCATCGGTGCAGGTCGATCACAAACAACCGACCATGTTTATCTGGCCGGAAGGCACCTCACTGCAGGTGATCGTCAAGGCGATAAACTCGCTCGGGGCGACCCCGGATGATTTGATGGCCATTTTGCAGGCATTGCATGAAGCGGGCGCGCTGGACGCCGACCTGGTGGTGATTTGATATGCAGATTGAACCGAGCGATCAGCCTAGCCTGGATTTTTATCAGGATCTGCACGGGCTGGAGTCGATCAAACAAAACCCTGATTCGGCGGAGGCCCTGCAAGGGGTCGCCCGCCAGTTTGAAGTGCAGTTTCTCAAAGAGGTGCTGCACCAGATGCGCGAAGCAACCGATGTGATGGCCGGTGATGACAGTCTGGTATCCAGCGATAGCGTCCGTTTTTACCAAGAGATGTGTGACAGCCAGCTGGCCATGGCGATGGCTGGCCAGAACAAGACTGGCCTGCAGGACAAGATCATCGATCAGATGAGCCACCTGTTGCCCGATGCGGCACCAACAGGCAAAACCGACGAGAAATTAAAGCGATCCAGCTAATTGGTCGTTTAGAAAAATCAATGATCCTATTTGCCTGCTCATCCCGTCCGAGAGGTGCGATACCATGTCGATGATTTCCACCGCAGCCTCCGGGCTGTCGGCCACCCAGGTGGTGCTCAATGCCATCAGTAACAACGTCGCCAACTCGGAGACCGATGGTTATAGCCGCCGTACTGTCACTCTGACCAGCGTCTCTACCGGTGGGGTCACGGCCAGTAGCATCAATCGTGAGACCAGCTTCTATCTACAAACCCAGAGCTGGGACAGCACCTCGGACGTGGGCTATTACACCAGCTATAGCGAATACACCACTTATCTCGAAGAGCTGATGAGCAGTGACTCGCTGGATATCTCTACCTCGCTCACGACCTTCTACTCGGCGCTGGAGGAGGCGAGCACTTCACCCGATGACGACTCCCTGCGTACCGCCGTTTTGACGGATGCTGAGGCCGTTGCCGATGCGTTTAACTCCCTGGCGGGTTACCTCGACGATATTGAAACCGAAGTGGAGAGTCAGGTCGGCACTACAGTTGATTCGATCAACGACTATGCCTCGCAAATTGCCGAGCTGAATGCGCAGATCGTCAAGCTGCAGAGCACCGGCAGTGATACCAGCTCTTTGGAAGATAGCCGTGACTCATTGATTGCCAGCTTAAGTGAATTGGTTGAAGTGGATGTCACCGCGCAGGATGACGGCAGTTACACCATCACTCTGCCGCAAGGGCAAACTCTGGTAAGCGGTAGCTCTTCTGGCACCATGGACTGGAGCGAAGATGATGGTCTGACACTCACTTATGGCACCCAGACTACGTCGGTCAGTGAAGATATGTCAGGTAGCCTCGGCGGTCTGTTTGCCTTTGTTAGCGATGTATTGGAGCCGACGCAGGAAGCTCTGGCGGATCTGGCCACTCAGGTTGCAGACGAACTGAATGCAGTACAGGCGACCGGTTACGATCTGGATGGTGAATCGGGTGCCGCCCTGTTTACCTATGATGCAGACGATCCTGCCGGCACCATCTCTATCTCCGATGACTTCGACAGCGATGATCTGGCGTTTTCCAGCTCATCCGATACCAGCGAAACCGGTAATAACGACAACCTGTTGACCATGTTGGATCTGGCCGATGACCAGGAGTCGACCTACACCGCGCTGGTCACCAAGTTGGGGTTGGTGAGTAGCCAAGCAGAAGCATCCCTTGAGACCTCGACATCGCTGCAAAGTACCCTGGCTGACAGTGTCTCTTCCATCAGCGGCGTGAACCTGGATGAAGAGGCGGCCAATCTGGTGCTCTACCAGAACATTTACTCGGCTAACTCAAAAGTGCTGACGGTGGCGGACGAGCTGTTCGAAACCGTCCTCGACATGTTCTAAGGAGATCATCATGCGTGTCAGTTCTTCCCAAACGACCACCATGCTGCTCAAGAGCATGCAGAGTCAGTATTCCAAGTATTACGATGTGTCGACCGAGCTCTCGACCGGCTCCAGCATTAACAGTCCCTCTGATGATGCTATCGGTTATGCCCGGGTCAGCAGCCTGACTTCTCAGCAGACCAGCCTGAACCAGTATCTCGATAATATCGAGACCGCCAGCAGCCAGCTGGATGCCTCGGAAACCCAGATGTCGTCGATGACGGATGTGATTAGCTCCATTCGCGATCTGGTGGTGCAGGCGGCTAACGATACCTATAGCAGTGATGATCTTTCCGATATCGCTACCGAGATTCAGTCGCTGGTCGACACCCTGGTCGATCTCTGCAACGCCACCGACTCAAGCGGTAACTATCTGTTCTCCGGCAGCCTTAGCAGCACGGCGCCCATCTCTTACGACGAGACCACCGGCACCTACACCTATGTCGGCAACGACTATCAGCGCGAAGTGGTGGTGGGCGATGGGATTACCGTGGCCAGCACCGATACCCTGTCCGGCGTACTCGCCAGCAGCAGTGATGGCAGTGACAACATATTTAACGATCTGAGCGATCTGATTACGGCGCTACAGTCGGGCGATAACAGCACGGCCAGCAGCATGCTCGATACCATCGATGAGTACAGCAGCAGCCTGAGCACGGCGATTGCCAGTATCGGTGCCCGTTCCAACCAGCTCGATACCCTGTCTGATGCTCATACCGAGACCCTGACCTACAGTACGGCCCTGAGTGATTCCATCTCTTCTGCTGATTATGCCGAGGTCACGGTAGAATCGGAGGAGATCCTGACCACCCTGCAGGTGACCCAGCAAGTGCTGGCATCTGTCATGGGGCTCAGCCTCTTTGATGAAATCTAAGGACGCACTGGATGGCCATCTCCTCGACGACGACCGGAACGGATACCAGCACCCTGACCCCTGCCTGGGCACCCGCCACGGACAGTACGTCACGTCTTGAGGACAGTCAGGCCAGCCAGTCTCTGGCGGTCACCCGTGGTAGCAGTGACACCGCCACCGATGCCACCCAGCGCAGCAGTAGCAGCAATGACCTGAGCGAGGAGAGCAGTACCGCGCAGCTGGGTAGCAGCGGCAGTGCCAGCACCGAGCAGGACAGCGAATGGGTCGAGCGGTTTGAAAGCTGGTCGGCACTGGGCGATGCCCAAGCCACTGTGGCCGATCTGCAGTCCGCCGAAAGCTCTCTGCAGCAGACCTACCGACAGCTACAGCATTTGCAGCAACAGCTGACGCAAGACTCCTCGGATGCCGCGCAACTGGCGTCCAAATTACAGCAGTTAGATGCTCAGCGTCAGCAAGTCGGAGCACTCACCAGCCAGCTTGAACCGGTTGCCATGACTGAGGGTGGTGACAGTCAGTCCTACACGCTTGAGAAGGTTGACTTGCTGACGGCCCGACCGACCGACGAGCAGGTGCGGATCTATTTCCCGGCCAGCCGCAGTGGTGTCTCTGCCAGCATTCCCGCCGGTACTACGGGGCAGGACGTTGCCGATGCGCTCAATCAGTCGCTGCAAAAAGAGGGTGTCACGGTCGGTCTCAATGATCAGGGCCAGCTTACCTTCAGTGCCGGCAGCGAGGATGCTCGCAAGCTGAGTCAGCCGATTCTGATGTCGGGTCAGGGGATTCGTGTTCCGGCAGGAAATGCGGTAACGGTACGTCTCACTGCCGAGCAGAGCACACTGGGGGCATTGGCATCCCAGATCTCGGGTGTCACGACGCAGGAAGACAAGCAGGAAGTGCAGCAGCAAATTCAGTCACTGCTGCGCCAAATTCAGGATACCGTACAGGATATCCGCACCTATCGTCAGGAGTTGTTGCAAAATGCCCAGAGCTTGGCCACGGCCAGTGTCTCGGGTAGTGATAGCTCGGTCTCGTCTGCCCTGCAGGGCATGCAGCAATCCTTCGGTCAGCAGGATTACCAGTCGGTTGCCACCAGCCTGCAGGCGCAGGCGAACCTCAGCAGCCAGACCGTGGTTGCGTTGCTCGGCTAACTTTCCCCTATCTGTTCTTTGCGCCCCGTGGCACGTTTAGTGTCAGCAGGGCCTCTCTGATCTCGTTAAGCACCGGTTCCCACTCGTCACGGCGGGTCTGGCGAAACAGGCGGGCGCTCTGATACCAGGGCGTGTGTACGCCCTTTTCCAGCCAGCGCCAATCCGCCGCATAAGGCAGTAGAATCCAGACAGGCAGGCTCATGGCACCGGCCAGATGGGCCACTGCCGTATCCACGCTGATCACCAGATCGAGCGTACCGCACAACCCTGCGGTATCGGCGAAGTCTTGCAGCTGGGTGCCGCACGGACGAATATCTTGGCGCGCCGAGAGCAGCGCCGCCTCATCCATCCCGAGCCGTTTTTGCAGTGAAATATACTCAAAGCCACCCGGTAGACTGGGGAGCAGGGTCGCCAGCGACAGGCTGCGCCTAGCGTCGTTGTTATGTGCCGGGTTGCCGGCCCATACCAGCCCGATGCGCGGGCGGCGGCGCTTGCCGAGGCATTGCTGCCAATGTTGCAGCGAGAGCTCGGGCGGCGTCAGATAGCCGGCAGCTTTGGGAACTGTCGTGGTGGTGGTCTTGAGCAGACCGGGTAAGCTCATCAGTGACACTTGCCAGTGGCAGCCGGTGACACGCTCACCCGATTCCACCACCCGCTCAACGGGCAACTGCTGCAATAGTGGCAACAGGGGGGAACGTACCCGCAAGATGATACGGGCGCCTCGCTCAATCAGCGGGAAGATAAAACGTACGCACTGCAGGGTGTCACCAAAACCCTGCTCGCCATCGACCAGTATTTGGCAACCGTTGAGCTCGCCCGAGCCATCCCACAGCGGTGCCTCGTTGGAGAGGCGGGTGACGGCGACGGCAGGATAGCGCCAGCGCCACTCATATTGCTCCCATCCCACTGGCCATTTGCCCTGTGTCAGCCAGGCAACGGCCAGCGCAAATTGCGCGCCGGTATGGCTGGGTTCGCTGTGAATCACCTGCTGGTAATCATGCTCCGCCTTGCTCCACTGGCGTAACTCGGCCCAGGCTACGCCACGATTGAAAAGAGCGTCCTGATAATCGGGGCGTAGTCCGAGAGCCTGATTGTAGACGGTGATGGCCTCGTCAATGTGACCCTTGGCCACCAGTAGAATGGCCCGGTTATTGAGGGCCTGAGTGTGGTCCGGCTGCAGTTGCAGGGCTCGCTCATAACATGCCAGCGCCCCGGCATGATCCCCTAACTCGTCGAGGCAGAGCCCAAGATTATAGTGGCCGGGCACATAGTCGGGATCGAGCGCCAGTACCCGGCGAAACCAGATCGAGGCGAGCGGCAGATCTTGCGCTTCAAACGCGATGATGGCGCGCCACTGCATGGCGTCCAGGTGCATCGGATCGAGACTAAGCACCTGCTCAAACGCGCGGATGGCATCCTGTCGCTGTTTCAGGCGGTGGCTGCGCAATCCGCGCAGAAACCAGTAATCAATCCGCGCATCCAGCGCTGAGGTGGCCATCTGCGGTGTCATACCGGAGCAAGGTTTTCCCCGCCGAGAAACTGGCGCTGCAACTGCTGGCCAAGTTCGGTCAGTATGCCATTCCAGTCACCATAGTTCGGCTGACGCCACAAGCGGCTTTCGCCATACCAGGGTGAATCGCAGCGCTCCAGTTGCCAACGCCAATCGGGGTTGAACGGCAGTAATACCCAAAGCGGACAACCCACCGCGCCAGCGAGGTGCGCCACACTGGTGTCGACGCTGATAACCAGGTCCAGGTTCTGACAAAGCGCGGCCGTATCGGCGAAGTCCTCTTTGGGAAGCTGGCGTATGGTATGGGTGGTTTGGTTAGCCAGCAGCGCGGCATCTTCGTCACGCAGATCTTTTTGCACGACAACATATTCGAGCCCGGTGGGCAGATGGGGCAGCAGGGTGGTCAGTGAGAGGCTTCGCTCATGGTCATTCTGGTGTTTGGCGTTACCGCTCCAGGTTAAACCGATTCGGGGCGTCCGTTTTTCCCCCAGCGCGGCTTGCCATTCGCTGACCACATAGGCGGGGGCTGATAGATAGCAGTCAGTACCAAACTCCTGCTCGTCATTGATCTGCAAGACGCGCGGCAGGCTCATAAGAGGCAGAACAAAATCGATCACCGGCAGTTGACCGCCGGAAACCACGTTGAGACGAGGATCCAGGCTCTCAATCAGGGTATGCAGTGCCGGTTGCACCATCAGCCACACTTCGGCGCCCAGATCGGCCAGACGCGGAACAAAGCGGCAGAATTGCAGGGTATCGCCGAGACCCTGTTCAAAGTAAACCAAGACACGCTTGCCTTCGATTGAGGCGGTACCGTCCCATTCGGGAATCGGCATATTGAGTTTCTTGATGCCGAGACTGGTTTCCAGAAAGCGCACTTCATACTGCTGCCAGCCATTGCTGAAGTCGGCCAGCGCTAGTGAACGCAGCGAAAGAGCAAACTTGGCTTTCCAGTGCGAAGGGTTGCGCTTGAGCACTTCCTCGTAGCTCTGCATGGCCGAGCGATAATCCAGTGCTTCACTTGAGATAAATCCGCGGTTGAACCAAGCATCAACATAATTCTTGTCAATGGAAAGCGCGGTATCACAATCCGCTAGCGCTTCTTGTAAGCGGTGCAGCCGCAGAAAGGTTCCGCTGCGGTTGATATAGGCTTGCAGGAACTGGGGGTCTTGTTCCAGCAGTGCATTGAAGGTGGCCAGAGCCTCGTCATAGCGTTTTGTTTTGCGCAGTATATAGCCGCGGTTGTTTAGCACTTTGTTGGGGCTGTGTTTGAGATCCAGGGCCATGTCATAAAGACGCAGCGCCTCATTGAAGTTGCCGCGTTGCTGCAGAGCAATCCCCAAGTTGTAATAAGTCTGTCCCTTGAGCGGCTGCAGGCTGATTGCCTTGGTAAAGCCCTTGATGGCGCCGTCTAGGTCATCCTGTTTCAGGGCAATTTCGGCACGCAGGTGCACCGCCTCATAGTGATTCGGATGGAGGCCCAAATAGCGCTCTAGAGGAGCAATGGCCTCCGGCAACCGGTCCTGTCCGAACAGCGTGATCGCTTTTTCCAGCAAGACGTTGTCACTCTCGCGCTTTGGTTGCCGGAGCCAGTTGATCTGGGGTTTTGCTGACATGCGTGTGATCCTCGCGCTCTGAACAGATGGGCCATCCCGGCTGATCGGAATAAGGCCATGACGGAGAAAGAGCGACGGAAAGAGAGGGGAAATAAAGGGACTGGGCCCATTTTTTCGTAGCGGATAAAAAAGTGACGGGATGATTTTATTTTCCGAAGGACGGGGTCGTCTTTTTACCCTTGTCAGCTGCAAGCAGCAGCGATAACCCTAAGGAGATCAATCATGTCTTTGTCCGTACAAACCAGTTTCGCCTCCATGGTGACTCAGAACTCGCTGTCTACTGCCAACGATAAGCTGACCACCGCTATGGAACGTCTGTCCACCGGTTATGCCGTTAACTCCTCTGCGGATGACGCTGCCGGCCTGTCCATCGCAACTCGTATGCAATCCCAAAGCGACGGTATCACCGTAGCCCAAGACAACGTGGAAGATGCTTCCTCCATGCTGTCTACCGCTGACGGTGCACTGGAGTCCATGGTTGACATCGTAGGCCGTATGAAGGACCTGGCTACCCAGGCTGCCAACGATACCTACTCCACTGACGACCGTACCGCCATGCAAAGTGAGTACGACGAACTGTCCGAACAGCTGACCAGCGTAATGAGCACCACCTCCTACGGTGGTACTGACCTGCTCTCCTCTACCGGTCTGCTGGGTAGCGGCTCGGTTAACTTCCAGGTAGGTGCTTCTACCTCCGAAACCCTGACCGTCAACATTTCTGCTGCGCTGGGTGATATCACCTCCGGCATCACCAGCGCTTCTGGTGCAAGCCTTGCCTCCTCCAGCGGTGCCAGCAGCGCCATCGACGCACTGGAAGACCTGACTTCCGCTATCAGTACCGTGCGTTCCGATGTGGGTGCCAAGATCAACCGTCTGGACTACATCTCTGACAACCTGACCAACATGCAGGAAAACACCGATACCGCTATCGGTAACATCATGGATGCTGACTACGCCTCCGAAACCTCCGAGATGAGCAAGCAACAGCTGCTGGAACAGGCCGGTATCTCGGTACTGAGCGCCGTGTCCGACGCTCAGTCTCTGATCACCAACCTGCTGCAGTAATTGCCGCCGGTACCCGCTCCCTGACCGGGGAGCGGGTTGTTTGATCTACCACCCATAGATTCAGGAGGGGCGCCATGTCCTATACCGATTACGATGCCGCGTCACTGGCCAGTGCCATGGTGACTGCCGAGCGGGCCGGGATCGACGAGATGTTATCGGCCAAGTACACCAAATACTCGACCCAAGTCAGTGGTCTGGAGAGTCTGGAGAGCCTGCTGGAAGATTTTCAGGATAGCCTCGATACCTTTGAGGACGACACTTCCCTGTCTGCCCAGACTACCTCGGTCAGTGATGATGACTACTTTTCCGTTACCTCGGATGGTACGGCAGCGACTGGCCAATACAATATTACGGTCAAACAGTTGGCCCAGTCCTACCAGTCGGCGATGACATTCAGTTCTTCAAGTGCCTCAATCCCCAGTAGCGGTACTTTTTCGATCACCGTTGATGGTGAAACGCTCGATGTCGACTTGAGTAAAGTGACCGGTGGCACTGTGGCTGACCTGGTGAGCTATATCAACAAGTCGTCCGATAACCCGGGGGTCACTGCCAGTCTGGTGACCAGTGGCGATAGCGTGATGCTGATGATTACCAGTGACGACACAGGTGAAGATGCCGGCGTTACCGATATGACCTTCACCTCCGAAGATGGGACAACCGTCTCGGTGGATGCTGACGGCACAGTCACCACGACGGGTGATACCAGTTCAGACTCTACGACACTGGCATTCCAGACCGCGATGCAAGGGGTAACACAGCTGAGTGTGGCCCAAGACGCCATTATCACGTTGGGTAGCAACAGTACGATTGAAATCACTTCCGACAGCAACACCATGGAAGATGTGATCGACGGGCTGACCATTACTCTGACCAAGGCGATGGACAGCGATGATGACCCGGTCACCATGGTGGTCGAGGCGGATTCGGACACGGTAGCCGATAACCTGCAGACCTGGGTCGACAGCTTCAACAGTCTGATCTCGTCCCTTAAAGAACTCTATGACGACGGTGGTGACCTGGAAGGGGATTCCACCGTTCGTTCCATGATTAGCAGCCTCAAGACCACCCTGCGTAACTCTCTTCCTGATGGTATGTCATTGGCTGATATCGGCCTCGAATTCTCCAGTGACGGCACACTCTCCATCGACAGTGATGCGCTGGAAGAGGCGCTGGAGGCTGACCCTGACATCCTCAATACCGTCTTTACCGACGATGACGGCATTTTTGATGCCATTGATGACTATCTCGAACCGTACACCAAGTCCAACGGCATTCTGGCCAGTCGGCTGGAGAGTGCCGAGGATAACCTCGAGAGCGTCGAGGAGCGTCAGGAGAAGTGGGATACCAAGATGGAAAACCTCTACTACCGCTATCTGGCCCAGTTCAACGAGATGATTGCCACCATGGCCACGCTGGAAAGTAACGCCAGCCTGCTGTAATGGCGCACGTAAGGAGCACCCGTTTATGTATGACACCGGTTTTGATGCCTATCGCCAATCCGAGATTCAGGTCAAGGCGTCCACTGCGTCGCCTGCCCAGCTGGTTTTGATGCTGCTTGACGGCCTGCTCGACGAGCTGGCTCGCGCCGAAGGGCACCTGCAGGCTCGCAACTTTGAGCGCAAGGGTGAGAGCGTCAAGAAGAGCATGCGGATTCTCGGCGGGTTGGATGCCTCGCTCGATCCGAGCAAGGGCGGTCCACTGGCTGAAAACCTGCACCAGCTCTACGCCTACTGTGGTCGTCGCTTGTTCAAATCCAGTCTGCGCAATGATCTGGAAGGTATCCGTCACGTGGCGGCGCTGATGCGCAATATTCGCGATGGCTGGGCCGGGTTGGCCCAACGGGCCGGTTAAACGGCCATTTCCGCGAGTGACACCAAGCGGAAGTCAGGCTTCCGCTTTCTGGTGATTAAAGCTGCAACCCAATGAAATATAAAGACTAAAAACATGGCATGACGCTTGCCAGTCTCCGGATGGGGCGGCGTCATCACTTCCTCCTTACCGGGGAAGCTGGATTGCCGATGTCGCAGCAGAGAGGTCACCGCATGACACGGGATGAACAACAAGAAAGAATTGAGCTGTGGCAGGCGCAATTGCGCGGCTGGGTCCTGAAGCTCAACCAAATGCTTAAAGATCAGAACTGGCGTGGAATGGGGCCGCTCTCCAAAGAGATCGCGCGCCAACTTCCTGAGCTGGCACGTTATCCAGAAATTCGCGAAGCCTGCCCGCGCGAGCTGACCTATCTGCGTCAGCTCCATCGCCAGGCGCATCAATACCTTTCCTCCCGTAGCCAAGAGCTGGAGCGGGCCATGGAACATTTGCGTCATAACCGTGAAGGCATAAAGGCCTATCAGGAGGCGCAATGGCTCTGATCAATCTGCTGACCAGTGGCCTGCTGGCCAGCACGACATCCGACTCCGATACTGTGGTGCGCTCTTCTACCCGTGAAGATGACACTACCTTCTCGTTCGACACGGCAGAAGAGGATCAGGCACAGCCGCAAACATTGACCGATAGCCGCGAGCAAGGCAGCGATGCTCGGGAACCGGTGACCGCTGAAGAGAGTGACACCGAGGCAAGCAGTGAGAGTTCGGCCGGAGCCGAAAGTGAGCCGGTTACCACACAAGACGAGTCAAGCGTGACCGATGCTGATTCGTTCGAGGCGTTGCTGGAACACCCTGGGCCGCAGCAGTTTTTTGCCATTACTCAACCGGTGTCGGCAGATGAGGCACAGCCAGAGACAGCACCTGAGGCCGCGCCGACAGACAGCCTGCCTGTCGTGATCCCCTCCGATCTACCCGATAGCGAGACCACGCAAAGCGATCAGACCACCTATTCGTTCACCATGAACGATGCAGTGCTGTCATCCCTGGCATCGCTCACGGATGCGACACCTACGCCACCGACTGAACACAGCTCGACACGCAGTACGACACAAGACGCCACGACTCAGTCCACGGCTACCAGCGGCACCACTGCGCTTGTGACTAACACCGATCTGGCGGCACTGATGGCGATGCCTGCCGCCCTGACCCCGAGCACGGCCACTCTGCCGCAAACAGACGGCACGGCATCAACCAGCCAGGCGACCGCCTCTGTGCTCGACAACCTTGCTCGTAGCACTATGCCGACCACCGATCTTTCGGCGCAGTCTTTGACCGACGTGGCTCAAGAGAGCGATTCGGCAACGAGCTTGCTCTCCTCACTGGGGCGCTCCCTGAGCAAGGGGGACACGTCGGCGTTGGCTAGCAGCACAGGCACCGCTCTGGTGAGCGATTCAAGCAGCCATGAGCGCAGTACAACGACCAGCATGTTGCAGACCCTGCTAGGTAGCAGCACGGCAGGTGTCACCCTGCAACAAGGCACCTCATCCAGCAACAGCACTATCAAGCTGGATATGCAGCAGGACAACTGGTCGCAGCAACTGGTGTCGGCGCTGGGTGACCGGGTCAAGATGCAGGCCTCCACCACCCAGAATACCGCCACCATCCGCCTCGACCCGCCGGATATGGGACGACTGGAAGTCTCGGTTCAGCAGCAGGGCGACAAGCTGTCGGTACAGATCCACACCAGTAACAGCAGCTTGCGGGATGCGTTACAGGAAACCCGTGAACAGTTGCGTCAAGTGTTGATCCCTGCCTATGGCGCAGGTGTCGAGGTGGATATCAGTTATAGCCAGGAGGGGCAGAGTGATCCCTCGGCCTGGCAGAGTGAGGAGCAGGTGAGCAGCAACGGCAGCACGGTCTCCAGTACGACCGACAGTCGCCAAGCCACACGTCAGTCTGTCCCGCAAGGGCTGCTGGATACTCTGGTGTAAGAAGGAATAGGTACACATGTTTCGAAACAAGCGCGTTCTGTTGTTCTCCATTCTTGGCGGGTTGCTGCTGGTGGCGGTGAGTGCTGCCGGTACCTTGTTTTTCGTATCCCACTCGTCGCTCTACAGCCAGTGGTTCGATAAGCAGCCGGTCAAACCGGAGCTGAGCAAGAAACCCATCTTCAAGCCGATGGACAAGTTTGTGGTCACCCTCGAAAACGAAGATGGCCTGCATTACCTGATGCTTGAGCTCTCTCTGGTAACCCACGATCCGAGTCAGATCGCGGTCTATGACTCGCTGATGCCGGTACTGCGTAACGCCGTGGTCCAGCTGTTCAGTCGTCGTTCCCAGGATGATGTGAGCACCGATCTGCGTCAGCTCGACAAGTTGCAGACCCAGATCGCCGATCGGCTGCGTGCCACCATCCAGAACTATGGGGAATCAGCCGCGCTGGATGATGTGCTGATCACCAAAGTCGTTGTGCAGTAGCAGGGAGGCTGCCGTGCAGGAGATGTGTTGGGAACCGGAAACCGGTTCGTTCCCGGTCAGTGCCTGGACCCCCCGTGAGGAGCAGGCCTTGTTGATGCCGTATCTGCATCTGGTCAAGCGGGCGGTCAGTCACTTGCGTAGCCAGGTTGGCACCGTGGTCGGGCGCGAGGATCTGGAGCAAATCGGCCTGCTTGGCTTGCTAGAGGCGCTGCGGCGCTACGGCCAGCCGGATGAACACTTTGAATTCTTTGCCTTCAAGCGGATTCGTGGCGCCATTCTGGACGAGCTGCGCCGGCAGGATTGGCGTCCGCGCCAGTTGCGCCAGCAGGCTAACGAGTTCAACCACCATGTCCGCCAGCGCACCAATGCACTGGGCCGTGTGCCGAGTGAGAGCGAGCTTTCCCAGAGTATGGGATTGCCGGTCGAGAAGGTGCGCGAACTCAGCTATGCCAGTCTGGCCGAGGCGATGCACAGCTTTGAAGCGCTGCTCGAACGCTCAGGCGGAGAGTGGGGCGATGAAGACAGCTTTGGCCAACTGGAGTTGCAACTGACCCTGAAAAAGGTGCTGGCAGGCCTCAAGCCACGGGAGCAACTGCTGCTCTCTCTCTATTACCAGCACGAGCTGAACATGAAAGAGATCGCCCTGGTGCTCAATCTCACCGAGTCCCGGGTCTGCCAGTTGCACAAGCAGTGTCTGGCCAGCCTCAACAGCCAGCTGGCCGATTATTTGTAAGGAGTCTGCATGCAAATCTTCATAGGCATCGGTCTGGTGGTTGTCTGCGTTTTCGGTGGTTTCATGATGGCCAGCGGGCGGTTGATCGCCTTGTGGCAGCCTTCCGAGATGATCATCATTCTGGGTGCCGGTTTTGGGTCTATGGTCATCGGCAACAGCAAAGAGGTGTTGCTCGAGATGAAATCGCAGCTCAAAGCGATTGTCAGCAAGCACCCTAACGAGACCGAGGTTTATCGTGAGCTGTTGACCCTGATGTATCAACTGCTCGACGAGGTACGGCTCAAGGGCCTTAAAGCACTGGATGAACACATCGAAGCGCCCAGTCAGAGTTCTTTTTTCCTCTGTTACCCTTCGGTGGAAGAGAACCCGCTGGTGCTGACCTTTATTACTGACAACTTCCGCCTGCTCAGCATGGGTAAGATCTCGCCGCACGAGCTGGAAAGCCTGCTCGAGCACGAAATTGCCGTGATGCAGGAGGATATGCTCAAACCGGCTCACGCCCTGCACCGTACCGGTGAAGCGTTCCCTGGCTTTGGTATTCTGGCGGCGGTGATGGGGATCATCATCACCATGCAGCAACTCGATGGTCCGTTGTCGGGCATCGGCGTGCACGTTGGTGCGGCACTGGTCGGGACCTTTATCGGTATCTTCATGTGCTACTGCCTGCTCGAGCCGGCCAGTAGTGCCATGGAATCGCTGGTGCAGCGCCGCATTGCCATGCTCGAGTGCGTCAAGGCGATCATTCTGGCCCACCTGCGCGGCAAGATGCCGCTGCTGGCGGTCGACGCTGGTCGCAAGACCATGGAACCCAACATCAAACCCAGCTTCGTTGATATGGAAGAGTGGGTGACCAACCCGGCTATGTAACCATGCGTCAGCCAGAAACGATCATCATCAAGCGTGCGCGCCGCCAGTCTGCCGCTGCTGCCAAGAGCGGTGGCGCCTGGAAGGTGGCCTTTGCCGACTTCACCCTCGCCATGATGGCACTGTTTCTGGTGTTGTGGATTCTGGCCGTCTCGAGCCAAAACGAGCGGGTGGTGATGGCCACCAAACTGCGTGAATACAGCGTGCTGGACAAGGAAGCCAACCCGTTCGATATCAGTAACAGCCCCTTTCCGATTGATCTGGAAGGTCAACCTTCAGTATTGGATGAGGTCGCCCCAGCTTATATTGCCGAGGCGGTGCATGTTCCGCCCAACGATGTGTTCCACCGTGACAATGGCGGCCATCAGACCGATGGCAACCTGACCGGCGGGCGGCTGCATGGCAAGCTCGATAGTCCGCAGCAGATGCGGCAGATGGCGGGGTTGATCGATAGGCTGGCCAAAAAGCTCGATACCCGTAACAACCTGACCCTGCAACTGGTGCCACAGGGGCTGCGCATCCAGATCCGTGATGACGATGCTCGTCAGATGTTTCCGCGCGGTAGTACCCAGATCAGCCCCTTCTTCCACCAGTTACTACGCTCGCTGGCATCGGTACTGGCCACGGTGGATAACCGGGTGATGATCTCCGGTCATACCGACAGTGTGCCCTACCCGGATGGCAACTATACCAACTGGGAACTCTCCGGCGATCGTGCCCAAATGGCGCGGCGGGTCTTGTCATCTGGAGGGTTGACCGAGGAACATGTCGCCCAAGTCGTTGCCATGGGGGATACGGCACTTGCTCTGCCCAAGGAGCCGACAGCCAGCGCTAACCGCCGTATAGAACTGCTGCTGCTTAACAGCAACGCCGAGGCACAACTGGCCACCCTGTTTGCGGTTGGCCAGCCGGCCAGTGCCCCGGGTAACAAGACCAAGGTCGGTGCGCCAATCAACCTCTCTGATCGCCAACAGATTGAAAATACGGTGGAGCGTCTGCGCAAAGACTTGGCGACGCCGGTGTCGTCTTCCCAAAAACCCTAATGGATAAGAGCATGTCGCAGGAGCCCGAGCTGGAAGATCACGAAATTGAACTGGTGGATGAAGAGTCTCTCAATTACCCAGTTTCACGGGAGGCCGGTCGCCGTTACTACCCGCGTTGGTACTTCCATGATCCAGAAGTGCCGATGGAAGAGCAGAGTAGTGGCATCGCCGGTGAGGTGCGTCGTCCCGGTGTGCTGCATGATCCACTGATCGGTCGCATCATCATCAAGGACATGAGCCTGGGTGGCATCGGTTTTATCGCACCACGCCGCTTCCATCTGCCCAAAAAGGTCGTGGTGATGGTCGGTAACACCTACCCACTCGTTTGCGAAGTGCTGCATGCCCGCCCGCTCAGCCGTGCATTGGTGTTTTACGGCGCGCGTTGGTATCGCATGGACAAACATGTGTTGATGATGGCTATCAGCCGCTATGCCCGGCTTTGCCGGCTGGTTTCCTGATCATTTCGGTCGTAGGCTGCTTTCCAATGGGGAGCAGCAGCGGCCTAGCCTCCAGCCCCACCGGTGCACGAGCACCGCTGTCCAATACATCTCCCTTGTTAGGCATGACTGCGCGTGGGCTTAGGTCTACCCCTTCGCCGTCGCCATAGAGCGGTGCCACATGGCTTATCAGCAGCGGATCAGAGAGTGATTGCAGTGGCAGCAGTGCCGGGATCGGCGTGGTATCGATCCCCGGCTTGACCGGGCGTGGTGGTTTCTTGTCGAGACGCTTCGCCTGATCGCGCGGTAACAGTAGCGTATAGCTCATCCCTGCCGGTAACCAGGCTTTGCGAAATGCCGGATTAAGCAATTCCAGTCTGGCCAGTGGCCAGTTGCCACGGTGAGCCAGGTCGCTTAGCCACAACGGGCCGGTGTATTCCCGAGCGACCAGCTCATCTCCCTCCTGCCAGGCTGGCAAATTCAGCCCATGTCGCTCGGCTGATTGAATCAGTTCGGCCAGCGCCAGCAAACGCGGCACGTAGCGCTTTGTCTCATCAGGAAGTGGCAGCTGCCAGTAACTGGCTTGCTGGGCATCTTGCAACGCGCCCTTTACTCGGTTTTCCCCACAGTTATAGGCCGCCAGCGCCAGTAACCAATCGCCATTGAACTGCTTGCTAAGATCACTCAGATAGGTGAGTGCTGCATGGGTTGCAATTGGCAACGAAAGTCTTCCATCGTAGCTTGTTGTCTGTGGCACGCCATAACGGGTTGCGGTAGCCGGCATCAACTGCCACACCCCGGCGGCCCCCTTGGGGGAGACCACATCCAGTCGGTAACCGCTTTCGATCACAGGTAGCAAAATTAACAGCGCCGGCAACCTGCGCTTATCCACTTCCTGGCCGATAAGTCGGATAAGGGGTTGGGCCTGTTGCAGGCGATTTTCCAGATAGCCCTTGTGGGCCAGCAACAGTTGTTTCTCGGCAGCGATTCGCGTTCGAGCCTCAGGGGGTAACAGGGGTGGGACGATGCCAAGCCAGGGGATGCTCTGCCAGCCACCGAGGGCCAAGGCGGGATTAGTCGGCAGAAACATGAGTGCCAACAGCATGATTGCAGAAAGCCGAAATGACTGAAAAGCATTGAAAAAACTATGTTTTTTTAATTTTTTAGTCGCTATTCCAATCATATTCACCCGGCAGGAAGCGGCGCGGAAAACCATAAAGATGAACAAAATAACACGAACTCACCCTATGCGAAGCCGACTGGCGATCTTTGCCTACAAAAGCCTGCTCTGTTTCATCCTGCTCGATGTGGCGCTAGCCTGCTTTTATACGGTGCGTGGCCGCTTATTGGGGGGCTGGTATTCGCTGTCGCTCGGGGTGATGCTGGTGCTGTTTCATCTGCTGCTGGTGACCTGGGCTCGCAGCTATGGTCTGCGGGCCAACATGCATCTGCTCTATCCGATGTTGATTGCGTCCCTAACCCTGTTGGCTGGCCTTATTCTGCACTTCTTTCTCTGAGTCCCTCCAGATGGTCTCGCCCTGTTGTTATGGGGAGACCAAATGCCACATTTTTCCTGTGAGACAATCGCTTTTTTGCAACGTCAATCACCGTGCAGGCGTTGTCTAACATCGTACGATCTGGTTATTTTTTGATCAGATCTGCTATGTGGAAACGTTGTGAAAGGAGGCATCCCGATGGGAAATCTGGAAAAGGAGGTCGATGCCATGCGCCAGGGGCTGGAGGAGCACGGGCGCAAGCAGGCAGAGGACAAGTGGCAAGCGCGGGTTGATGAGCTGCGACGCAAACGCGAGCAGGAAGAAGCGGACGGCGTCCCTTCCGACCAGCACTAGCCGAGCAAAACGAGAGGGCTCACCGTGGTGGGCCCTCATCTATGGTGGTGATCGGTATCAGCCCAGATCGATGGGGTCGACATCGACCACCCAGCGCACCCGCTTACTCTCGGGCCAGGCCTCCTGTTCGGCAATGCCCCACTCCAGCAGGCGCGCCAGTGCGCTGCGGGTGGGTGTTTGCACCAGCAGTTGCAACCGGTAGCGGCCGGCCTTGCGCTCCATCATGCCGCTTAGCGGACCAATCACCTGCAGTTGCGGCAGGCGGGCCAGCCGCAAGGTATCGGCCAGTCGTTGCAAGAAGTCGTGCACCTCGTTCTGCCCGGTCGCTTCGGCTTTGAACAGCGCCTGATGGCTGTAAGGTGGCAGACCAAGCAGGCGACGCTCTTTGAGGGCGGTATCGGCGAAATGGTCGTAACCGTTCTGGGTGAGATCCTGCAGCAAGGCGTGTTCCGGATGGTGGCTTTGCAGCACCACCAGCCCCGGTTTGCTGGCCCGTCCGGCCCGACCCGCCACCTGGGTATAGAGCTGGGCGAGGCGCTCGGCGGCGCGAAAATCGGCGGAAAAGAGTGCGCCGTCCACATCGATCAATCCCACCAGCGTGACATCGGGGAAATGGTGCCCCTTGGCCAGAATCTGGGTGCCGATCAGGATCTTGTAGTGGCCGCTCTTGATCCCGGCCAGATGCTCTTCCAGCTCACCTTTGCGCGAGGTGCTGTCACTGTCGATGCGCACCACCGGGTAGTGGGGAAACCGGCTGGCCAGCAGTTGCTCCAGCTGTTCGGTGCCAACGCCCGAACCAATCAGTTCGTGGCTGCCACATTCGGGGCAGGTTCGCGGCAGTGGGCGGATGCTGTCACAGTGGTGGCAGTGCAGGCGATGACTGGCGTGATGCCAGGTGTACCAGGCATCACAGCGCTCACAGGCTGCACTCCAGCCACACTGGTGGCAGAGCAGGGCCGAGGCATAACCGCGCCGGTTGAGAAACAGCATCACCTGATTACCGGCCGCCAGATGCTCGGCCATCAGTTGCTCAAGCTGGGGTGACAGACCGGCCTGCAGGCGGGTGTTCTTGATATCGAGGATCACCTGCCGCGCCAGATTGGCATTGCCGGGACGGCGGGTCAGGCGCAGATGGTGGTATTTTCCGCCGCGGGCGTTGTGCAAGCTCTCGAGCGACGGGGTGGCCGAGCCGAGCAGGATCGGAATACCTGCGCGGTGGGCCCGCATCACCGCCAGATCGCGGGCATGGTAGCGAAATCCGTCCTGCTGCTTGAACGAGGCGTCGTGCTCTTCATCGATGATGATGATGCCGAGGTGCTGAAACGGAGTGAAGATAGTCGAACGGGTGCCAATCAGAATGGCAGCGCCGCCATCGCGACAGGCAAGCCAGGCATCGAGCCGCTCGCGGTCGTTCATCCCCGAGTGCATCGCGACCACCGGCACATTGAAGCGGCGCTTGAAACGCTGGATGGTCTGTGGTGTCAGGCCAATCTCGGGCACCATCACCAGCGCCTGTTTCCCGGCGCGCAGCAGCGGCTCGAGAATGCTGAGATAGACCTCAGTCTTGCCTGAGCCGGTGATCCCCTCTAGCAGGAAGGCGTTAAAACTGTCGCTTTGGGTGGTGACCGCTGACACCGCCAGCGCCTGCTCGGTGCTCAGATGCAGGGCACCGTGGCACTCCAGCCGCTCAGCCCAATCGGTGGCATGGGTGGGCTCGAGGCTGCGCCGCTCGAGGTATCCTTTCTTCTCGAGGGCATTGAGGGCCGCCGATTGGACATCCTCTTGGCGCAACGCCGACGGAGTTTGCGGCCCCTGGCGCAGCAGCGCCAGCGCCTGTTGCTGCTTGGGCGCACGCTTTAGCTCGTTGATATCCTGAGTTTGACCACGCGCTGTGACAAACCAGAACTCCAGTTCGCGATAGGCGGCCGGCTCCCCTTTGCGCACCAGCACCGGCAGTGCATGGGCCAGCACCTCACCCAGTGGATATTGGTAGTAATTGGCGCCCCACTGCATCAGCGCCAGAATGTCGGTGCCGAGCACCGGCTGTTGATCAAGGATGCGCCGAATTGGCTTGAGCTTTTCCACTGGCAACGCACTTTGTGCCGGATGCTCGACTACTAACGCAACCAGTGTTTGCGGGCCGAAAGGAACCTCAACCCGGCAGCCGGGGGCGGGCAGGGGATGTGGACAGAGGTAATCGAACGGCCGGCGCAGGGGCACGGGCACCGCGACACGAACCAGCCCCTGATTGTCGGAAGAATTCACCAAGCGTTGCCTATTTTTTCTGCTATGACACTTGCCTGATCTCAGGCGTTTCCTATATTATTCGCTGCCTTTGAAATTGTGTTCAATAATCGTGTGGTGTCCGACCATTGGCTCGGATGGCGACACGGCCTAATTCTTTGAGGTTGTCCATGAAAGCTGGTATCCACCCGGAATACGTAGAAATCACCGCTAAGTGCTCTTGCGGTAACATCATCAAGACTCGCTCCACCATCGCCAAGGATCTGAACCTGGACGTATGCTCCGCGTGCCACCCCTTCTACACTGGTAAGCAGAAGGAAGTGTCCAGCGGCGGCCGCGTAGACAAGTTCAACAAGCGTTTCGGTGCCCTGACTGGTAAGAAATAAGTCACACTGAGTCGAAGAAAAGCGCCCATCGGGCGCTTTTTTTGTGTCCGAAATTTGCCTAAGGTGAACAGCATCACGCAAAGGAGGCAGGATGGCAACGTGTCTGGTCATGGGAGCCGCCGGTTATATCGGCTCATATCTGGTTCCCGCACTGCAGGCGGCGGGGCATGCTGTGATTGCGGCGGCTCGCCACCCCTGCCGGCTGCCGGATGGAGTGGAGTTTCGACATGCTGACAGCCTCGATCCCGCTTCACTGACGCCCGCCTTGCAGGGGGTCGATACTGTCTTCTATCTGGTGCACGCCATGGGGGCTGGCGCCGGGTTTCACCGCCTCGAGCAGCAGGGGGTGAAAAATTTCGCGGCGGCCGCTCTTCACGCCGGGGTGCACCGGGTTATCTATCTGGGGGCTATTCAGCCCGAGCCTTGCGACAGCCGCCACCTCAATTCGCGCCGTATCTGCGGTGAGCTGTTTCGCGCGGCCGGAGTGCCGACCGTGGAGTTGCGCTCGGGCATCATCATCGGTCCTGGTTCGGCAGCCTTTGAGGTGATGCGGGATCTGGTGTTCAACCTGCCGATGATGGTGACGCCCAAGTGGGTACGCTCGCGCACTCCGCCGATCGCCTTGTCGAATCTTCTGCACTATCTGGTCGGGTTGGTAGACGCCGACGCAGTGGATGGGGCAATTCTCAATGCGACCGGTCCCGAGCTGCTCAGTTATCAGCAGCAGTTAGAGCGCTTTGCCGCCCATATTGGCAAGCGCAGCCCCATCTTGCCGCTCCCCTGGTTAACGCCGCGCCTGTCAGCCTGGTGGCTGCAGTTTGCTACTTCGGTGCCGCAACCAGTGGCACGGGCGCTGGTGGGTGGGCTCAAGCACGATATTCCGGCCGATGATGCGCCGCTACGAGCCCTGTTGCCGCAACGCCTGCTCACTTTCGACGAGGCACTGGCCGAGGCGTTGGCGCTGGAGCAGAAACTGGGCGCCGAGCAGCAGGGGGAAGAGACGCCGCTTGGCCTGCGCTGGCGCCATCCCGAGTATGGTTTTTATGACCGCACTGCCAGTGGCAGCGCCCTGTCGCTGGCCAAGCCGGAGGCGGTGTGGCACGTGTTGCAGGGCCTGGGTGGCCAGCATCGCTACTTCTACATGAACAGCCTGTGGACGGTGCGCGAATGGATGGATCATCTGGTGGGCGGTCCGGCGCGCCGATATGGCCGCAGCAATCCCGAGCGTTTTTGCAAAGGCGATCAGATCGACTCCTGGACCATTCTGGGTGTTGAGGAGGGGCGCCGCCTGGCGCTGCTATTTAACATGCGAGCACCCGGAGTTGGACGGCTCGAGTTTGTCATTAAGCCCGAACCATCCGGTCTGACGCGGTTGACCGTGACGGCCCATTGGCATCCGCAAGGTGCCTGGGGCCTCGGCTATTGGCTGGCGATGCTGCCATTTCACCTGTTTATTTTTCAGGGAATGACTGAAGCAATTACCCGCGAGGCGGAGCGAATGAGTGGGATTCCCGTTTTGGATTGAAATATACCACCAACGTGGTATTTGTCGCTGGTGGAACCGACTGGGTGACTGGTCGGCTCTCTAATTAACTCCATATTATCTGCTGGGATGCCCTGCCTCATTTATTTATGATGCCTCTCCTCGCTGAACCCGGCGAGAGACCACACAATTAAAGCGTGACATTTCAACACCGTATCGGGGTCCCCCATGTCCGATCTGCGCCAACAGGCTCTCGACTACCACGCCCTTCCCGTTCCCGGGAAGATTGCTATCGAATTGACCAAGCCGGCCGAAACCGCCCGCGACCTCTCTCTCGCCTACAGCCCCGGCGTGGCCGAGCCGGTGCGCGAGATTGCTGCCAATCCGGAAAATGCCTATCGCTATACCGCCAAGGGTAATCTGGTGGCAGTGATCTCCAACGGGACTGCCATCCTCGGTCTCGGTAATCTCGGTCCACTGGCCTCCAAGCCGGTGATGGAAGGTAAGGCACTGCTGTTCAAGCGCTTTGCCGGTATCGATGCCATCGATATCGAAGTGACCCACAGCACCAACGAAGAGTTCATCAACACCGTTGTCGCTATTGCAGACACCTTCGGTGGCATCAACCTCGAAGACATCAAGGCTCCCGAGTGCTTTGTCATCGAGCGAACGCTGATCGAACGCTGCAACGTGCCGGTATTCCACGATGACCAGCACGGTACTGCCATCGTGACCGCCGCCGGTCTGCTCAACGCCCTCGACATTCAGGGCAAGCGTATCGAAGAGAGCCGGATCGTCTGCATGGGCGCCGGGGCCGCGGCAATCGCCTGCATGGAGTTGCTGCTGCACTGTGGCGCTCGCCGCGAGAACATCTTTATGCTCGATCGCAACGGCGTGATCCATGCCGAGCGCAGTGATCTCAACGAATACAAGGCTCGTTTCGCCAATCCGACCACGCTGCGTACCCTGCATGACGTGATGGCCGGTGCTGACGTGTTCGTCGGTGTTTCCGGCCCGGACGTGCTGCCGGCCGATGCGGTGGCTCTGATGGCGCCGCGCCCGGTGATCTTCGCCTGCTCCAACCCGGATCCGGAGATCAAGCCAGAGTTGGCAAAAGCGGTGCGTGATGATCTGATCATGGGGACCGGTCGCTCCGACTATCCCAACCAGATCAACAACGTGCTCTGCTTCCCCTTCATCTTCCGTGGTGCACTGGACGCCCGTGCCAGCCGTATCAACGAGGCCATGAAAGTGGCTGCGGTTGAGGCGATTCGTGGGCTGGCCAAGGAGCCGGTTCCGGCCGAGGTGCTCAAGGCTGCGGGTGTCGAAGCGCTCAGCTTCGGTCGCGACTATGTCATTCCCAAGCCGATGGATGCCCGCCTGCTGCCGCGTGTAGCCCGCGCCGTGGCGCTGGCTGCGGTCGCTTCCGGCGTTGCGCGTTGCGCGCTGCCGGATGACTACATGCTGGTGGATTGATGCAAAAGGGGGCGCACTGCGCCCCCTTCGCTTATTAGAACTGTGGTGCCGGTAACCGGATGCAGAAATGCGCTCCGCTCTCGCTCTCGAGCAGCACCACGTCCCCGCCATGATGACGGGCGATGCTGCGCACGATGGCCAGACCCAGGCCGGTGCCACCGGTGCGGCGATCCCGACTCTCGTCCAGGCGCACAAATGGCTCGAAGACACGGGCTGCATGCTCCGGCGCAATGCCCGGACCATCATCCTGCACCCTGATGAGGCACACATCGTGTTGGCGCTCGAGAGTCAGGGTTACCTGATGGTTGGCATGGCGCAGGGCATTACTGACCAGGTTCTCCACCGCCCGTGCCAGCAGTCGCTCATCCCCATGCCAGGGAATCGGGTCGCTTCGCACTTCAAGCTGCAAGGTTTTCTCCGGAGCCAGCGTCTGCCAGTCGGCCAGATAGAGATGCACCCAGGCTCCCAGCTCCAGATCAACCGGGTTGAGCGGCATTTCCGGTCGCTCCAGGCGCGCATAAGTGAGCATCTCGTCGATCAAGCGATCGAGGGAGCCCAAGTCGCGCTCCAGCGCCTTCATCTCTTGCTCCTCGGGGGCTGGTTCCAGCATCGCCAGGCGATAGCGCAGGCGCACCAGTGGTGTGCGCAGCTCATGGGCGATGGCGTCGGTGAGCTGTTTTTTGCCATTGATCAGCGCTTCCAGCTGGTCAGCCATCTGGTCCAGTGTTCGGCCGGTGCGCTCGAGCGTGCTGCCGGCCGGCAGGCGGCTGCGGGCGGTCAGATCGCCGGCTCCTAGCTTGCGGGCGGTCTGCTCCAGCATCAGCAGTCCGCGCCAGTGTGGACGCAGCCAGAGCAGGATCGGTAGCGCCAGCGACAGGCCGAGTAACAGGAGCAGACCGACATCGATCCAGCGCACTTCATGCAGATAGGAGAGATAGGGCACCGGGCCGACGATCAGCACCTGATCGCTGCCGGGAATCAGCTGCCGGAAGGTGTCATCATCATCGACAATCACGATATCGCCGTGGGCCAGAAAGGCG
This sequence comes from Aeromonas sp. RU39B, assembly GCF_900156095.1. Taxonomy (GTDB): domain Bacteria; phylum Pseudomonadota; class Gammaproteobacteria; order Enterobacterales; family Aeromonadaceae; genus Aeromonas. Next base: position 170,431 of record NZ_FTMJ01000009.1, read on the forward strand.
AGGTCGCCCTGATCGAGTGGTTGTCGGGAGAGCGCATCGACTCGCAGTGGCAGATTAAGCTGCTGTGATTGCTCTGCCAGTCGATGCGGCCACACGGCTTGCGGACGGCGTGCCAGCTCGGTGGTGAGCAGATCGAGCGAGCCTTGCATCAACCCTTCCAGATAGCGGTTGCCAGCGCGTTCGGCAGTGTTCTGATAGACCATGCCAACCAGTAGCACGGCGACCATAAAGCAGGCCATCAGCAGCAGATAGAACTGGATAAAGAGACGCCGCATGGCTTACTCCCAGGCTTGCGGCACCAGCAGATAACCGCGCTGGCGCACCGTCTTGATCCGGGTCGGTGCTGCCGGGTCATCGCCCAGTTTGCGGCGCAGACGGGAAATGGCCACGTCCATGCTGCGATCCAGCCCGTCATAATCACGGCCGCGCAGGCTGCGAAACAGCGCCTCACGCCCCATGATCTGGCCGGCATGGCTAGCCAGCTCCCACAGTAGTTCGAAGTCAGCGGTCGAGAGTGGCACCTCTTCACCATCGAGCCGCACCTGACGGGCCGGGCCGTCGATAGTCAGACGGCCAAATTGCAGCCGTTGCGGCGCCGGGGCCGATGGGCCGGGGGCGGGCGTTACGCCTTGCTGCTGGCGAAATTGCACGCGCAGGCGGGCCAGCAGCACCGGTGGCGGTGTGGTTTTCAGTATGTAGTCGTTAGCGCCGAGCTCCAGACTCAAGATCTGATTCATGTCGCTATCGAGGGAGGTGAGCATCACGATGGGGCCGGCAAAGCGTGGACGCAGATCGCGGCACAAGGAGAGACCATCACAGCCGGGCAGCATGATATCAAGCAGGATCAGGTCGGGTTTGACCTCCTCCACCCGCGCCAGCGCCATATCGCCGCGCGGCTCGATAAGCACTTCCATCTCGTGGCGGGAGAGCCAGCCGGCAATCAGCTGGCCAATTTCAGGATCATCTTCAACAAACAGAATGCGGTGCATGGAATCTATGCCAGTCAGAAAAACCCTTTAAGCATACCCGCCCAACTGTGACAGGGAAGGGAAACCTAGCCTTTGACCGAGCGCATTACGCGTCCCAGCCGCTCGGCGGTCTGTTGGGGGTTGGCGTTCGGGTCGTTGAAAAAGCCGGTGAGCAGGTCGAGCAAGGCTTGTTGCAGTGGCGTGGGTAGAGCCATGCCCTCGGCCACACTCGGCAGCAGGTGGCCGTCGCGCTGGGCCTGTAGGAAGTCGGTGTGGGACTGCACCGCACAGCGATCGAAGCCCTGCATCGACACTTGCGTCAATGCCGGGATTGAGCCCTTGGCCTGATTGAAACGGATTTGGAAATCGGGGCGCATAATCAGCGTGGCCAGCTCGCTCTGGGCCTCCAGCTGCACCGGGTCGCGCACCTTGAACATGGCGATGGAGTCGATGTTGTAACTGAAGATGCCTTTGCTGCCGGGGGTGGGCAGGCAGAGGATGTCGTCGCCGGGGTGATAGCTGGCGGCGCTGAGATCGCCCTTCACCCAGTCGCCCATGATCTGCATGGCCGCCTCGCCCTTTTCCAGCCGCACGGTGGCTTGGTTCCAGCCCAGACCGATAAAGCGCTCGGGCAGCAGTGCCCGCAACTCTTTGAAGCGCTTAAGCACCCGAACCATGTCGGCGCCGGCCAGGGTATCGCTGTCTTGCTCGAGAAATGCCTTGCGGTAAAACTCTACACCGCCTTCACCCAGCGCCACCGCTTCAAACAGGATCGCCAGCTGCCAGGGGTCGTTGCCGATGGCCAGCGGTGCGATGCCTTTATCTTTGAGGGTTTGCGCCACCTTGATAAAGGCGGGCCAATCGGTGGGCGGCGTCAGGCCGTTTTGGCGCAACACTTTCTGGTTGATCCAGAGCCAGTTGACCCGGTGAATCCCGGTCGGTACTGCCACCAGTTCCCCAGCAGAACTCAGTGTTTGATGCACCACGGGGGGCATCACCTTGTTCCAGCCAAAGTGGTCGGCCATCGGTTCGAGGTCGCGCAGAAAGCCGAGGCTGGCCCACTCTTGCAGTTCAAACCCCTTAAGGTGAGCCGCTTGCGGCGGGTTGGCCGCCAGAGCCCGGCTCTTGAGAACGGTCATGGCACTCTTGCCACCGCCACCCTGCACCGCGAAGTCCTGCCACTGATTGCCTTCGGCCGCCCACATGGATTTGAGCACCTCGACGGCACGGCCTTCACCACCGGATGTCCACCAATGCAGCACCTCCACCTGAGAGGCCTGAGCGAACAGCGGGGCAGTGAGCGAGCAAAGCAGGAACAGCGTGCGTCTTTTCATGATCATTGCCGTGGCAGTGAGAGGGTGGCCTGCAAGCCGCCGGTGGGCCGATTTTCCAGCACCAGATCGCCACCGTGAGCGTGGGCAATGCTGCGTGCAATCCCCAGCCCCAGGCCGTTGCCAGGTTGTTCGGTGTCGAGGCGGTAGTAGGGTTCGAAGATTCGGTCGAGCTGATCGTCCGCAATGCCGGGACCTTCATCGAGCATAAACAGGATCAGCACCTCGTCGTCATCAAAGATGATGATGCGCACCCGCTTGCCGTACTTGATGCCATTATCCACCAGGTTGGCGATGCAGCGCTTTAGAGCTAGTGGTTTGCCGCGATAGGGGTGCTTGCAGCTCCCTTCGATCATCAGCCGCTCTTCACGCAAATTGAGGCTCTCGGCCAGCTGGTTCAGCATGCCGTTGACATCGATCTGCTCGATATTTTCGTGGATATCGGTGTCTTTTACCGTCTGCAACGCCCCTTTCACCATCATCTCCAGCTCATCCAAGTCCTTGTTGAACTTGGTGATCTGGGTTTCGTCATCGAGCAGTTCGACACGCAGCCGCAGTCGGGTGATGGGGGTTTTAAGGTCGTGCGAAATGGAGCTGAACAGCCGCTCGCGGTCATCGATATAGCGGCGGATACGGTGCTGCATGATGTTGAAGGCGCGGGTTGCCGCCACGATCTCGGAAGCACCCTCTTCGCGCAGCGACGGCTGATCGATGTCCTTGCCAAGATTGGCGGCCGCCTTGGCCAGACGACGCAGCGGCCGGGTCTGCCAGCGCACCAGCATAAAGGTAAAGAAGCAGAGAAACACCGTCATCAGGGCGATAAAACGCACCTGATTGGCCGGCATGACGGTGTCATCCAGCGTCATGTAGGGGGCGGGCAGCAGGGCCGCCAGATAGAGCCACTCGCCCTCTTTAATCTCAATCTGAATCACCAGTACCGGCGGATTGATGGGTTCCAGCGACAGGGTGTAGCGTGCCCAGGAGGAGGGGAGATCCGCCAGCAGAGTGTCATTGTTAAAGACGTGCAGATCCTCGGGATGGGAGAAATCCACCTTGATCGCCATGGTGTCGGAGAGCTTGGTGCCGAGGATCTTGCTGATTTCCCGCAGCACCAGCGTCTTGCGCTCGCTGTCGGGGATCGGGTTGATCAGGATCTCCTGCTCGTTAAGCGACACAAAAAACCGGGTGCCACCCATGTTGCGCAGCTGGTCGAGCGCAATGTGTCGATACTGCAGCGGTAGGGATTTGAAGAAGTTGACCGTAGAGGAGGCCGACAGCGCCAGGTTGCGGGTGGTGCTGAGCATCCCTTCCAGCTCGCGCTTCTGGATCTGTTGCATCCAGATGCCGGTCAGGATGGTCTGGGAGAGCAGAATAGCCAGCAGCAGGAGCAGCAGCATCCGCGACAACAGGGAACGCGGTACCAGCACCGACCACCAGCTACGTCTGACCATGAGCTCAGTGCTCCTCGTGAACCTCGGCGATCAGCATGTAGCCACTGCCGCGAATGGTCTTGATAAGGCGTGGGCTCTTGCCGTTGTCGCCCAGTTTCTGGCGCAGGCGGCTGATCTGCACGTCGATGCCGCGCTCCATCGGCAGGCTTTCGCGACCGCGGGTGGCGTCGGAGATGGTGTCGCGATCCAGCACTACGCCCGGCTGCTGCAGGAACATCGAGAGCAGCATGAAGTCGCTGCCCGACAAGTCGAGCTTGCTGCCATCGTCGTGGGTCAGCTGGTGGCTGAGGGTGTCGAGGGTCCACTCGGCAAAGCGCAGATGGCGGGCCAGCTCTTTCTCTTTGACCTCGGGCTGGCGGAACTCGGCACGGCGCAGCAGCGCCTTGATCCGGGCCTGCAGTTCACGCGGGCTGAACGGTTTGGCGATGTAGTCATCGGCGCCCAGTTCGAGGCCAATCACCCGATCGGTCTCGTCAGAGGCGGCAGTCAGCATGATGATGGGAACCTGCGAGTCGCGGCGGATCTGCTGGCACAGGGTAAAACCGTCATCACCCGGCATCATGATGTCGAGAATGATGAGGTCTGGTGTGTGCTGGGCCAACAACTGGCGCATCTCGTTGCCTTCGGCGGCCGTCAGCACGGAAAAACCGGCACGGGTCAGATATTCGTTGAGCAGCTCGCGAATTTCCTGATCGTCATCCACGATCAGCAGCTTTTTGCTGAGAGGCATAGGTGTGTACATCCATTTTTTTGTGCAGATTGAACCCGTCGGGGGGCCAAAAAGCAAGCAATCCAGCGGCTTAATGTGAGTAGCAGGGCACTCTTTGTGCGTATCGTGCGGCAAACAGACGGAAAAAGGCCGGTTCGATGAACCGGCCGAAGAAGCGGCTGGACCCGACTGCAACCAGGACGCGCTGACCCGGTTGCGGGGTCTTCTGCCAAATCAGATACGTTCGAATACGGTTGCAATGCCTTGGCCGAGGCCAATACACATGGTCGCGACACCCAGGGTGGCATCCTTCTCCTCCATCAGATTGATGAGGGTGGTCGAGATGCGCGCACCGGAGCAACCGAGCGGGTGACCCAGGGCGATAGCTCCGCCATTCAGGTTTACCTTGTCGTCTACCGCTTCAAGCAGGCCGAGGTCTTTGACACAGGGCAGTGATTGAGCAGCGAACGCTTCGTTGAGCTCGAACAGGTCGATGTCATCGACGGTCAGACCCGCTCGCTTCAGCGCTTTCTGGGTGGCGGGGACCGGGCCATAACCCATGATGGCGGCATCACAGCCGGCAATCGCCATCCCGCGGATGCGGGCACGCGGGGTCAGGCCCAGATCGCGGGCACGTTCACCACTCATCAGCAGCATGGCGGCCGCCCCGTCTGACAGGGCAGAGGAGGTGCCTGCCGTGACGGTGCCGTTCACCGGATCAAACACCGGCTTGAGCTGGCCAAGGGTCTCGACCGTGGTCTCCGGGCGAATTACCTCATCGTAGTCATAGAAGATGCGGGCGCCGCTGGCGTCGTGCCCTTCCAAACCGACGATCTCCTTGGCGAAGCGACCCTCCACCGTGGCGCGGTAAGCGCGCTGGTGGGAGCGAGCGGCGAAGGCATCTTGCTGCGCCCGGCTAATACCGTGCAACTTGCCCAGCATCTCGGCGGTCAGTCCCATCATGCCCGACGCTCTGGCCACGGTTTTGGCCATGCCCGGGTGGAAGTCCACCCCGTGGCTCATCGGCACATGACCCATGTGCTCGACTCCGCCGATGATGAAGATATCGCCGTCACCGACCTGAATGGCGCGGGCAGCATCATGCAGTGCCTGCATGCTGGAGCCGCACAGCCGGTTGACGGTCACTGCGCCGATCTGTTTTGGCAGGCCGGCCAGCAAGGCCGCGTTGCGGGCGATGTTGAAGCCTTGCTCCAGGGTCTGCTGCACACAGCCCCAATAGATATCCTCAATTTCACCCGGATCCACGCTGGTGTTTCGGGAGAGCAGGGCACGCATCAGGTGCGCCGAGAGATCTTCGGCCCTGACATTGCGGAACGCCCCGCCTTTTGACCGGCCCATGGGGGTCCGGATGCAGTCGACAATCACGACGTCTTTCATGAATGGGTCTCCTTTCCGCAATCAGTAGAAGGTCTTGCCCTGGGCGGCCATCTCGCGCAGCTTGTCGCTGACACGGTAGAGCGGGCCCAGATTGGCGAACCGGTCGGCCATCGCCACATAGGCGTCGAGGCCGAGTGCGTCCAGATAGCGGAAAACGCCACCACGGAAGGGTGGGAAGCCGAGACCATACACCAGCGCCAGGTCGGCTTCGGCTGGCGTTGCAATGATCCCTTCCTCGAGACAGAGCACCACCTCGTTGATCATCGGAATCATCATGCGGGCGATGAGGGTCTCTTTGTCGAACTCCTGGCGCGGCTTGGCGATGGGCTCGAGCAGTTGATAAGAGGCCGGATCGGCCACCTTCTTCGGCTTGCCCTTGCTGTCAGATTCATAGGCGTAGAAACCCTTGCCATTCTTCTGACCAAAGCGGCCGGCCTCGAACATGACGTCGATGGCGGTGCGCCCTTCTTTGTTCATACGAGCCGGGAAGCCTTGCGCCATCACATCACCGGCATGGTGACCGGTATCGATGCCCACCACGTCCAGCAAGTAAGCCGGGCCCATCGGCCAGCCAAACTCCTTCTCCATGACCTTGTCGACAGCGGCAAAGTCTGCGCCATCAGCCACCAGCTTGTTAAAGCCGAAGAAGTAGGGGAACAGCACACGGTTGACGAAGAAGCCCGGACAGTCATTGACCACCACTGGCGACTTACCCATCGCGGCGGCATAGGCCACCACGCGATCGATGGTCTCTTCCGAGGTTTTTTCACCGCGGATAATTTCGACCAGCGGCATACGGTGCACCGGATTGAAGAAGTGCATGCCGCAGAAGTTTTCCGGACGCTTCAGGCTGTTGGCCAGCAGCGAAATGGGAATGGTGGAGGTGTTGCTGGCGAGGACGGTGTCGTCACCGAGCAGGCCTTCAACCTCGCTCAGCACGGCCTCCTTCACCTTGGGATTTTCCACCACGGCTTCGACCACCAGGTCGACGCCTTTCACGCTGTCGTAGCTGAGCGTGGGAGTAATGGAGGAGAGCACCTGGCCCATCTTGATGCCATCAATGCGGCCTTTCTCTAACTGGCCGTTGAGCAGCTTGGTTGCTTCGCTCATGCCCAGTTGCAGCGCCTTCTCATTGATATCTTTCATGATGGCCGGAATGCCCTTGCTGGCCGACTGGTAGGCAATCCCACCACCCATGATACCGGCGCCCAGCACGGCGGCATGTTCGGTCGCCTTGCTGGCTTTCTTGGCAGACTGCTTGGCCAATCCCTTGATGTATTGATCACCAAGGAAGATGCCGACCAACGCCTTGGCCACATCGGTTTTGGCCAGTTTGATGAAGGTCGCAGCTTCAGCCGCCAGTGCGTCATCGCGGCCCATGCCTGCAGCGGCTTCCACCGTCTTCACAGCGGCCATCGGCGCCGGATAGTGCTTGCCGGCCACGGCGGCAACCATACCGGCTGCGGTGGTGAAGCTCATCATGGCTTCCATCTTCGACAGGCGCAGCGGTGAGGTCTTGGCCGCACGGCGGCCCTGCCAGTCGAGCTTGCCGCTGATCGCATCTTTGATCATCTGCAGCGCTGCATTTTGCAGCGCGTCGGGAGCCACCACCGCATCCACGGCTCCGACCTTGAGAGCCTCTTCGGCGCGATAGTCCTTGCCGCTGGTGATCCACTCCAGCGCGTTATCAGCGCCAATCACGCGTGGCAGGCGGACGGTACCGCCAAAGCCGGGCATGATGCCGAGCTTGGTCTCGGGCAGGCCGATCTTGGCGGTAGTATCGGCCAGACGCAGGTCAGTGGAGAGGATGGTCTCGCAACCGCCACCCAGCGCATGACCACGGATCGCCGACAGGGTCGGTACCGGCAGGTCTTCCAGCGCACAGAAGATGTCGTTGGCTTTTTTGAGCCAACCGAGCAGATCTGCATCGGGCAGGGCAAACAGGGCGAGGAATTCGGTAATGTCGGCGCCGACGATGAAGGCGTCTTTGCCGGAGGTGAGGATCAGACCTTTTAGTTCACGTTCTTGTTGTAATGCGGCGATAGCATCGCCAAGGGAAAGCAGGGTAGCACGATCAAGTTTGTTGACTGAGCCCGGCGCGTCGAATCTGAGCTCGGCAATGCCGCTCTCGAGATAGCGGACCGTCAGGGTGTCGCCTTGGTAGATCATGAGGGTCTCCTTGTTCCCGGCGACGGCCGGGGGTGGCTCCATGTTCTCCCCGGTAGGGGATGCCGCTCACTATTGATCCAATTGGCGACATTTACAACACCTATTTAAAACATTTGTTTAACACTCTTGGAGTGAAAGCTCCACAGCGACCCGATGGATAGGCCGTGGTTCGTTTGGCAACAAAGAGATAGGGAAATTAGCTGGCCAGTGGCTTGAGTCGCAGCTGATCCGATGCTGCGGGTGGGCGATGGCGTAATACACCGCCAGTGTGAGTCAGTGTCACTTGCTCACCATGGCACCAACGCGGCGCGAAGCGCTCGAAATAGGCGGCTTGAAAGCGCTCACCGGCAGGATCGTTCCAAAACCCCAGTGGCTGAGCCGGGAAGGGTTTGCTGCACACTAGCCAGCCGCGTCCTTCCTGCACGGCTTGTCCGGTGTCATCCAAGACCTGCACTGCCATACCCAGCGCCCGCCCTTGGCTTTCGCCGTGAAACAGTGGGCTGATTGGATTACACAGAGCAAAGCAGGAGCCAATGTCATCGCACTCGAGCAGCTGCACCAGTTGCAGGTCAGTTTTGATATAGCGCTGCAGATGTTCACTGTGGGGGTTGTCCAAGCGTGTGCCACTGCTGCAAACAAGACGCAGATACGGCAGCTGATGGGTCAGGCGTGGGCGGACGCTGCCATGCTCAAGAGCCATGAAATAATCGGAGTGGCTGGCCAGCAGGGTCACCTGTTCGTCACGGGCGATGTCCCACAGTATGGGATTGTCCGGATGAACGGGGGCGCCGTCGTACAATACCAGTGTCGCCCCCGAGGCCAGTGCACTGATTTGCCAGTACCAGAGCATCTCCCCGGCTTTGCTGTGACACAAAATGCGATCCCCCGGGCGGATATCGCAGTGCAGTTGATGCTCTTTGAGGTATTGCAGCAGGCTGCCACCCACCGGGTGGATGACGCCGACCGTTTCACCTTGAAAGTTGCGGTGACTGATGTAGAGCGGATCGTTAAACGCACACTCATAAAAACGGAGTGGTGGTTGCGCTGTTTGTAGCAGTGATTGCCAATTGGTCCAATCTGGCAGGGAATCGTCGGAGCGACTGACGCTCACAGCGTGGCGCAGGCTGGGTAGTGCCTGGCGTAGAGAAATAAGACGATCGCGCACAGTGAGCGACTGACCAGATTGCTGCGATGGGTCGCAGGCAAACAACACCACCGGCGAGAGTGGTGTCAGCCGATGTAATGTTTCCTGTTCATTCAACTGGGGATCAATCGCAGTCCAGATGGCGCCGACACTGGCAGTGGCCAGCATGGCGATGACAGTTTCCGGCGTATTGGGGAGGTAAGCAGCTACCCGATCGCCTGGGCCAACGTGCTCTGCACGAAGCCACGTCGCCAGTGATGCTACTGCTGATTCGAGCTGTTGCCAGCTCAGTGCACGCCGCTCGCCCTGTTCGTTGTAAGCGATGATGGCGGTGGAGTCATCATTTCGGCGCAACAAGTTTTCTGCGAAGTTGAGGCGGCTATCCGGAAACCAGCGTGCTCGTGCCATCTCCTGGCGGTTCTCCGCCACAATATCGCCGAGTGAGCCTTGCACGCCGCAGTATTGCCAGATGAGGGGCCAGAAACGGGTCGTCTTCTCCACCGACCATTGCCAGAGATCCTGATAGCTTTGCAAATCAAGGGAATGGAAGCGATTAACCTCCATCATGAAGCGGTGGAGGTTGGTCTGTACCATCAGTTCCGGGCTGGGTTGCCAAACAGAGGCACGGCTCATCGGTCATCCTTGTTCTGGCGTGTCTCCCTGTAGTTTATAACTATGTTTTTGTTTTGTTAACATTTGGTGGCGCATATAGGTGTTGTCATCAAGCGATCCCGGCGAGGAATCCTTTGAAGCCTGAATGGGTCGAGCCACTCCCTTCATGATGTTATGCTCAGCAGACCGAGACAGCCGGAGCCCATCCCATGAGCAGCTACAGCCAACTCTATGCCGAGCACGTTGCCACCCTTCAACAGCGTACCCGGGAAATCCTTACCCGCGAGAAACTGGCCGGTCTGGCCATTCACGCCGGGCAGTGCCTGCGTGTTTTTCTTGACGATCAGGACTATCCCTTCAAGGTCAATCCACACTTCAAAGCCTGGTTACCTGTGGTGGATAACCCGCATTGCTGGTTGCTGGTCGATGGGGTGAACAAGCCGCGGCTGTTCTATTACCGGCCGGTCGATTTCTGGCACAAGGTGCCGGATCTTCCCAATGCGTTCTGGTGTGAGCAGATGGAGATCCACTATCTGACCAGACCGGAGCAGATCGCCGATTTTCTACCAACGGTGCGCGATGAGTGGGCTTATGTGGGCGGTCATCTCGAAGTTTCCCAGTTGTTGGGCTTCGGCCATTTCAACCCCGAGGCGGTACTCAACGCCCTGCACTATCAGCGTGCCTGGAAGACCGGCTATGAACTGGAGTGTCTGCGTGAAGCCAATCGCATCGGAGCGCGTGGTCATCTGGCGGCGCGTGATGCCTTTCTGGCCGGAGCCAGCGAGTTCGAGATCAATCTGGCCTATATGAATGCGGTGGGACAGGGCGCCAACGATGCGCCGTACAGCAATATAGTCGCCATCAACGAACACGCTGCCGTGCTGCACTACACCCACCTCTCCCATCAGCGCATTCCTGAGACTGAGCGCCACTCATTTCTGATCGACGCCGGGGTGGATGTGCACGGTTATGCCTCCGATATCACTCGCACCTGGGCCTGGCGGCGCGGTCTGTTTGCCGATCTGATCTGCGCGCTGGAGGTGCAGCAGCAGGCGATCATCGACGAGATGCGCAGCGGTATGCGCTATACCGATCTTCATCTGCGCATGCATCAGCGACTCGCCAGTGTGCTAGTCGATGCCGAGCTGGTGGATATGTCGCCCGATGACATGGTGAGTAGCGGTGTCACGGCTGTTTTCTTCCCCCATGGTTTGGGTCATCTGCTGGGCTTGCAGGTGCATGATGTGGGTGGCTTTATGCAAGATGATCGGGGCACTCACCTAGCGCCGCCCGAGGCGCATCCCTTCCTGCGTTGCACCCGGGTCATGGAGCCGGAGCAGGTATTCACTATTGAGCCTGGTCTCTATTTCATCGACTCCCTGCTCGGCACATTACAGGAGGGCGAACATGCCCGCCGTATCAACTGGGAGCTGGTGGATGCCCTGCGTCCTTGTGGCGGGATCCGTATTGAGGACAACGTCGTGCTGCATGCGGATGGTGTTGAGAACCTGACCCGGCAGGCGGGCTTGTGAGCGACTATCTGGTTCCGGCTGCATCGGTTGAGTGGAGCGAAGAGATAAAAAAGAGTCGGTTCGTGACACTGCTTGGTCATACGCCCGATGTTGAAGCGGCACGCAGCTGGATCAGTGAAGTTCGTGCCGCTCATCCGGGCGCCCGCCATCACTGCTGGGCCTATGTGGCCGGGGCGCCTGATGACAGTCAGGTGCTGGGATTTAGTGATGATGGCGAGCCAGCAGGCACGGCGGGTAAACCCATTCTGGCGCAATTGATGGGGTCGGGGATTGGTGAAATCTGTGCTGTGGTGGTGCGCTATTACGGTGGCATCCTGCTCGGAACCGGCGGCTTGGTGAAAGCCTACGGCGGCGGCGTCGGCAGTGCCCTGCGCGAGCTGCAAACCGAGCGCCGCCAGTCGATGGCCGATACCTGGCTGACTTGTGATTACGGCGATCTGGCGCTGCTTGAACATCTGCAAAGTCAATTCAACGGTATCACGCTGCACGCTGATTATGCTGAGCGCGTGACCCTGCAGCTGCAGTGGCCACAAGCCTTGCTGGCACAGGTGGGTGAGCGTTTGATTGAGCGCAGCCAAGGCCGCCTTTGTTTCCACTCTCTAACCCCGGAGCCGCGTTAAGGTGCCGTTTCGCAGTATTACGCGCATTGTCGGTCTGTTGGTCGGCATCTTCAGTTCCAGTCTGCTGCTCCCGGCAGTAGTTGCTTACTTTGCCCGGGATGGGGGCGGTACCGAATTTCTGCAGTCCTTTGTCATCTGCCTTGGGATCGGTGCGCTGCTCTGGTTTCCACAACGTCGCGCCCGTGGTGAACTCAGGGCTCGTGAAGGTTTCCTTATCGTGGTGCTGTTTTGGGTGGTGATCGGCAGCGTCAGTGCGCTGCCATTCATGTTGGCCGATCAGCCCAACATGAGCATCTCCGAATCGTTCTTCGAGGCGTTTTCCGGGCTGACGACGACCGGTGCGACCGTACTGACTGGCCTCGACATGCTGCCCAAGGCATTCCTCTTCTACCGCCAGTTACTGCAATGGTTGGGCGGGATGGGGATCATCGTGTTGGCCGTGGCGGTACTGCCACTGCTCGGCATTGGCGGAATGCAGCTTTACCGGGCCGAGATTCCGGGGCCGGTCAAGGACAACAAGGTGACGCCACGCATTGCCGAAACGGCCAAGGCGCTGTGGAGCATCTATCTGTTGCTAACCATCCTCTGTGCGCTTGCATACTGGCTGGCGGGGATGTCGCTGTTTGATGCGGTCTGCCACTCCTTCTCGACGCTGTCGATCGGGGGATTTTCCACTCATGATGCCAGCATCGGATTTTTCAACAGCCCAGCCATCAACCTGATTACCGTGCTGTTTTTGCTGCTGGCCAGCATCAATTTTGCCTTACACTTCATGGTGTTTTCGCATAGACCCATACGGCTAAAAGATTACCTGCGAGACCCCGAGCTCAAGGTGTTTCTGGGCATTCAGGCCACCCTGATTATCATCTGCAGTGCGGTATTGATCAGCCACGGGCACTATGCCAACTGGCAGGAAGCGGTTAATCACGCTGTGTTCCAGGCTGTATCGCTTGGGACAACGACGGGCTATAGCACCACCTCGTATGCGGATTGGCCATCTTTCCTGCCCATGTTACTGATGTTCTCATCTTTTATCGGTTGCTGTGCCGGTAGTACCGGTGGCGGAATCAAGGTCATGCGGGTGATGCTGCTGTTTATGCAGGGCATTCGTGAGCTCAAAAGGCTGGTGCACCCGCGCGCTGTTTACACCATCAAGTTGGGGCGTAAGGCCGTCTCCGAGCGGGTGGTTGAGGCAGTGTGGGGATTCTTCGCCACCTATATCATGCTCTTTTTCCTATTTATGTTGGCCTTGCTCATGACCGGAATGAATGAAGTCACGGCATTTTCCGCCGTGGCGGCAACACTGACCAACGTTGGGCCTGGCCTTGGGGATGTGGCATCCAATTTCAGTTCGGTGACCCCGGCGGCCAAATGGATACTGGTGGTCGCCATGCTGTTTGGGCGACTCGAGATTTTTACTCTGCTGGTGTTGTTCACGCCGGCATTCTGGCGCAATTGAGGTAGTTGATGGAAAAAATGTTGGTGCTCTACTCCTCCCGTGATGGGCAAACCCGCAAGATTGTCGATGCCATGACGCAGGAGATGAAAAATCACGATGTGGTGCTGCAGGATCTGCACGAACTGCCCACGTGTAATCTGAGCAAGTACAGCAAGGTGCTGATCGGTGCTTCCATCCGCTATGGTAACTACCACTCCAGCTTGCTGACTTTTGTGCACGCTCATGCGGAGCAGCTGGCGGTGGCTAATGCGGCGTTCTTTTGTGTCAACCTCACTGCGCGTAAGCCCGAAAAGTCCACTCCGGCAACCAATGCCTATATGAAGAAGTTTCTACGCCTCTCGCCGTGGCAGCCCACTCTGCAGGCTGTCTTTGCTGGCGCACTTCTCTATTCCCGTTATAACTGGTGGCAGACCCGGATCATCCAATTGATCATGAAAATCACTGGTGGCAGTACCGATACCAGCCATGACCTGGAGTTCACCGACTGGGAGAAGGTGCGCCAATTTGCCCGTGAGTTCGCCGCACGGCGCTAGTTTTTGACCGTGTTTGTAGAAAAAAACAGCGTTCGTCAGTGTTTTTCGGAAAAAAGGCGTTTTTTATCAAAATTCGCTTGCCAGTGTGAAACAGCTCCCTATAATGCGCCTCCGTCGACAGGGCAACGCCGCACAGGCAGCGAGCCGGTCGAAGTGAGAAAAAGCCTTGTGAAATAAGGCTTGACTCACACCGGGATGTGCGTAGAATGCCACTCCCGTCGCGATGAGAATCGCGCAGCTCTTTAACAAATTGAATCAAGCAATCTGTGTGGGCACTCGCAGGATTGAAGCATCAAAAACAATTTTTGATTTTCAATGTCTGATGAAGTGACCA
>NZ_FTMJ01000026.1 GCF_900156095.1 Aeromonas sp. RU39B
AGGGAAGCGCAGCAACTCTGGGCTGAAAGCAGCGCCTGTTTGGCTGCATCGGGGGAATTTAACACGGCTTCATGCGGCTGCAGGGGAACAGTCATGCTTGAACAGCCCGACAACACGACAGCCACCGCAGCGGCAAGGAGAGAATTGGCCAACTTCATCGTATTTCCCTATCTTTGTGGTGATACAAGCAAGACTGCCCCCAAGAGGGGGCAGTAAACAACTTAATTAAACTAACACATTACCACCAAGCTTCAGCCTGGACACCGACTTGCCAGGTATTATCAGAAGCATCGCTTTCGAATACCATCTTATCTTCGGTGTTAGCCAGATAGCTGGCAAATACACGGATCTCGGGACGTGCCCACCAGCCCGGGCCAGCAGACCATGCTTGAGCCAGAGTCAACTTATAGCCGCCATCTTTCACATCGTTGCGACCAGCGATCTCTGCCTTGTCTTTAAAGACACCAGCTTCGAAATAGGTCTTGTTGTAGTCATCCCACTTGTACATCGGACGAATGACGGCAGACATGGTTGATGCATCAACACCGGTGTAGTTAACACTGTTGGCTGAGTACTTGATGTCGTTCGATGCGCCATACACCAATTGGTGACCCAGCTCAAAATTACCAACCAACGGAATTACACCATGGTTGATAACACGGAACCCGTTACCACCATCACCATCTTGGCTGGTCCAACCGCCCGCACCGTAATACACAGGATTGGTTGCATAGCTATCGGTAAAATACTGCAGCACCGTTTTATTAAAGCCACCCATCACACCAGCAGTCACTTCAGCAGTCAGCATCAAGCCATTGTCGTTACTGCCATTGTTAGCTTTTTTCTGTGCATCGGTATCATTGGCCAGCGCATAATCTACACCAAGCTCAAGAGAGGCATCTTTCCAAAGCGGAATACCAGCGTAACGGGCATCAAGAATGTTGGTATCAACTTTCCCTTCATCGCTACGAACCCAAGCAAGAGAGAGCTTGCCAGGACCAGCTTGCACGTTTTCTAAGCCAGCGCCAGCACCAGAGACGTTCCAGTAGTAGAAGTCAGAAAGGTGGACGTCATGACGCTGATAGAAGCGCTTACCAGCCCAAACGGTTGCTTCTGGCGCAAAGCCAAGCAGCCCCTTACCTTGTACGTTAAATTGGCGCAGAGCAAACTCGGAGCCCGTAGTACAATCGATGTCCTTAGTTGTAGAGTCTTGTTTGCAAGTAGGATTAGTCCCTTCCCAGTCATTCGAGCCGTCAGAGCTCATAGCAACCATGGAGTCAACATAGAAGGTTTTACCATCTTTGTTGAACACTTCCTGACCCAGCTGGATTTCACCGTAGGTATCATTTTCGTTACCGAGACGGCCAACCTTGTTGACATTATATTTGACCATGTCGCCATCGCCGGAAACCCCGACGCCAGAGCGGAAATAGCCGTGGAAATCAACAGCCGAGGCAGAGGCTGATGCCAGTGCTGCGGTCACTGCAGCTGCAATCGGGAGCCACTTAGCTTTCATAGTTAGTTCCTTATTTCCCGTTGTGGATATGTGTGCTTGAACTTTTATCACTACAAACTGTCAGACTATTTCCCATGCCAGGAAAATGTACGACCTGATATTCGATGCGGATTATATGAAGGCGATTCAAAAGCAAACCATGAGATATTTCACAAAAAGATGATGAATTGCGCCAATAGCGAATCACCCACCATCAACGAGCAAGAAATCGATTTCAAGTAGGTAGTAACACCCAATACAAGCCACCATCATGGCATAACAATTAACTTGAAAACGATATCAGAATAAATTTAACACCACACCACGAACTCTGTTTCTTCGAATCAAAACACCAATATTTGACTGAAAGCGCTTTCTTAATTTGAGAGTATCAACACAGCATTTGGATTCAGTTAAGGCCATGCAAGTAAACTGACAGCATCAGTCAGTTTGCATCAACCAACCTTGAAAAGGTTTTCAATTCAGCTTACGAAGGTGTGTACATGAAATTGCTCAGGATTTATTTTCAAATAGATAACAGACAGCAACCATTGATATATCAACGCGAATCCTGTTGACACAGGAACGAATAAATCGAGTGATGCGATAGAGGGGGGGGACTTTACAGCTAAACGAACTGATAATGATCTCTGGATATGCAATGGTAAGCAGGCAAATATAATCACCCGCTTACCACATGATAGGCGACACTGTCAGGCTTCACGCGCCTCGGTATTGGAAGGTTCCCGGCTCTTGCCCTCAGGCAGACGAGTGACACTGGCCGGTAGCGGGGAGTCGAGTTGTTGGGATTGGCCGAGGAAGATGCCGCCCTTTTCAATGGAAAGCGCACTGCTGCGGCAGGTGCCCTGCAGGCGACCATGACTTAAAATCTCGACCATGGCAGCCTCCCCGACCCCTTCCAGCACACCATCGACGATCAGATGCGGCGCTTTTACCTCTCCTTCCACCACGCCACCTTGCATCAGGTGCACTCGCCCATCTGCGACCTCAATATTACCCATCACCTTACCGAATACCTGCAGGCTGCCGGTGAGTTGAATATTGCCGGTGAACGTGGCACCAGCTGCAATCACAGTCAAACCGCTCTCAGTCATGGGCATGGCAACCGGCGCCGGAGCAGTCTGTTGGGATTGGGGTTTATCGCGACCAAACATAATGAGCCTCTTCATCAGATATCCGCTAAAAGTCACCAGTGCGCCGACGGCAGGGACGAGAAACATCCGCAGTCCCAGCGCGTAGCCAAGTAACGCAGCGCCCCACAACAGACAGGCGAGTGTAAGCAGGTACTCTTTTCCTACTGGCCGCATCATGGGGCAAGGATCTCTGGCAAGTGATACCGGCGACGTGAATGGACAGCGGTTATCCAGGTCCATCCACCGGCAAGGTGACACATACCCGCTCAGCATGCGGGCGGCATGAGCACTATGGCTTGCAGAAAGGAAACGACGTCTTTATGACGGAACTTGAGCAGACCAGTCGAGATAGTGACCATTGGGGGCAAACCCCAGCTCCCGATATAACTGTGCCCCCATCGGGCTGGCATGCATCCACACTCGTCCCAATTCCAGCATCGATGCGTGGTGCAAAATGGTTTGTACTAGCGATCGGGCAATGCCACGCCGACGGTAAACAGGCTGCACATACACATTATGCAGATACCCCTCGCGGCCAGCCCCATTACCGGGATAGGGTAAACGAGTCAGCAGTGCCAGCGATGCTGCCGCGACCACCCGCCCCTGCCGCTCACAGACCCAATGCAACATCTCCTGCTGCGTCAGCGAGTGAGCAAAGGCATCCGCTGTTTGCCTGGCCAGCTCAGGATCATCATCGGCAGACCCTAACTCTCCCCCTTCCACAAACAGAGCCATGCGCAATTGGGTCAAGGCTGCAGCATCATTGATGGTTGCCAAACGAATCAATATTCTTGCCTCCCTGTCTGCACTGAACAAGGTGAGTCATCATGGCAGCACAACCTGACTCTCACCGCCTCCCAACGCTTCCACCCGGATCTGCACGCCGATCCGCTCAACCAGGGTTTGCACGTGGGAGATCACCCCAATCTGACGCCCGGTGGCCTGTAACGAGTCAAGGCATGAGAGCGCCAAATCAAGGCTATCCGGATCAAGCGTACCGAACCCCTCATCGATAAAGAGCGATTCAACCTGGGTCTGCTTGGACGAGAGGCAAGAGAGCGCGAGCGCCAGCGCCAACGAAACCAGAAAGCTCTCACCGCCCGAGAGAGAATCGACCGAGCGCACTTCATCGCCCATATCGCCATCCACCACCTGCAGCGCCAGATCCGAGCCGGGAATGCGTTCGAGGCGATAACGGGGGACCAGCTCAACCAACTGGGCGTTGGCCTCAACCAGCAGACGCTCCAGTGTCAGGCTTTGCGCAAAAGTGCGAAATTTGGCGCCATTGGCCTGACCAATCAGATCGCTCAGTTGCTGCCAGTGATCGCTCCAGCACTGCTGGGCACGAATCGACTCCTTGAGCTCTCCGGCGTGCAGCTCTGCCGCTTCCGCCTGCATCAATACGCTTTTACATTCAAACAGTTGCTCCTCCAGCCCCTGGCAACTCTCGTCCAACTGAGCCCGCTGCTGATCCAACTCGGTGAGCGACAGGTCAATCAACTCTGGATGCACAGCCTGCGTCTGTGCGAGCCGCTCGCTCTCTTGCGCCAACAACTGCTGACGCTCAAGCAAGCGCACTTGGGCCGCTGAACGCTCGGCATCCAGCTCCGCCATCTGCTCACGCTGGGCCTGAATCGTCTCGGGGGCGATTGCGAGCAAACGGCGCAGGTCATATTCGGTGACCCCCAAGCGAGCTTGATGGTGCATCCAGCGCGCTAGCACTTCGCGGCGCTGCTGATGATCCTGCAGGACCGACTGCTCAAGATGGGTGAGCTTGGCTTGTAACAGCGAGACCTCCTGCATGGCCTGCTGACGGCGTAACTCGCTCTCTTGCAGGTGCGCAGCCGCCAGCTCAAGTCGCTGTTGCCACCACTGGGTCAGCTCGCTAACCGGCTGCCCTTCCAGGCATTCGGCCCGACTTGCCAGCAAACCCTGTTGCTGCACTTCTAGCTCACGACCATGCCGTGCCAGCTGTTCCAGCTGCTGCGCTTGACTCTGCAGCCGCTCTTGCAGGGTGCTAAATTGGGGTCGCAGCTCAGCAAGACGTTCGTTCCACTGCTGCAAGCTGGCCTCGGCCTGCAGATAGATGGCGCATTTTTGCTCCAACTGCAGCCATTTGCCCTGTTGCAACCAGTCGCGCCAATCCTGGCCATCGAGCATGGCATCCAGACTCGCCTCTTTTTGCTGCTGGCGCAGCTTGATGTCGTGCTCTTGACTGACCCAGGCTTGCAATTGAGCTTCCCAGCCAGCTTGTTGTCGCTCACTCTCTTGCCATTGCGCGGCTAAGGCCTGCAACTGCGCCGACAGGGTATCGAGTTGCTGACGCAGCACCTGCTGGCGCTGCATGCCTTGTTGAGCCTGCAGCAAGGTGTGCTGAACCTGCTCCTGTTGCTTGCCAATGCCCTCTCGACGCGCAATCAACCCGGCCTGCAGTTGTTGCCACGCCTCTGCCGAGCCGGGTAACGGCAACCCGCTCCCTGCCTGCACCGGACCATCGAGTTGCTGCCAGCGGCCATGCAACTGGCTGGCTTTCCCTTCGAGTTCAGCAAGGCGCGCCGTATACCCGGCCAGTCGCTGCTCGCTCTCGCCCAGATCGTAGCGATCGCGAATAAGCTGGTTATTAAGTTCATTCCACAGCTGCTCCAGCTCGCGCACCCGCTCGGCCAGTTGCATCAAAATGCCGCTGACCTGGCGCTGCTCCAGCCGGTAGGGGTGATCATGCGAGCCGCACAGCGGGCAGGCTTCATCTTCTTTAAGCAAGTGACGATGCTGCTCAAAGTTAGCCGCAGAGCGCGCCCGCTCCAGCGCCTGGCGTGCCTCTTCCCGCTGCCAGGCGAGCTGCCCCAGGCGCGGCGAATCCTGCTGCAAGCGTGCGGTTAAGGCGCTCCTCATCTGGATCAGTGCCGCAGATTCCTGCTGCAAACGGGTACGCTGCTCATCGAGATTACGGGCAAATTCGGCCAGCTCGAACAACTGCTGCAAGTGGGCCAGACTCTCGCCAAGTTGATGCCGGTGATCCTGCCCGTGTTGCAGCGCCTGCGACCAGTTTTGCAGCTCCAGCGCCGCATACTGCTGCTGCAGTTGGGTCAGCTGCGCCTGCCCCTCCTCCATCAGCTGACGCAGTTGTTCCCGCTTGGCATTTTCTCCTTCCGAGGCGCGCAGCAAGCGCACCCGTTGTGCCTGCAGCCGGTGCAGATTGTCTCTCTCACCCAGCCACTCCTGCATCGCCAACTGCAGCGGTGTCCATTGCCGTGCCAATGGCGCCAGGCGCTGGCGCTCGGCCAGCCACTGCTCAAGCAGGCTCCGCTCCTGCTCTGCCTGGACGAGCTGCTGACCAAGGAGTGCATGTTCACGCTGCACCTGCTGCCAGCGGGTGCGCGCGCTCGCTTCTTCCTCACGGACCTGCTCGAGTTGATGCTGTTTTTCAACGAGGCGGGTATCGAGCTCTTCGGCGCGGCGCAGCTCGACTTGCAATGCCCCCCACTCGCGCTCGAGGGTCATCTTCTCGCTCTGGCTCTGCTGCCAGCGCTGCTCATCGTGAGTCAACGCCTGCTCAAGGGTCGAAAGCCGCGTCGCTTCATTGGCGTGCAGTTGCTCCTGCCGGACAATCTCCAGCGCCAGACGGTTTAACTCGTCGTGATCGCCGCGAGCACTGGCCACCGCCTCAATCTGCGCCAACTCCTGACGCTGTGACTGCGCCTCGGTATGGCGCTGCTCAGTCTCGCTAACAGCCGTGGTGGCCGCTTCGCAAGCTTGCTGCAACTCACCGACCCGGATGGTGAGATCGCGCAGGGTCTGGACGCCTTGGCGCTGCTCACGCGCCTGATGGAGCTCGCTGGTTAAGGCGAGTTGGCGCGCCACCCACTGGTCATGTTGCTCATCATCGAGCAGGTTCACATCCCCCAGCCGCTCTTGCAGCGCAACCAATTTTTGCTGCTCATCGCGGCTGCGGGCAAAGGTCTGCATTGAGATAGCCGAATAGAGCTCGGTGCCGGTCATGCGTTCGAGCAGCGCAGAGCGCTCACTGGCATCAGATTTGAGAAAGGCGGCGAACTCCCCCTGCGGCAGGATCACCGCCCGGCGAAATTGCTCCCAGGAGAGACCGACCAGCTCATCAATGCGCTCTTGCAGCTCTCGTTTGTTGCCGGCGAACACCTGACCGTTTTCAAGATCGGTCAGGCTGCGCTCCTGCGCCTGAAAACGCCCTTCGGCGCGCTGGCGGGCGCGGCGCACCGACCAGCGCGCCAGATAATGGCGACCATCGCAGCCAAGGAAGGTCACCTCGGCATAGCCGGCGGCGCGGCCACGGCTCAAAATCCCTCGCACATCGTTGGCTTTGAGCTTCTCTTCATCATCGGCGCGCCCCACTTCAGCCACGTTCTTGCGGCTGCCGATAAAGCGCGGCATCTCGTCATAAAGCGCCAGACAGATGGCATCGAGCAGGGTACTTTTTCCCGCCCCGGTATTACCGGTGATGGCAAACAGGCCGCTGCTGCCAAGCGCGCCTTGGGTAAAATCGATATCAAAGGCAGTGGTCAGGCTGGCCAGGTTCTCCCCGCCAAGGCGCAGGATCCTCATGGCTGTGACTCCTTGACCTGCTCAAGAATTTCTTCAAATGAGGTCAACATGGCAGCATTCGGCTCACCGTTGAACTGGCGCTGATAGCAGAGCCGAAACACCTCAACCGGTGAGAGCTCATCGAGCTGGCGCTGCGCCAGCCGCTCAGCCAACCCTTGTCCGCTCCCTTCATAACGGGTGGTAATACGTGCCAGCCGAACCGGTTTGCCATCGATCGCAGCCAGAATCCGTTCGCGAATGCGCGCCTCGGGTTTGGGTAGCAGTAAACGCACTTCCAGATAGGGGCGCGCCTGCAACTCGCAAGGTGGCAGCGACAACTGCTGCAGATGCTCCAGCGCCTCATCCATGCTGCACTCGGGCAAGCGCAGCATCTCGACCGCGCGAGGTACAGCGAGCCGGGTCAGATTGACAAGGTGGCTGTCGGCAAACTCCACCTCCAGCACCTGATGAAAATAACCAGCCTCGGCAAGAGACAACGGCAGCGGTGAGCCGCAGTAATAGACGCCGGGCGCCGGGTTTTGCGCCAGATGCAGATGGCCCAGCGCCGTGTAATCGGCCGCGGCAAAAATATCGGTCGGCAAGGCGTGCTGATTGCCACCGAGCACCTTGCGCTCGGAGAGCTCCGAGAGCTGTCCGGCCCGCAGGTAGGCGTGTCCCATGGCAATCAAGGGGACCGATTCGGCGCGCAGGCGCCCTTCTGCAAGCACCTCGCGATAGACCTCGCGCACCCCTTCGATAAGTCGATCCTGCCCCTCGCCGAGCTCCGCCACCCGCAGATCGCTACTGCGCAGGTATGGCACGGCCGCGCACCAAGCCAGCAGCTCTCCCTGCTGGTTACGAATCGGCACCAGCAAGCGATCCACATCAAGCCGCCCATCCCGATCACGGCTGATGCTGCCGACCATATGCAGGTCAAAGGCACGCAGCAGTTCATGGGGCGCATCGAGCTTGGAGGGCGAGTCGTGATTGCCGCCAATCAGAACGATGTTGAGCGCCGGATGCGCGGCGCGCAGGCGGGCCAGGAAGCGGTAGAGTTGTTGCCAGGCAGAAGCCGGCGGATTGGCCGTATCAAACAGATCCCCCGCTACCAGCAACGCATCGGGCTGGCGCTCGTCAATGGTGGCCGCCAGCCAGTCAAGAAAGCACTGATGCTCATAATAGCGATCGTGACCATGCAGCTGATGACCCAGGTGCCAGTCGGCCGTGTGCAGAAGTTTCATGAATGCAGAAGAACCAAGATATTACCGTCAGACAACAGGATGGGGCTGGCTGGCGATAGAATCAAGGCGCGGCCGCCAGCATGGCGGGTTGCTCAACAAAGCGGATACGCAGCAGAGGATGCCCGGTCAGCGGGTCGGTCTCCTCCCCCTCAATCACGAAACCGTGGCGACGATAAAAGCGCAGCGCCTCGTCATTTTCCAGATAGACCATGGCACGCAGCACCGGTAACAAGCGCTTGGCTTGACTGAGCAAGGCATGCCCTACCCCACAGCCCTGACGGTCGGGGCGGACAAACAGGGCGGCCAGATAGTCATCCACCAGCGCGATAAAGCCTTGAATTTCTTCCTGCTCTTCACAGACCCAAATGCTGGCTCTATCGAGATAACGAATGCGCAAATCTTCTTGCACTTGCCACCAGCTCGACGCATCCACAAAGTCGTGGGACTGCAGCGATGCCAACAGCCAGATTTCCACCACACTGTCCATGTCCTGGGCTTGCGCCAGCCTGATCATGATGCGTCTCCCAAGCGATCATCTACAGGCAGTCTATGGCGATTTGATAAAAGGGCTTCGAATGAAAAACCCGAGCTGTGAGCTTGCTCCGAATTTATTTCACCGAAGTTCAAATCGGATCACATCTTCGATTTTGCAGTACAATGCCGGCCGGACAACCTAGGAGACCGACGACGCCATGTGGTTTAAGAATCTGCAGATCTACCGCTTCACCCGCCCCTTTGAGCTGACCGTAGACCAACTGGAGACCCAGCTCGAGAGCTGCATCTTTACCCCCTGCGGCAGTCAGGATCTCTCCCGGTTTGGCTGGGTCAAACCGCTTGGCAAGTTTGGCGCCACCCTGGCCCACAGCGCCTCGGGACAGATCCTTATCTGCGCCCGCAAGGAAGAGAAGATGCTGCCAGGCTCGGTAGTCAAAGAGATGCTGGCCGAGAAGGTTGAAGAGATTGAGCACGAGCAGGGCCGCGCCCTGAAGAAAAAAGAGAAGGAAGCGCTCAAAGAGGAGATCCTGCACACCTTGCTGCCGCGCGCCTTCAGCCGTACCAGCCAGACCGTTGCCTGGATCAATCCGGCCGACAACCTGATGGTGGTCGATGCCGGCTCAGCCAAAAAAGCCGACGACCTGCTCTCGCTACTGCGTAAATCTATCGGCACCCTGCCGGTGGTCCCGGTGGCTCTGAAAAATCCGCCCGAAATCACCATGACCGAGTGGCTCAACGAAGGCAACCTGCCGGCATCTTTCACGCTGGAAGATGAAGCCGAGCTGCGCAGCGCCATGGAGCAGGGCGGTATCATCCGCTGCAAGCAGCAGGATCTGATGGCTGAAGAGATCAAAAACCACCTCGATAACGACAAGTTGGTCACCAAGCTGGCCCTCAACTGGGGCGAAAGCATCAGCTTTGTGCTGAGCGATGATCTCTCTATCAAGCGGCTGAAATTCAGCGAAGAGCTGCGTGAACAAAACGACGACATCACCGGCGAAGATCCGGCGGCGCGTCTGGACGCCGACTTTGCCCTGGTCACAGCCGAGCTCGCCCAGTTCATTCCAGCGCTACTGGCTGCACTTGGCGGTGAAGAGCAATCACTGTAAGCCTGATACTTCCACAGCGAAGACCGCCTCCGGGCGGTCTTTTTGCATTTTTAGAGGCGTCATAGGTAAAAATGACAAAACAGCTCAAATTACCCGATTAACTCTTAACAAAATGTGAAGAAACAGCGATGAATAATTTATTTATCAGATATTAAAACAACCATTGCTGGCTGCATCTCAGATAGGTACATTCATAATGAAACGATGATTGACAACCCATGCCATTGACTTGGTGTGCCCTGCAATTTTCCTTTCGCCAACCTGCTTGCTGACGGCTGCATCGCCTCGATGACAGCCTCCCACTGCCTATTAGCGAGGTGACGAGATGGACCATTCAATACCCCTGATTACCACTCTGGTGGCCGGTTTTGTGCTGGCCTATCTGTTTGGCATGCTGGCCCTGCGCATGAAGATCTCCCCTATGGTGGGTTATCTGGCTGCCGGTGTGCTGTGCGGCCCCTTTACGCCCGGTTATGTGGCCGACCTGCAACTGGCACCCGAGCTGGCCGAAATCGGCGTGATTTTGCTGATGTTTGGCGTTGGGCTGCACTTCTCTTTGGCCGATCTGCTATCGGTCAAACACATCGCCATTCCCGGTGCCATCGCCCAGATCCTGCTGGCCACCTTGCTGGGCTTTGGCCTGTCTCAGTTACTAGGCTGGTCGCTGACCGCTGGTCTGGTGTTCGGATTGGCGCTCTCCACCGCCAGTACCGTGGTCTTGCTGCGAGCGCTGGAGAGCCGTGGACTGGTCGAAAGCCATGAAGGACGCATCGCCATCGGCTGGCTGATTGTCGAGGATCTGGTCATGGTGCTGGCACTGGTGTTTCTGCCGATCTTGGCCGACCTGCAGCAAGGTGGCAGTACTCCGACTCTGCAAGCTCTGCTGCTGGATATCGGATGGGTGCTGGCCAAGGTTACGGCATTTATTGTATTGATGCTGTTGGTCGGGCGTCGCTTTATCCCTTGGCTGCTCGAGATCACTGCAGCCACCGGCTCGCGGGAGCTGTTCACTCTATCGATCCTCTCCTGCTCGCTCGGCATCGCGTTTGGCGCGGTCAAACTGTTTGGCGTCTCGTTCGCCCTCGGCGCATTTTTTGCCGGTGTGGTGATGAATAGTTCAACGCTCAGTCATAAGGCAGCCAATGACACTCTGCCGCTGCAAGACGCCTTTGCCGTGCTGTTTTTTGTCTCGGTAGGGATGCTGCTTGACCCGGCTATTTTGCTGCGCGAGCCACTGGCGGTGCTGGCGACCCTGTTCATTATCATGTTTGGCAAGTCAGCGGCGGCGTTTGCACTGGTTCGGCTGTTTCGCCATCCGCCGCGTACTGCGCTCATCATCAGCGCCAGCCTGGCGCAGGTGGGGGAGTTCTCGTTCATTTTGGTGGGGCTTGCTATCGTACTCGGCCTGTTGCCAAGCGGTGCGCGCGATCTGGTGGTCGTGGGCGCCAGCCTCTCCATCATGCTCAATCCGCTGCTGTTTAATCTGGTGGAGCGCTATCTGGCACGTCAACCCCAACCCGTAGCCCCCTGACGGGTGGCGGCGAAAGCACGGAGGCTGATCTATGCTCGGTGCTGAGCAGCCACTTACCGAATGGTGTAGTGTGACCCGAAGGTGGCTTGTCAAATTACAACATAAGGGGTAGTCGGTACATCGCAGCGCCGATCTCCTCCTCTAACAGGTATGACCAGACGACCTCAGCTAAGCTGCGGAGTGGAAACGAAAACGTTGCCGCGCAAAAAAATGTGCTCTCAAACAAAAACGTTGTTTCTGGATCATAAAAAGTATCCAAAAACTGGTGTATATTGCGCGACGGAAATTCCTTTAACCATGAAGACTGACATGAAAAAGACCAAGATTGTCTGCACCATCGGTCCGAAGACCGAATCCAAAGAGATGCTGTCCAAGCTGCTGGACGCCGGCATGAACGTCATGCGCCTGAACTTCTCCCACGGTGACTACGAAGAGCACGGTAACCGCATCCGCAACCTGCGCGAAGTGATGACCGAGACTGGCCGCAAAGCTGCCATCCTGCTCGACACCAAGGGCCCGGAAATTCGTACCATGAAGCTCGAGGGTGGTAACGACGCCTCCCTGGTCGCCGGCCA
>NZ_FTMJ01000015.1 GCF_900156095.1 Aeromonas sp. RU39B
AAATTGAAAGGCCTGAGTCCGGTGCAGTACCGAACTCAGGCCTTCTTGATTTAACCCGTATCTTTAACTGTCCAACTTTATGGGGTCAGTTCACTCGCGGGGCTTTTGCTTTTCTGGATTCACCGTCAATCAGTGTGTGGCGCTCACCCCTTTGGCGACATCATCGAGCAGGGCCGACCAGCTGGAGGCGAGCTCACCGACCAGCGCGTTATAACCATCGGTCGGCAAGGGGCGCTCACTCTGGAACAACTTGTCGAGCAGCACCTTGCCATCTTCGCCAATCAGGCGCCAACGCACCGTCACCAGCGCCTTGCCATCATAGCGGCCGGCAAACTGCTGCACCCGCAATGAGAGGCGCGGCCCTTTGCCGCCCTCTTCACGAATCACCCAGCCTGGCAGGCGGGCAGACAAGCCCTCCAGCGTCAGCTGCTCGAGCTGATTATCCAGCGTACCGGCCCAGCGATTCTGCTCGGCCAGTTGCAACTCGTGACCGGGCAGCTCATAAACCAAATTGACACTATCTATCTGATCCGACAGGGTGAGCGGCGCTAGTTGCAGCTCATGCTGCGGTACCACCGAGTTGTTGGCGTGGCTGCTGCTCCCTTGGCTCAGAGAGTAGAAATGGATGGCCGGCGTCGTCGCACTGCAGGCGCCGAGCGCCAGAGCAATCAGGGGGACAAGAACACGACGCTTCATTGGTCACCTCGTTTGGGCTGGGGATCGGGACGCGCACTGCGATCAAAAATCAGGGCGCTGGGCTTTTCATTGAGCGAGCGCACCAGCGGCTGCAGCTCACGCATCATCTGGTTGAGGCTCTGAATCGATTTCTGCAACTCGCGGCTGGTCCGCGAGCCGGCATCGTAATCCTGCAACGTCTGCTGCAACTGCTGCAGACTCTGGTTGAGCGAAGCCGGGATCTGCTGGGTCGCGCTCTGGCCAGTCAGCTTGTCGAGATTGTTGCTCACCGAGCGCACACTGCCGAGCGTCTTGTCGAGGGTCGCCAGCGTCCGGTTGACCTGATCCAGCGTGGCCGCGATATCCATGTCGGCAAACTTGTCGAGGATCTTGTTTACCTTGCGCTCGATCTGGTCAAGACCGGCGCTCACACTCGGGAATACCGGCTTGTTCTTGATGGTCTGGGCCACATATCTGGGCGCATCCGGTACAAAGTTCAGATCGATAATCTTGCTACCGGTCAGCAGGTTAGAGCTGCGAAGACTGGCGCGCAGCCCCTGGCGGAACTGCTGCTCGAACAGGGCCAGCCACTTCTCGTGATCGGTGTCGGCATCACGTTGACTCAGGCGCTGCACTTCAATGCGCGCCAGCACCGGCAAGGTGCGCTTGTTAAAGCGCGCCGACAGCTCGTCATCCACGATATAGGGCGCCGAGATCACGGTCCCGACCCGCACCCCGCGATACTCCACTGCGGCACCGGGATTAAGACCCGACAGGCTGTCTTCAAACAGGAAGACGTAATAGAGGAACTGGTTGAGGTTACCCTCCAATACGCTGGCCTGATCCTGGAACAGGGTGAAGCTGCTGTTGTCCTTGACGGGATCGCCAGGGGCCCAACCGGCAGGCAGACCCATGGTGATACCGCCGTTGAGCAGCGTCTCCAGTGAATCCATCTTCACTTTCATGCCCTGGCTGGTCACCGAGACCTCGAAACCGGGCGTCATCCAGAACCGGCTGTTGCTGTTCACCAGCGTGTCGTAAGGCGCCTTGATAAAGACCTTGTACTCCATCTGCGACTTCTCGGGGACAAAGTTGACCTGCTCAACCTGACCCACGGTATAACCCTGCACCTGCACCGGTGAATTAACCCCGAGCGCACGGGTTTCGCGGCTGGTCAGCACCAGATGGATGCCTTTTTGTCCGGCAGAGGCAAGCGGCGGGCTGTCCTGAATCTTGTAACTATCGCGCGCCTTGCCCTGTTTACCCTGCGCCATTTCGATATAGGTACCGGAGAGCAGGGTGCCAAGACCGGTGATCCCTTCGCGTCCAACCCGTGGCTTGACGATCCAGAACAGGCTGTCATCGCGCAGCATGTCGCTAGCCTGCTTGTCGATACGCGCCTTGAGCACTGCATGGGAGAAATCGCGGCTTAGCTCCACACTCTCGATGCGGCCGATATC
Organism: Aeromonas sp. RU39B; assembly: GCF_900156095.1. Lineage (GTDB taxonomy): Bacteria > Pseudomonadota > Gammaproteobacteria > Enterobacterales > Aeromonadaceae > Aeromonas. Next base: position 2,136 of record NZ_FTMJ01000015.1, read on the forward strand.
CACATCGTGGGAGCGGATCGCCGTCTTGCCAGCAACGATGCCCTCGGCCCGCTCCACCGTCAGGGTGACTTGCGGACCTTGTTCATACCAGTGCTGGAACAGCATCCAGCCACCGATGACCAGTGCCACCAGCGGCACCATCCAGACGGCGGCCGCCGAGCTCAGGAAATCCGAGCCGACCTTCCACCTCTTGTTGCGCTCATTCAAGTTCGCGTTCTCCTTGATGCAGATCCCAGATGATACGGGGATCAAAACTCATGGCGGCGATCATGGTGATGATCACCACGCCAGCAAACGATACGGCGGCGGGGCCGGGATAGATGGTCATCAGGTTATCCAGACGAATCAATCCGGCCAAAATAGCCACCACAAAGACGTCGATCATCGACCAGCGTCCAACAAATTCAGTCAGGCGATAGAGCTTGAGCTTGCTGTAGGGCGCCTCTAGCTCGGCACCGCGCACTTGCCAGCAGAGCCAGAACAGGGAGAGCAGCTTGGCCATCGGCACCATCACGCTGGCGATAAAGATCACTGCGGCAATCGGATAGGAGCCGTGCTCCCACAACAGGATCACGCCGCCCATGATGGTGGAAGGGCTGTCATCGCCCAGAAACACGGTGTCCATAATGGGATAGAGGTTGGCTGGCACATAGAGCACCACCGCCGTAATCAGCAGCGCCAAGGTTCGGTGCAAACTGGCAGGTTTGCGGCTGTGCAGATGACTAGCGCAGCGTCGGCAGCGATGCTGATGACTCGTATTAAGCGCACCACACACATGGCAGCCAACCAGCGCTTGTTCGCGGGCAGAGCGATCAGCAACCAGCGGCGCCTCTAACTCGACCGGGCCAAACAGCTGCTGCCACAACCAGTGAACATCCAGACTCGATATGGTCTTTATCAGCAGCACGGTATAGCCGACAAAGGCCCAAAAACCGAGCCCCAGTGTCACGTCTGCCATCGCCATCAGCTTGACCAGTGAAATAATGACGCCGATCAGGAACACGTCGACCATCAGCCAGGGGCGGATTCGGCAAAGAATGCGGCCAAGCGAGCGCATGGCGTTCGGGTGCAGTTGCCGGTCCAGACGCCAGATAACCAGCATCATCGAGCCGACATAAACCAGCGGAAAGCCAATCAGGGTAATACTCAGCACCACCGCCAGAAACAGATAGCCGGCATCCACCAGCGCCCCGATAGCCTGCAGAAAACTCATTTCGCGGCCGAGGCCGTAACTGGAAAAGCCCATAAAGGTGAAAGAGTTACACAGCACAAACATCACCAGCGTGGCCATGCCATAGGCGAGCGGCCGGATTCTGGGCAGGCGCTGATGACGAGCCTGCACATGACCACAGCGCGGGCAGCAGAGCACCTCGCCCACCGCGAGTTCGGTCGCCGGGATAAGCAGGTCACACTCCTCGCAGGCACAGGCATCGTGCCGATAAAGCGGCGGGGCCTTCGCAGACTCGAACAAGGGCTTCTCTCAGTGGGTAGTCAATAAGGGGCAATTATCGCAGTGATGGCCGGAGCAAACCAGCCTGGCAGTGATCATGATCACACTCGCGTCAACCAGCAAGACCCAGAATGGCTTTGACAAGGCAGAGCCCATTTAGCACAATCAGACGCCACTTCTCTGTTTCCGCGGGACAATAACTTATGACAACCGAATCCCCCAGCTATGCCACCATCGAGCAGGCCTTTTCTCTTGGTAACGGGCAGGACTCCGCCCTCAACTGGCTGCGCAAGAATCGCACCCAGGTCGCCATTTTCCTGGTCAGCGGCATCAAACTGGAAGGGACCATCAGCGGTTTCGATCAGTACAGCGTCCTGTTGACCGATGCACACGGCAACCAGCAACTGGTTTATAAGGCCAAGATTTCTACCATCGCCATGCTGACCGGTCGTCCGCAAGTCAGCATTCAGCGTGCTCGCAAACCGCGTGTCTCTATGGGCTCGCGCCCTTACGGCCCGCGCAGCAACGACGATTCGGGCGAACAGCAGTAATCCTTCTTTGAAAAACACCGTTGCCGACTGTCCCGCCGGCAACGGACGTTGTTATTTCTCAAGCGCTCCCAGCTGGGGAATCCCCTCACTGACCAGCACACACGCCATACCAGCCGAGTGCGCGGCCTGCTCACCGATCCCGGTATCCTCAAACACCAGACATTCGCCAGCCTTGACGCCAAGGCGCTGCGCAGCCAGCAGGAAGGTGTCCGGATTGGGTTTGTGCAGATCCACGTCATCGGCGGTGATCACCACCGGAAAATAACGATCCAGCCCGGCATTGCGTAGCACTGCCTCGGCATTGACCCGTGGTGAGCCGGTTCCGATGGCCATCGGGACTTTGCCAAAATGCGCTTCCACCAGCGCCTTCATGGCAGGAAATGCAGTCGCCTTGTGCATGTTGGCGACATAGTGTTTGGTCTTGCAGCGGGTGACCGCCTCCACATCGATCTCGATCCCCTGGGCTTTACCCAACATCACGGCAATCTTGCGACTCGGCACGCCACCAAGGGCGTAAAGCCACTCACCGTCATAGCGAAAACCGAATTCCAGAGCAGTCTGACGCCACGCATCCAGATGGAGGGGCATCGAGTCCACCAGGGTTCCATCGAGATCGAAAATCAGCCCACTGAAGCGGGTCAACAGCATGTCGCGGTCTCCTTCACCACAATTTGTCGAATGATTGTACTCGCAGCAGGCGATGGCGCCCAGCCTCACGCCGCGCAGTTGTGCGCTGCATCGAGCTGCATAAGGCAAGACAGACAGAGGTTGTCGTTACAGAAAGGGGTGGGTACAAGCACGCCCTTGCGCTTTGGCGCGATAGAGCGCCTGATCGGCCCGGCTTATCAGCTGCGACCAATCAGTCTCCGCCGAGGGAATCATGTAGCTAAGACCGATACTGACCGTGACACTCGATGCGACCCGGGAGCCGGGATGAGCGATGGCCAGATCATCGAGGGCGCGGTGGATACGCTCTGCCAGCATCTCGGCCTCGCCGTGCTGTGGCTCGAACAGCAAAATAGCAAACTCTTCACCGCCATAGCGCGCCACCAGATTGCTGCGCCGCCGCTCGCAATCCTGCAACGTTGCCGCGATCCGGCGCAGGCAGTCATCCCCTTGCGGATGGCCCAGCTTGTCGTTGTAAGACTTGAAGTCGTCCACATCCAGCATCAGCACCGCTAGCGGCGAGCTGGCACGACGCGCCCGCTCCCAGGCGGTGGCAACAAACAGATCCCAGTGACGACGATTGGCGATGCCGGTCAAAGGATCCTCAAGGCTCATGGCTGACAGCTGACGATTGGCCTGTTCCAGCAGGTCATTGGCTCGGGCCAGCTGCTCGGTACGTTCGGTCACGCGCAGCTCCAGCTCCTGATTAAGGCGGCGCAGCGCCTCTTCAGTGCGCTGGCGCAAAAGCAGATGTGAGAGTGTGGCGGCAAATTGCTTGAAGATCTCGGCATGATAGCGCTGCCAGGGGCGGCGCAGCAGCAGGTTATCGGTTTCAATCCAGCCAAGCGGCCGGTTATCGTGCCACAGCGAAATCATGGCCAACCAGCCACGCCCCACCTGTTGACCAGATTGATAAAGCGGCACCTGCTCTTGCACCACCACCCGATCCTTGCTCGACAACACTTGGCGAATCATCGGCTTGGCGGGAAGCTCACCCGCGACATCCGACTCATCAATCAGCTCACCGCTGGCCGCCGTTCCCCAGCTGCCGCGCATGGTCCGCTGATCTTCATCCACTAAGAAAATCGCCATGCGATCCACCTCGAGCTGGCTGCGCGCCAGCGTGACCGCCTGGCGCAGTAACTCGCACTCACTTTGGCAGGTAGAGAGTAGTAACCCCACCTGATGCAAGGAGCGCAGCAGGGTAAGCAGAGAGTCCTGTACCTGAAGGCTCTGATCGAGATCGCGGCGCACCAATTGCAGCTCATCGCGCTCCACATCAATGCGGCCGGACAAGATGCGGGTCTCGAGCTCGGCAGCCAGATAGTGGGTCAGCAGTTGCAGAGGATGACGCTGGCTGGCAGCCAGCCGATCCACCCGACGGCAGGTCTCGAGATAGACCACGCCAGCCAGATGTTGACTGCGTTTAAGCGGAATGGCGGCCCGCACCTGACTAAGCGGTGGCTCGGCCTGATCCCAAGTACTCACAGGTAAGGTAAAAGGTTCACACTGGATTTGGCCACTGAGCAGGGCACTGTCGAGGAAAGCAGTAGGGAGGCGTGATTCAGCGCTCGGTGGATGGCAAGTCAGCTTGTCGGTTGCCGAGAGCCAGAGAATCTTGGAGTCGGGTTCATGAAGGACCAGACAGACAAAATGCGCATCCATCTTCTCCTTGATAGCGCCGAGCACCACTTCGCAGAGGTGCTCGACACTGTCGTAGCGCTCGGGGGCCCAGTCCTGCATACCTTCTCCTTGAAGAAACGCTGGAATTTTAGCCCCTTATGAAACCCTTCGTATGAACTGCCGGTTAAAAAAGCGATCCAATCCGCATTATTTTTCCAACAGACCCAACTCGGTCATAACAGAACGAATGCGGGTCTTGGTGGCATCAGAGAGCGGCATCACCGGCAGGCGGCACTCTTCGGTGCAAAAACCGAGCAGTGACGCGGCATACTTGGCTCCGGCCGGGCTCGGCTCGGCGAACATGGCCTGGTGCAGCGGGATCAGGCGATCCTGCAGCGCGCGTGCCTCTTCCCAGCGGCCAGCCAGCGTCAGATTCTGCACTTCAGCAACCAGTTTTGGCGCCACGTTGGCGGTGACCGAGATGCAGCCGCTGCCGCCACTGATGTTGTAAGCCACGGCTGTGCCGTCTTCACCAGAGAGCCAGGTGAAGGACTTTTTAATCAGCTGACGCTCACTCCAGGGGCGGGAGAGATCACCGGTCGCATCCTTAACCCCCACAATACGCGGCAACTCGGCCAGCCGGGCCATGGTCTGCGGCTGGATATCCACGATGGCGCGCGGCGGGATGTTGTAGAGAATGATCGGCAGCTCGGTGGCATCATGCACCGCCTTGAAGTGGTGATAGAGCCCTTCCTGATTGGGACGGTTGTAGTAACCGGCAACATGCAGGGTGGCATTCGCACCGGCGCGCTGGGCATGACGGGTGTATTCAATGGCTTCAATCGGGTTGTTAGAGCCGGCACCGGCAATCACCGGCACACGGCCAGCGGCCTGTTTGACCACCAGCTCAATCACGCGGCAGTGCTCATCATGGGTCAGGGTCGGGCTTTCACCTGTGGTGCCCACCGGAACAATTCCGTGCGTACCTTGCTCTACATGCCACTCGACCAGGCGGCAGAGAGCCTCTTCATCCAGCTGTCCGTTGCGAAAGGGGGTAATCAGGGCAACGATCGATCCTTGAAACATGAGCACTCCTCGTTCTGTCTGCATCTTTATTCAGTTGAAAGATAAACAAAAACCCCGGTTCACCATTGGCGCAACCGGGGTCGATATTGTCACAAGACTCGGGGTTTACGCGCAGACGAATACCGGCCCGGATTTTTTCAGAGCCTTGGTGGATTTTCGTTTCAGCGCGATGAGGTGCATCACCCGTTCCTGCATAAAAATTGTCTTCCTGCATCTTTTGGGAAGCGCCCGCAAATGTCAATAGTCCGACAGCATGTATAATGTGCCCCCACACCTTCGGAGATGCTTCATGAATCCACTTGGCAATGTCAGCGAGATGCTGCAACGCAACCTGAGTCTGTTTGATGGCAAGCGCCTGCTTGTTTGCGGCCTGCTGGAGGATGACCTGCCGTTGCTGCTGCGTCAGCACGTTGCATCGCTGGAGGTGTTTACCACGGATTATTGCTACTACCGCCAATATCAGGAGCGGCTGCCAGGACAACTGCAGTTTGGCCACCAGCTCAGCCCAACGACTCGCTATGATGCCGTGCTGCTGCTGCTGCCCAAGGCCAAACAAGAGGCGCAATTCCTGCTGGCCATGGTGGCGCCCACTCTCGAGACTGGCGCCGATCTGCTGGTTGCCGGTGACAACCGTGGTGGTATCAACGGCGCCGACAAACTGCTGGCCAGCTATGGCGACAAGCCCATCAAGCGCGACTCGGCACGCCGCGCATCGCTCTATCACGGACAATTGACCAAGCCGGTTGCGCCGTTTGATCTGGAACAGTGGGTGCAGCGCTACCAGTGCCAGCTTGCAGAGCTGCCGCTTGAGATCCACGCCCTGCCCGGCGTATTCAGCTCGGCCGAGCTCGACAACGGTTCACGCCTGCTGCTGGAACATCTACCCGCGCTCGGTGGCAGGGTGCTGGATTTTGGCTGCGGTGCCGGTGTGCTGGGCTGCGCCATGGGCAAGCGTTATCCGTCACTGAGTCTGGAATTGGTCGATATCAGTGCTCTGGCGCTGGAGTCGAGCCGCCGCACGCTGGCAGCAAATGGTGTCACGGGTAACGTGCATGCTTCCGATGTTTACTCCGATATCGTAGGAAAATTCCAACATATTGTCTCGAATCCACCGTTCCACGCCGGTCTGAAAACCTTCTATGCGGCCACCGAGACCTTCCTTCGCAATGCCCCTGATCACTTGTTGCAAGATGGTGAAATAACCATTGTCGCCAACGCATTTTTGCGCTATCAACCTGTATTGGAGCAAGGCTTCAATCGTATCGCGACGGTGGCAGACGACAAGCGGTTCAGGGTCTACAGCTGCGGCAAAAAGAAAAATTAATCGAAGCTGCCGATCCGTAAAAAAGTTCTGGTAGAGTCCATTAGGCGTTGATTAATTACCTCATCCACGGTAATTTTCAAACACGTCGAACAGTTACCCCCTAGGGGGTAATTTTATGGCTTCACCTGAAAACCTTTTCAATGGATTATAAGGACACGGAGATAGATATGGCCGGATTACTTGCTATGGTTCTGGCGGGGGGCGAAGGGACCCGCTTACAACCATTAACCACGACTCGTAGCAAACCCTCAGTACCGTTTGGCGGCACTTACCGTCTGATTGACTTTGTCCTGAACAACTTCGTCAACGCCGACTTCCTGCGTATCTATGTTCTCACCCAATTCAAGTCCCAGTCCCTCTATCTGCACATGAAGAAGGGCTGGAACGTTGCCGGTATCACCGACCGCTTCATTGACCCCATCCCGGCCCAGATGCGTATGGGCAAACGCTGGTATGACGGCACCGCTGACGCTATTTACCAAAACCTGCGTTTTATCGAACTCTCCGATCCTGACCACGTAGCCATCTTCGGCTCTGACCACATCTACAAGATGGATGTCAGCCAGATGGTCAGCTTCCATAAGCAAAAGCAGGCAGCCATGACCGTTGCGGCCATCCGGATGCCGCTCAGCGAAGCCAGTTCGTTTGGGGTGATTGAAGTCGATACCGAAGGGCGCATGGTCGGCTTTGAGGAAAAACCCAAGCAGCCCAAGAGCATCCCCGGCGAGCCGGAATGGGCGCTGGTCTCAATGGGTAACTATATCTTCGAAACCCAGGCGCTCTATCGTGAGCTCAAGCGTGATGCGGCCAAAGAGAACTCCAGCCACGACTTTGGTAAAGACATCATCCCGGATCTGTTCCCCCGTGCGCCAGTTTATGTCTACGACTACAGCACCAACATCATCCCGGGCGAGCCCTCCACCGTCTACTGGCGTGATGTGGGTACCCTTGATGCATACTGGCAGGCGCACATGGATCTGGTGGCAGACCAACCGCCCTTCTCCCTGTATAACCGCAAATGGTCGCTGCACACCTACTATCCGCCCTTGCCGCCAGCCACCTTCGTGGATACCGAAAACTGCAAGGTGAAGATTTCCAATGCCCTTATCTCCGTGGGCAGCCTGATCCAGGGCAGTACCATTCAGCGCAGCGTGCTGGGTTTCCGCTGCAATGTCGGCCCTTGCACCCATATCAGCGAGTCGGTGTTGCTGGGTGATGTGAAGATTGGGGAAGGCTGCTCAATCCGGCGCGCGATCATCGATAAGAATGTCGAAATTGCACCCGGCACCGTGATCGGTGAAAATCTGGACCATGACAGAGAACGGTTCACCGTCTCGGAAGGCGGTATCGTCGTGGTTCCCAAAGGAGCAAGAGTTGGCTATTGAACCCCTGAAGATCCTGTTTGTTGCTTCGGAAGTAGAAGGTTTTGCCAAGACCGGAGGGCTCGCGGACGTAGCCCGCGCCCTCCCTCTGAGTCTCGTCGAACGCGGGCATGACGTGATGATCGTCATGCCCTTTTACAAGACGCTCAAACATCGGGAAAAAGCGACGCTGCTGGCCTCAGCCGAGTTGCCGATCGCTCCGGGCATGGAGTCTGTGCCCTATCAACTGTTCAAGTTACAGCAAGATAACCTGACGCTACTGCTGGTTGACTGCCCGCGCTACTTCGAGCGCGAGCAGCTCTACGCCGAGAACAACCACGCCTACGACGACAACGGCGCCCGCTTTGCATTCTTCTGCTCGGCGGCGCTGCACAGTTGTGAGGTGCTGGGGTTCCAGCCAAACATCATTCACTGCAATGACTGGCATACCGCGCTGGTGCCGATGCTGCTGCGCACCCGCTACGGCGGCTCGCCCCTCTTTGCGGCCACCCGTAGCGTCATTAGCATTCACAATGCGGCGTTTCAGGGGATTTTTGATCGCCAGCAACTGTGGGTCGTCCCGGAAGTAGTCGGGAACTACTCGCAGTTGGGACAGCCCTACAGCGCGCCCATCAATTTCCTCAAGTGCGGTGTTTTCTACGCCGACAAGATCAATGCCGTGAGTCCCAACTATGCCGACGAGCTGCTGACCCACTTAGGTGCCCATGGCATGGCCTCTTCGTTTCAGGAACGGGCAAACGATCTGTGCGGCATCATCAATGGCTGTGACTATCGCGACTGGGATCCACAAACCGACCACTATCTGCCGGCCACCTACAGTGCCGACAACATGGCAGGTAAAGCCATCTGCAAGCAAACCCTGCAAGAAGAGCTGGGATTGCCGGTCGAGCCGGTGGCCATTTACGGCATGGTCTGTCGCCTGACAGAGCAAAAAGGGGTGCCGCTGCTGCTGCCGGCGCTGGAAAAATTCCTGCACCATCGGGTTCAGGTGGTGATTGTCGGAACCGGCGATCCGCTGCTGGCCCAACAGCTGACCCAGATGGCCAGCCAATATCCGGACAAGCTGGCGTTTCTCAATACCTATGACAATCGCTTGGCGCATCTGGTCGAGGCCGGTGCCGATCTGTTCCTGATGCCATCCCTGTTTGAACCCTGCGGTCTCAATCAGATGTACAGCCTGGCCTATGGCACCCTGCCGCTGGTCCGTGCCGTGGGCGGCCTCAAGGATACGGTGACTGATATCGAACGGGATCCGCACCACGCAACCGGCTTTAGCTTTGTTGAGCCCAATGCGGTGATGCTGCTCGATACTCTGCGCCGCAGCTTGCTGTTTTATCTGCAAGAGCCCGAGCAATTCCATCAGGTTCAGCTGCGCGCCATGCGTACCCGCTTTAACTGGAGCGACTCGGTCATCCAGTATGAAGAGATGTATCGCAACGCACTGGCCAAGCCGCATTAAGCAGCAAGACGCACAACTTTTAAGCCATTGGATGGCAAACCTGGGCGCAACACGGAGAAAGTCACTTTTTACTGTTGACGCCCTATGAAAACTCTATAGAATGCCCCTCCGCAGCGATGCGAAGGTGGCGGAATTGGTAGACGCGCTAGCTTCAGGTGTTAGTGTCCCCCGGACGTGAGGGTTCAAGTCCCTCTCTTCGCACCATGACTGCCATGCCTGGCCGAGGCATGTAAAGCTTCAACGGCAACACAATGTGCGAAGGTGGCGGAATTGGTAGACGCGCTAGCTTCAGGTGTTAGTGCCCCCCGGGCGTGAGGGTTCAAGTCCCTCTCTTCGCACCATGCTTCTCCAGAGCATGTCAATCAAACTGGAACACAATGTGCGAAGGTGGCGGAATTGGTAGACGCGCTAGCTTCAGGTGTTAGTGTCCCCCGGACGTGAGGGTTCAAGTCCCTCTCTTCGCACCATGCTTCTCCAGAGCATGTCAATCAAACTGGAACACAATGTGCGAAGGTGGCGGAATTGGTAGACGCGCTAGCTTCAGGTGTTAGTGTCCCCCGGACGTGAGGGTTCAAGTCCCTCTCTTCGCACCATGCTTCTCCAGAGCATGTCAATCAAACTGGAACACAATGTGCGAAGGTGGCGGAATTGGTAGACGCGCTAGCTTCAGGTGTTAGTGTCCCCCGGACGTGAGGGTTCAAGTCCCTCTCTTCGCACCATGCTTCTCCAGAGCATGTCAATCAAACTGGAAACACAATGTGCGAAGGTGGCGGAATTGGTAGACGCGCTAGCTTCAGGTGTTAGTGCCCCCCGGGCGTGAGGGTTCAAGTCCCTCTCTTCGCACCATAGATTTGTAAAAAAGCCCGTGACGTCATGTTACGGGCTTTTTGCTTTGGTTATGCTTCTCCTCGACACGCGACAAGGAGACTGGTCATGAAGCTGGACAGCGACATTCACAACTTTTACGAATATCTGGTACTACAAGCCTTGCGCGAAGAGGCGTTGGCACAGCGCCTGACCCCCGACCAACTCGCCGACCTCTGTTGCCTCACCCTCAACCAGCTACCCGCCCACTATATCCGCCACAACGTGGACATGATCTATTTCCTCGGCCCGGACAAGCGGCAAGAGATGGAAGAGAAGGTTCGCAAGGCGCTCAAACTGGCCATGGAAAAGCTGAGCGCCGAGCTGGCATGAGCCTGATACTAGCGATGTTGCAGCAGTAGCGTCACCGCACCGGCCAAGCCACCAATGGGTAAAATGATCAGCCCCGCCCGGCAGCGGGGCTCCAGCAGCATCCAGGCCGCCAACAAAAAGCCGGCCGAGCCTAACCAGTAAGGATGGTGCCTGCCCAGTAACAGCAACATGAGCAGGACAACCAGTAGCAGCAGCGTCCACACCGATTTCATGATTCGATCCACCAACATGATAATAGTTATCATTTGAGTGTATCTGTTTGTACGCCATACGCCACCCCTTTTATCCAGATGGGGGATGTCGGGGTGGCAGGCAATCATGAACGGCGCTGGACTGCTGCGAACTTAAAGCGCTTCCAGTGCGTCGGCCAGTTTTTTGACCGGCACCACCTCCATTCCCTCAATCGGCGATTTGGGCGCATTGGCCCAGGGCACGATGGCGCGGCGAAAACCATGCTTGGCAGCCTCTTGCAACCGCTCCTGCCCCGATGGCACCGGGCGGATCTCGCCGGATAGCCCCACTTCGCCAAATACCACCAGATCGCGCGCCAGAGGTTGATCGCGAAAGCTCGAGACCATCGCCAGCAGCAGACCGAGATCGGCACTGGTCTCTTCCACTTTGACGCCACCGACCACGTTGATAAACACATCCTGATCGGCCATCTGCAAGCCGCCGTGACGGTGCAACACCGCCAGCAGCATAGCCAGCCGGTTATGGTCCATCCCGACCGCCACCCGGCGTGGGTTGGAGAGCTGGGAGTAATCCACCAGCGCCTGCAACTCCACCAGCAGCGGCCGCGTTCCTTCCCAGATCACCATCACAATCGAGCCCGGAGCCTGCTCCTCACCACGGCTTAAGAAAATGGCGGAAGGGTTGCTCACTTCACGCATCCCCTGCCCGGTCATGGCAAACACCCCCAGCTCATTGACAGCGCCAAAGCGATTTTTGTGGGAGCGCAGGGTCCGAAAGCGAGAGTCATGGCCACCGTCGAGCAGAATTGAGCAGTCGATACAGTGCTCCAGCACCTTGGGACCGGCCAGCGTACCGTCCTTGGTGACATGGCCGACCATGAAAATAGCCACATGGTTCTGCTTGGCAAAGCGAGTGAGCAGGGCGGCGGCCTCGCGTACCTGAGAGACCGACCCCGGCGCTGACTGCACATCGGCCACATGCATCACCTGAATCGAGTCGATGACCATGATCTGCGGCTGCTCCTGCTGGGCAATCAGGCAGATCTGCTCGACGCTGGTCTCGGAGAGCATACGCAGCTTGTCGGTAGGCAATCCCAGCCGGCTGGCGCGCATGGCCACCTGCTGTAGCGACTCTTCCCCGGTGACATAGAGGGTTTTCATCCGCTCGGCCAGACCACACATGGTCTGCAATAACAGGGTCGATTTACCTGCACCGGGATTACCGCCAATCAGGATCGCCGAGCCCGGCACCACCCCACCGCCCAACACCCGGTCGAGCTCTTTGAAGCCGGAGGTAAAGCGCGGGATCTCGGTCGTGGCGATTTCGGCCAGAGTCTGCACCTTGCTGCCGGCCGTGCCGGCATAACCACTGAAGCGGGCTGCGCCACTACCACGCGGCGTCACACTGCCAAGGCGCACCTCGGTAATGGTGTTCCACTCCTTACACTCGGTGCACTGGCCCTGCCAGCGGTTGAAATCAGCCCCGCACTCGGAGCATACGTATGCAGTTTTGTTTTTAGCCATCCTGACATCTCATAAGACAGATTTTTCCGATACTTGATATACTTGTATCCACTTGTCGGAGCTCTCTCGCCGACCCTCATCGATCGACAACAGCGCGCAGGAATGCATGGAACGCGACATCGACCACTCATTGCTCGAACAGCTTATCCCGCTTTTGCGGGAGCCCGACTTTGATGAGCTGTTTGAACGTATCACCCATAACGAAAGCACCAATCAGCGCTTTCTGTTGAAAATGGAAATTAAGCGGCTCTGTACGCCGTGTCAGCGGGTTATTGACCTGCGCGATCACTTTGCCGATGACTGCGAGGTGGTGATCTATCAGGGCATTACCCACATGATGCCTGCCGATGCCAACGCCCTGTTCCGCTCCCACTGCTATCTCTATCGCGACCAGTATACCCTGGGGGTCTACGAGGCGCTGATGGCGTGGCAGAGCAAGCAACTGCGCATTCGCAATGAGGAGCGCCCCCTCACCCAGCCCGACAGTCCGCTGCGTCAGTATGACGTGCGCCGGGTACCCTTTGCCAGCTACTACGGCCGGCGCGAAGAGCGGATGCACTTCAGCTCGCCAGTGCTGCTTAAACTGGCCAGCGGCGAGCGCATCTTTGCCCGCACTTCAGATTTGTCAGTCGGTGGCATCCGGGTTCTGGTTCCTCATCTGCCCGCCTATCAGACGGGTGACGAGGTGGAGGTCCATTTTACCGGTCTCGAGCATGATTTCCCGGATCCTGTGCTCTATCGCTCCCACAGCTATCAAATTCTGGGGGAAGAGAGCCGCGATGACCGCATCTGGCTGCGTCTGGTCAAAATGGGGGAAAACACCGAGCTGGAGAGCTATCTGCACCAGTTCATCGAGAACAACAAGAGCCGCTATCGCATCAGTGTCGATTACCTGCTCTCGGCGGCGGTGGTCAAAGGTTACGAGCAGTTCTATCTGCCGCGCATGAGCGGCCTGCCGCTGTTCTTCGCCACCGGCGATGCCCCCAATCTCGAGATTGTGCTCAAAACAGAAAACAACCAGCCCATTTTGGAATACTGGCGCGACGAAAAAAACCGCGACATGTTGGCCGGGCTATTTCCGGCTCTGCGCATGCAGGCGTTGTTGCGCCAAAGTAGCCCGCTCAAAGAGACCCTGCTCTACTGCTTCACCCATACGGTGCGCAGCCACATCTACTTCTTCTCGGCCAGCCGTGAAGAGCTGCAGCAGACGGGTCTTCGCGATCTCTTCTTTCAAGTCGGCTCACGGCGGGCTAGTTGGCGGGTCTTTCGCCTGACCGTCGAGGCCTGCCATCCGGTTGAGGCCGATGCCAGCAGCCTGCTGCCCAGCGAAATATCGCCCCAGCAAGATATGCTGCTGCAACAGCGTCTGGCCCAATTCGGTTATGTCGGCCTGCTACAGCAGATCGACAATGAGCTCACCCATACCGACTATCAGGTCAGCGGCCCCAGCGACCGCAATGCCAACGACCTGCAAATCTTCGGTCATGCCGTCTCACAGCCTCTGTTCGAGGTGGAGAGTCTGCACTACATTCAGCTGCGCCGCGAACGGCGCTATAGCCACAAAACGGCGGTGGCCATTCGCCACGACGACAAGACCCACATCGGCTGGACCCGCGACATCTCGACTCACGGTCTGCAAGTTGAGCTCGAAGAGGGACTGCCGTGCAGCAAGAATGATGTGATTACCCTGTCACTGCCACGGCTGCAGGAGCTCTCCAAGAGCTTGGACCTGCGTAACCTTCCCTATCGGGTGGTAAACTGCAACGCCGCCGGCACCGTGCTGCACCTGTGCATCGAAGGGCATCCCGACCTGCACACCGGCCGCCTGTTCTTTACCAAGCTCATTGAGAGCAATCAGGACAAGCTCAAGGCGGTACGCGAAGGGCGCCGTTACCGCGGGTTGGCGCGCTGCCTGAGAAACCTGTTCACCCACCACCTGTTCAACCCGTCGTTCTACGTCAACAAGGGCCGTACCGGTGTGCGAGTGGCGGCGGTGGGTCGCTCACCCCAGCCACGAACACTCGATTCGCTGCTCGGCGCCTGTGCCGAGCGGCCCCAATTCGACAACCTGGCGCCACTGCTGCAAGGGGAGCTACAAAAGGCTCTGGTGCTGACGCCGCTGCGCCATCGCCAGCGCGAAGAGCCGCCGCTTGAGCAAGAGGTCTATGTGCACCTGTGGCATGACGATGCGGGCCTGCCGCACAGCGAAAGCCAGCCGGTTGCCGCTTTCCCGGATGCGACGGCGCGGCGCCGATTTGTGGAAGATGCGTTGATAAATGGCCAGTTTTTCTCGATCAGAGTGACTATCTCGCGCACCGGCCGGCCCGATACCAATTTCATTGCCAACGAGCTCGACTACATCGCCAAGTTTGCGATCCACAAGGCAAAACAGCTGGAAGAGGAGCTATGGAGCGTGGTGGGAGTGGGCGACCTGATCGATACCACGGCCGCCACCCTGTTTGCCTTGGGGCTCAACCCTGCGGCTGTGACAGCCAGCTGAGCAACTCGGGGAAGTGATCGTCCTGCGCCTGCGGGGCGGTCAGCATGTTGATGTGGTCATAATCGAGGCGCTGGCCGTTGCCACGGCCGAGCAGGGTAAAGCGCCCGTCAGCCTGCATCTCCTGCTGAAAACGCTGCACGTCGGTCGGGTGGCCAAGCACCCGGTCGGCCTGCGCAGCAATCATCCACAGGGGTGGCCAAGCCACCTTGCCTGCTGCCGCGTGATAGTCAAATCCGTCACGGGGATCGTGCCACGCCTCCCCCTTTACCCAGGGAATGCTCTCCTCCAGATAACCAAGCGGCTCATCATCGGCACCGACCCGATAACGACGCGCGGCAAAAAATCCGTGACGACGAGCCAGCCAGGGGGCCAACCGGTTCCAGACCAGATCAACCTTGAGCCAGCGCTCCGGCCCCTGTACCGACACGCTGCGCTTGGTACCGAAGAAGGTCAGGGTGGCCACCTGGCGGGCCAGCTCGGGAAAACGAGCCAAGGTCGAGGCCATCAACACGCCGCCCCAGGAGTGCGCCATCCAGTGCACCGGGTGGCCGGGATGACGCGCCTCAATCCAGCGCTGCAGCGCCGGAATATCTTCGGTAATCAGCTCGAACTGACCGTGATCGGCACGCTCGGCAATGGCCGGCTTGCTGCCGCCACGACCGCGCAGGTCGGCGACATACACCTCATAGCCATTGCGGGCCAGAAAACAGGCCAATCCCTTGCCTGACTCGGTATAGAAGATCCGTCCATTCTCGATGGCACCATGCACCATCAAAATAGGCTCGGCCTGCAGCGGCAGAGCGGGAGAGATGCACCGGACATGCAGGGAGTGTTCTCCCACCGGCACTTGTAAAGAGTGCTGAACCAATGTCATCGCCCCTCCCCTGTGTGGGTTGATTACCAGCGTGTTGCGGCCGCCTGACTCACCTGCAGCAGCGTCAGGACGCCATCCAGATCGTGATGCTTAATCGAGGCTGGCGCCTGTGCCTGAACGACCGGTTTGGCGTGGATAGCAATACCAAGCCCGGCCACCGCCATCATTTTGAGATCGTTGGCGCCATCGCCCACCGCCACTCGCTGGGCGTGAGGAATGGCGTATTGCTCGCCCAGCGCAGTCAACACCTCGGCTTTGACCGCTGCATCCACAATCCGACCGGCCACCCGGCCGGTCAGGTGATCGCCGTCCATCTCCAGCTCATTGGCAAAGATGGCATCCAGACCCAGCGCCCGCTGCAATTCACCGGCGAAACGGGTAAAGCCGCCCGAGGCGATCGCCACCTTCCAGCCGGCTTTGCGCAGCGCCCCCACCAGCTCGACCAAGCCCGGCATCCAGGGCATGGCCGCGGCAACCTGATCCAAAATAGTGACCTGCGCATTGGCCAGCAGCGCGACCCGGTTGCGCAGGCTGTCGGCAAACTCCAGCTTGCCCTGCATGGCGGCGGCCGTGACCGCTGCGACCTGTTCACCAACCCCGGCCAGCCGGGCAATCTCGTCGATGCACTCGATGCGAATAGCGGTCGAGTCCATGTCCATCACCAGCAGGCCCGGCTCACAGAGGGTCGGCAGCGCCGCAAGATGACACACATCGCACGGCCAGGTGCCGGTGCGCAGCCGCTCGGCTAACTCGGGGCTGAAACGCTCACAGCCGATCAGCAGAGCCGGTAGCTGCGAATCTGGCAGTGGATAGAGGCTGGCAGCCAGCCCTGCAGCCGCCAGCTCGCTGGCCAGCAGGTCGAGTAGCGCCGCATCAATGGCGCCAATGGCCACCAGCCAGGCGCTCTTATGGGGCTCGGACTGAGGTAACAGCTGGCCGGCACTGATGGCCCAGGCCGGCGAACCGGTCAAATGGGCCGCCCATTCGGCCGGATGGGAAGGAAGGGACGAAATCCGTATCACTGTGACATTTCCTGTTAACAAAGTGCGGCCAGAGTAGCGTATTGCATTTTGGGCAGGCAAGGGCCAAGATCCGGCCACTTCTGCCTTCCTGGAGTCAGTTTCTTGCGTTACATGCCCCTCAAGCGCGTGGTCAGTCTGGCCCTGGGCGCCCTGCTTTGCGGCGGGGTGGTTGTCATGTCCCTGCGCATTCAGAACGAGAATGAGCGGACCCTCAATGCCCAGGCCCGTGAGCAGGCCCAGGCACTGGTCAGTTATGCTGCCCGCAATATGAGCCGCTGGCTGCAGGAGAAAAATAAAAGCGAGCTGGCCCTGATGGCGGATAACCTTGCCAAGGATCCGCTGATCACTGACGTGACGCTTTATGACCAGCGTGGGGTGCCCATCGCCCAGTCGGGTAATGCCCTGCCGCTGGATGCCCTGCTACCGATTGGCAGCGACAATGCAACCCAGCCCGCACAGGGCAAAGGGCGTCAGCCGTTTGTAGAAGAGGTCAAAGCGGGCGAAGAGACGCTCGGTTACCTGCGCATCACCTTCGAAGAGGAGCAGCAGCTCAAGCCGATTCGTGACCGGCAGCGCCATCAAGCCGAGCAGGTGCGCCTGATGCTGATGGTGACTCTGCTGGCGGGCTTTTTCATCTCGTTTGGCGTGCGTCGTCACTACGTGCGGGTACGCAAGCACAAGAAACTCGACAAGAGCGTAACGCCCGAGGAAGAGAACAGCGGTATGGTCACCCGGCGCGCGCCAGCGCGGCGCAGAAAACCGCGGCAGGGACGCTGATCCCAAACAACAAAACGGCGGCCATCGGGCCGCCGTTTTACTTGATGGACGATTACAGATCGCCCAGCAGTACCGATTCCAGAGCCACTTCAATCATGTCGTTGAAGGTCAGTTGACGCTCTTCGGAGCTGGTCTGCTCGCCGGTGCGGATATGGTCAGAGACGGTGCAGATGGTCAGAGCCTTGGCACCAAACTCGGCGGCTACCCCGTAGATACCGGCAGCTTCCATCTCGACACCCAGGATGCCGTACTTTTCCATGACGTCGAACATGGAAGGATCCGGGGTATAAAACAGGTCGGCAGAGAACAGGTTACCAACGCGTACGGCAACACCCTTGTTCTTGGCAGCTTGCACGGCATTGGCAACCAGATCGAAGTCGGCGATAGCGGCAAAGTCGTGATCTTTAAAGCGCATGCGGTTGACCTTGGAGTCAGTGCACGCACCCATACCGATCACTACGTCACGCAGTTTCACGTCCTCACGCACGGCGCCACAGGAGCCCACACGGATCAGGGTCTTCACGCCGTAGTCGGTGATCAGCTCCTTGGCATAGATGGAGCAGGAGGGGATACCCATACCGTGGCCCATCACGGAGATGCGACGGCCCTTGTAGGTGCCGGTAAAGCCGAACATGTTGCGCACATCGCACACCTGCTCGACGTTTTCCAGGAAGGTTTCGGCAATGTATTTGGCACGCAGGGGGTCACCCGGCATCAGAACTACGTCAGCAAAGGCGCCATCTTTCGCGTTGATATGAGGAGTTGCCATTTCTTGATTCCTTCACACTAAATTGAGTTGTTGTCGTTTTCTGCCAGCCGCCGCAACGGCGGGCGGCTAAGTTACAGGAAGCTGGTGCCGTACTGCAACTTGGGCAGGCCATGATAGGCCGCAATGCTCTGGCCAATGTCGGCAAAGGTCTCACGACCGCCAACACTGCCGGCCTTGACCGGCTTGCCAAAGAAGATCACCGGAATGTGCTCGCGGGTATGGTCAGTACCACCCCAGGTCGGATCGCAGCCGTGGTCGGCGGTGATCACCACCACATCGCCCTCTTGCAGCAGGGCAAACAGCTCCGGCAGACGAGAGTCAAAATATTCCAACGCAGCGGCATAGCCACCCACATCACGGCGGTGACCGTAAGCAGAATCGAAGTCAACGAAGTTGGTAAAGACGATGGTGTTGTCACCGGCCGCCTGCACCTCTTCCAGTGTGCGATCCCACAGTTCGGTCAGACCGGTGCCTTTCACCTGCTTGGTGATGCCCTGGTGGGCATAAATATCGGCGATCTTGCCGATCGAGACCACCTGGCCACCGGCATCTTTCATGTAATCCAGCACAGTCGGGGCTGGCGGCAGCACCGAATAATCGTGACGGTTACCGGTGCGTTTGAATGCGCCGGCACGCTCGCCCACAAACGGACGCGCAATCACCCGGCCGATGTTGTAAGGCTCGAGCAGCTCACGCACCAGATGGCACAGGTCATAGAGCTTCTCAAGACCATAGGTCTCTTCATGGCAGGCAATCTGGAACACCGAGTCGGCAGAGGTATAGAAGATCGGCTTGCCGGTGCGCATGTGCTCTTCACCCAGATCATCAAGCACCTGGGTACCGGAGGCATGGCAGTTACCGAGATAACCCGGCAGGCCGGCCTTCTCAACAATCAGATCCAGCAGCTCCTGCGGGAAGCTGTTGGTGTGATCCTTGAAATAGCCCCAGTCAAACAGTACCGGTACCCCGGCGATCTCCCAGTGGCCGGACGGGGTGTCCTTGCCCGAAGAGAGCTCCTTGGCATAGCCGTAGGCCGCAATCACCTCGGCATGGCTATCCAGACCGGCCGGGAAGGTGCCGCTGGAGAGCTCGCAAGCATGCCCCAGCCCGAGCTTGCTCAGGTTGGGCAGGCTCAGCGCACCGCGCCCTGCCACCTTGCCTTCGGCGCAGGCCTTGGCAATGTGACCGAGCGTGTTGGAGCCGGTATCACCAAACTTTGCAGCATCGGCGGCAGCACCGATACCGAAAGAGTCCATCATCAGGATAAAGGTACGTTTCATGGGACTTCCCCTTGTTACAAGTCGGCCAGGCTGATGCGGCGATAGACCTCGGGCAAGGGCCCGGGCGCTTCGTCACCCACCTGGATGGCGGCACGCACCATGGCGGCGGCCTGCTCAAATTGTTCCTCGCTCTGAGCATGGATCAGGGCGAGCGGTTTGTCGGCACCGGTGGACTGTCCCAGACGAATGAAGTCGGTCAGCCCCACGGCATAATCAAGCTGGTCGGTAGGTGCGCGGCGACCGCCACCCATGGCCACCACGGCCAGACCCAGTTCGCGGGTCTCCATGGCGGTCACCATACCGCTGCGTTCGGCATAGACCGGACGCACAATGGCCGCCTTGGGCAGATAGTGATCGTAGCGTTCGACGAAATCAGCCGGGCCGCCAAGTCCTGCCACCATGCGGCCAAACACCTCGGCCGCCTTGCCACTATCCAGCACACTGTGCAATTGGCTGCGAGCAGCCGCTTCATCAGTGGCCAGACCGGAAGAGACCAGCATTTCGGCGCACAGGGCCAGGGTCACTTCGTGAATACGCGGATTGCGGTATTCACCGGTCAGATAACGCACCGCCTCACGCACTTCCACCGCATTACCGGCGCTGGATGCCAGCACCTGGTTCATGTCGGTCAACAGGGCAGTGGTGCGGCAACCAGCACCATTGGCCACGGCGACGATGCTCTTGGCCAGCTCTTCAGAGGCGGCAAAGGTCGGCATAAAGGCGCCGGAGCCTACCTTGACGTCCATCACCAGCGCCTGCAGGCCAGAGGCCAGCTTCTTGGAGAGGATCGAGCCGGTGATCATGGCAATTGACTCGACGGTCGCGGTGACATCACGTACTGCATAGATACGCTTGTCAGCCGGCGCGAGATCGCCGGTCTGGCCGATAATGGCCACGCCCGCTTCACGCACCACCTTGACGAAGGTGTCGTTATCGACCGAAGTCTGATAGCCGGGGATGGCGTCGAGCTTGTCGAGGGTGCCGCCGGTATGGCCGAGGCCACGGCCGGAGATCATCGGCACAAAGCCACCGCACGCCGCCACCATCGGGCCAAGCATCAGAGAGACCACATCACCCACGCCGCCGGTGGAGTGCTTGTCAACGATAGGGCCACCCAGATTGAGGTGGTCCCACGCCAGCACCATACCGGAGTCACGCATGGCACAGGTGAGCGCCACGCGCTCGTCCATGGTCATGTCGCGGAAATAGACCGCCATCGCCAGCGCAGCGATTTGACCATCGCCGATGGTTCCACGGGTGATGCCATCGATAAAAAAGCGAATTTCGGCGGCCGAGAGGGCCTCACCGTTACGTTTCTTGCGAATGATTTCTTGTGGCAAAAACATCTTCATTTCCTCCCTGCCCGGGGGCAGGCCTGCCAATCAATGGGGTGGACACGGGGCATGCCCCGTGTCCCGGTCACATATCAGTAGCCGCTGGAATCAGCGGGCTTGTCACCGTGTCCCAGAGTGGCCAGCAAGCTGGCCAGCAGGCTGGAGGCGCCGAAGCGGAAGGTACGGGCAGAGACCCACTCCTTACCGAGAATCGTTGCTGCCATATCGAGATATTGCGCGGCCTGTTCGGCGTTTTTCACGCCACCGGCCGGCTTGAAGCCTACGCTCGGATTTTTCGCCTTGATCACTTCCATCATGATGCGGGCAGATTCCGGGGTGGCATTGACCGGCACCTTGCCGGTAGAGGTCTTGATGAAGTCGGCACCAGCATCGATGGCGATTTCGGAAGCGCGGCGGATCAGCGCCTCTTCTTTCAGCTCACCGGTTTCGATGATCACCTTGAGCAGCACCTTGTCACCGCAAGCCGCCTTGCATGCCTTGACCAGATCGAAGCCGACCTGCTCGTTGCCAGCCATAAAGGCGCGATAGGGGAACACCACGTCCACTTCATCGGCACCGTAGGCGACGGCAGCGCGGGTTTCGGCCACGGCGATCTCGATGTCGTCGTTACCGTGCGGGAAGTTGGTGACGGTGGCGATGCGCACGTCGGCTGCGCCAATCTCGCGCAGGGTCTTGCGGGCAACCGGGATAAAGCGGGGGTAAATACAGACAGCGGCGGTCAGACCGGCCGGCGACTTGGCCTTACGGCACAGGTCGATCACCTTCTGATCGGTGTCGTCATCATTGAGAGTGGTGAGGTCCATCAGGTTGAGGGCACGTTGTGCCGCGATCTTCAGATCAGTCATGTCATTCTCCAATGTCTTGAGTCTTCCACAGCCGGAAACGGGACACCCTGGCACCCCATATACAGGCCATGTATTGAACACTTACAGCAAACTGCACAGGCAATCCGACTGCAAATTAGGCAAGAGCCCTGTCACTTTTTTACAAAAGTGCGGACTTGGTTCCATGAAGACTTGAGACGGAGACCATACCGATCCCGGACCTCAATCAATTCCATTTGACCGCCAACACCCGCACTCATTGCGGGTATTAGTCACTGTCAGCACCCTGCTGACCAGTGCCTATTTGAGCCGAGATGACCCCGCTTTGCAAGCTGGCAAGCGCGCTTTTCCGAGCCGCCTCACACACCAGCTTCGCCTGAACATCAGGAGAAAAAGCGGGCCAGCACCCAGCTGTAGGCCATACCGCCCAGATACACACCCACGATACCCATCACGCCCGACAACACAGGGGGCGCCGGGATCGGCAACTTCAAAAATGAGAACAGGATGCCGACAATAAATCCGGCCATCACCGCCAGTACTACTTCGTTCATAAAACCTCCGATTGTCTAGTATCGTTATATTTTTATTAGGAAAACGGTTGTCTGCGCCGCATATGCGAACGCCACAGCAAATGCTGTGGCGTTCGGGGTCTCTGACTCGCTGTGGCGAACTGGTGTTACATACCAGAGAGCGCCAGGAAGAAGCCGGCCAAGGTTGCCGACATCAGGTTAGAGAGCGAGCCGGCCAGTACGGCCTTGAGGCCGAAACGGGCAATATCACTACGACGGTTGGGCGCCATGGAGCCCAGACCACCGAGCAGGATCGCCACCGACGACAGGTTGGCAAATCCACACAGGGCGAACGAAATGATCGCCTTGGTGTGCTCGGACATGGCCACACCGTTAATCAGCTTGTCACCACTGATATAGGGTGCAAAGTTGAGGTACGCCACAAACTCGTTAACGACCAGCTTCTGACCGATGAACGAGCCCGCCACGGTGGCTTCACTCCAGGGTACGCCCAGCAGGAACGCCAGCGGCGAGAAGACCCAGCCCAGGATCAGCTCAAGCGACAGCTCAGGCATACCGAACCAGCCACCGACACCCGCCAGCAGGCCATTAAACATGGCAATCAAGCCGATGAAGGCCAGCAGCATGGCACCCACGTTCAGCGCCAGTTGCAGACCGGCAGAAGCACCGGCAGCCGCAGCGTCAATCACGTTGGCCGGCTTGTCATCCATCTCGGCATCATCGTCATCATCGCCATAGTTGGGGTTCTGCGTCTCCGGAACCAGCAACTTGGCGAACAGCAGCCCCCCCGGCGCCGCCATGAAGGAGGCTGCAATCAGGTACTCCATCTTGACGCCCATGGCAGCGTAACCGGCCAATACCGAACCGGCGACCGATGCCAGACCGCCACACATGACGGCAAACAGCTCGGAGTCGGTCATCTTGGCGATGTACGGACGCACCACCAAGGGTGCCTCAGTCTGACCCACAAAGATGTTGGCCGTGGCCGACAAGGACTCGGTACGGGAGGTGCCCAGCACCTTCTGTAGCCCACCGCCCAGCAGCTTGATGACCCACTGCATCACGCCGAGGTAATAAAGCACCGCAATCAGCGAGGAGAAGAAGATGATGACCGGCAGTACCCGGAAAGCGAAGATGAAACCACCACCGCCAAACACCTCAAACATTTTGCCGCTGACCAGACCGCCAAACAGGAACTCAATCCCCTTCTGGCCATAGTCAATCACACTGGAGACCGCACTCGATACGTTCACCAGAATATCTTTGCCAACCGGTACATAGAGCACAAACGCGCCCAAACCGGCCTGGATGGCAAATGCGCCGGCAACCGTGCGCACCTTGATGGCTCTGCGGTTGCTTGAAAAAAGCACCGCGATAAGGATGAGCGTCACCATCCCTACCAGCCCCATTATTAGGTTCATTTTTTTATTTTCCTCCAGTAACACCTTTCACCCGCTGACAGTTCGTGACGACAAACTCATCAGACAAGGCGGCGCATTATACAGATACGAGCCGCGCCCAGTGCAAGCCGACACCGCCAGCAAAGGGCCGAATTTACAAACCAAATCTGTTTTTTTAGACCGAAAACGATTTTTAATTACTGCCCCGTCCGCTCCCTTCGGCCGCCATTTGCGGAAACAGTCGAACGCTGTTTTGGGCAAGCTGCTCAGCCGCTTGCTGCGCGGTGACTCCTTTGAGTTCGGCTAGCGTACTCAGCACCTCGGGCAGGTGCGCGGGCGTATTGCGCTCCCCCTGATGACCCGAGAGCGGCATATCCGGTGCGTCAGTTTCCAGCAACAGCGATGCCCAGGGCATGGCCGCCACCGCCTCGCGGGTCTTGTTGGCGCGCTCATAGGTGATGGTGCCGCCGATACCAAGGCAAAATCCCAAGGCCCAGAAGCGCTCGGCCTGTACCAACGAGCCGGAAAAGGCGTGGATGATGCCGCCAGCCGGTAAACGCCTGCGTTTGAGCAAGCTGGCGACCGTGTCATTGGCACGCACGCTGTGAACAAGCAGTGGCAGGCAGCACTGTTCAGCCAGCTCAAGCTGCGCTTCAAAGAGCGCCAGCTGCCCGGTCTGCTTGACGCTACTGCGCCGATCCAGCCCGCACTCCCCGATGGCAATCACACCCTCAGGGCGTGTTGCCAACAGGTCAGCCAAGCGCTCGACAGCACCAGGAGACTGGCTGGCAGCATAAAGCGGATGAATACCGAGGGCGCCATAAAGACCGGCAGCCGGATTGGTCAGCGCCATCACCTGCGACCAGTTCTGCTCGCCCACGGCGGGAATGATAAAGCGGCCAACCGAACGCGCCCGTGCGGCAGCGAGCACCGCCGCACGGTCAGCATCAAAATCGGGAAAATCGAGGTGGCAATGGGTATCGGTCAGTAACATCAGACACCCGTTGCCCACAAAGAGAAGAGGATGGGGCGCGCGGCGCAGCAACGGTTGGCAATCCAGCCCAAGGCAGCACAGACGTGCATACTATCCTCCCTGACAGACACGGTGGTGGCCCGCCAGCAGCGATATGCGGCTCGCCTGGCCCCATCCGCGGGCTGGCTCACTGTGACATGTTGCGCGGCCTGCCTCAAGCGCGGCGCAGGCGAGCCACCACCTCCACATGGAGGGTATGCGGGAACATATCGACCGGCTGCACCCCATCCAGTGCAAATCCGTGTTGGCAGAGCCAGGCCAGATCGCGAGCCAGCGTCTGCGGGTTGCACGACACATAGACCAGACGCTGTGGCGCCATCTCCACCAGTGTGCGCAGCAGCGCCGCATCACATCCCTTGCGCGGCGGGTCCACCACCACCACATCGGCGCGTTCACCAGCAGCATACAGCTCGGGAACCACTACCTCCGCCTGCCCGATATGGAACTCGACGTTGTGAATATCGTTGCGCTCGGCATTGCGTCTGGCATCGGCAATCGCTTCTGCCACCAGCTCAATGCCAACTACCCGGGCGGCCTGCTGCGCCAAAAACAGCGAGATGGTGCCAATGCCGCAATAGAGATCAAACACGGTCTCATCACCGGTCAGGCCGGCAAATTCCAGCGCCTTGCCATACAGCACATCGGTCTGACGCGGGTTGACCTGATAAAACGACAGCGGCGAGATAACAAATTCGAGATCGTGCAGACGGTCGGTAATCACTCCGTCCCCGCACAATACCCGGTTGGTTGCACCCAGAACCCGGTTACCGGGCTCGGGGTGAATATTGTGCACGACGGTCGTCAGCGGCAGATCGGCCAGCAGCGCCAGCAGCGCGGCCTCCCCCGGCAGTGTCTCACTGCGGGTCACCAGCACCAGCATCCACTCGCCGGTCGCAAAGCCTTTACGGGTCATCACATGGCGCAGCTCACCGCTGTGCTGGGTCTCGTCATAGGCGCTCACCCCCTCACTGGCGATCCACTGGCGCAAGCGGGCCAGCAGGGTCTCATGGAAGGGGTCTTGCACTGCGCAGTCATCGCAAGCCACCAACTCGTGAGAGTGCTTGCGATAAAAACCGATGGCTGGCCCATTGCCAGTGGGGCGCACCGCAAATTGAGCCTTGTTGCGCCATGCAAAAGGGTGCTCCATTCCCAGCACCGGCAACACCTCAGCCTGCAAACCCTGTTGGTGCAGCGCCTTGACCACCAGTTGATGCTTGTACTCCAGCTGGGCCGGATAGGCGAGCGTGCGCACCTGGCAGCCACCACAGTCGGTGTGGGCGCAAAAATCAGCAACCCGGTGTTCCGAGGGCTCAAGCACCCGTTGCAAACGGCCATGCAGGTAGTTGGGTTTAACTAGCGTCAGCTCGGCTTCAATCTCTTCGCCGGGCAACGCTCCTTCCACGTAGAGAGGAATCCCGTCGATGCGGCCGACACCATCTCCTTTGTCGGTTAATTCGAGGATCTTGAGATGGCACAAGGCTCCGGCAACAGGCATGACTCACTCCAAAAACAGGCGGATTTTGACGGGGGGCAGAGTGTAGCGGAGAGCGGGGCAAATTGCAGGTACAAAAAACCGCCGGCAATCTGCCGGCGGTCATCACTATCATCCACCCGCAGCGGACGATTACAGATTGTAGGCTTTTTCGCCGTGAGTGGTGAGGTCCAGACCTTCGCGCTCTTCGTCGTCTTTGACGCGCAGGCCGCCCACTACCATGCCCACCAGCTTGTAGGCGATGGCAGCCACGATACCGGACCATACGATGGTGACCAGCACGCCGATGGCTTGCACCTTGACCTGAGCCGCGATGGAGTAACCGTCAGCAACCTGGTTGGCCACATAATCCCACACACCGGTACCACCGAGATCCGGGCTGGCAAACACACCGGTCAGCAGGGCGCCGAGGATACCGCACACGCCGTGCACACCGAATACGTCCAGGCTGTCATCAGCACCGAGCAGACGCTTGAGGCCATGTACGCCCCACAGACCGGCGACACCGCTGATAAGGCCCATCACCAAACCACCGCCGACACCGACAAAACCGGCAGCCGGAGTAATCACAACCAGACCCGCTACCGCACCGGATGCCGCACCCAGCAGGGAGGGACGACCCTTCATAGCCCACTCGGCAGCAGTCCAGGAGAGGGTGGCAGCAGCCGGAGCAGCCCAGGTGTTAACCAGTGCCAGCGCGGCAGAGCCGTTAGCTTCCAGCGCAGAGCCGGCGTTGAAACCGAACCAACCCACCCACAGCAGGGAGGCACCGATCATGGTCATGGTCAGGCTGTGCGGCGCCATCAGGTCGCGGCCGTAACCGATACGCTTGCCCACCATAAAGGCACCCACCAGACCGGCAACGGCGGCGTTGATGTGCACAACGGTACCACCGGCAAAGTCGAGCGCGCCGTGCTGGAACAAGAAGCCGGCAGTGGCGTTGGCTGCGTCAGCGGCCTCGGCACTGGTATAGGCATCCGGACCGGCCCAGTACCACACCATGTGCGCCATCGGCACATAGGCGAAGGTGAACCACAGGATGGTGAACAGCACGACGGCAGAGAACTTCATCCGCTCGGCAAACGACCCCACCACCAGGCAGCAGGTGATGGCGGCAAACGCGCCCTGGAACACCACATAGACAAATTCAGTGATCCCCACGCCCTTGCTGAAAGTGGCCGCGATGGAGTCAGGAGTCACGCCGCTTAGCAGAATCTTGCTAAACGAGCCGAACATGCTGTTACCTTCGGTAAACGCCAGCGAGTAACCGTAGACAACCCACAGTACGGTCACCAGACAGAAGAGGCTCAAGGTCTGCATCAGAATACTGAGCATGTTCTTGGTGCGCACCAAGCCACCGTAGAACAGTGCAATGCCCGGGATAGACATCAGGATGACCAGCACAGCGGCCACCATGATCCAGCCGTTGTCACCCTTATTGATAACCGGTGCTGCTGCCGCCTGAACCTGTGCAGCAGCTTCCTCTGCCCAGGCCGGGAGTGCCAGCATCCCTAGCAGACCGGATACAGTGATGGTTTTCCGCATAAACCTCTCCTTCCATGTTTTACCAGCTTGACGCCGGAATCAGTTCCTTAACTATTTCGGAGTCGATACCGGATTCAGATATCGCACTGACAGGGTTATTGCAGAAACCGTTCCAACTAGAAAATATCCCGTGGAATCATGATCTAAGAGGGGTATTAGCGATAAATTGCACCATTAGTGTGCGCGACATGCGCCAATGTGGGATGTGATGCTCGGGGTCTGTGCACCGTTCTGGTCACGCACCAAGAGTGTGCAGCTGCAGTAAAGAGGAAGAACCGTTATCGGTTCAAGCGAGTGGACAAAATGAAAGGGAAATCTCTTGAAAGAACGGTGCAGGACGCATTGAGTCACCCAGCCCCTACAATCAAGCCAAAATGATGGGGTGGAGAAGGCACCAACCTAAGCCGGTAAGCAACTGATTTGAAGATATCTAGGCTTAGAAAAACTTAAGGCCACCCGCTTGGGTGGCCTTAAGTCATTGAATTCTAAGTGGTGCCCGGGGTCGGACTCGAACCGACACGGTTTTACCCGGCGGATTTTGAATCCGCTGCGTCTACCGATTTCGCCACCCGGGCAGTGCGTGCGATTATACGAATGGGTGATCGCCAAGCAAGCAATATTTCCGCTAAGTGTGGTTGTTTGTCCATTTATTCAACACCTTGCCGACCTGCTTCCCACTCCCTACAATGCCCGCCATCGCTCAAGGAAGGATTATCATGGCCAAACGCAAATCTTCACCTCCCCGCCAAAGTGCGCCGGCGCAGGTAAAACCGACTCATCCCAGTGCCGGTTTTTTCCGGCGGTTGGGCTCCTGGGTCTATGACGCACTGATTGTCTTGTCACTGCTGATCATCGGCGGATTTATCGGTCTGGGCGTGGCCTATCTGCTGCTGGCGCTGGGGCTCACCCAACTCGAAGAGGGCAAGGATATGGCTGACCTTCTGAGCCACAGCCTGCTGTATACCGCCTGGCTGGCAGCGATCATCATCGGGTTTTACGCTTGGTTCTGGGTTCGGGCCGGCCAAACCATCGGCATGCGCGCCTGGCGACTGCGGGTGCAAAACAAAGATGGCAGCAACATTACGCTGACCCAGGCCCTGATTCGTATGGCAACGTCAGCCTTTGGCCTTGGCACCCTGATGGTGCTATTTAGCGACAAGTCCTTTCAGGATATCTGGGCCGAATGCGAGATGGTGGTGCTGACGAAGGAAGAGAATCTCGAACAGCTTAACAAGTAATAAGCAACGGGGCGCCAAGGCGCCCCGTTCTGTGTCTAGCGTTTACGACTGAGGATATAGAGCGCCCCACCGCCAAACAGCAGGCTTGGGGCAACGGCACCGATAATCGGCGGCACCGAATAAACCAGGCTGATGGGGCCAAACAGACGGTCACTGACATAGACCAGAAAACCGGTGATGATGCCCATCAGCATACGCGCGCCCATACTGACCGAGCGCAGCGGTCCGAAGATAAACGATGAAGCAAGCAGCACCATCGCCACCACCGTCAGCGGCGACAGCACTTTGCGCCACATTTCGAGCAGATAGCGACCGGCATCCTGCTCGTTGGCCTTGAGATAACCGATGTAATCAAACAGCCCGCTTACCGACAGGTTTTCCGGGTCGATACTCACCACGCCAAGCTCCTTGGGCGTCAGCTCGGATTTCCACTGCGCCGTGGCGCTGCGATCCTGGGTGATGCGGTTGGGGTCGGAGAAATGGGTGGTCACGACTGACTTGAGCTGCCAGTGATGATCCTGAAATTGGGCCTCTTGTGCGATCACCACCTCGTCGAGCTTGCGCTGGTCATTGAAACGGTAAAGGGTGATGCCGGTCAGGTTGCCATCACTGCGCACGCCGCCGATATTGACGTAATCACTGCCATCACGGGCCCACACCCCATACGCCATCAGGGTCAAACGCCCTTCCGACATGGCACCGGCACGAATATCTTCCGCCGTGCGCTTGGCGATCGGCGCCACGTATTCACCCATCATGGTAAAGACGATCATCAGCGGGATGGCGGTTTTCAGCGCAGCCAGCACGATGCTGAGCTTGGAGCGGCCAGAGGCCTGCATCACCACCAGCTCGGAGCTGGAGGCCAGCTGCCCCAGACCGATCAGACCACCAAGCAGTGCCGCCAGCGGGAAGAACAACACTGCCTCTTTGGGCATCGACAGCAGCACGTAGAAGAAGGCTTTCATCATGGTGTAATCACCATCGCCCACCGACTTGAGCTGCTCGACAAACTTGATAAGGCCAGCCAGCCCTACCAGTGTCAGCTCGGAAAGCAGGATCGACATGAAGATGATCCGGCCAATGTATCTGTCAAGAATGCCAAACATGCAAAATCTCCGGAGTCATCAGGCCTTGGCTGGCTTACGCAATGTGCGTCGGGTTCGGTTCCACCAAGCGGTATCCTGCAGGTTGAGCGGTAGCCCGATAAGCAGCAGATAACCGAGCGGGATCAGTAACATACCCGGCCAATATGGCAGCGCACCGCTGGCGATGGCCGAGCGACCGGCGCTGAGCAACAGGAAATAGGAGAGGTAGAGCAGGATCGCCGGCAGCAACTTGGCATAGCGTCCCTGACGCGGGTTAACCCGTGCCAACGGTACCACCAGATAGGTCAGCACCGGAATCGAGAGCGGCAACGAAATCCGCCACTGCAATTCCGCCATCAGATCCTTGCTCAAGCCACGTTGCAGCAGTTCGCTGGTCGGCTTGGCGGTAGACTTGCGCTTGGACTCTTCCAGATTGCGCTGCTGGATCACCACCCCGTAACTGCTGAAATCAGAGATGCGAAACGCCTTGCCGGTAAACTGCCCCTCATAACGGGTGCCGTCATTGAGGGTGAGCCACTGCAAACCATCCTTATCGATGCTGACCTTGCCGGTATCGGACACCACCAGTGACGGCGGCTTACCATTTTCTGCCTGCTGCACTATAAAGATCTTCTTGAGATCGGTGCTGCGGTTGCTCAGCTCCTGGATGTAAGCCACGGTGCGGCCCTTATCCAGCTCCATAAAACGTCCTTCCTGCAGCAGGGCAATACCGGGGTCGGCTTTGAACTGATCCATCACCTGATATTCCCGCTCCTTGGCCTCTGGCGCCACCCACAGAGTGTTCACCACCGCGACGCCTGCTGTCAGCAACGCCAGCAACATGGCCGAACCCATCACCAGACGGGGTCCGAAGCCGACCGCATGCATTACGGTCATCTCGCTTTCCGCATAGAGCCGGCCGTGGGTGAACAAAATGGCCAGAAACAGGCTGATCGGCAGCATCAGCAGCGCCATATTGGGCAAGTTCAACCACAGCAAGGTGGTGACCAGCGTGGTCGGCACATCACCCTGCGCGGCATCGGAGATGATTTTGATGAATTGTTGACTGACAAAAATCAGCAACAGCACAAACAGCACCGCCAGCTGGGTTTTCAGGGTTTCTTTGAATAAATATCGGAAAACGATCACAGTCATTCCCACGTAAACTTGTGTTTTTGGTCGAATGCCTGAAAAATAGGACTCTAGTTTAGATTTTTCCTATTTAGACGCGGTGCCAGGGGCTTGGCGCCATCAGGTCGACCCCAAGAGCGCCTCATTATTCATGAAACGGCGCCCCTTGTCTTTAGATCTAGGAGATTGCATGGAGTTCAGTGTTAAAAGTGGCAGTCCCGAGAAACAGCGCAGTGCCTGCGTTGTGGTGGGCGTCTTCGAACCTCGTCGCCTCTCACCGGTCGCCGAGCAACTGGACAAGATCAGCGATGGCTACATCAGCTCGCTGCTGCGCCGGGGTGATCTGGAAGGCAAACCGGGGCAGATGCTGCTGCTGCATCAGGTACCCGGTGTCCTGAGCGAGCGCGTCCTGCTGGTTGGTTGCGGTAAAGAGCGTGAGCTCGATGAGCGCCAATACAAGCAGATCATCAGCAAAACCATCACCACCCTGAACGAAACCGGTTCGATGGAAGCGGTCTGCTTCCTGACCGAGCTGCACGTCAAGGGACGCGATACTTACTGGAAGGTTCGCCAGGCGATCGAAGCGACCAAGGCCAGTCTCTATACCTTTGACCAGTTCAAGACCAACAAGGCGGAGCCGCGTCGTCCGCTGCGCAAGCTGGTGTTCAACGTCCCGACGCGACGTGAACTGACCATTGGCGAAAAAGCCATCACCCACGGTCTGGCCGTCGCCCTGGGCACCAAGGTGTGCCGTGACGTGGCCAACATGCCGCCCAACGTCTGCAATCCGGCTTATCTCGCCTCCCAGGCTCGCCGCCTGGCGGATGCTTATCCCAACATCACCACCAAGGTGATCGGTGAGCAGGAGATGGCAGAACTCGGCATGAACTCCTATCTGGCGGTCGCCCGTGGCTCGGAAAATGAAGCCATGATGGCGGTGGTCGAGTACAAGGGACATCCGGATGCCAAGCCGGTCGTGCTGATTGGCAAGGGATTGACCTTCGACTCCGGCGGTATCTCCATCAAGCCATCCGACGGGATGGACGAGATGAAGTACGACATGGGTGGCGCCGCTGCGGTGCTCGGTACCCTGCATGCGCTGGCCGAGCTGCAACTGCCGCTCAACGTCATTGGCGTGCTGGCAGGCTGTGAGAATATGCCGGGTGGCAACGCCTATCGCCCCGGCGACATCCTCACCTCCATGTCCGGCCAGACCATCGAAGTGCTCAACACCGATGCCGAAGGCCGTCTGGTGCTGTGCGATGCCCTGACCTATGTGGATCGTTATGACCCGGACAGCGTGATTGACGTGGCGACCCTCACCGGTGCCTGCGTCATCGCGCTGGGCCACCACACCACCGGTCTGTTGGCCAACCACAACCCGCTCGCCTCCGAGCTGGTCGGCGCCTCCGAGCAAGCCGGTGACCGCGCCTGGCGTCTGCCCCTGTTTGATGAATATCAGGAGCAGCTCGATAGCCCGTTCGCCGACATGGCCAACATTGGTGGTCGTCCGGCCGGGACCATTACTGCCGCTGCGTTCCTGTCGCGCTTTGCCAAGAAGTACAACTGGGCCCACCTGGATATCGCCGGGACCGCCTGGAAGAGTGGCAAGGATAAAGGCGCAACCGGCCGTCCGGTGCCACTGCTGACCCAGTTCCTGCTGAACCGGGCCGGAGTGGATATCGAGGTCAAGGATTAAGGGATCTCACGATTCCCCGCTTAACCAAGGAAGAGGCTCGCCTCTTCCTTGTTGTTTTAACCAGAGGCCGCGTTTAAGCCACGAGGAGATCCATGAGTCAGATCACCTTCTACCTGATGACGGATAACCAGCGCGAAACGCTGGTCTGCCAGCTGGCTGCCGAGCTATGGCAAAGCGGTCATCTGTTCTGCCTGTGCCAGAATGAAGCGCAGGCGCACCAGCTCGATGAGCTGCTGTGGCAGCTGCCGCCAGAGCGCTTTGTGCCGCACCAGCTGCAGGGCGAAGCCGGTCAGGCACCAGTCGAGATAGGCTGGCAGCCACCGCGCCGGCGTTATGCCCGCCTTATCAACCTGGCCGATGACGCACCTTTGTTTGCAGGAGAGTTCGCTCAAGTGGTAGATTTTGTCCCCACTGATGAGCGCGACAAGCAACTGGCCCGCGAGCGCTACAAGGCTTACCGCCTGGCAGGGCACCAGCTCGACACGCTCGAGCCGCCGCCCGCCACCCCGGCCACTGCACCCTGATTGCACCCCCTTTGAGATTCTTCGGAAAACAGCGATACCATGGAAAAGACCTTCAACCATAACGCCATCGAACAGGCGCTCTACCAGCACTGGGAATCCCAGGGTTACTTCAAGCCGCACGGCGACACCAGCAAAGAATCGTTCTGTATCATGATTCCGCCGCCCAACGTCACCGGCAGCCTGCACATGGGTCACGCCTTCCAGCAGACCCTGATGGATACTCTGATTCGTTACAACCGCATGCTGGGTAAAAATACCCTGTGGCAAGCGGGTACCGACCACGCCGGTATCGCCACCCAGATGGTGGTCGAACGCAAGATCGCCGCCGAAGAGAACAAGACCCGTCACGACTACGGTCGTGAGGCGTTCATCGACAAGATTTGGCAGTGGAAGGAAGAGTCCGGCGGCACCATCACCCGTCAGATGCGTCGTCTCGGTGACTCGGTAGACTGGGATCGCGAGCGTTTCACCATGGATCCGGGCCTCTCCAAGGCGGTACAAGAAGTGTTTGTCCGTCTCTATGACGATGGCCTGATGTACCGCGGCAAGCGTCTGGTGAACTGGGATCCCAAGCTCGGTACCGCCATCTCCGATCTGGAAGTGGAAAACAAGGAAGTGAAGGGCCACATGTGGCACCTGCGCTATCCGCTGGCCAATGGCGCCAAAACCGCTGAAGGGCAGGATTACCTGATCGTTGCCACCACCCGTCCGGAAACCATGCTCGGTGACACCGCCGTGGCGGTTAACCCGGAAGATCCGCGCTACAAGGCATTGATCGGCCAACACATTGTGCTGCCGCTGGTCAACCGCCTCATCCCCATCGTCGCCGACGAACACGCCGACATGGAGAAGGGCACCGGCTGCGTGAAGATCACCCCGGCCCACGACTTTAACGATAACCAGGTCGGCAAGCGCCACAGCCTGCCGATGATCAACATCTTCACCCTCGACGCCCATGTGCGCGCCGTGGCCGAAGTGTTTGACAGCGAAGGCAATGTATCGACCGCTTATGACGCGACCCTGCCGGCCGAGTTTGCCGGTCTCGAGCGCTTTGCGGCTCGTAAGGCCATCGTGGCCAAGCTGGAAGAGATGGGTCTGCTCGACTCCATCAAGGATCACATCCTGCAACAGCCGTACGGTGACCGTGGTGGCGTCCCCATCGAGCCGATGCTGACCGACCAATGGTATGTACGTGTTGCGCCGCTGGCTAAAACTGCCATCGAAGCGGTGGAAGATGGCCGTATCCAGTTTGTGCCCAAGCAGTACGAAAACATGTACTTCTCCTGGATGCGCGACATTCAGGATTGGTGTGTCTCCCGTCAACTCTGGTGGGGTCACCGCATCCCGGCCTGGTATGACGAAGCGGGCAATGTCTATGTTGGCCGCAGTGAAGACGAAGTTCGTGCCAAGCACAGCATTCCGGCCGTGACCGTACTGCGTCAGGACGACGACGTGCTCGATACCTGGTTCAGCTCCGCCCTGTGGACCTTCTCCACCTTGGGCTGGCCGGAAAACACCGACGCACTCAAGACCTTCCACCCGACTGACGTGCTGATGAGCGGCTTTGACATCATCTTCTTCTGGATCGCCCGGATGATCATGATGACCATGTACTTCATCAAGGATGACAACGGCCAGCCGCAAGTGCCGTTCAAGACCGTCTACATCACCGGCCTGATCCGCGATGAAGAGGGTCAGAAGATGTCCAAGTCCAAGGGCAACGTGCTCGATCCGCTCGACATGATCGATGGCATCAGTCTGGAAGCGCTGCTCGAGAAGCGCACCGGCAACATGATGCAGCCGCAACTGGCCGAGAAGATTGGCAAGCGTACCGCCAAGCAGTTCCCGGAAGGGATCGAAGCCCACGGCACCGATGCCCTGCGTTTCACTCTGGCCGCGCTGGCTTCGACCGGTCGCGACATCAACTGGGACATGAAGCGCCTCGATGGCTACCGCAACTTCTGCAACAAGCTGTGGAATGCCAGCCGTTATGTGCTGATGAACACGGAAGAGCAGGATTGCAGCCCGACTGCCGCCGCCGATTACAGCCTGGCGGATCGCTGGATCCAGTCCCAGCTGCAACTGGCTATCCGTGATTTCCGCTCCGCACTGGATGGCTATCGCTTCGATATCGCCGCTGGTGTGCTCTATGAGTTCATCTGGAACCAGTTCTGTGACTGGTATCTGGAGCTGACCAAGCCGGTACTGTGGAACGGTACTGCCGCCGAGCAACGTGCCACCCGCCACACCCTGGTGAGCGTGCTGGAGACCCTGCTGCGTCTGGCTCATCCGCTGATCCCGTTTATCACCGAGACCATCTGGAAGTCGGTGGCTCCGCTGGCCGGCATCACTGCCGATACCATCATGCTGCAGCCGTTCCCGGCGTTCGAGCAGGATAAGGTAGACGAGACCGCACTGGCTGACAGTGAGTGGATCAAGGAGTTCATCGTCGGTATCCGTAATATCCGCGCCGAGATGAACGTAGCGCCGAGCGTACCGCTTGAGGTGCTGCTGGCATGCAACGAGGTGGATGCCAAGCGCGCTGCCGACAACGAGACCTTCCTCAAGACCCTGGCCAAGCTCGCCTCAATCCGCGTTCTGGCTGCCGGTGAAGACGCCCCGTTGTCGGTCAAGAAGTTGGTCGGTGACACCGAGCTGATGATCCCGATGGCCGGCCTTATCGACAAGGATGCCGAGCTGGCACGTCTGGCCAAAGAGATCGCCAAGCTGGCCGGTGAGTGCGGCCGCATCGAAGGCAAACTCGGCAACGAAGGCTTCGTAGCCAAGGCGCCGGAAGCGGTGATTGTTAAGGAGCGCGAGAAGCTGGCTGACTACAAGCTTCAATTGAGCAAGCTTGAAGCCCAGCAAGCGCAAATCGCGGCCCTGTAAGCTGAACTTTAAATGAATAAAACCCCCTCTTTGCAGGGGGTTTTTACTTTTTTGTGTCCCTTATCCGGCGTTATCGCCCGATTGCGCCACAGACGCAGGTTTTGCAAGCACAACGGCGCCAAATTCATTAGAATGCCAGAGCTTTGTCTTTCAGGAACCTGCACACCTATATGGAATTGTTGATCCTTATTGGATTGATTCTGCTCAACGGCATCTTCGCCATGTCTGAAATCGCTATCGTGACCGCCCGAAAAGCCCGCCTCAGCCGCCTGGCTGATGAGGGAAGTCGTGGCGCGGCTATCGCCATGCGGCTGGCGGAAGATCCCACCAACTTTCTCTCTGCGGTCCAGATCGGGATTACCAGCATCGGACTGCTGAACGGTATTTATGGCGAAGCCGTGCTGGCCCAACCGTTTGCCCTCTGGCTGCAAGAGTGGGGCATGGGCGAGCGTGTCAGTTCGCTGGTCTCCACCATCACAGTGGTGGTGGCGGTGACCTATCTCTCCATCGTCATCGGTGAGCTGGTGCCCAAGCGACTTGGCCAGATCAGTGCCGAGCGCATCGCCTGTCTGGTTGCACGCCCGATGCTGGGCTTAGCTATGCTGACCCGCCCGTTTGTCTGGTTGCTCTCCTCGTCAACCAACGCAACGCTGCGCCTGCTGCGCATTCGTCAGGATGGCAGCAACAACGTCACCGAAGAGGAGATCCACGCCATGCTGGTCGAGGGCTCTGAAGCCGGCGTGATTGAGGATCAGGAACACGTGATGCTGCGCAACGTCTTTCGTCTTGATGAGCGTACACTGGCCTCCCTGATGGTGCCGCGCAGCGACATGCACTATGTGGATCTGGAGCTGCCGCAAGAGGAGAACCTCAAACGGATGGCCCAGCACCAGCACAGCTATTACCCGGTCTGCGAAGGTTCCCTCTCGAACGTGATCGGGATCCTGCACGCGCCCCGTGTCCTTGATGCACTGGTCGCGGGCCGCGAGCCGGACCTGCGCGCCATGGTGCAAAGCGGCTCTCTGCTGCCGGAAACCCTGAACGGACTGGAGCTGCTGAACCATTTTCGCACCCACTCCGAGCCGCTGGCACTGGTGGTGGACGAATATGGTGAGCTGCAAGGATTGGTTACCCAGCGCGATCTGCTCGAAGCGCTAGCCGGTGATTTTCTGGATGATGCCTCGGATGAAAACTGGGTGGTGACACGTGCCGACGGCAGCCTGCTGCTCGATGGCCTGATCCCGCTCCCCGAGCTGAAAGATTGTCTGTCTCTTTCCCGCCTGCCGGAAGAGGACAAGCACCACTATCATACTCTCAGTGGTCTTATCATGTTCCTGCTCGGCCGTATCCCGGCAACTGGCGACCTGCTGGTGCTTGAGCAGTGGCAGCTGGAAATCGTCGACATGGATGGCCTGCGCATCGACAAAGTGCTGGCCTCACCCAGGTCTGAATAATTAAGCGGAGCTTGTAATGCTGGAGCAGTTTTACCACTTGGCTCACGCCTTTATGAATCTGGATCTGGTCGCCCTGTCCGATCCGAAACTGTCAACCATGCTCTGCTTCATGCTGGCCTTGTTCATGATTCTGGAAAATGGTTTTCTGCCGACGGCCTTCCTGCCAGGCGACAGCTTGCTGGTGCTCACCGGCGTGCTGATTTATCAGGATGTGGTCTCGTGGGCTGTCCTGCCGATGCTGATTGCCTGCTCGTTTTTCGGCACCTGGCTTGGCTATATGCAGGGGCGATTCTTTGGTCACACCGAGCTCTACCATCGCCTGCTATCTCACATCGACAAGGCGCATCAGGAGAAGGCTTACTACTTGCTCAACAAGTACGGCATTCTGACCCTGATCACCGCGCGCTATATCGCGTTTGTACGCACCGTCTATCCGTGCATCGTGGGCGCAGCCGAAATTCCGCAGGGGCGCTTTCTTATCATCAACCTGATCAGTGCCATGATGTGGTGCACGCCGCTGGTCTTTTTCGGTTATTACATCAGCCACACCAAGTTGGCCGAAACCTACCAGAACCAGTTCCTCAGTTTTATTCTCTATCTGCCGCTGGTGCTGCTGGCGCTGGGTCTGGGGGCCATTATCTGGCGCCAAATCCGCAAACGGCGCGTAGCATCGCGCAATAAATAACCCTGTAGAGCCGGCATTTAATTAAAATAAGCCGGCTCTCTTGTTTTCCACTGTCAAAAATGAGTGAATCTAGCGCCTTTATTTGCCATACCAACAGGTATGGGTCTTCGTTGTGAATGGAGTCGTTGTATGGGGTTCTCTCTTCGAGCCTTGGGTCTGCTGGGCATGCTGGCAGGTTCACTTTTCATTGCTCCGGCCGTTGCGGCCAAACCCGCCCTGCAGGTCATGTCTTCCAGCGCACTGGTGCTGGACGTCAATTCGGGCCAAACCCTGTACCAGAAAAATCCTAATCAGGTGCGCCCGATAGCCTCACTCACCAAGCTGATGACAGCCTTGGTGGTGCTCGATGCCAAGCAAAACCTCAATGATGTGATTACGGTGGACGAGAGCGATCGCGATCTTCTCAAAGGAACCCACTCACGCATTCGCATGGGAACCAAGGTCACCCGCCGTGATGCCCTGCACCTGGCGCTGATGTCGTCGGAAAACCGGATGGCTTCGGCACTGGCGCGCCATTATCCGGGTGGCAAACCCGCATTTATTCGAGCCATGAACAACAAGGCTCGTCAGCTTGGCATGCGTAGCAGCCGCTTCTATGATTCAACCGGGCTGACCACTCGCAACGTCTCGACGGCGCGGGATCTCTCCAAGCTGGTTGCAGCCGCCTATCGTCAGCCGCTGATCCGCCAGTTCACTCAGGACACCAGCCGCGAGATGCGTTTCAACTCGCCGGCCTATACCCTGATGTTCAACAACACCAACCCTCTGGTGAAGAACTCCGACTGGGATGTGCATCTCTCGAAGACCGGCTATACCGACGAAGCTGGCCGTTGCCTGGTGATGCGGGCCAAACCGGACAACCGCGAACTGGCCATCATCCTGCTCAACGCCCAGGGGAAACGTACCCCGGTCGGGGATGCCAACCGCATCCGCCAGTGGCTGCGAAGCTAAATCTCATAAACACAAAGGGCCCGACGGGCCCTTTGTGTTGTACAGGTCAGTCGCGCCAGTGGTGACCGTGACCATGACCGTGCTTCTTGTGAAAGTAGGCAAAGTCAGGGTGGTCATCATAGTGGGAGGCTTTTGGCTTGTCGGCATCGCCATTGTGAGCACCGATGGTCGATCCGGCCGCCCCACCCAGTCCCGCACCGATCAACTGACCGGTCGAGCCACCCATGCTCTTGCCAAGCGCAGCACCACTGACAGCACCAATAGCACCGCCGATGGCTGCTTCATTCTTGTTACCCTTCTTGGCACCGACAGTGCCACCCGCTGCGCCACCGAGCGCAGCACCGATAAGGGCTCCGGTATCGCCGCCAAACTGCTTGCCAATCACGGCCCCTGCCGCGCCACCGGCACCACCGCCCAGCACGGTCCCGAGGGTATCCGATGCCATAGCCGGTGCTGCGCTAAACGCCAGCAACAGAGAGAGAGAAAGCACACGACGCATAGTGGTCTCCAAAGATGGAAGATAACTTCCTGGTCACTATACAAATCCGCCGAAATGGGCAGGTGACTCGTCGCTCCAGATCACGACACAGGCTGACGCAAATTTACGTAAAACTATGATTTATTTCTAATTAACTAAACACTTACGGTTTCTTAAAACAGACAATTCCTGTCGGATGTGACAGGGTTCCAAGCGTGTTATGACCCTGCGACCAAGTGGTCCCATTGTGTTTGTCGATTACCCCACCTAGGGTGGGTGATATCGCTTCGCACGCAACGGCGTCATCATGCCCAAAACATTACTTCTTCTCGCTACTTGTTCCTTACTGTCACTCTCCGGCTGCAGCGCGACGCCGCCGGCCCCTCACTCCAAGCAGATAGCTAACCCGGCCTCTGAATATTGCATCAGGCAAGGCGGCAAACTCGAACTGCGCAATGAAGCGGGCGGGACGACCGGTTACTGCCACTTGCCCGATGGCAGGGTTGAAGAGGAGTGGATGCTCTATCACAGCGAAGTCAGTCTTTACTAAGACCAGACAAGCTTAAGCGCGACTTTCCTTCCCTTCAGAACAAAGAGTCTTGCCCGCCTCCGGTTGCTTGGTAACATGCTGACAAACCGGAGGTTCAGCATGCTTAAGAAACTGTTTGGCGCCCTGTTTGGTGGCGCATCCGAAAGCCAACCCGCCCCCCAGGTCACCCCGACCGAATACCAGGGCTATCTCATCTATCCCGAGCCGCAGGCAGAAGGCGGTCAGTACCGTCTGGCCGGTCGTATCACCCGTGACATCGACGGTGAGCTCAAAGAGCACCGCTTTATCCGCTCCGATCTGTTCGTCAATCCCGATGACGCCCGTGATTTCATGTTGCGCAAAGCCCAAACCTTTATCGATCAGATGGGCGATCAGATGTTCGACGTGCGGCGATGACGCTCAGGCAGCAGCTTAAAGCCGCCGGTGAGCGCCGACTGATCTGGCTAGAGGGCAGCGAAACTGAGTGCATCGAGCAGGCGTTAAACTGGCTGGATGGGGTATGCCTATGGCTCGGTGATGGCCCCCCAGAGCAGCAGCCACAACCTGCAGCCAAGGGATTACAACGCCTTGGGCAGGAGTGCGACACGCTGGTCTTCAATGCCTTCAGCGGTTTCCATGCCGATGCCTTTGGCGCAGTCAGCGGCACCTTGCGCGCTGGCGGCCTGCTGCTGCTACTTACCCCGCCACGGAGCCAATGGCCTGAGTTTGCCGATCCTGACCGGCAGCGTCTGGTCAGCGAACCCACCCAGGCCGGGCGCTGCGGGCACGGTTTTTTGCGCCGGCTGGTGCGTCTGCTGCAAGACGACCCTGCGCTGCAACTACCCACACAAACAGCAGACGTCGTCTGGCAACCGATTGACTCCACACATCCCCACACCCCAGACCAGCAGCAGGCGATTGCCGCCATTACCCGCGTATTGGAAGGCCATCGCAAGCGGCCGCTGGTGATCACTGCCGACCGCGGTCGTGGCAAAAGCAGTGTGCTTGGACTGGCGGTGGCGACACTGCTGACCAAGACGCCATCACTGCGCATCGGCGTGACCGCGCCGGCCAGAAGCTGCGTGGATCCCCTGTTTGCACACGCCGGCCCGCATGCCCCCCTGCACTATTTCAGCCCGGACCGGCTGCTGGATGAACAACCCGAGTTAGATCTGTTGCTGGTCGATGAAGCTGCCGCGATCCCGACACCGCTGCTGGAAGGATTGCTGGCCCATTATCACCGCATGGTCTTTGCCACCACCGAGCATGGCTATGAGGGGACCGGGCGCGGTTTTCATCTGCGCTTTAAACGCCACCTCGATCGGCGCTGTCCCGGCTGGCAGAGCCTGCGGCTGGAGACACCCATTCGCTGGAGTCAGCGTGATCCACTGGAAGCGCTGATCAATCGCATGCTGGCACTGGCCGCCGCGGCTGATGAACCGGAGCAGCCCACGCAGATAACCTGGCGCATGGTCAGCGCCGACTGTGTGGCTGATGATGAAGCCCTGCTGATGCGACTGTTTGGCCTGCTCGTGCTGGCTCACTATCAGACTCGCCCGAGCGATCTGCGCAGCCTGCTGGAAAGCCCGGATCTGGATATCCATCTGCTCGAATCCGGTTCTGACTTACTCGGCGTGGCACTGGTGCTGCACGAAGGGCCCATCGACCCGGAAATGGCACAGGCCATCTGGCAAGGGCGACGCCGTCCACGTGGGCAGTTACTGCCGCAATCACTGCTCGCTCACGCTGGCCTTATCACGGCTGGGGAGCGCCGCTATGCCCGGGTGATGCGTATCGCCATTCATCCGACCCTGCATCGCCAAGGATTGGGCCACCAGCTCATCACACACCTTGAGCAGCACTATCGCGACAACGGGTTCGATTACCTGGGCACCGCCTTTTCGGCAGGTGAAGAGTTAATCCCCTTTTGGCGTCATGCCGGTTTTCATGCCCTGCGGATCGGCTTACAGCGCGATGCCGCCAGCGGCAGTCACTCGGTATTGATGCTCAAAGCGCTCTCACCTTCCTCCACTGATGAACTGGAGCAGTGGCAACGGCGCTTTCTGATGACCTTGCCGAGCCTGCTAGCCGGGGAGCTGCGCCAGCTCCCTGCGGGCGCGTTGGCGCTCTGTTTGCCGCCGCCACACGGCATTGCTCCACTGACAACGTGGCAGTGGCAAGACCTGCGTGGCTTTGCCTGTCATCAGCGCCCGTTTGAACTATGCCAGGGAACACTGCAGCATTGGTTGCTCACCTGCACAGACCAGATCTCCCGCTGGCCCGCACTCCACCAGCAACTCCTGATAGGTGCCATATGGCAATACCAACCTTGGGAAAAGCTGGCCCACCCTCTTCGCTTGGGGGGAAGGGCCACACTTATCAAGCAATTACGGGATTTGGTCGCTCTTTATTCAGGGTGCACAGCAGAAAAATTATAATTACCTATCATATTGTTAAATAAGTATTTTTTAAGATCTGATTCACAACTTGCCGGCCTTAAACTGGCCGATTGTCAGAATCGGTCGATAATCACGTTTAACAAGCTCCTATACTGAGACCAGTGCCCGGGAGCGAAGCCGCCAAGGTGTTGAGGGAGTAGACATGAGTGGAGTCGGGGGAGGATCGCGCAGCGCGATTCTGACAGAGAGTGGTACCAATGAACTCGAAATCATCGAGTTCCACTTGCACAAGCAACTGCCGGATGGGCGCGAGAAGGTCGCCTATTACGGCATTAACGTGGCCAAGGTACGTGAAGTGATTCGGGTACCGGAAACCACCGATTATCCCAACGCACAGCCGCACATGGTGGGGGTATTCTCCCTGCGCGACCGTCTGATCCCGCTGGTCGATCTGGCCGGTTGGCTGCGGGTAAAGACCCGCTCTGACCTTGTCGGCAAGGTGGTCATCGTCACGGATTTTAACCGCATGGCCAACGGCTTTCTGGTCGATAGCGTCAGTCGAATTCACCGCGTCTCTTGGGAAGATGTGGAGTCGCCGAGCCAATTCCTCGAAGCCGGCGAAAATGATTGCGTTGTGGCCGTGGTTCGTCGCGACGGCAACCTCATCATGATCCTCGATTTTGAACGGATCATTGCCACCATCAACCCCGAACTGAGCATGGAAAAATACGACGTCACCCAGGATCGTCGTGTGGTGCTCAGTGACCGCATGATGGCCAAACGTGACGCCAAGACCGTGCTGGTTGTGGATGACTCGGCGTTCATTCGCAAACTGATTGAAAACACCTTGAGTACCGCTGGTTATCACGTCATTACCGCCAAAGACGGTGGTGATGCGCTGGATATGCTGAGCGATATCGAGCAGCACGCTCTTGCCGAAAAACAGCCAGTCAGCGCCTACGTCAACGCCATCGTGACTGACGTTGAGATGCCGCGCATGGACGGTATGCACCTGCTAAAACGGCTGCGTGAAAACCCGATGTTTGAACAGATGCCGATCGTCATGTTCTCGTCGATCATGAGCGAAGACAACCGTGCCAAAGCGCTGCAGCTGGGTGCAAATGACACCATCACCAAGCCGGAGCTGGGTCGCATGGTGGGGATGATTGATGAATTGGCGGGGATATCCGAATGAACCCATCACTGAGCTCAGGTTATTAGAGCGACGATATCACACCCAATGTGAAATTATCAGTCTTGCCGGATGCGGTTTTCTGGCTAGACTGTCGTAAACCGGGGGCCCTGAAAAACCACCGGTTTTTTTGTGCCTGCCAACTACCATCTAGTTGAAAGGACCACACGCCATGCGTATCGAAGAAGACCTGAAGCTCGGCTTCAAGGACGTACTGTTTCGCCCCAAGCGCTCTACCCTCAAGAGCCGCTCCCAGGTCACGCTGACCCGCCAGTTT
This sequence comes from Aeromonas sp. RU39B, assembly GCF_900156095.1. Classification (GTDB taxonomy): domain Bacteria; phylum Pseudomonadota; class Gammaproteobacteria; order Enterobacterales; family Aeromonadaceae; genus Aeromonas. Next base: position 46,524 of record NZ_FTMJ01000015.1, read on the forward strand.
ACTTTCAAGCACACCGGCACCCAGTGGCAGGGTGTGCCCATTATCGCAGCCAACATGGACACGGTCGGCACGTTCGCCATGGCTCGCACCCTGGCCAGCTTCGAGATGATGACGGCAGTCCATAAGCACTACTCCCTCGAGCAGTGGCAACAGTTTGTCGCCTCCTCTGACGAAGCCCTGTTGCGTCATGTGATGGTCTCCACCGGAACGTCGGACGGCGACTTTGCCAAGACCCGCGAGATTCTGGCGCTGTCACCAGCCCTGCGCTTTATCTGTGTGGATGTGGCCAACGGCTACTCTGAGCATTTTGTGGCCTTCGTCGCCAGAATGCGTGAAGCCTGCCCGCAGCACGTCATCATTGCCGGTAACGTCGTGACAGGCGAGATGGTTGAAGAGCTGATCATCGAAGGCGCCGATATCGTCAAGGTCGGTATCGGCCCCGGCTCGGTCTGTACCACCCGGGTAAAAACCGGCGTCGGTTATCCGCAACTGTCGGCCATCATCGAGTGTGCCGATGCCGCGCACGGGCTCGGCGGCCAGATCATCGGTGACGGTGGCTGCACCTGCCCAGGCGATGTCTCCAAGGCATTCGGTGGCGGCGCCGACTTCGTGATGCTCGGTGGCATGCTGGCCGCGCACCAAGAGTGCGGCGGCGAAGTGGTCGATGTGGATGGCTCACCCTTCATGAAGTTCTACGGCATGAGCTCTTCCAGCGCTATGGATAAACATTCCGGCGGCGTGGCTGAATACCGTGCATCGGAAGGCAAAACCGTGCTGTTGCCCTACCGCGGACCGGTCGAGGAGACGGTGCGCGATATCCTCGGCGGTGTGCGCTCTACCTGCACCTATGTCGGCGCAGCCAAGCTAAAAGAGCTGACCAAGCGCACCACCTTTATTCGGGTGCGTGAGCAGGAGAACAACGTCTACGGCAAAGAGTAAGCCGATAGAGTGACCTGCCCCGGCGTGCTACCCTGCACGCCGGTTTTTTTTCGCTATCTTGCGCGGAGTTCGCCATGCCCATCGCTTTCGACATTTTCTGCACCGTGGTCGATAACTTCGGCGACATCGGCGTGACCTGGAGGCTGGCCCGCCAGCTACACAACGAAGGTTTCGGCCCGGTTCGGCTGTGGGTGGACGATCTGGAGAGTTTTGCGCGGATCTGCCCTGGCATTGATGCAACCCAAGAACAGCAACAGCAGCAAGGGATCCTCATCCAGCATTGGCACAACGATGCCGACCTCGAGCCGGCGCGCGTGGTGATTGAAGCCTTTGCCTGTGAGCTGCCGGCCGCCTACAAGGCGCGAATGCAGACTATGACGCCGCCGCCCGCCTGGCTCAATCTGGAATACCTGTCAGCGGAAGCATGGGTTGAAGGGTGCCATGCTCTCCCTTCGCCGCAAGGACAACTGAATAAATACTTCTTTTTTCCAGGCTTTACCGCCAAAACCGGTGGACTGATTTGCGAGCAAAACCTGCTCAGTGAGCGCATGGCCTGGCAAGCAGATCAGGCCGGACTCGCGGCCTATTGGGCCCAATTTGGTTTAGCGCCCGCCGCCCCCGACGAGCTTCGTATCAGCCTGTTTGCTTATGAAAGCGCAGCCATTGCCTCACTGGTTGAAAGCTGGGCCAATGGCAGTCACCCGGTGACCCTGCTGGTACCGGTAGGGCGAGCACTGCCACAGGTGCTTAGCGCCATCAGCAAGGAGAGCGGCGCACCGGGCGAGCATATTGTGTCTGGCCAGCTCAGGGTGGTGATTCTGCCCATGACCGATCAGGCCGGCTATGACCGGTTACTCTGGTCGTGCGATGTTAACATCGTACGCGGTGAAGACTCCTTTGTGCGGGCGCAATGGGCCGCGCGCCCCTTCCTTTGGCATATCTACCCGCAGGAAGAGGATTACCATCTGGTCAAGCTGGAAGCGTTTCTCACTCGCTATCTTGCTGATCTTCCTGAACCTGCCGCTGATTACATCCGGCAGCTGATGCTGGCACTCAATGAAGGAGGCGCATGCGACGCCCTGTGGCAACAGTGGCCATACCATGCCAAAAACTGGCAGGAGCATGCCAGAATCTGGCCGCAACAGGTGCTTACTGGCGGCGATCTGCTCACTCGGTTAGTGAAATTTCTGGAAACGAAGATATAATCTGGCAGTTTTTATCCGTCCGTTTCACGAACAGGAAATTTTTTACATGAAAACCGCACAGGAAATCCGCGCTGGTAACGTGGTCATGGTCGGCACCGAGCCCATGGTGGTTCAGAAGACCGAGTTCAACAAGTCCGGCCGTAACGCCGCCGTGGTCAAGATGAAGCTGAAGGGTCTGCTGACCGGCAGCGCCGCTGAACCTGTCTTCAAAGCTGACGAGAAGATGGAAGTGGTCATGCTGGAGCGCAAGGAGTGCACCTACTCCTACTTCGCCGACCCGATGTACGTCTTCATGGATACTGACTACAACCAGTACGACGTTGAAAAGGACAACCTGGGCGACGTTCTGAACTATCTGGTAGACGGCATGGAAGATCCGTGCGAAGTGACCTTCTACAACGAGAAGGCCATCTCCGTCGAACTGCCGACCACCATCGTACGTGAAGTTGAGTACACCGAACCGGCCGCCCGTGGCGACACCTCCGGTAAGGTCACCAAGCCGGCCCGTCTGAAGGGCACCGGTTTCGAACTGTCTGTTGCTGCTTTCGTTGAAATCGGCGACAAGATTGAAATCGACACCCGTACCGGCGAGTTCAAGCGTCGCATCTCCTGATCCGCGCCTGACGTCAGTCAATGAAAAAGCGAGCCACCGGCTCGCTTTTTTATTTTCGCCTTCACCACGCGCAATTTGTCAGGCTCGGGGCAGCTCTAGCGGTCACCACCGATCTGACATCCTCTGTGCCACATCACTACAACATGGGGTAGCCAAGATGGGAAATCATCAATCCGGCAATGCTGAGCCCGTTTTTGGCAATGGCTGGCAAAGTGGATTACGGCTGGTGTTTGCTTACGCGACAACTAGTTATGATGTGACTTAAGCTCAAGAACCGGGTCAGGCTGCCGTTATCTGCAAGGTTGGAGGACTCATCATGCGTGTATTCCTGTTTCTGCTCTTTTCGCTCTTCACTCTGATGGCCAATGCGGCCGACCCGTCAGCCACATCCGCCGCTGAGCCCACAGCCATCCCTGCCGACCCAGCCGCCGGCGACCCCAGCTCAGCACCGGCAAGCGAGGGAACCCCTACCAGCACGACCGATAGTGAAGCCAGCGCCGCTAGCGCCACGGGCGATGCGGATAAAGCTTCGATGCCGGTGACGCCGGGTCAGAGCGATGAGCAACTGCTGCGCGACTGGCATACCCAGCCTTTTAGCAAAACCATCGGCAAGGAGCAGGTGCTCTATGCCGAGCACACCAGCGGCCAATATCTGGGGCTGGCTATTTTGCTGCCCGAATGGCAGGGCACCAGCAAGATCTGGTCACTCTCGGCCAGCCTCACGGCGCAAGGCTTTGATACTCTGCTGCTGTTACCACGCCAGGATCAGCATCTGATCAATCCGGCCGAAGAGAAGAAGAACCCGGCCCGCGAGGCCTTTCGTGCTGATCTGCGCGATCGCATCAAATCAGCCAGCGAGGCCAAGTTGAAGGAGGGTGGATTTCGCCTGCTGCTGGTGCAAGGCAGTGCCGCCAACTGGATTGCCTCACTATTGGGCACAGAGAGCCCGATCGCCGATGCTGCCGTGCTGCTTGATGCCGGTTTTGCCGAGCAAGGGGCGAACCAGGTACTGGCACGGGAAATCGCCCAAAGCCCGCTGCCAGTACTCGATCTTGCTATCGACCAGAGCAACGGCTGGCTGACTCAGGCCACTGAGCTGCGCAACATCGCGGGCCAACGCAGCCACAAACTCAACTACCGCAGCAGCGAACTGGTCAGTACCGATGAAATTCCCGCCACCCTGCTGGGGTGGCTGCACCACTTGGGCTGGCTCTGACGCCTCCCTGTTGGCATGATGAGGCCTCCATCCCAAGGAGGCCCCATGCACATCGTCTTTCTTGACCGCGATACCCTGGCACCCTCGGTGCAGCTCAAGCGGCCCTCACTGCCCCACCAATGGACTGAATACCCGGCTACCGCACCACAGCAAGTGGTTGAGCGACTGGAAGATGCCACTATCGCCATCGTCAACAAGGTACGGCTGGCGGCCTCGGACCTAGAACAACTGCCCAAGCTGCGCCTTATCGTGCTGGCCGCCACCGGCGCCGACAACATCGATCTGGCCGCCTGTCGCGAGCTCGGCATTCAGGTGCGCAATGTGCAGGGCTATTCCGGTCCGTCGGTGCCGGAGCACGCCCTCGCCCTGATGCTGGCGCTGTCGCGTAACCTCAAGGCCTGGCAGCAATCTCTGGAGGCCGGTCGCTGGCAAGAGAGTGGCCGCTTCTGTTTCTTTGACCATGGTTTGATGGATTTGGCCGGACGACGCCTCGGTATTATCGGCAGCGGCACCATTGGCCGGGATGTTGGGAAAATCGCTGCGGCGCTGGGTATGCAGGTGCATTACGCGGCCAGCCTGCGTCCAGAAGCCATCCCGGACCCGGAGCGGTTACCGCTGGAAAGATTGCTCGCCGAATCGGATGTGATCAGCCTGCACTGTCCGCTGACGGATCAGACTCGCAATCTGATTGGTGAGCGTGAACTGGCGTTGATGAAACCAGGAGCCTTGCTTATCAACGTAGGGCGTGGTGGGTTGGTCGATGAGCATGCCCTGCTGGCGGCGCTGCGCTCAGGTCACCTTGGCGGCGCTGGATTTGATGTGGCGACCCAAGAGCCCCCGGCGGCCGATCATCCGCTGATGCAAGCGCTGGCACTGCCCAACTTTATTCTGACGCCTCACGTGGCCTGGGCAAGTAATGACGCCATGCAGCGCTTGGCCGAGCAGGTGATCGCCAATATCGATGGGTTTGCCAACGGCAATGACCTGCGCAGATTAGTCTAACTAACACAAAGGGGCCGCGGCCCCTTTGGTTTGTCTTGTCACTGTTAGCGGATGCCGCGCACTTCGCGAATCATCTCCCAGGCGCTCTGGATCTCTTGCGCCTTCTGTTTGGCCATCTCCATCATCTCGGGTGGTAGCCCCTTGGCCGCCAGCTTGTCCGGGTGGTGCTTGGCCATCTCTTTGCGGTAAGCCTTTTTCACATCCTGATCGGAATCGCTCTCGGCCACGCCGAGCAGTTGATAGGCATCCTTGAGCCGATCCCGTGGCGGTTCACGGCTGGCCTGTTGGCCACCCCAGCCTTGCTGCTGGCCACGATACCCCCCGCCTTGCCCGGTGCGATAGAAGTTCATCTGCGCCTCGGCCATGGTCAGGATCCGCTCCAGCTCGAAGCGACTAAATCCCAACTCCTCGGCAATGGTCTCGAGAATGCGCCGCTCTTCGGGGGGAACGTGGCCATCGGCAAAGGCTGCCTGCAGCTGGACTTCCAGAAAAAAGCGCAGAATATCGCGCTGCCCCATGCAGGCTTCGCGGAACTGACTTAAGGTCTGACGCAATGGGAAATCAGCTGATTTACCCTCCCGGAACGAAGCCTGCGCGCGGTTACGCAGCTCACCGGTCAGGTTCATTCGATCCATCAGGTTGGTGGCCACCAGGATCTCGCTCTCGGTCACCTGACCACTGGCTTTGGCAATGTGCCCCATCACCGAGAAGGTGGCGTGAAAAAAGATAGCCTGCTGGGCATCACTCGGACGACGTCGAAATCCGCCCTGCAGCCCCATACCGGTATCGAAGCGATGACCAATCCACAGACCAATCAGCAACCCGGGAATATGGCCAAACAGAAATCCAAAGAAAGCGCCGAGCAGCTTGCCCCAAATGCGCATAACAGTTACCTCGCCAGGCCAGAGGCCTGGAGTTCATGATCGAGTTGGTTCAAACGCTCCGGGGTGCCGATATCGCGCCAATCCGCCTTGAGGTGGCTGCCACCGACACGGCCCGAAGCCATCCATTCGCGCAGCAAGGGCGCCAGTTTGCGTGCTCCCGGGCCATACTCGGCAAATGCCTGCGGGTGATAGAGACCGACCCCACTGAAGGTCAGGCCGGGGGTATCGAGCACCCGATCTCCGTGCAACGCGAAATCGCCGTGCGGATGTTGCGCAGGGTTATCGACCAGCCACAGATGCGCCAGATCGTCGCCCAGAGGCTGGGACGCGAAGAGACGATAATCAGCCGCAATCCAGGTATCGCCGTTAACGACCAGGAAAGGTTCGCTCCCGAGTAGCGGCAGCGCCTGAATGATGCCTCCGGCTGTTTCCAGCGCGCTCGCCTCTGCCGACCAGGCGATCTGCACTCCCAATGCGCTGCCATCGCCCAGCTGCTCAACCAGACGTTGGCCCAACCAGGCGTGGTTGATGACCAGATCTGTGATACCGGCCGCCTTGAGCCGCTCGATATGGTGAACAATCAAGGGTTTGCCACCGACAGACAGCAGCGGCTTGGGTAAATGGTCCGTCAGCGGACGCATCCGCTCGCCGCGCCCTGCGGCCAGAATCATGGCTTTCATGGGCGTGACTCCAGCGCCGGAATGATGCGCCGCTCGAGCCATTGACCAAACTCATTGAGCTCGTCATAACGGGCACACACATCGGTGACATAGCCGAGAGTGCGCGGAATATCCTTGAGGTAACCGGATTTGCCATCGCGATGGTGCAGACGGGCAAAGATACCGGCCGCCTTGAGATGACGCTGCATCCCGGTCAGATCGGCATGACGACGGAAGCTGGCGTAATCTACCCCGGTGAGCAGTCCAGCTGCAGCCAGACACTGATAGCCGGTAGCAAAGCCCTGCTCCACCACCTCATCCGGCCAGCGCACATAACAATCTTTAAGCAAAGAGACCAGATCGTAGGTCAGCGGCCCGCACACCATGTCCTGAAAATCGATCACGGCCAAGCGGGAGGTTTCCGGCGTGACGCCGTCACACACCATCAGATTGCGGCAATGGAAATCGCGGTGCATCACGCCTTGCACCTGACCAAGGTTATTCTCGGTCAGACAGGCAAAGGTGCGCACCAGCAATGCCTGCTCGTCATCGGTCAGAGCCAGCCCCAAGCGGTGACCCAGCAGCCACTCCGGGAAAATGCTGTTTTCCCGGGCCATGAAGGCTGCATCGAATGGCTCTAGAGCGAGTTCGACCCGTGACAGGTGTGGCAATAGCGCAATCGCCTTGCTATACCAAGCACTTACGCTCTGCTCATTGAGTACGGCAAACAGCGAGAGATCACCCAGATCGGTGACACACAGAAATCCTTGCTCATAGTCCACCGAGCGAACATCTGGCGCCAGCACACCGGCATGCACCAAGGCAGCGGCATTACGGACAAACTCGAGGTTTTTTTCAGTCTGCGGCGGGGCATCAACCCAGACCAGGCCGGCACCACGGTAGTAGCGGCGGAAACTGGCATCGCCAGAGATCAAATCGAGGGTCAGGGCATCGTCAGCCATCAGCTGGCGGGCCCACTGCAACAGCAGGGCGTGGCGATCAGGCATGGAAACAGCGACTCACGTAGCGGCCAACGGGAAGTTAGCCCTGGCCGGGATTATGCTTTATGATTGCCGGCTAACATAAAGCAATGACATGCAATGTCAACTGAGCCGAAGCTGGCGTAGAATGCATGCTCTGATTAGGCTGTCTCACATTCGGATTTCGAGTCTTTATTACATGACCAAACGGATCGCGGGCATTTCTGGCCCTCTCGCCCTGACGCTGGGGCTGGTACCCATGCTGACCCCGACTGCGGGGTGGGCTGCTTCCCTGCCCACGCCGCCGGCTACCGGTCTGCTTGATGGCCTCTGCTACCCTTATGTACCCAAGGTGGAAAACAACCCAGCCGGTGTGGACCCCAACAGCCTACCGGTCGAGGTCGATGCCGATCGCCTGGATGCCAAGCAAGGCGGTACGGCTGTCTATCAGGGTGACGTCAAAGTCCGCCAAGGTGTGCGCAAGTTTGATTCCGACTACGCCCAACTCGACCAAACCAGCCGCGACATGGTGGCGATTGGCAATATTTTCTACAGTGATGGCCAGATCACCGTCACCAGTGACAAGACCCTCAAATCCAACCTGAACACCAAAAACTCCGAGCTGGAAGAGGGCAAATACCAGGTTCATGGTTCACCGGTGCGTGGCTCGGCCAAGCACGTCACCATGACCAACAATAATCAGAACATCACCCTTGAGAGCGCCGAATACACCACCTGCCCACCGGGGCAAGAGGTGTGGACACTCAAGGCGGGCAGTATCGACATCGATCAGAGCGAAGTGTTTGGCCAAGCCTGGAATGCCAGCCTGTGGCTTTATGACTTCCCGGTCTTCTACTTCCCGTATATCAACTTCCCGATTAAAGACGAGCGCAAGACCGGCCTGCTCTATCCGGGTTACAAAACCTCGTCCCGTAACGGCACAGAGATCACCCAGCCGTTTTACTGGAATATCGCCCCCAACTACGACGCCACCATCACCCAGCGCTTTATGGACAAGCGCGGTCTGATGGAGCAGGTTGAGTTCCGCTATATGCCAGCGCCCAACCATGTGGGCTCCCTCTATTTCGAAAACTTAGCCAATGACAAACAATTTGGCTCGAGTAACAGTACCACCAGTAGTCTGGACGATGGGCACCGCTATCTATTCCATGTCACCCATGGCTCGAGCCTGATGGATGGCTCGTTGCGCTTTGGTGCGAACTACACCAAAGTGCGTGATCGGGATTACAACTACTACAGCGATTTCAAACCAGCTGTTGGCAGCGAAGTCGATAGCCAGTTGATGCAGTCGTTAACTGCTGGCTACTACCAGACCAACTGGAATCTCACCTCCGAGGTGCGTACCTACCAGATTCTGAGCCCAACCGCGTTACTACCACACGAGATGCTGCCGCGTCTTAATTACAACTACTACCAACAGGGCAGCTGGTACGATCTGGCTTTTAATAATGAGCTAACCAAATTTGGTTACAGTGATACTGAAGCCAGTAGCAAGCAGCAGGGTGAACGTTATACAGCAACTCGTTTGCACCTTGAGCCGACACTGACCGTACCTTTGGTAACCCGGCCAGGTTACTATCTCAACAGCCAATACAAGCTGATGATGACCTCGTACAACCAAGACGTACCCGATCATCTCGTCAGTTATGATTCTGAGCGCTTCACTCAAAATGGTGAGCTCAAACTGGAAGACGGCACCTTGACCCGCACCCTGCCCTCATTTCGTCTGATGAGCGGCATGAACTTCGACAGGCCCGTCACCTGGTATGATGGCAAGGGCACCCAGACTCTGGAGCCAGAGGTTCAGTACCTCTATACCCCCTATCGTGACCAAGATTCCATCGGTCTCTATGACACCACCGATGTACAACAGGATTACTACAGCCTGTTTAGCGATCGCCGTTATGCCGGACTAGACCGCATCAGTGATGCCAATCGCGTTACAGCCGGGCTGACCAGCCGAGTCTATGACAACGCAGGTGACGAGCGGCTGCGTCTGGCAATCGCCCAAGCGTTTGATATGACCAAGCCACGCGTATTGCTCTATCCCAGCGCTTCGGCTACAACCAACTCCCGCTCACCACTCTCGTTTGAGGGGGACTCGCGCATTACTGATCGCTGGTTTGCTCACGCTGGCGCTCAATACGATACCGAAGTGGGAGAATTCAGCTCGGCCAACAGTGCTGTTGAGTATCGCCTTGATAAACTGGTTAGCCAGGTCAATTACCGTTTCCTAAAAGATGGCAACTACAACTTCCGCAACACCAGTCAGGCAGAAGATCTGAGTCAGGCAGGTCTGGTATTGATGGCTCCTATCGATAACCAGTGGCAGGTCTACGGCGGCTATTACCGCGATGTGAAGCAAAATATCGATGTGGATCGCAAAGTGGGTGTCAAATATGACTCCTGTTGCTGGAGTGTCAATCTGAGCGTCGAGTGGAACAATAACCCCTATTGGGAGAACAGTGTCCTCAAAACCCGCTCCGAAAAGAGCATCGGTTTGCAATTCGAGATGAAAGGTCTGGGTAGTGTCGGGAGCGGCGGCAGAACGGTCTCCCTTGACACCGATCAACTGCCCTACATTCGCCCGTTTAATCTGAAAGGCCAGTAATTCTGCTGGCCCAGCCTTGAGAGATGGATATGAAGAAGACCCTGATCGCCTTGCTGACCGCAGGCATGTTTAGTGCCTTCAGCCATGCGGCCCACGCCGCCCCCGAGCTGATGGATCGCGTGCTCGCCGTCGTCAACAAGGATGTCGTGCTGTCGAGTCAGCAAGATGCCTTGGTGCAGAAGGTAAAAAACAGTGCACGCGAACAGGGGCAGTCTCTGCCCGATGATGCTACGTTGCGCCGTCAGGCGCTGGATCGTCTGATTCAGGACAGTCTGGTGCTGCAGCTGGCTGACCGCCAAGGCCTCAAGATCAGCGACACCCAACTGGAGCAGGCCATCGCCGGTATCGCCGCTGACAATCATATGACCGTTGAGCAGCTGCGCGCCCAGCTCGACAAGGAAGGCACGCCATACGCCCAGTATCGTGAAGAAGTTCGCCGCGAGATCCTGATGAGTGAGGTGCGCCGCAACCAGGTGCGCCGCCGTATCAACATCTCTGACCAAGAGGTCAAGCAGGTCGTCGATATCCTCAAAAAGCAGGGGCAGCAACAGAGCGAATATCACATCGGTCATATTCAGATTGCTCTGCCAGACAGCCCCAATGCAGCCCAGCTCGATGCCGCCAAGGCCAAGGCCCAGCGCATCCTCAAGGCCCTGTCTGAAGGCGCCGACTTCCGCAAGCTGGCCATCGCTGAAAGTAGTGGGCCCAAAGCGCTGGAAGGGGGTGACTGGGGTTGGATGAACCTGCAGGAGATGCCTACCCTGATGGCCGAAGCGGTACAAGGGGCCAGTAAGGGCGCCGTGGTCGGTCCGCTGCGCTCCGGTGCCGGTCTGCACATCATCAAGGTATTCGATACCAAGGGGCTGCAGCAGGCTAACCTTATCGAGGTAAAAGCCCGTCACATTCTGATCAAGCCTTCGATCATCCTGAGTGACGCCAAAGCCAAGGGGATGCTTGATGGCTTCCTGCATGACATCAAGACCGGCAAGGCCGAGTTTGGTCAGCTGGCCGAGAAGTACTCCGAAGATCCGGGCTCTGCCGTACAAGGTGGTGAACTGGGTTGGTCCTCACCGGACATGTATGCGCCGGAGTTTCGCGACATGGTTAACCGCCTGCAACCGGGTCAGATCAGCCAACCGTTCCGTACCAGCTTTGGCTGGCACATCGTTCAGCTCGAAGATCGCCGCAGCCAGGATGCCACTGACAAGGCACTGGAGCAGCGTGCTTATCAGCTGATCTACAACCGCCGCTTCGCCGAAGAGGTGGCAAGTTGGCAGGATGAGCTGCGCGATGGCGCCTATATCCACATTGAAGGCTCACAAGGCTGATGGTTAGCCGTCTCGTTCTGACCCCGGGGGAACCGTCCGGGGTTGGCCCCGACCTGGTACTGCGCATTGCCCAGCAGCCGTGGCCGCATCAACTGGTGGTCGTGGCCGATCCTGCGTTATTAACCGAGCGGGCCTACCTGCTCGGCTTGCCTATTACGCTGCAACCATACGATCCGGCCCAACCGGCTGCCCCTCAGGCTGCCGGAACGCTGACCGTCTGTGCGATTCCACTCGGGGCGCCCAGCCAAGCGGGACAACTGGACGAGCACAACGGCCACTACGTACTGCAAACCCTGCAACGCGCCTGTGACGGCTGCCTGAGTGGGGAATTTGCCGCGCTGGTTACTGGCCCGGTGCACAAGGGCATCATCAATCAGGCGGGTGTTCCATTTAGCGGCCACACCGAGTTCTTCGCCCAGCAATCCAGCACCCCCGATGTGGTGATGATGCTGGCTACCGAAGGGCTGCGGGTTGCGCTGGTGACCACCCACATACCGCTCGCCTACGTGGCCAAGGCCATCACGCCGGAGCGACTGGTTAAGATTATCCGGATTCTGGATGCCGACCTGCGTGCCAAATTCGGCATATCCAAGCCGCGCATCTATGTCTGCGGCCTCAATCCCCATGCCGGCGAAGGCGGTCACCTCGGTCGTGAAGAGATCGATGTGATTGAACCGACGCTGGCCACGCTGCGTGAGGAGGGGCTGAATTTGGTCGGCCCGCTTCCCGCAGATACCCTGTTCCAGGACAAATACCTCAAGGATGCGGATGCGGTACTCGCCATGTACCACGACCAGGGACTGCCGGTGCTCAAATTCAAAGGCTTCGGTAATTCGGTCAACATCACCCTGGGTCTTCCTTTTATCCGCACATCGGTGGATCACGGCACCGCCCTCGATCTGGCTGGCACTGGCCAAGCCGATCCGGGCAGTCTGCTGACCGCCATCGACCACGCCATCAAGATGGTAGAGAAAAGAACATGAGTAACAGCAAGGTGCATATGGGCCACACGGCCCGTAAGCGTTTCGGTCAGAACTTTCTGCACGATCGCTATGTGATTGGACAGATTGTCGATGCCATCCATCCCCAGCCGGGTGAAAACATGGTCGAAATCGGCCCGGGCTTGGCGGCGCTGACCGAACCGGTCTGCGAGCGCATCGACAAAATGACCGTGGTTGAACTGGACCGGGATTTGGCGGCTCGCCTGCGTGAGCACCCCGTGCTTTCGAGCAAGCTCAATGTCATCGAAGCCGATGCCATGCGCTTTGATTTTTCCACCTTGATGCAACCGGGTCGGCCACTGCGCATTTTCGGCAACCTGCCCTATAACATCTCGACGCCGCTCATCTTCCACCTCTGCGAATATGCCGAGCAGGTGCAAGACATGCACTTCATGCTGCAAAAAGAGGTGGTTCTGCGTCTGGCCGCCGGCCCCGGTAGCAAGGCCTATGGCCGTCTGAGCGTCATGACCCAGTATTACTGCCAGGTCATTCCGGTTCTGGAAGTAGGCCCGGGCGCGTTCAAACCGGCGCCCAAAGTGGACTCGGCCGTAGTTCGCCTGATGCCGCACAAGGAAAAACCCTTTGTTGCCAAGGATGTACGCCTGCTGAGCCGGGTCTGCACCGAAGGCTTCGGCCAACGGCGTAAAACCATCCGTAACTGCTTCTCCAACTTCATCACCGCCGAACAGCTCGCTTCGCTTGGCATTGATGGCAACCTGCGCCCGGAAAACCTGTCGCTGGAGCAGTTTGTCACCATCGCCAACTGGCTGGCCGATCAACAGGCAGCCTGATGTCGAGCGTTCTTGTCCGTACCTTCCCCGAGTATGTGGAAGGCAGCAGCGAGCCGTGGCAGTTTCACTACCGCATCGAGATCGAGAATTGCGGTGAGATCTCGGTGCAGCTGCTGCATCGTCGCTGGTTGATCACTGATGCCAACGGCAAGAAGATAGAAGTGGAAGGGCCGGGCGTCGTCGGTGAACAGCCAGTTATCGCACCCGGAGCCACCTTCAGCTACCAAAGCGGCGTCCCTCTCGACACGCCGGTGGGCGTGATGCAGGGCAGTTACCTGCTACAGGATGAAGAGGGTGAACAGTTTGAAACGACTATCGCCCCCTTCACGCTAGCGGTACCCAACATCATCAACTGAGGTTTCATGGCAAACTGTTTTGTAGGTGATATCCAGGGCTGCTATGACGATTTACGCCGTCTGCTGGATCTCGCCAAGTTCGATCCCAGTCAGGATACCCTGTGGCTTTGCGGCGATCTGGTCGCCCGCGGCCCCGATTCACTGAGCGTACTACGCTTTGTCAAATCGCTCGGCGAGCGCGCCATCACGGTGCTCGGCAATCACGATCTACACCTGTTGGCCGTAGCGGGTGGCCACGCCCCGCTTAAGAAAAAAGACAAAATCGAAGAGATCCTCAAGGCGCCGGATTGCGCTGAGCTACTGGACTGGCTGCGCTTTCAGCCGCTGCTGGCCGAGCATCCCGATCATCCGCTGCTGATGGTGCATGCCGGCCTTTCACCGGCCTGGGATGTCACCACGGCCCGACTCTGTGCCCGTGAAGTCGAGAGTCTGCTGCAAGGCGATCAATACCAATGGCTGCTCAAACACATGTATGGCGACCAGCCCGATACCTGGAGCGACAGCCTGACCGGTATCGATCGCTATCGCTACATCATCAACACCTTCACCCGCATGCGCTTCTGCTTCTTTGACGGTCGCCTCGATTTCAAATGCAAGCAGGGTCCGAAAGAGTCGGTGCCCGGCCTGCGCCCCTGGTTCGAGCAGCGTGAACACCATGTTGACGATCCCGTCATCATCTTCGGCCACTGGGCCGCCCTGATGGGACAGTGCCCGGTCGCCGACATCAAGGCGCTCGATACCGGCTGTGTATGGGGTAATACCCTCACCATGTGGCGCTATGAGGACGATGCCCTGATCGCCACGCCCTGCCCGGCTTACGCAAAATAGCATCACCAAAAAGCAGTGAGGCCACCTTTGGGTGGCCTCTTGTCTTATTGCTCGCACACTCGTTGCAGCGTCTCGAAACGATACGAGTAGGGATTACGCTCATCAGGCTGGTGCCGCTCTTCATCCACCTGCTGCCAGACCAACTGCTGGTAATCAGGGAAGTGGGTATCTCCCTCAACCTCCACATCGATGTGGGTCAGATAGAGTGTATCAGCCTGCTCCAGCATCTCTTGGTAGAGCCGGCCCCCACCAATAACCATCACTTCGTCGACCTCAGCGACAGCCTGCAACGCCGCCTCAGGGCTAGCAAATACTTCAACCCCAACCGGCGCATAAGTGGCATCGCGACTGACGACCAGATTGCGCCGTCCCGGCAGAGGGCGACCAATTGATTCAAAGGTGCGGCGCCCCATCAGGATGGGCTTACCCAGGGTCACGGCTTTGAAATGGGCCAGGTCAGCCGGCAGATGCCAAGGCATGGCATTATCCTTGCCAATTACCCGATGCCTGGCCATGGCAACAATCATGGCGATCTTCATCATGGTCACTCTTAGACGATGGGGCGGTTACGGTACACGACCAGCGATGGGATCGCCAGACCGATACTCAGCGCCGCCACGATAAACAGCGCCTTCAGCCCGTTTTCCAGCGCACTCTCGAGCACCGGCATGGTGACACCGCGGGTGTTAAGGTCAACCAGCGCAATCATCGCCTGGAAGGCAAACTTGCCCGGAATCATCGGGATGATACTGGCAACGCTGAACACCGGCCGGGGTACCAACAGGCGACGCGCCCAATAGACACAGACAAAGCCAATGGTGGTGGCGGCTGTCAGGGTTGCCCATTCAATCGAGATGCCAAAGTGCATCAGCAGGGTGCGAAGGCTATGGGCCAATGCACCACCGATGGCGCAATACTTCAGCATGCGTGGCGGCACGTTGAAAATCATGGCAAAGCCGACCGCCGGCACCGCCGAGAGTAGGGCATCTTTAACCAGCAACAGCAGGAGTTCGATCATATCTGCCACCCCCAGATCCCGGTAATAGACATGGCGAGCAAGATTCCCAACGCCGCGCTCACGGTTAGCAGGGTCGCCGTGCCCCAGCGAGCCAGACCGACGTTGAAGTAGCCTTTCACCATGTCGGAGACGGCATTGATCAGCGGGAAGCCAGGCACCAGCAATAACACGCTAGCCGCCATGGCCAGATAGGGCTGCGCCCCCCACTCGTAATAGGTGGCCAGCGAGGCAAGCAGGGTGGCAATAAAGCCGGTAACGGCAAAATTGATAAGTGGACTGTGGTGGTGTCTGGCCATCAATTGCCGTACCCGCATGGCGACCCCGGATGCAAACACCGTCACCAGAAAGACCGGCCAATCGCCACCAAACAGCAGGCTGAACGAACCGCAAGAGAGCCCGACCATCGGCACCACCAGCCAGGGGTGGTAATGGAACGGGACAATCGCCTCGAGCCGTTTACGCACCTCAGCAGCGGCAATCAGCTCTTTCTCAGCCAAAATACAGATGCGCTGCACTTCGCAGACGACCTGCATGTTGATGCCCTGCTCGCGCACCCGCCTCGTGGTGGTGACACAGCTTCCCTGATAGAGACTGGTCACCACGATGGCGCTGGCAGAGATGGCCATTTCAACGCTTTCGAGCCCGAGCGCCAGTCCAACCCGGACTGTGGTCTGCTCGATAATCCGACTTTCGGCTCCAAATTGAGCCAACATCTGGGCAACTTTCACAATAATGCGGGTCACTTCCGTTTGCTGCTCCCGAGAGAGCACCCGCCGAGGACTGATATTTCTCATCTTCCCTGAGATCCTAATACAACGAACGTCAGTATATGACGGGGTGATTATGCACGGTTTGCCCCAAAACAAGAAAGGCCACTGCAAAGAGTGGCCTTTCTGCGGGAAATCCCGACTTAATCACGCACGTAGATCACTTCTACGCCATCATCATCGTCTTCATCCCAATCATCATCGTCGTCATCAAGCACCTCCTCAGCTTTCTGCTCAACCTGAGCCAGCTGATTACGATGGTAGTCATCCCACTTGAATTCGACCTTCTCGATAGCCTCTTTGGCATCCTGCTCGAGCTGACGCGGCATGGTATCGAGCAGATCCAGAATGTCGTAGCAAACCTTCTGGGTGCCTTCCTTGCTGATGGCGGTGATTGCGTAGGTCGGGCCTTCGTGCTCAAGTGCCGCCTTGACGCGCTCCATCACCTCGCCGGCTTCCTCTTCGAGGATAAGATCCAGCTTGTTGAATACCAACCAGCGTGGCTTGGAGGCCAGCTCAGGGCTGTACTTCTCGAGCTCGCGCACGATAGTGACGGCATTTTCAGCCGGATCAGAGCCATCAAACGGGCAGATGTCCACCAGATGGACCAGTACGCGGCAGCGCTCAAGGTGCTTGAGGAAGCGAATCCCCAGACCGGCCCCTTCCGCAGCCCCTTCGATCAAGCCGGGAATATCAGCGATCACGAACGAGCGGCTGTTCTGGCCACGCACCACACCGAGGTTAGGCACCAGAGTGGTAAAGGGGTAGTCAGCGACTTTAGGCTTGGCCGCCGATACGGCGCGGATAAAGGTGGACTTGCCGGCATTGGGCAGGCCCAGCATGCCGACATCAGCCAGCAGCAGCAGCTCGAGGCGCAGGTTGCGCACTTCACCCGGTGTACCATTACTCTTCTGGCGCGGAGCACGGTTAACCGAGCTCTTGAAGCGGGTGTTACCCAGACCGTGGAAACCGCCCTTGGCCACCAGCAGCTTTTGCTCATGACGAGTCAGATCACCGAGCTGTTCGCCGGTATCTTCGTCAATGGCGCGGGTACCGACCGGCACTTTCAGCACCAGATCCTTGCCGCGACGGCCAGTACAATTGGCACCACGACCGTTTTCACCGCGCTCGGCCGCGTGGAAACGCTCGAAGCGGTAATCGATCAGGGTATTGAGGTTTTCGTCGGCTTCCAGATAGACGTCGCCGCCATCACCACCGTCACCACCGTCCGGGCCACCGAAGGGGATGTACTTTTCCCGGCGGAAACTTACACATCCGTTACCACCGTCGCCGGCGTCGGCTCGGATTACGACTTCATCAACAAACTTCATGGGGTCACCGTCACTTTCCTTCGGAAAACCGATACGCAATTATAGTGACACCCGGCCCCCCGGGCGACATACCCGAATAGGCTTCACGCTGTCGCGCCATCAGTTTTCGCAGACAAACAAAAGCCCCGCCTGTTGGCGGGGCCTCGGATCTTAACTGACCGGAATTACTCAGCGACGATGCTGACGTACTTACGGTTGTTCGGACCCTTGGTTTCGAACTTCACCTTGCCGTTCGCGGTAGCGAACAGGGTGTGGTCCTTACCCAGACCAACGTTAGTACCAGCGTGGAACTTGGTGCCACGTTGACGAACGATGATGTTACCAGCCAGTACAGACTCGCCACCGAAACGCTTCACGCCCAGGCGTTTGGCTTCCGAATCGCGACCGTTGCGGGAAGAACCGCCAGCCTTTTTGTGTGCCATTTATCGGACTCCTCTCAAAATTAAGCGCTGATGCCAGTGATCTTGACTTCAGTGAACCACTGACGATGGCCCATCTGCTTACGATGGTGCTTACGACGACGGAACTTGATGATCTGAACCTTTTCGCCACGACCGTGAGCCACGACTTCAGCCAGAACCTTACCGCCTTCAACGAAAGGAGCGCCAACCTTGAAAGTGTCGCCTTGGGCAACCATCAGAACTTTATCGAACTCGATGGCAGCACCGGTCTCGACGTCCAGCTTTTCCAGACGAACGACTTGACCTTCGGCTACACGGTGTTGCTTTCCGCCGCTTTGGAATACCGCGTACATGTTTGAACTCCGTATAGGCACATCTTTTTGCTCATGGCAGATGTGCACAAAAACTTAATAACAATGGGCCGGCATTCTACGCAAATTGATCACCCCAGGCAAGGTGATTTTCTCAAAAAGTTTATTTTGTGCGCACCTCTGCCGGCGCATCACTCGCTTAACTGTAACCCAAAGTGATTTCGTGTAGAATCCCTGCAAACGCAACGGGCAGCGGCTGTGCTGCCGACCAGCATCATTGAGAACTATGGATCAAACGGGAATTCGAGCGCTGACCGAGGCCGACATGACCGCCGTCAACGCCCTGATCATTGACCGGCTGCAATCCGACGTCAGCCTGATCAACCAACTTGGTTATTACATCATCAGCGCCGGCGGCAAACGCATGCGTCCACTGCTCACCGTTCTGGCGGCCCGTTCGCTCGGCTACAGCGGCAGTGATCACATCAAGCTGGCGGCCATCATCGAATTTATCCACACCTCTACCCTGTTGCACGACGACGTGGTGGACGAGTCTGACCTGCGCCGCGGCCGCGAGACTGCCAATGCCATGTTTGGCAATGCGGCCAGCGTCCTGGTTGGTGATTACCTCTACAGTCGCTCGTTCCAGATGATGTCTGAGCTCTCCAATCTGCGCATCATGGAGATCCTGGCGGACGCCACCAACACCATCGCCGAAGGGGAAGTGCTGCAGTTGATGAACTGCAACGACCCGGATACGACAGAGCAGAGCTACATGACGGTCATCTACTGCAAGACCGCCAAGCTGTTTGAAGCGGCCACTCGCCTTGCTGCCGTGCTGACCCATCAGGAGCACACCATCGAGCAGGCGATGACCGACTACGGCAAGTACCTCGGCACCGCCTTCCAAATCATCGATGATGTGATGGACTACTGCTCCGATAGCAAGGAGATGGGCAAGAACGTTGGCGATGATCTGGCCGAAGGCAAACCCACCCTGCCGCTGCTGCGCGCCATGGCGATGGGTAACGCCGAAGAGCGTCAGCTAATCCGTGATGCTATTGAATTGCGTAACGGCATGGAGCATCTCGACCATATCCTGGCCATCCTTGAGCGTACCGGCGCACTCGATTATGCCCGCACCCGCGCTCGTGAAGAGGCTGACAAGGCGATTGCCGCTCTGGCTATCCTGCCTGCCGGCGAGCACCGCGATGCGTTGGAAGCGCTGGCCCACATGGCGGTACAGCGCCGCGCCTGAGTCCGCACTTTTGCATGCGAAAAGAGCCCTGACCGGGCTCTTTTCGTTTTTGGCATTCACACAGACGATATTAACCGTGCAGCTTCATCCATAGGATGACAACACCGCTGACTACCAGACAGCCCCCTAAGCGACGCAGCTGCTGCGGATCGAGCTGACTGATCTGGGCCAGCAACTGTTGCCACAGCCGCGGCGCCAGCAAGGGGCCCAGCCCTTCAAACACCAACAACAGGGCAAACCCCAGCAAAATCGCATCCACCTTGATGACTCCACGAAAAAGGGCCTGACAATGCAGGCCCTTGCTTGAGACGGTGACAAATTACTGCGCGCCATCCTGCTTGAGGTAGCGGAAGAACTCGCTGTCTGGCTTGATCACCATCAGGTCGTTACCCGAGGAGAAGCTCTTACGATAGGCCTCCATGCTGCGCACGAAGCTGAAGAACTCAGGGTTCTTCTTATAGCTGTCGGCGTAGATCTTGGCGGCCTCGGCATCCCCTTCACCACGCAGCTGACGAGCATGACTCTCGGCATCAGCCAACATGACGGTCACCTTGCGGTCGATATCGGCACGTAGCACTTCTGCCTTCTCGCGGCCCTGGGAGCGATGCTCACGGGCTACGGCATTACGCTCGGCACGCATCCGCTGATAGATGGAGTTGGACACTTCTACCGGCAGGTTGATCTGCTTGATCCGCACATCCACCACCCGAATACCGAGCTCGGAGGAGCGCGCCATGTTCTTGAGCGCCTCTTCCATCACAGTACTGCGCTCGCCGGAGACAATGTCCTTGATGGTGCGGCCACCGATCTCAGAACGCAGACCGTTGTTGATCTTGCGCTTGAGCAAAGCTTCCGCCTGCATGCGGTTGCCGCCACCAGTCGCCAGGTAGTACTTGGAGAAATCATCAATCTTCCACTTTACGTAAGAGTCGATGATGAGATCTTTCTTCTCGGAGGTGACGAAGCGGTCGGCCTGGCCATCCAGCGTCTGGATCCGGGAATCCATCTTGCGCACGCTGTCGATGAGCGGCACCTTGAAGTGCAGGCCCGGCTCATAGACGCGAGGGGCGCCTTCGGCATCGCGCTTGACCTTACCAAACTGGACCACGATCCCGCGCTGGCCTTCATCCACCACAAAAATCGAGGTGAAACCCAGCAGGGCAATAACGGCGACGGCGCCAATAGCTACTTTCTTCATCTATTAGTTCCTCCCCGAGCTGAAACGATCACCACCACGGATCGGAGACGGGGTCGAGTTGACGCCGTCATTGGCACCGCTGCTGGGCAACGGATCCACGGTAACAGTCGGGGCAGGCTGCGCGTCACTCGGCTTGACCGGCTTGGCGGCACTGCTCAACTTATCCAGCGGCAGATAGATCATGCTGTTGCTGCCATCCGGCATGTCCACCAGCACCTTGTTAGCACGCTGATAGAGCTCTTCCATGGTCTCGATATAGATACGCTTGCGAGTCAACTCGGGCGCAGCCACATATTGGGGTAACAGCTCGTTGAAGCGAGCAACTTCACCCTTGGCCTTCAGCACCACCTGGGACTTGTAGCCTTCGGCTTCCTGTTCCAGACGCTTAACCTGACCACGGGCCTTAGGTTCAACTTCACGGGCATAGGCTTCGGCTTCACGCAGGAAACGCTGTTCATCTTCCTGAGCGGCAATGGCGTCATCAAACGCATCCTTCACCTCTTCCGGCGGACGCGCCGGCAGGAAGTTGACATCCACCACCTGCAGACCCATTTGATAGGGCTCGACGATCTTCTCGATGCCTTCCCAGGTCTCGCGACGCACCTTCTCACGACCGGTGGTCAGGATGTCATCCATTGAGCTGTGACCGACCACGTAGCGCAAGGCGCTGTCGGTGGCCTGGCGCAGACTCTCATCGGCGTTGGTGACGCTAAACAGATAAGCCTTCGGATCCACGACGCGGTATTGCACATCCATCTCGACGCGCACCACGTTTTCATCCTGGGTCAGCATAAAACCGGATGCCGGCAGGGAGCGCACCGATTCCACATCGACCGGAATCACCTTGTCGATAAAGGTGGGCTTCCAGCGCAGGCCCGGCTCGACGGTGTGGGAGTAGTTGCCAAAACGCAGCACAACACCACGCTCAGCTTCGCGAATTGTGTAGAAACCGCTGACAACCCAAACCACGATGGCCACTGCCGCCGCGACCGACACACCAATCTTGCCGAATTCGCCACCGCTGCGGTTGCCGCTACCGAACAATCCGCCAAAACGACGTGTCAGGTTGCGAAACATGTCATCGAGATCAGGCGGGCCCTGATTTTTGCCGTTATTCCCCCAGGGGTCACGGTCTTTGCCGTTGTTACCAGGCTCGTTCCAAGCCATCAGCGTCTCCATTAACTCATGCGGATGGAAAGTGCACTCACACCACTTAGTGGTGGATGCAACGTTGTAATATGTCGCCCTCTTGCTTCAGCAGGCGGTTCCAGTCGGCGGCGGGCAGACGCACCTCCAGCAGACAATCCCCCTCCTCGTTGAAGCTCTCCTGCTCAATCCCCTTGAGCCGGTAAAACACGCTACGTAATCTGGCCAGCGCCGGCGGCAATCGCAGCAGGTGATGCACCATAGCGCCCGAGAGCAGTTCGGTGAGCGCCTGGTAGAGCAATTCACAACCTTCACCACTTTGTGCCGACAGCCACACCCGAAACGGACGACCTTGTTCGTCACGCTCAAGCTGGGCTGGACGACTCTCCAGCTTGTCGATCTTGTTGCAGATCATCAGCTGGGGACGGTCATCTGCTTCAATCTCGGCCAATACGTTGCGAACCGCATCGATATTGTCCTGCATCTGATCATCGGCACAGTCCACCACATGCAGCAGCAAATCGGCTTCACGCGTCTCCTGCAGGGTTGCTTTGAAGGCAGCGACCAGATCATGCGGCAAGTGCCGAATAAATCCAACCGTATCAGCCAAAATCACATCGCCGACGTCCTGAACATCGAGACGGCGCAAGGTGGGATCCAGTGTGGCAAAGAGCTGATCAGCAGCATACACACTGGCAGCTGTAAGTTGGTTGAACAGGGTCGACTTTCCGGCGTTGGTGTAACCTACCAGTGATACGGTCGGCACCTCGTTGCGGTTACGGGCACGCCGTCCCTGTTCCCGCTGCTTCTCGACCTTCTCCAGACGACGCAGAATGTACTTGATGCGCTCACGCAGCAAACGACGGTCGGTCTCCAGCTGGGTTTCACCAGGACCACGCAAGCCAATGCCGCCCTTCTGCCGTTCAAGGTGGGTCCAGCCGCGAACCAGCCGGGTGGAGAGATGGCGCAACTGGGCCAACTCAACCTGTAGCTTGCCTTCGTGGGTGCGCGCACGTTGCGCAAAGATATCGAGAATAAGACCGGTGCGATCGACGACGCGACACTGGACCAAACGTTCCAGATTGCGTTCCTGGGCGGGGGTCAGGGCATGGTTGAAGATCACCACATCGGCGCCAAGAAAGCGCACTTGCTCGGCGATCTCTTCCGCCTTGCCACTGCCGACGAAAAATTTGGAACTGGGAGCACCGCGACTGGTGGTGACGACGGCCAGGGTGTTAACCCCGGCGGAGCTGACCAGCATCTTGAGCTCTTCAAGATCCTCGCGCTCACCCTCGTCACTGAAGTTCACATGTACCAGTACAGCCTGTTCGCCTCCTTCATAACGGTCAAACAAGCGCAAACTCCTTAGGTATCAGGGGGCTACCCATGTGGGCAGCCCATGTCCTCTCACGCCTCACTGTCATCCTGGGCTTCATCAGCCTGGCCGGGTTGCGCAGTATGAGTGTGGTGATTCACGGCACGCGCCGGTACGACAGTGGAGATAGCGTGCTTGTAGACCATCTGGCTGACGGTGTTTTTCAGCAGGATAACGAACTGATCGAAAGACTCGATCTGACCTTGCAGTTTGATGCCGTTGACCAAATAGATAGAAACCGGAACACGCTCACGGCGCAGCGCATTCAAAAACGGGTCTTGAAGAGATTGCCCCTTAGCCATCTTTCTTTCCTTCATTTTGTTTGTAGTTGTAAAACGTCGATCGTCGATATAACAACCTGATTATACAAGGAGTGTCAAGCCACACCAATGGAACTGAGCACTCGCTGTACATTATCCTCCGCCCCGCTGACCAGCCAGTTAACATCAGACCAACTGCGCAACCAGGTCATCTGTCGCTTGGCCAACTGGCGTGTTGCTGCAATCCCGCGACTGCGCATCTCATCATATCCCACCTCGCCACTCAGGTAATCCCACATCTGGCGATAACCGACACAGCGGATGGCAGGCAGCTCAGGATGCAGATCGCTGCGTTCCCGCAGGCGGCGCACCTCATCTTCAAAACCGGCGTTGAGCATCAGATCAAAGCGCAGCTCAATTCTCCGGTGCAGTTCACTGCGCTCCTCTGGCGCAATCGCAAACTGGCTGACCCGATAAGGCAGTGCCTCGCCCTGAATCTGGGTCAGCTCGGTCAGCGTCTTGCCGCTGACCCGATACACCTCCAGCGCGCGGGTTAACCGCTGCGGATCATTGGGGTGAATCCGCGCGCCAGCGACCGGATCTAGGCGCGTCAACTCATCGTGCAGCGCCTGCCAGCCCAGACGGGCGGCCTCTTCTTCCAATTGGCGGCGCACATCGGCATCAGCCGACGGCAACGGCGACAGCCCTTCGAGCAGCGCCTTGAAATAGAGCATGGTGCCGCCCACCAGCAATGGAATACGGCCTCGGCTGGCGATCTCCTGCATTTCACGCAGGGCATCACGACGAAAATCCGCCGCCGAATAGCTCACTGCCGGGTCGAGGATGTCGATCAGGCGGTGCGGCGCCTGTGCCAGCTCTGCCGCCGAGGGTTTGGCGGTGCCGATATCCATGCCGCGATAGATCAGAGCCGAATCGACACTGATAATGTCGCATGGCAACACCTTGGTCAGCGCAATGGCCAAGTCAGTCTTGCCAGAGGCGGTCGGCCCCATCAAAAACAGGGCACGCGGCAACTTAGCCACCTTCAAACTCCTTAATGACATCATCGAGGGAGACGGGACGTGACAGCGCATTGAGCGCAGTCGGCATCTGCTGCGCCATCTCATGCAGCAATCGGGTCGCTGCAGAGAAGTCGTAACTCTTGCTATCCGCTATACCGTGAGAAAGTAGCCACTGGCAAAGCAGGGTGGTCTCGCCCTGACCCAAGGTATCGGGCAAGCTGGCGAGCAGCTGCAATAGCTCGGGAAAATGGCGAGCCAGATCCCCCTGACGCAGCAATGCCGGCACCCGTGTCAGGATCATGGTGGCGCGCGATCCGCTTTTCAACTCAACGCCGAGCCGGCGCAGCAAGTCACTGCGCACTTCGCACTGCTCACCGAGCGCCTCGGGCAGGGTCAGGGAAATAGGAAGCAGCAGCGGCTGAGCCGTCAGCCCCTGCCCCCACTGCTCCAACAAATGGGGTAACAAGAGTGCCCGCTCGGCCCGTACCAGGCTAAGCAGGCGCAGGGTATCGGCCTGCTGCCACAACAGATAACGCGTCGCCACCAGTGCCAAGGCTCGCGGCGTCCCCATCCCGTCGCTAGCCGGTTCGGGGCTCACGCTGGGCGGTAATGTCGTCATCAGTGCCTGTAGCCCCTGCACCGCGCGAGGGTCGATGGCTGGCGCCGCTTCACGTCCCGCCGAGCCGTAACCATGACTTCCTTTGCTGCTTGCGCCACTACCACTGTAAGCCGGTGCCAGCCGCTCGCCGGCTTGCGCCAACGAGCCACCATCGCGCACATTTTCCTCATGGGCCGGCGCGGGGCGATACGCATGCTCGGCTCCATACCACTCGGCGCGCGGCGCCTGTCCCGGATAATCAGGCTGCTCGGCAACCGGCAAGGTCACCTGCTGGGCCGCCAGCGAGGGCTCGTCGGAACCGTGCTGGCGCAGGGCGCTGTAGAGCGCCTGAAAGATAAAGTCGTGAACCAGCCGGGCCTGATGAAAACGGACCTCGTGTTTGGCCGGGTGGACGTTCACATCGACCTGGCGCGGATCGAGCTCGATATAGAGCACATAGGCGGCATAGTGCTCGGCCGGCAACAAGTCGTCATAGGCTTGGCGAATCGCATGATTGATCAGCTTGTCGCGCATCATGCGGCCATTGACGTAGGTGTACTGCAGATCATTCTGGGTACGAGCACCCGGCGCCGTGGCAATCCAGCCGCGCAGCCGCACATCGCTATGCTCGCTCTCGATGGCCAGAGCATGATGCATAAAGGAGGTGCCACACACCGCAGCCAGACGGCGCTCCTGCTCAGCCACCGAGCTGGCTGCCTTGTATTGGCGCACGACCTTGCCGTTATGGCGCAGCATAAGGGTGATGTCGAAGCGTGACAGGGCGATGCGCCGGATCAGCTCATCAATATGGGCAAACTCGGTCTTTTCGCTGCGCAAAAACTTGCGCCGGGCCGGGGTGTTGAAGAAGAGATCGACCACTTCCACCGTGGTGCCCTGCGGATGGGCCGCCGGTCGCACCATCACCTGCATCTCGCGCCCTTCGGCCTGCGCCTGCCAGGCTTCACTTTGGGCTGCGGTGCGCGAGGTGAAGGTCAGTCGCGACACCGAGCTGATGGAAGCCAGCGCTTCGCCGCGAAAACCGAGGCTATGAATGCTCTCCAGATCTTCCAGTGTTGCCACCTTGGAGGTGGCATGGCGCGACAGAGCCAGCACCAATTCATCCTGCGGCACCCCACAACCGTTATCGCGAATCCGGATCAGCTTGGCGCCGCCCTTCTCGATATCGATCTCGATGCGGTCGGCTCCGGCATCTAGGCTGTTTTCTACCAGCTCTTTGACCACCGAAGAGGGGCGTTCAACCACCTCACCGGCCGCGATCTGGTTCGCCAGAATGGGGGGCAGGATTTGAATGGGCATGATTACTCCTGCGGAATTTTCAGCACCTGGCCAATCTGGATCTCGCGTGAGCGCAGATTGTTATAATCGGCCAGCCGTGCCTGACTGACGCCATAGCGTTCGGCCAGCTTGGAGAGACTTTCGCCCCGTTTGACCTGATGGCGGACCGGCGCTTTGCTGACCACGACCTCCTGGTCACTGCCAGCCGGGACTTTAATCACCTGACCGACCTGGATTTCACGCGAACGCAGGTTATTAAGCTGCACCAGCGTGTTTTGACTCACGCCGTAACGCTCAGCCAGCTTGGAGAGGCTCTCGCCACGCTTGACCACATGACGAGTGGTGGCCATGGCAGAGCCGCCATCATTATCACTGCTGGCCCGGCTGACCGTGCTGGTGCTGTGCATCACCTCGCTGTAGGGGCGAATCACTCCGGCGCCCGAGCCACTACGGCTACGGCTGGCAACCACGTTCTGACTTGAGGCCGGCGCCGTCGATGAACTCACACTGGCTGCGGCCGAGCCACCGCCATTGCGCCGGGCCAGTTGCGGCCCCTTGGTGGGGTGCTGATGAAAATAGGCGCGGATACCGAGGAATATGGCGCGAGCAATCTTCTCCTGATAGTCCGAAGAGGTGAGCAGACGCTCCTCCTGGACATTGGAGATAAAGCCGGTTTCCACCAGCAGGGATGGAATATCGGGCGACTTGAGCACCGCCAGACTGGCATGCTGCGGCGTCTTCTTGTGCAAAATGGCGACCTGACGCAGCTGGCGCAGCACTTGCCGACTCACCTCGTAACCTTCCGCGCGAGACTTATCCATCGAAAGATCGAGGAAGGTGCGGGTCAGATAGGGGTTGGAGTCGGTCTCGGAGATCACCTTGCCCACACCGCCCAACAGATCCGACTGTTTCTCGTGCTGCTCCAGCCAGCGGCCCATCTCGTTATTGGCCCGCTTGGTCGAGAGCACCCACACCGAGGCTCCGCGCGGAGAGCCATGCCCCACGCTATCGGCGTGAATCGAGATCAGCAGTTCAGCCTTGGAGCGGCGAGCGAGCTCGGAGCGGCGATTGAGATCGACGAAGTAATCGCCGGTGCGGGTCATCACCGAGCGCATTCCCGGCTCTTTATCGATCATGGCCGACAGTTTCTGGGCAATTCCCAGCGTCACCCTTTTCTCATAGTGCCCGTTTTGCCCGATAGCACCGGGGTCATCACCGCCGTGGCCAGGATCTACCGCCACCACGATATCGGGCATGCTGCCACTGCTGACGGGTTTGGCCGCCACCTGGCTGCCCTTGTCTTCGTAGGGGAGATCAATCACCAGACGATGGCCATAGGGGCCAGCCGGTGCGAGCGGGAAGACGATCGGCTTGATGGAGGCATTCAAATCCATCACCAACCGCAGTGCCCCTTTATCGAGCGCCGCACTCTCTCTGAGCTTGCGCACCAGCTTGCTCTTGTTCTCGATATGGGCGAGATCGGCGCGATTGCTGGTGCTCTTGATATCGATCACCAGCCGATCCGGGCCGGTCATGGTTGTTACGTTAAAATCAGGAGCACTGGCCATATCCAGCACCACCCGGGTGCTGTCAGGAGAGGGCCAGATCCGGACACTCTTGAGCTGATTGGCCCAGGCGGGCAGGGTCAGCAGGCAAAGCAGAAAAGCAACAGGAAAACGCACGTATCAAATCCGTTGTAGCAGGGATTCACCAATGGCAGAGCGGGCAACCAAATCGGCTTCACGCTGCTCTCCCACATAGCGCAGGGTAATCTCGAGATCGGGCTCCGGCAGCCAGCCTTCTCCTTTCTCCGGCCACTCCACCAGGCACAGGGTCCGGGCGGCGAAGTAATCGCGAATGCCCATGAACTCCAGCTCTTCGGGGTCAGCCAGACGATAGAGGTCGAAGTGGTACACCTGCCAGTCGGACAGTTCATAGGGCTCAACCAGAGTGTAAGTCGGGCTCTTGACCTTACCCTGATGTCCCAAGCCCTGTACCCAACCGCGGGTCAGCGTGGTCTTGCCCGCCCCCAGATCGCCGTGCAGAAATACCACGGTCGCCTGAGTCAGCGCAGCGGCCAGACGGCCACCTAACGCCACGGTTGCCGCTTCGTCAGGCAGCGCCACCAATAACTGTTTTGTCATGTTCTCAATCGTTCACTGTTTTATTGCGGATTGGCCAACCGGCGCAACCAGGGCAGCAGATCGGAAGCCAGCAGACCGCGCTCGCCCTCTTGGGCAGCCAGGTCGCCAGCCTCACCGTGCAGCACGACAGCCAGAGGCACCGCCTGCGCCGCAGCCAGCCCTTGTGCCAGCAGGGCGGCGATTATACCAGATAACAGGTCTCCCATACCGCCACTGGCCATACCGGGATTTCCTTCGGTCGATAGCCAGACTTGCCGGCCATCGCAGACCAGCGTTCCCGCCCCTTTAAGCAGGACCACACCGCCATAGCGCTGCTGCAACTGCATCACGGCGGCAAAGCGATCGGCCTCAATCTCGGCAACGCTGCACCCCAGCAGACGCGCGGCTTCACCGGGATGGGGCGTGAGCACCCAATTATCCCGATGGGAGGGAGCCTGCGCCAGCAAATTGAGTCCGTCAGCATCCACGACCAGCGACACCGGATGACACAGCGCGGCGGCAAAACAACGCCGCGCCCACTCGTCTTGGCCAAGCCCTGGCCCCAGCGCCAACACCGATGGCCATGGTTCATTCAAGCTGGCCGGATCGCCCTGCATCAACTCGGGTTGACTGAGACTCGGCGGCGGCAACTGCGGATGTTGATAGACCCGCACCAGCCCGGCACCAGTGCGCAGGGCCGCTCGCGCCGCCAATACAATCGCCCCCTGCATGCCGAGATTGCCCCCCACCAGCGCAACCCGGCCATGCTCGCCCTTGTGGGCCGTGCGGTGGCGAAGCGGCAACTGATGGGCAAGCATCGGATAGTCGATGCGAAGCGCCGCCGGCGTACCCCAGCGTTCGATGTCGATACCCAGCGGCGCCAGTTCAAGCAGGCCGACCTGATCGGGCGCAGCACCGGTAAGCTGCCCCTGTTTGAGACCGACGAATGTCAGCGTGGCATCGGCCGTGACGGCAACGCCGGGAGCGGCCCCGCTATCGGCCTGTAAGCCGGAGGGAAGATCCACCGCCAGCACGGCGCTGCCATCGCGCCGCCACTGGTTAATGCGTTCAATCAAGGCGGCCACTGCGCCACTGGGCGCGTCGCCCAGACCAGTGCCAAGCAGTGCATCGACAATCAAATCCGGCTGACCGAGAGCGCCATCGGGCTGATGCACGCTGCCACCGGCTCTGAGCCAGTCACTGGCAGCGCGGGCCGCATCACCTGTCAGCTGCTCCGGCGCCCGAGTGGCCATCACGCAGGGCACTGCACCACGCGCTCGCAGCAAACGGGCGAGCACGTAACCATCACCGCCATTATTGCCGGGGCCGCAGCAGATAAGGATCCGTCGCGCCGCCGGCCAGTGCCGGTCGATATGAGTCAGCAGCGCATGCCCTGCCCGCTCCATCAAATCGTGCAGCGTGATGCCAGCGGCCGCAGCCAGTTCGCGTTCGGCCGCTCTGACCTGTTCGGTGCGCCAGAGGCTATGTGGTAAACTTGTTACTCTTTCCTTGCCAACCCCGATGACCTCACCCATGACGGCCCCCGACTCATCCGCTGTATCGTGCGATTTGCACAGGCTAGCCCACGATATCAAGCTATGGGCACGTGAGCTAGGTTTTGACCAGGCCGGCATCACCGACACCGATCTCCGTGCCGAGGAGCCCAAGCTGCAGGCCTGGCTCGATGCGGGCTATCACGGCAACATGGAGTACATGGCGCGCTATGGCATGCTGCGCGCCAGAGCTCACGAATTGCAGCCGGGAACCCTGCGGGTCATCTCGGTGCGCATGAACTACCTGCCTTTTGAAGCGGGCTTTGCTGCGGTGCTGCGCGATCCGCGCCTGGGCTATATCAGCCGTTATGCACTGGGGCGCGACTATCACAAGGTGCTGCGTAACCGTTTAAAACAGCTTGGCGAGCGCATCGAACAAGCCGTCGGGGCTTATGGCTATCGCCCCTTTGTTGACTCGGCGCCCATTCTCGAGCGCCCACTGGCAGCCAAGGCCGGGCTCGGCTGGGTGGGCAAACACACCTTGCTGCTCAACGAGCAGGCCGGTTCGTTCTTCTTTTTGGGCGAGCTGCTGATCGATCTGCCGCTGCCCCTCGATAAACCGATCACCAACGAGCAGTGCGGCAAGTGCACGGCCTGTATCAGCATCTGCCCGACCGGCGCCATCGTCGAACCTTATGTGGTGGATGCCCGCCGCTGCATCTCCTACCTCACTATCGAAAGTGAGGATCCGATTCCGCTCGAGCTGCGCCGCAAGCTGGGCAACCGCATCTATGGCTGCGATGATTGCCAGCTGATCTGCCCGTGGAATCGCTATGCCAGCAGCTCGACTGAGCCTGACTTCGCACCGCGCACCAGCTTGCACCGGCCAGCGCTCCTGACCTTATGGCAGTGGAGCGAAACCGAATTTCTGCGCCACACTGAAGGCAGCCCAATCCGCCGCATTGGCTATCAGCGCTGGCGGCGTAATCTGGCTGTGGCGCTTGGTAATGGACCCGCCGATGCCGAGGTGATAGCGGCGCTGCAGAGCGCCCTGCTAGCGGCATCCACTCTGGTGGCCGAGCATATCGAATGGGCACTGGGTGAGTTACAGAGTCGTATGGAGCAAGAGAACAAAAAAACATTGCGGCTTATCCGCTGCATTGAAAAAGGCTTGCCGGATCACGCCTGACCATAGTGGGGCTTGCACTTCGCGCAATCGTTTACCATTCTGTGCCGCCAACAGGCGGTGTCGTTCAAGGAGTCAGTCATGCAGATTTTGGGTGTCGATATCGGTGGTTCAGGTATCAAGGGATGTCTGGTCGATACCGAAACGGGCGAATTGATTGGCGAACGCCACCGCATTCCAACACCGCTGCCGGCTACTCCGGCCGCCGTTGCGCATACCCTCAAGGCGCTGGTCGAACACTTTGACTGGAAAGGACCGGTCGGCTGCGGTTTTCCCGCCACCATCCATCACGGCGTGGCCAAAAATGCCTCCAACATCGATACCAGCTGGATTGAGACTGATGCCGAGTGGCTGTTTCGTGAAGTGACCGGCCTGCCCTGCTATGTGCTCAACGATGCCGATGCCGCCGGTATGGCCGAGATGCGTTTTGGTGAAGGCAAAGGGCGCGATGGTGTCATTATTCTGATCACGGTGGGCACCGGTATCGGCACCGCGCTGTTCGTTAACGGCCACCTGCTGCCCAACACCGAGCTGGGCCACCTGATCCTCGAGGGGATGATCGCCGAGCGCTACTGCTCGGATGCGGCCCGCAAACGGGAAGAGCTGAGCTGGGGTAAATGGGGCAAGCGCTTCAACCAGTATCTGGCGCGTCTGGAGTTCTTGTTCTCGCCCGATCTCTTCATTCTGGGGGGCGGTAGCGCGGCCAAGCTCGACAAGTTCATCGACAAGATTGAAACCCGCGCACCACTGGTGGCAGCTGCCAGCCTCAACCAGGCCGGGATCATCGGTGCGGCGCTGTTTGCCGCGGCCAGAGAAGCGCAATAATCCAAGCCTCGCAGGGGCGTTGCACTCACGACGCCCCTCCTCTAGTCTCCTTGTTTTGCCCCACCTTAAGGACAAGGAGTCCCTCATGTCCGGCGATCTGCGCCTGCAATGCCACACCGTTGTTCCGGGCCACCGCGCCCTGAGTGCCACCGAGGAGTTTGCCGCCATGGCGGCCTGGAGCCGCGAGCATGACGTGGCTCACGACACCTACGGCAAAGGTGAACTTATCGAGCGTTTTGAACAGGAGATTGCCGACTTGCTGGGCAAAGAGGCCGCCCTGTTTGTGATGACTGGCACCCTGACACAATCCATTGCGCTGCGACTGGCTTGCGAAGGAGCGGCAACGCCCAGAGTGGCCATGCATCCGAGCTGCCACATTCTCAAGCATGAGGGGCAGAACTTTCAGCTCAACCGCTGGTTTGTGGCACTCCCGACCGGCAGTGCCTACCGCCCCTGGCAGGTGACCGATTTGGCGGCGTGGCCCGAGCCCCTGCAAGCCGCGCTCTATGAGCTACCGATGCGGGAGATCGGTGGACAGCTGCCCAAGTGGGATGAGCTGCAAGCCATCAGCCAATGGTGCCGTGCACAAGGCGTCCATTTTCATATGGATGGAGCCAGATTGTGGGAAGCCGCCGCGGGCTATGACAAACCGCTGGCCGAGATCGCTGCCTTGTTCGACAGCGTCTATGTGTCGTTTTACAAAGGAATTGGCGCGCTCGGCGGTGCCATGCTGCTCGGCTCGCGCACGTTTATCGAGCGGGCCCGTTTGCAGGTCAAGCGCGAGGGGGGCAATGTCTATCGCCGCTCACCGTTTGTGGTCTCGGCAGCGATGCAGTTTTCCGGGCGACTGGCGCTGATGCCGACCTTGCTGGCCCGCACCCGCGCCATCTACGCCCTGCTCAAACCCCGTTTCCCGCAGCTGACGTTTAACCCGGCCGAGCCACAGGTCAACATGTTCCACCTTCACCTGCCGGTGGAGGCCGAACGGGCCAACCAGATCCGCGACGAGCTGGCCCGTGAAGACGGGATCTGGCTCTGTGGCGGCTTTAATCCCGGCATGTGGCCGGGGCACAGCTACTGCGAAATCTATGTCGGGGACAGCCTGCTGCAGATGGAGGACAGCCGGCTGGTCGCTATTTTCGAAGCGTTGACCACGCGGTTGTCAGCCTAATCCCAATCACAATCAGGGGAGGCCTTGGCCTCCCCGCTTTATCTGTACCCACACTTACACATCATCGAGTCGATGGGCGCCGTGGACTAACCGTGTCAGGCGCTGCTGCTCGAGCGTGGCTAGTGCATCGAGCACCCGGGTAGTGTTGTCAGTCGGGCACTCGCGAGCCAGCCGTGATAGCTCGCTGACCAGCTTCTCTTCAAACGCCGTGGCCGTCGCAACGATCTCATCGGTGGTCATCGCGGAGGAGAGCTCACAGCGGTTGATGCCGGCTATCAGATCTTCAGCAAAACCGAGCTCCAGCCAGGTGTCAGCCACTGCACTACCCACCTGCTGCTCATAATCGGCCAGATGACCCATAGCCGCATCTTCACGACCACGCAGATAAGCCAACAGCAGGCGGCTGCGCTCGGCATCGGCTTCACGCTCCAGGCGGCCATAGAGACGGGACAACATCTGGTGCACTTGTTCCAGGTAACGTAGCAAGTCCTTGATTTGTTGGAAACGCATGGTGGGATCCTCCCGTCATTGACCTGTTTCAGTATAAAAACCGAAGCGCTTTGGCCAAAGTCACAGGCAAGCGATGGTTGCGTCAGGTCAATCGGAGGTTAAATAAACGACAGCGCACGAAAAACTGGAACAGTTTCTGCGTTGATAAATACAGGAGAAAGAATCTGAGAGGAGATTTTGGAGCGGGAAACGAGACTCGAACTCGCGACCCCGACCTTGGCAAGGTCGTGCTCTACCAACTGAGCTATTCCCGCAACGGAGTGTCATGGTGCAATCTTTGGAGCGGGAAACGAGACTCGAACTCGCGACCCCGACCTTGGCAAGGTCGTGCTCTACCAACTGAGCTATTCCCGCAACAGATTGTTATCGCGCGATGTTTTGGAGCGGGAAACGAGACTCGAACTCGCGACCCCGACCTTGGCAAGGTCGTGCTCTACCAACTGAGCTATTCCCGCAACGGAATGTCATCGTGCGATGTTTGGAGCGGGAAACGAGACTCGAACTCGCGACCCCGACCTTGGCAAGGTCGTGCTCTACCAACTGAGCTATTCCCGCAACAAATTGTCATTGCGTGATGATTGGAGCGGGAAACGAGACTCGAACTCGCGACCCCGACCTTGGCAAGGTCGTGCTCTACCAACTGAGCTATTCCCGCATCGGGCGATCATCATGCAATTTGGAGCGGGAAACGAGACTCGAACTCGCGACCCCGACCTTGGCAAGGTCGTGCTCTACCAACTGAGCTATTCCCGCAACGCACAGCAGCTTGCGCTACTGCACGGGAGCCGAATTATACGGTGGGGCACTTCAATTGCAAGGGCTTTTTCGGCACGCCCAGCGCAACTGCCTAAAAGCTCGCCGAAATGGCGCGCCTTTCGCCGTTAGCGGCCCCACATGGCATTAAATGGTGAAAACGTGCTCACGATAGAAGCGCAGCTCAGCCACCGATTCGCGGATATCGTCCAGCGCCTGGTGGGTACCCTGCTTCTTGAACTGGGCCAGCAGTTCGGGTTTCCAGCGACGAACCAGCTCCTTGATGGTGCTGACATCGACGTTGCGATAGTGGAAGAAGGCTTCCAGCTCTGGCATGTGGCGCACCATGAAACGGCGATCCTGACCAATGCTGTTGCCGCACATGGGGCTGGTACGCTCGGGCACCCACTGGCGCAAAAAGGCCAGCGTCTCGGCAACAGCAGCAGCATGGTCATGCTGGCTTGCTCGCACCCGCTCAATCAGGCCGGACTCCCCGTGGGTTTTCTGGTTCCAGTCATCCATCTTGGCCAGCTCGGCCTCACTCTGATGGATGGCGATCACCGGCCCTTCGGCCAGCACATTGAGATCCTTGTCGGTGACAATGGAGGCGATCTCCAGCACCACGTTCTCATCAGGATCGAGACCGGTCATTTCCATGTCGATCCACACCAGATTCTGCTCGGACACACTCATCTTGCTTACTCTTGGCGGTATTTTGTGAATTTGCATGTATCATACTGGCTTTGTATTTGGCAGCAAAACGGCGAATCGCGTGGCAAAGAAAGCGAAACTCAATCTGGGACAACAACGGCGGGTGCAAGCCAACCGTGACCGGCGTTTGCAGGATCTCGGCAAGGGCAAGCACGCTGCGGTGGATGACTCCCTGCTGGGCGCTCCGCAGGCCGGTGTGGTGATCAGTCGTTTCGGCCAGCACGCTGACGTGGAAGCGCCGGATGGCAGCATCAGCCGCTGCAACCTGCGCCGCACCCTCGGCAGCGTGGTCTGTGGCGATCGGGTCATCTGGCGCCCTGGCAGCAATGACACCGTCCCGGGCGTGATCGAAGCGGTCGAACCGCGTCATTCGGTTCTGACCCGCCCCGACTTCTATGACGGGGTCAAACCGGTTGCGGCCAACATCGATCAGATCATCATCGTCTCGGCCGTGATGCCGGAGTTCTCGACCAATATCGTCGACCGCTATCTGGTGGCCGCCGAGGATGTCGAGATCCCGCCGCTGATTGTGCTCAACAAGGTGGACATGCTCGACACCGCTGCGCGCAGCGCACTTGATCTCCAGCTCGACACCTACCGCCAACTCGGTTATCCGGTGCTGCTGGTCAGCAGCCAAAGCGGCGAAGGCATCGAAGAGCTCAAGGCCGTGCTCGCCGACAAGGTCAGCATCTTTGTCGGCCAGTCCGGGGTTGGCAAGTCGTCGATGACCAACGCCCTGCTGCCGGGGCTGGATGTGCTCACCGGCGAGATCTCCGAAAACTCGGGGCTCGGCCAGCACACCACCACCACAGCGCGCCTCTACCACTTCCCGAGTGGCGGCGATCTGATCGACTCGCCGGGCATTCGTGAATTTGCCCTCTGGCATCTTGAGCCGGAGCGGGTGACCTGGTGTTTCGTGGAGTTTCGCGACTACCTCGGTGGTTGCAAGTTCCGCGACTGCAAGCACAAGGATGACCCGGGCTGCGTATTGCGTGAGGCCGTCGAGCACGGCGCTATCAAACGCGAGCGTTTTGCCAACTATCACCGGATCCTGGAATCGATGCAGGAAACCCGTCATGGCCGCCAACAGGCCCGAATCTGACTTTACTGAATCATCAAGAGCATCATGAACATCACTGACACTCTCAAAATCGCCGGCCAATACTGCCTGCCCAAGCACCTGATCTCCCGCCTCGTCGGTAAACTGGCTGCGGCCGAAGCCGGCACGTTGACCACCCGCATCATCAGCGCCTTTATCACGCGCTATCAGGTCAATATGAGCGAGGCGCTGCATGAAGATCCAGCGCACTACAAGAGCTTCAACGAGTTCTTTACCCGTCCGCTCAAGGATGGTCTGCGTCCGGTGGTTGAGGATGCCATGACTCTGGCGCTGCCGGTGGATGGCACCGTCAGCCAGCTGGGCCCGGTCCAGCAAGGTCGCATCATTCAGGCAAAGGGTCATGACTACAGCGCCCGCGAGCTGCTCGGCGGCTATGACGATCTGGTCGAGCCCTTCAAGGGCGGCGACTTTGCCACCATCTATCTGGCGCCGAAGGATTATCACCGCATCCACATGCCGCTCGATGCCGTGCTCGAGAGCATGGTGTTCGTGCCGGGCGATCTCTTCTCGGTCAACCCGCTGACCGCAGAAAACGTCCCCAATCTGTTTGCCCGTAACGAGCGGGTAGTCGCCACGTTTCGCACCGAGCATGGTCCGCTGGCCATGGTGCTGGTTGGTGCCACCATCGTTGCCAGCATTGAAACTAGCTGGGCCGGTTGCATCGCGCCCTGTGGTCGCAAAGAGGTCAAGCGCTGGGACTATCCGGGCGAGCAGGCCATCACCCTGAAAAAGGGTGAAGAGATGGGCCTGTTCAAACTCGGCAGTACCGTCGTCTGCCTGTTTGGACCGGGCATGCTCGAGCAGTTTGAGCCGCATCTGCAAACCGGTGTAGTCACCCGCATGGGCGCCCCGTTTGCCCGTCTCAAGGGCTAAGCCGATGAGCCAGTCCAACAATCCGCTGCACGGCATCACCCTCGCCATGATGGTCACTGAGTTGGTGGAGCACTATGGCTGGCCAGAGCTGGGACGGCATATCCCGATCCGCTGTTTTACCCAAGACCCCAGCATCAAATCGAGCCTGACCTTTCTACGTCGTACCCCCTGGGCCCGCGAGAAGGTAGAGGCTCTCTACCTGCTGACCCGTCAGCAGGGCGCCGTTTGGCAAAAGTAATAAATCAGAGACCGATCATGGCATTCACCATTACCTACCGTTATCGTAAGCAGCTCAAGTCGATCGGCTATGCCAACGACAAGCATCACAGCATTTATGATGCCATCGCCAGAGCCGAAGGCATTGACATGGTGCGCTATCAAGCCATGGAAGATCAGGTGGCAAACGTCAGCCGCCGTGACCGCAAGATGCTCAAGGAGTTTCGCGAAAATTACTTCCGCGAATTGGGCTTTAGTGACATTGCCATCGTAAGGGATGAGCAGGAGTAACACATGTTACGCATAACAGGGATGGTGGCACTGCTCGGCATGCTGCAAGGATGCGCCCTGATACCCTGGTGGAGTGATGAGGCGCAGGTGCGCGATCAGCACGGCTGCCTACAAAGCGAAGGGTATCGCTGGTCACATCTACTCGGACACTGTCTGCGTCCGGCCGACAAAGCGGTGCCGTTGACGGCATTAACATACGGGGATGACAAACGTGCCTGGGTACTGGTGTCTAACGACAACAGCAGTGCCGAGGTCTATCTGCCGCAGCAGGAGTCCATGCTGTTGCCGCGTCAGAACGAAGGGGACAAACCCATGTGGCAGGGCGGTGACTGGTCACTGCTACGCAGCCGCGGGTTTGTACTCAGTGAAGAGGGGCATGCCGTCTTTCACAACTACGGCAGTCAACCCTGATTCAGGGCAAGCGATAGATCAAGCGGGGCCATGCCCCGCTTTTTCATAGCTATCAGTTGCCGAGTGCGGCAAACAGGCCATTTTCCAGTGAGCCGCGGGAAACACAGACCGGCTTGAGAGACGGCGCCGGCACGCGATCGCCAGAGGATTCGATGTAGAAGAGCTGGGTATTACCCTTCACGTTGACCGTCGCGACGCTGTTATCACCGCTCTGGGTGATGATCAGGTTAACCTGAACGTTGGGATCCCCGGCCACGACCTTGGAACCCATGCTGCCGCAATCGAGCCACTTGAGGCCATCAGCAGCCTGCGGCAGATAGGCGGTCATCAGACCGGCAGCGCGCTGGCTGTTTTCGATTTGCAGACCGTGATCCTTGAACCACTTCTCGGCGCGGGACCACACCAGATCTACCGGGATCTGCATGCTCTGGGTGTTGTTGGTCGCCAACGCTTGCGGCGCGGTATAACGGTAATCTTCGTTGCTGCCATTATCGCTCGCACAGCCAGCCAGCAGCACCGCGATCAGCCCAACTCCATACTTCATTTTCATTGTCTCATTCTCATCAGTGTTTATGGCCCGGCGGCCGGCAGTTATTATCGCTTTGTCCGCTCGACCTGTCAGCAGCCTGTTGTTTTGAATAGCACTTTCTTTACAACGTCCGGCGAGTGGCTTAGATTGCCAAAAACATCGATACAAAAGCGCCGTGGCCATACAGACCATTCCAGACTGGTTGCAGCAGGTGTTTGATAACCTGCCGCTCAGCCTGTTCTGTCGCGACCCCGAAGGTCGCTACCTGTTTTGCAACCGGCAGTTCGCCGCCCAGGCTGGCGTCGCGGAACCCCGTCAGTTGATCGGTCAAACCGATCACTTACTGCCTTGGGGGGATCGCTTCGTTGCCGAGGATCGTGAACTGCTGGCGTCTCGGCGTCCCCTGCTCAGCCAGCAACTTAAGTGTGAAGATCTGCAAGGCGACTGGTGGGTCAAAACCCACAAGGTTCCCTTCTACGCCAACGATGGCACGCCGCTTGGTATTTTTGGCGTCACGGAAGAGATCTCCCACTTCAAGGGCATCGAATCGGCCCTGCTCTCTCATCAGAACCTGCTCCGCCACCTAATTGACGCCATCCCCGATCTCATCTGTCTGGCTCGCACTGATGGCAGTCTGCTGGAATACAATCAGGCACTGCTCGATTTCCTCGCCCTGACCCGCAACCACCCGGATCTGGAACAACCCGGTTGTGTTCCCGGCTATGGTCAGTTGCCGGAAGACAGTGGCGAGCTGGCATTGGCTGATGTCCATGGCGAGCGACATCTGATGGAGGTCACCCGGCTGTCGGTCACAGGTCTAAGCGAACCGGCCTCGCTGCTGGTCTATCGCGATATCACCGGCCTGCGATCCACCCAGTTGCAGCTCAACCGCGCCCGCCATTTTGACAGCCTGACCGGATTGATGAAGCTGGCGACCTTTCTCGACAAGGCGCAGCGTCTGCCGGCCGAGCCGTCTTGCCTGTTGATGGTCGATCTGCAGCATTTTCGCGAGATCAACGATCGCTTCGGAATTCGGATTGCCGACCAGCTGCTCAGCCAAGTAGCCATCCGTTTGCAAGACAGTGCCCCGGCAGGCACCCTGCTCTGCCGTCTGGCGGCTGATGATTTCTGCCTGCTTGCCCCGATATCACGCCTGCCCGACGGACTGATGGGCTGGTGCCATCGACTGGGCAATCTGATTAGCGCCCCCTATGCCGTCGCGGGACACCGCATTCAGATCGACTGTCATATGGGAATTGCCGAGGGGCTCAGTCACGATGCGGAGCGCCTGCTCGGCCACGCAGAAGCCGCACTGGCACGGGCCAAGGAGCAGAGCGCCCCGTTCCACTTCTTTGATCCGGTGCTGGCCGCCCGCGTGCAGCGGCGCAAGCAACTCGAGCAATCGCTGCCCTCCGCCATCCGTCAGCAGCAATTGTTTCTGGTCTATCAACCCATCATGTATGCGGCCGATGGCTCGCTGCATGGTGCCGAAGTGTTAAGCCGCTGGCGTCACCCTGAGCTTGGCATGATCCCGCCGGATGAATTTATCCCGCTAGCCGAACATTTGGGACTGATCAGCCAGTTGGGGTTACAGGTGGCCAAACGCGCCAGCCTGCAGCTGGCGCAATGGCGCAAACACCACCCGGCCTTGCAGTTATCGGTCAATCTTTCACCGCTGCAGTTTCGTAGCCCGGCCCTGTGCCACAAGCTGCAACTATGCGTGAAAGAGGCCAATCTGCCGACCAACAGCCTGGAGCTGGAGATCACCGAAAGCGTGCTGATGGAAAATGCCGAGGAGATCGACAATAACCTGCGTCAGCTGCAGGCTGCCGGCTTCCCGCTGGCCATCGATGATTTTGGCACCGGCTACTGCTCGCTCTCTTACCTGCCTCGTCTGAAAGTGACCAATCTCAAGCTGGATCGCAGCTTTATCAATGAGTTGGAGAACGATGCCACCACCACCGCCATCGTGCGCTCGGTGATTGGCCTGGCCCATGCGCTGGGCATCCAACTCACTGCCGAAGGGGTAGAAACCGAAGCGCAGCGTGCCTGGTTGACCGAGGCCGGCTGCCAACGTCTGCAAGGTTATCTGTTCAGCCCACCACTGGCGGCGAGTGATTTTGCCGAGCGTTTCCTGGATCAAGACCCACTCCCGCACTCATAAAAAAGGACCGCAGCGCGGCCCTCTCTGTTCGGGATATATACTCAGGATTACTCCTGAAAGTAGGTACCCCACCCGTCGTATTCCACACCGTACTTGGCCACGATAGGCAGCATCTTTTCGATGTCGGCCAAAATGGCGTCTGCCTGCAGCGGGCCTTCGGTCACGGCATCAAAGCAAAGGATAGTGGCACCATCGTCCAGCTCCATCTCTTCGGCATCCGTCACTTCGTAACCGGCTTTGAACAGATCCACGGCCGCCTTCTCCAGACGGGCGAAGTCCTGACAGGCAAAGTGGTGCTCGATTTCGTATTGGGCATCGGGGTTGCTGCCATCTTCCAGCAACTCTTCAATGATGGCGTGGGTCTCGTCACGCCACTCCTGCAGGTTGTCGCTCATAACGCCTCCGGGGCTTAATAGTTGGCGCAAGGATACCGCGAGCCAGCAGCGCGCTCAATCGCTCCACCTCGAGCGACCACGCCCGGTCGCAAAATATCGTCCTTCTTGCTGGCAAATCCTTCAGCTTGCTGCAAAGTTAGTCACCTGAATGCAATTTATTGAAATGGGGCTGACGAGTCAGAATGTTTACGGTTTAACGCGCCCCCTCTTACCGTTGGGCAAGAGGGGGGCTTTTACGTGGGATTGATTACAGACCAAGATCGGG
Organism: Aeromonas sp. RU39B; assembly: GCF_900156095.1. Taxonomy (GTDB): domain Bacteria; phylum Pseudomonadota; class Gammaproteobacteria; order Enterobacterales; family Aeromonadaceae; genus Aeromonas. The sequence continues at coordinate 87,975 of NZ_FTMJ01000015.1, forward strand.
CAGCTGCGCAGCTTGTTCCTTAAAATGGCGACAGCGGCGCTCAACATCGTCTTGGTAGCGTTCCAGATAATCCAGCTCGGCGGAATTGTCTGTCTCAACCATGGCAATGGCGGTCTCCAGATGATGGAGGATGTCGTTGGCCATTTTGTGCAAGGTCTGTTGCAGCAGGCGTTTGGGCACGTCACATGTTTCGGCCATATCCAGCAACTGCCATGCGTTGACCCCCTCGGGGGCAAACTCGTCGCCGATAGCCATGGCCAGATGCTGGTTGAACTCTGGATAAAGCCCCACATTGATCAGATCATACCAGGGGGTCGGCGTCAGCCCTGCTCTTGATACGAAGAAGCTGTAATTCTTGCCGTGGGCGTCGTGATTATTGACGCAAAGGTTGAAGAGCAGCCATTGCAGCATGTTCAGTCTGGCCTGCGCCGGATTGATACAAAGGGCGCTGAGACTCAGCAGCCGTGGCAGGCTCACCCCTTCCCGAATATGGGCCACATCCCGACCGTCACCGAAGTTGCGTTCATATTTTCGCGTGACGGGAAACCCCAGCCCCTGGCAGGCATCGATCATATGGCGACGGCGTACCCTCAGGCCATCCTCGTCAAGGCGCCGATCAAAGCGCTCCACCAGTAAACTTCGGTGAGAATGCTCATTCTGACCCACGGTGTGTAGCTCGACCCGTGCCACTGGCATGCCCAACAGTGCTGCCAGCCGCATAGTCACAAACTCATTGATCACCAGATGACGGTGGTGTTCGAACTTGAGGATGTGGGTGGAACAGAGTTCACCCTCGCCCAGCCCCAGCGCCCCTCCGAGCCGCAGCACGTTGAGCTTGGCCTGCACACCCGCAACCGAGAGACGGGGGCGGCCATCCCAAACCTCCAGTGGCCAGATCTCGGGCTGATCTAGCCGTAGCAACAGCTCCTCCGGGGTGATGGGGCGAAACCGGGTGGAGAGATCGGGCTCTGCAGGCAGGGTGAAGGTGACAGCTCCGGATGCATCACCGCCTATGCCGTGGATCAGGGCAAAGAGATTACTGCGCGAAACGCAGAGCGCCTCAATCAGATGATCCAGCCCGCGATTTTCTGGCAGCAAGTTGCCAAGATATGCCCGAATTTGGGCGCTGCTGGCTGAGCCATCCAGCGCCAGGGGCGGCGACAGCGGAAATCCCTGCGCTTGCCACTCTGGTGTATAGCCGAGCTGAAACACATCCCTGTCGGAATCATATCCAAGATGACCGATCAGCCGGTTACCCAGCCGAAGTTCAAGCTGATGGTGCTCAGAACCACTCATCATCGACCTCTGGTTGGCTGTTGCTGCTTGCTACCTGCGATCCCGTGTCCTGTACCAGTTGCAGCCTCAGCCCCAGTGCATTCATTACCTGCAATAGGGTCGATAAATAGACATCCCCCCCCTTTTCAATCTTGATCAGGGTCTTTTTGGAGATGCCGCACAGTGAGGCCGTCACTTCCTGGGTCATCTTGGCAGCCTTGCGTCTATCTCGTATCGCCAGCCCCAGTGAGGCGGGATCCAGTTCTTTCGTACCAGTTTCAGCCATCATGATCACGATAAAAGTGTAGGTCGTTACACTTTAACTCAAGGTAAGAGAAAACAGTAACCAAAAGTGTACGATGGTGCACTTTTGATGGTTACGGTGCGGTTTGCCATATAAGAGTGTAGAGAGGTTCACTTTTTAGGGACACTTCGACGGGATTACCCAACAAACAAGCAATCTCGATAGTGCTGCGCCTTTTTCCAAAAGGTGGATGTTCCGTTTCTGTTCTGTATTTGTACAGAGTAGATCGCAGCACTACTGGGTGATTACTCAGAGGCAACTCCAAACGATTATCTTAGCGCTCCAGATAGATGACACAGAGAGTGAGGTGGTCGTTTCCTTAGCAAGATCAACAAACTAATCCGCATTAGAGGGTGATAGGCAGCATCAATATGCGGGAAGCCCTCAGGAAAACCTCGATGGGAGAACCGACCGACAACCGGATCCCGGTATTGAGTCAGGGGCTTCTTGCACACTATCTCACCACTTGGTTCACCCAATGCAAAAACATGCCAGAAACTGGAGTTTCAAGGTTGACACCCCAGTCCAGAAAGGGTTTAATGCGCGCCGTTGCCCAGATAGCTCAGTCGGTAGAGCAGGGGATTGAAAATCCCCGTGTCGGCGGTTCGATTCCGTCTCTGGGCACCACGACTCTTCCTCCGTAGTTCAGTCGGTAGAACGGCGGACTGTTAATCCGTATGTCACTGGTTCGAGTCCAGTCGGAGGAGCCAAATTTGAAAAGCCCGCTCAACTGAGCGGGCTTTTTGTTTTGCTGCTTGGTGTACTCATTCAGCCTGGATTGGACCGCTGGAGCCTGCATCCGAGTCGTGCCAGGTGTCTTCCCCTTTAAGACGGCGATCGCCCTGAATGGTGTATGTAATAAAACCATCCTTGAAGACCAGCGCGCCATCGCTACGCTTGGCCTTGACCCGCTTGCCGTTGACCCATACCTGATCCTTGGCGTTGATACGGATCGTGGCAACTGTTGCGCCACCAGTCCCCTTGGCAACCCACTGCCCGGCATAGGGGTGCTCCGGTGTGGCTTTGCCAGCAGAACCGGCTGGAGCGACGGGCTGCTCGCTCTTAACGGCCCCTTCCTTCATCGCCTTGGCATTCTCGGCCTTGGTCTTGGTGATGTCGCAACCTTGCAGTTCGGTCACCTGAGTGCAGCCGGAGCGCTCCAGTTGTTCGCGATACTTGGCACTGATGGCATGAGCCGGCGCCGTAGCCAGCAAGGCGGTGCCCAGCGCAATCAACACGCACTTCTTCATGGTTCTTGTCCTCTTTGGTTGTTACCCGCGCAATCTAACCCCTTCATTAAAGCCTTGTATAGACTCATTACATCCCTATGACGACACCCTGTAAGGGGATATTCCCCTGCAGCGATTGGTTTTCTCTTTCCCACCGCTATGATGGACGCTCGGCCCAGCAGGAGCGCCTTCATGTCCCCATACGTTCTCGATGGCATCTATTGCCAACCCATGACCTTTCAGGTTCCCCTCGATCACACCCAGCCCGGGGGGAAGCAACTCACTCTGTTTGCCCGTACGCTGACCGACAAGAATCGTCGTAATGAGGAGCTTCCCTTACTGCTGTTTTTGCAGGGCGGACCCGGCTTTGGTGCGCCACGTCCAACCGCCAACAGCGGCTGGCTGAAACGGGCGCTGCAGGAGTTTCAGGTCGTGCTGCTCGATCAGCGTGGTACCGGTCAATCGACCCCGATCAGCGCCAAGGCGCTGGCCCACCTCTCTCCTGCCGAGCAGGCCGACTATCTCCGCCATTTTCGTGCCGACAGCATAGTGCGCGACGCCGAACTAGTTCGCGCCAAACTGAGCCCCGATCGCCCCTGGAGCCTGCTAGGCCAGAGCTTTGGCGGGTTTTGTTGCCTCACCTATCTGTCGCTGTTTCCCGAGGCGCTGCAGGAGGTCTATATCACCGGCGGCATTGCGCCGATTGGACGCAGTGCCGATGAGGTCTACCGCGCCACTTATCGCCGGGTCGCGGCCAAGCAAAAAGCGCTCTGTGAGCGATTCCCGGCCATGCAGGGGATGCTCGATCGTCTGGCGGCGCATCTGCACAGTCAGGATGTGCGCTTGCCCAATGGGCAGCGCCTCACGGTGGAGCAGTTCCAGCAGCAAGGGCTCGATCTGGGCGCCAGTGGTGGGCCGGAAGGGCTCTATTACCTGCTCGAGGGCGCCTTTGACGGTGAGCAGCTCAGTGATGCCTTCCTCTACCAGATGCAGGCGATGCAACCGTTCAACAGCCATCCGGTGTTTGCCATCTTGCACGAGGCTATCTATTCGGAAGGGCCAGCGACCGACTGGGCTGCCGAGCGGGTTCGCCACCAATATCCGGCCTGCCAATGGCAACCGGGTCAGCCACTGCAGTTCACCGGCGAGATGATCTATCCCTGGATGTTCGAGCAGTTTCGCGAGTTGCAGCCGCTCAAAGAGGCCGCCGACCTGCTGGCCGCCAAGGCGGACTGGGGCGCGTTGTATGACCGAGCGAGACTGGCTGCCAATCAGGTGCCGGTGGCTTGCGCCGTCTATGCCGAGGACATGTATGTGGAGTTTGACTACTGCCGCGACGTGCTTGGCTGGCTTGGCAACAGCCGCGCCTGGATCACCAACGAGTATGAGCACAACGGCCTGCGCGCCGACGGCGAGCGAATTTTGGATCGCCTGATCACTCTCAACCGCGACCGCTAAAATAATAAGGCCGGACAACAGTCCGGCCTGGTTCACTCATTATTAATTCGGTTTGCGCTCACCGGTTGCGATGGGGTTCTTGGGATCCATGCTCCACTCGTACCAGCCGCCGTCATAGACACTGATGCGCTTCCAGTCCATCAGCCAGGCATAGTAAAACGCCTCGGAGGCACGCCAGCCGGTACCGCAGTAGAAAGAGACCTGCTTGTCCGGAGTAATACCCCACTGCGCCCACATATCGACAATCTGGGAAGCATCCTTCATGGTGCCGTCCGGATTGTGGTAATCGCTCATGTCGTTGGCATCAACGCCGGCATGACCCCACTTGGCGCCGGGAATGTCGCCCTTCGGCTTGATATAGCTATAACCGGAGGTTTCACCGGTAAATTCAGGCCAGCTACGCACGCTGACCAGCGCGCCATCTTTCTCGGCCAGCACCTTCTTGGCGCCTGGAACGTCAATCAGATACTCCGGATGCTGCGGGATGGTGACACCGAAATCCTTGGCCGGGGCATACTCTTTCGGCAGACCGGTTTCGGTCGGCAGCATGCGCACGTACTGATTCTTCCAGGCTTCAAAGCCGCCGTCGAGCAGGCGCACATCTTCCACGCCGGCATACATCATGATCTGGGCCGCACGGGCAGCTGCCATGGTGTTGCGGCCATAGAGGATGACGGTGGTGTCATGACGGATACCCTTGCCGAGCAGGAACTTCTCCAGATCGGCATTGGCGACCTTGTTCCACAGCGGTTCGGATTCGATAGCGTTGGTGTCGATGTAGCCAGCACCCGGGATGTGCCCCAGCAGGAAGGTCTTGGGAGCACCCCAATCCACTTCAAACAGCTTCCAGTCCCCCTTCGGCGCTTCAACAATCTTCTCGCCCTTGCGCAGAGACTCCAGCCACTGGGGATAAACCAGTTGTTGCCAGCGAGCCAGACGCTCACGCGGTGCGCTCTGCCAGTCGGCCAATTCATAGAGCTTGGTAAAGCCGTGCTTTCTTTCCAGCATCTGGGCCACTTCGGCGACCTGACGCTTGTCGCCGTACAGGGCAACCGGCTGGTCTTTGGTCAGCTTCTTCTCAGCCAGCAAGCGGGGCCACTGCTCATCAGTGATCTTCCAGTCACCGGAGATATTAACGGCGCCGACCACATGGCCACCCTGCTGTTCACCTTCCATCGGCCAACCCTGATAGAAGTTACTGGAGCGCACATCAACGATGCTGGCATGTTTGGCGGCCGCGTCCTGATAGGTCATGGTGAGCAGCTCACCGGCAACGGCCGAGGCGCTCCACCAGACGCTGCCGCAAAGCAGCAGGCCGGCACGGACAAGAGAGGATTTCTTCATGATTATTCCCGTTGGCTCATTTGTAGTTGGATTATCAGAAAATCGAGCGACCCAGCCGCTCGGCAAACAATTCAAGGGCCGCGCTGCCGGCCAGCGAGTTGCCTGCCCGGTTCAGCTCCGGTGACCAGACGCACACGGCCAGCTCGCCCGGTATGATAGCGACGATCCCGCCGCCGACGCCGGATTTACCCGGCATTCCCACCCGATAGGCAAAGTCTCCCGCCTCATCGTACAGACCACAAGTCGCCAGCAGAGCATTGACCTGTTTGGTGGTGCGGGGCTCGAGCAGTGCCGGGCCATCCAGCGGTTGGCCACGGTTGGCCAGATAGACAAAGGTGCGCGACAGATCGACACAGCTCATGCGCAGGGCACAAGCGGTAAAGTAGCTTTGCAGCACCTTATCCACGTCGTTGTGAAAATTGCCGTGCGCCTTCATCAGATAGGCGATGGCGGCGTTGCGGGCCGAGTGTTGGTATTCAGAGCGGGCAACCACCTGATCCGGCATGATGAGCGGATTACCGCTAAGGCGCCGTGCTAGCTCAAGGGTACGCTGCCGAGGGGCCGTCAGCCGGGTTTCCAGCAGATCGCTGACCACCAGCGCACCGGCATTGATAAACGGATTGCGCGGGATACCTCGTTCAAATTCGAGCTGCACCAGCGAGTTGAACGGCTGACCCGAGGGCTCCTTGCCAACCCGGCTCCACAGCTCTTCCTCGCGATAGACCGTCATGGCCAGCGTCAGGCTAAGCACCTTGGAGATACTCTGGATAGAGAAGGCTTCGCAGGCGTCACCGGCAGTAAAAAGCTCGCCGTCCACGGTGCAGACAGCCATGCCGAGCCGATCGCCAGGCACGGATGCCAGCGCAGGGATATAGTCGGCCACCTTGCCCTGCCCGAGCAGCGGGCGGACATCGGCCAGAATGGATTCCAGCAGAGAGGATGAAAGCATCGTCATGTTTGGTTTGGCTATAGAGAAAAATCCCGCCAATGGCGGGATTTTTACATCATGATTCAGGCCGGATCACCGTACCAGATATCGAACAGGGCGGTGGCTTTCACGTTCTCCATCCCCTGGTCACGCAGCCAGCCTTCAACAGCGGCGCGATCTTCATCGCTGCACTTGCCGATGGCCTGGGTGCAGATCATGCCTTCCCAAGCGAGGTGACCGGAGCCGGCAAACGCCAGACCACGCGGCTCGATGATGGCGCGGACAAAGTTGTCCACCAGCGCATCAATCTGCGCTTCGCTGGTGTTAACCGGGAAATTCCAGTTGAGATCGAACCCCAGTTCCTGGAATTCATCCACACGCAGTTTTTTGCGCAGGCGGCGGCTACGATTGGCCATGTCAGACCTCCTCGGTCAGTTGATACGCTCGAAAATCAGATCCCACACACCATGGCCCAAACGGTGGCCACGCTGTTCAAACTTGGTAAGCGGACGCCACTCGGGGCGCTCCACCCAGTTGCCGGTCGCGGAGGTATTGCGATAGCCCTCGGCCACGCTCATCACTTCCAGCATATGCTCGGCGTAATTTTCCCAGTCGGTCGCCATGTGGAAGACACCACCGATCGCCAGTTTTTGACGGATCTTCTGGGCGAACTCGGGCTGGACGATGCGACGCTTGTGGTGACGCTTCTTGTGCCAAGGATCCGGGAAAAACAGCTGCAGGCAGGAGAGCGAACCATCCGGGATCATCAGATCCAGCACTTCAATGGCGTCATGGCAGAACACCCGCAGGTTGGTGACACCCGCTTCGGCGGCAGAGCTCAGGCAAGCCCCCACTCCCGGCGAGTGCACTTCAATACCGATAAAGTTCTTGTCCGGAGCATTCTTGGCCATCTCGACCAGCGACGCCCCCATGCCAAAACCGATCTCGAGCACGACCGGCGCTTCGCGACCGAACAGTGCGGCCAGATCCAGCATGCCCGGAGCAAATTCGACACCCATAATCGGCCACTGCTCGGCCAGCGCCCGCTCCTGTCCCTTGGTCAGGCGGCCTTCACGACGAACAAAACTGCGCACTTTACGCAGAAACTTGCCGTCTTCGTTGAATTGGTCTTGGGTCACAGGCATAGGGCACTCATCAATCGGATTAACACGCTAAAACAGGGTAGCGAATTATCCCAAGATAGCCCGCGAGTGCAACTGGATTCGCGCATTTTCTCTGCATCTGGCCGCTAAGTGACGCCTTACTGTCACCCCGAACCCGTGATCGCTTTATCAATCATGAAACAAATTAAGCAGTGACCACCAGAATTCCAAGCAGGATCACACACAATGTTTGATAAAACATCGATCTTGTCGCCGCTTCAGCTGTAAATAATCAAAATAACAATAGGAATGAATGATGAACAAGACCCTCGTTGCCCTGACCCTGGGCCTGCTGCTCGGCGGCTGCCAAAGCGCCCCTGCCGGCATTGCTTCCCACCCGGGCGAGCGCGCCTTTCACTACATGGCCGAACTAAGCTCACCGAGCGAAGGGATTGGTGCCCGCCCGACCACCACCGAGGCAGAAAGCCGCACCGCCGAGTGGCTCAGTAACCGGCTGACCAGCTGGGGCTATCCGGTGCGCCAACTGCCGTTCGATTACACCGACAAAGCCGGCGCGGCGCAGCATTCGCGCAATATCGAGATCACCCTGCCCGGCAAGAGCAGCCAGATTATCGTGGTCGGCGCCCACTACGACTCTAAAGGCGCTGAGAAGGGATCGCTCGGGACCACCGATAACGCCTCGGGTGTTGCCGCCCTGCTGGCCAGTGCCGAAGCCTTGCGCGGTGAAACCCTGCCCTACACGGTGCGGATGGTCTTTTTTGGTGCCGAAGAGAATGGGGTGAACGGCTCCAAGGCCTATGTTGCCGCGCTCAGTGCCGACGAGCTGGCCAACATCCTTGCCATGGTCAACTACGACACCATCGCCGGTGGCGACATTCTCTATGTTCACTCGGCGCACTCTGACGTCAAAGAGTACAAATGCAGCGACCCGGCCCGCTACCGCTTTGATCCCAAGGTGCGCGATCGTCTGCTCAGCCTGTCACAGCAAGGTGGCATGACCCCTTACCAGCAACATGTGGGCTTTCCCGGCTATCCGGCTGGTGAGACCGGCGGCTGGTCTGATCACGCGCCATTTGCCTGCGCAGGGATTGCGGTCGCCTCGGTGGAGGCCACCAACTTCACCATCAACGGCGAAGAGGGCTATGACGGTTACTCCCAGACCAACAATACGGCACTGTGGGATTGCTATGACAGTGCGACCCAAAGTGCCTGCCATCGTAAGGGCGAATCCCAATGGGGCAAGATCTGGCACACCCGCTTTGATCGTCTGGACCGGTTGCTGCCACTGTTTCCGGGACGACTCGAACAGCAGTTGGCGGATGGCACCCAGTTGATGATGCGGTACTTGCGTGATCCCGCACTGTGATTTAGTTAATTAACAGAGTTTTTGTCTGCTCTTGTCGCCCCCATCCGCGGCAAGAGCGGACAATATGCGTTTGATGGTTGCCACTTTTTTAAAATCTGCTAAAAACGAAAAACCCGGTGATTGAGAAACATGATCACCTTTCGTGCAGAGAGAATCCAAATGCAGCCGTTTTTCGCCCAGCGCTTCGAGCAAGTAGAACCCTCCTTTATCCGAGAAATCCTCAAAGTTGCCACCCGCCCGGAGATCATCTCCTTCGCCGGTGGCCTGCCCAACCCGCACCTGTTTCCGGTGAAGGAACTGGAAGCGGCCTGCCATGCCGTTCTGAGCGAACAGGGCGCTGCTGCGCTGCAATATGCCACCACCGAAGGGTTTGCCCCTCTGCGCCAGTTCATCGCCGACCGCTATCAAAAGCTGTATGGCATGCAGGTTGACCCCGACCTAATCCTCATCACCAGCGGTTCACAGCAAGCTCTCGACCTGCTTGGCAAGGTGCTGGTCAATGAAGGACAAGACCTCATCATTGAAGAGCCGGGTTACCTCGGCGCCATCCAGGCCTTTTCGGTTTACCAGCCGACCTTCCGCCCGGTCACCCTGCAGGAAGATGGTCTGGATCTGGCCGCCTTTGACGCACTGTTGGCCGCCGGCACCTCGGCCCGGATGTTCTACGGCGTCCCCAACTTCCAGAACCCGTCCGGCGTCAGTTACAGCGCTGAAAATCGCCGTGCCATCGCCGAGCGTCTGCAGCAGCACGACCTGCTGATGATCGAGGACGATCCTTACGGTGAGCTGCGCTTTGAGGGAGAACTGCTGGACCCGATCGCCAAGCTGGCACCGAACAACACCGTGCTGCTCGGCTCCTTCTCCAAAACAGTCGTACCGGCTTTCCGCCTCGGCTGGATGGTGGTACCAGAGTGGCTGCACAAGAAGGTGACTATCGCCAAGCAGGCCACTGACCTGCACAGCAACGCCTTTAGCCAGCAGATCCTGCACCGCTACCTCACCAGCCACTCGCTGGATGAGCATCTGCAGCAGATCAAGGAAGTCTATGGCCGCCAGCGTGCCGCCATGGAAGCCGCGCTTGAGCGCCATATGCCTGCCTCGGTGCGCTGGACTCGTCCTGAGGGTGGCATGTTCCTGTGGCTGACCCTGCCGGCCCATATCTCGGCCATGGCGCTGTTCGATGAAGCCATCAAGGAGAAGGTCGCGTTTGTCCCGGGCGCGCCTTTCTATGTGCGTCCAGAGATTCAGAACACCCTGCGTCTGAGCTTCTCTTGCGTGGACGAAGCCACCATCGAGGAAGGGGTGCAGCGCCTGGCCCGCGCCATGCAGCGCATGCTCTGATTGCCCCAGCCTGAAAAACCAAGGGGGCACATCATGTGCCCCCTTCTCTTTTACTCAGCAGACTATCAGGCGTGCAGCGCCTTTTCGGCGCGCGAGATACCGCACACGCCGGAGCGCACCACCTCGACAATCTCGTTACTCTGGGCGGCGGTCTTGATAAAGGCATCCAGCTTCTCGCTGGTGCCCACCAGTTGCACCGTGTAGAGGTCCGGAGTCACATCGACAATCTGGCCACGGAAGATATCTACCAGTCGCTTGAGCTCGTCACGGGCTGCACCGGCGGCACGCGCCTTAATCAGCGCCAGCTCACGCTCGATGTGTTCGCCTTCGGTGATGTCGGACACCTTGAGCACGTCCACCAGCTTGTGCAGCTGCTTGTTGATCTGCTCGAGCACCCGCTGATCGCCCATGGTGACAATGGTCATCCGCGACAGGGTGGGATCGTCGGTCGGGGCCACGGTCAGGGTTTCGATGTTGTAACCACGCTGAGAAAACAGACCCACCACCCGGCTCAGGGCGCCGGACTCGTTTTCCAGCAATACCGATATGATGTGTCTCATCAGGTTCTCTCCGTCTTGCTCAGCCACATTTCATCCATGGCGCCAAACTTGATCTGCATGGGGTAGACGTGTTCATCCGGGTCAACCGAGATATCCATGAATACCAGACGATCCTTGATGGCAAAGGCCTTCTCCATGGCGCTTTCCAGCTCCGCCGGATCGCTGACCGCAATCCCGACATGACCATAGGCTTCGGCCAGCTTGACGAAGTCAGGCAGGGACTCCATGTAGGAGTGGCTGTGACGGCCGCCGTAGAACATCTTCTGCCACTGTTTGACCATGCCAAGCGCACGGTTGTTGATGGAGATGATCTTGATAGGCACACCGTATTGCAGGCAGGTAGAGAGCTCCTGAATGTTCATCTGCACCGAGCCGTCACCGGTCACGCAGCAGACCACCGCCCCCGGGTTGGCAAACTGGGCGCCCATTGCAGCGGGCAGACCAAAGCCCATGGTGCCAAGGCCCCCTGAATTGATCCACTGACGCGGCTTGGCAAACGGATAATAGAGCGCGGCAAACATCTGATGCTGGCCCACGTCGGAGGCCACAAAAGCCTCACCCTTGGTCACCTTATAGAGGGTCTCGATCACCTGTTGCGGCTTGATCTGGGTGGCACTGCGCTGATAGCTCAGGCACTTGCGCTCACGCCACTGGTTGATCTGACTCCACCACTCATCCAGTGCCTGCTTGTCGTTGTCAAAGCCGTTTTCATTGATGGCTTCGAGCATCTGTTCCAGCACTGTGTCTACCGAGCCAACGATGGGAATGTCCACCTGCACCGTCTTCGAGATGGAGGTCGGATCGATATCGATATGGATCACCGTGGCATGCGGGCAGAACTTGGCCACGTTGTTGGTCACCCGATCATCGAAGCGCGCACCCACCGCCAGGATCAGATCCGAGTTGTGCATGGTCTTGTTAGCTTCGAAGGTGCCGTGCATGCCAAGCATGCCGATAAACTGGGGATGTGTTCCCGGGAACGCACCCAACCCCATCAGGGTGGTGGTGACTGGCAGGTTGAAGCGCTCGGCCAGCTTGGTCACCAACCCCTCGGCGTTGGCAGCAATCGCGCCCCCCCCCACATACATGACCGGACGGGTTGCATCAGCCAACGCCTTGGCGGCGCGCTTGATCTGCCCCTTGTGACCGGCCTTGGTCGGGTTGTAGGAGCGCAGGGAGACCGACTCGGGATAGTGGTACGGGAACTTCTCCTTCGGGTTTTGCACATCCTTGGGTAGATCCACCACCACCGGCCCCGGGCGGCCGCTGGCAGCGATATAGAATGCCTTCTTGATGGCTTCAGGGATCTCGCTCGCCTTCTTGCACAGGAAACTGTGCTTCACCACCGGACGGGAGATACCGATCATGTCGGTCTCCTGGAATGCATCCTCACCGATCATGCTGGTCGGCACCTGACCAGACAGAATCACCAGCGGGATCGAATCCATGTAGGCAGTGGCAATGCCGGTGATGCAGTTGGTGGCACCGGGACCCGAGGTCACCAGCACAGTCCCCACCTTACCGGTAGAGCGCGCATAACCGTCAGCCATGTGCACTGCAGCCTGCTCGTGACGCACCAGCACGTGTTCAATTTTGCTGTTTTCAAAGAGAGCGTCGTAGATGTCGAGCACCGAGCCACCGGGGTAGCCGAATAAATGATCAACCCCCTGATCTTCCAGCGCGCGAACCACCATCTGGGCGCCTGATAACATCTCCATGATAAAGCCCTCCAGGCTTTGCTCCGTTTTCGCATGAAGACCCCGCTCCTGCTGCTTCCCGGCACGACTCCGCCCGTTTGTGATGATTATTCCGGGTCAGAATCGAGAACAGGAGATGGGTCATGGTTATCGATACTGCTCACAGCCGTATAAAGGGCTGAAAAACCAACTTAACCTGCCAACCAGAGCTTGTCTACGAGTTTATCCAGACTGGATTCAGCCAGATATATGGTGGTTTCAAGAACATTCAGAGTGATATTGGGACGCGTGCCACCATAACCCGCTGTTTGGCTATGAGAGGCAGCACAAGACTCTACTAAAGAGAGAAACAAACCGCCCGCCATGCGGCGGGCGGCAACGACAATTATGATTCCGATTCAGGCTCCGCCAGCCAAATCTGCTGGTCCGGATCGGTCTCTTCGCTGACCGAGATACTCACGCCCATGTCGAGCAACTCCTTGAGCGTCAGATTGTCGGCCAGGATCATCGACTCCCCGTTTTCATTGGTAAAACGCATGGCGATCCCTCCTTGGCTTCCCATTGGGTGCCTGCTTATCTTAGTCAAAAAGTGCGCAAAGAGGCCAGCCATCCTGCACTGATTCGCTCGCCCCCTTCCAGCTCACATAACCGTTCGGTCACCTCTTCCGGATAGAGGGTTCGTTGCCACAGACGGGCTGAGAGCGCCTCCACCGGCTCTGTCGCGCCAGCTACCAGCCAGCGCGCTACCTCACTAGCCACATCAGGCCAGGTTACCCGGCCGGGCGGCGGCGAATCGAGCCAGGGACGCACGGCATTCGGATCGAGCGAATCCATCAGGGTCGCCAGCCCCATCATCTCCAGCGTCTTGCCGTTGGTCAGTTGCTCGAACTGACCGGTGAGCGGCTTAACCAGCAATTTTTTACCCAGCGACAGCGCTTCGCTGGCCAGCTCAAAACCGGCGTTACTGATCACCCCGCGACAACCACGCAGCACCTCGAGAAAACCCTCGCGCTGGGTTGGGTTGAAGATGAGATTGCGCCACTCGTACGTCGCCAAAACCTCGGGATGAAAGCAGATAAAGCGGTGATGGGTAAAGCGCGCCAGCAGTGCCTGAATATGTTCTATTTGCTCGAATGGGAGATAAACCAGCACGGCGCCATGGTCGGTCGAGGGTTCCAGGGCATCGATGACCGGCGGCAGCAACGGCGCACCAAAGTGAAACCAGTGCAGCCCCAGTTGTTGCTGCACCGGCGCAAAATGGCCCATCAGCCAGCGACTGACGCCATTTTCGCCCCAGCGTGGCACCGGCCACTCAAAACTGGCCTGGTGGCTGATCCCAAGCGAACGCATTCCGATGCGACGCGCGGCATGGGCCGTCAGCGGCTCAAAATCACTGATTACCAGATCATACTGGCTGCAATCGAGTGCGTGCAGATCGCGCCAGAACGAAACCGGGTGGCTATCACGCAGGGTGCGCCAGGGGGAAATCCGCCCCTGATGACTGCTGAAGGTCAGCCCCTGGCAGGCGCGGTAATCGCCAAACTGCTCCATACCGAAGTAGTGGCCGGGAGCTCTGCCGCTAAACAGGTAGTCCACCTCAACATCGCAACGGGCCAGCGCCCGGGCCAGGGTCCGCGAACGAGCAATATGACCATTACCGGTGCCCTGCACACCAAACAGAATGCGCATCATGCCTCCAGCCCCAGCGCCAGCAAGGCGCAGCCACTACCGAGCAGGGCACCGGCGACCAGATCGCTCAGGTAGTGGACCCCCAGCAGCAGCCGCGAGGCGCCCACCAGCATGGCCCAACCAAACAGAGCAACCAGCAAAGCCGGCCAGAAACCGCTAACCACGCAGGCCACAACAAAAGCCGCCGCAGTGTGCCCAGAGGGCAAGCTGTAACGATCCGAGGGGGTGATAAAGACAGGAAGCCCCACCGGCCGCTGGCGTTTAAAGCCATTTTTGAGCAGCAGATAGAGCGGTAACTCCAGCGCAAAGGCCAGCAGCAGGGTTCGTACACAGGGCCAGCTGGTTTCACGATCGAGCCAGAGACCACCGAGCGCCACCAACGCATAAAGGGGACCGTCGCCAGTACGCGAGATAAGGCGACTGACCCGGGCCTGCAGGCGATTGTAAGAGTGGGACAAACAGACCCGACTGACCTGCTCATCCCAATACTGAATCCGGTTCATGGCTGTAGCTCCCTATAGCAACCCAGTTTCAGTGTCGGGGCGCAGGATGACAGCTCATTGACGGTGGGATAACAGAATGATGAAAGGGGCCAAAATGGCCCCTTCTTGCGATCTTGACTTGACGCTTAGTGGGTGGCGCTGGTGCCACCACGCAAACCGGAGGAGATGAGGCGACAGTTGTGCTGCGCCAGACGGGACATGAACTCTTCATTCATGGTCACGCCAAACACCTTCTCATACAGCTCACGCATCATCAGCGGTTGCCACATCAGGTTGAGGAAAGAGAGACGCAGCATGGTCGGATCGAACGAATCATCCAGCTCACCGCTGACCTTCATATTTTCAATCAGAGCATCAAACTGCGGCAATTGGCGGCTGATGAGCTGATTGAGCACGAAGTCACGACCAGGGCTACGCTCGGCAGAGAGGGCGCTGGTCAGCGTCGAGTTGAGCTCGCTGTCCGGGGCCATCACCTGATAGTGGGTTGCCACCAAATCTTCGAGGCTGCGCTGACCTTCGTCATCACGCCACACTTCATCCAGCGGTTGGGCCAGATCACCCAGCACCGCCTGATAGAGGCCTTCCTTGCTACCGAAGTAGTAATGAATCATCGCCAGATTGGAGCCGGCAATTTCAGCAATTTCCCGCGTAGTCACCTTGCTATAGGGATGTTGACGGAAGCACTCTCGGGCGGCGGCCAGCAGCTTGTCGCGGATATCGGAACGGCCTACCGGGCGTCCGGGTCTGCGTTTTTCCATCGTGGTACCTCAAAAATTACGTTGTGGGCCGCCCACATATTTTCTGGTTTTTGAGACGGCCAGTAACAGCTTGAACGGTTGGCATCATCCTGCCGCACAAGCCCCGGCCACAAGAAAATTTGCATTCATTTACAATCCGATTAAATAAACTGACAGTGACATACCGGCACGTTCTGGTTGACAACTGGCGTCATTCTCGTTATTGCTAACAGTGTTTTCGACTGAAGGATTACATTCGTCATGCGTGCCACTGCTCTGCTACTACTAGTTTCCCTATTCGCGTTAAGTCGCGCGGGATCCTTGTAGCCGGGCTAAATGCATAACCGGAATTTACAAAAACCCGTGCGTCCTGCACGGGTTTTTTTATCGGTCGCCGCAGGATGCACGTTCAAGCACAAAGGAAGAGGAAAGCGACATGTCTAATCGGGTCATCATATTCGACACCACCTTGCGTGATGGTGAGCAGGCCCTGGCAGCCAGCCTGACGGTCAAAGAAAAACTGCAGATCGCCCTGGCGCTGGAGCGCTTGGGGGTCGACGTGATGGAAGTGGGCTTCCCGGTCTCCTCCCCCGGTGACTTCCAATCGGTGCAGGCGATTGCCCGTGCCGTCAAAAATAGCCGGGTCTGCGCTCTGGCTCGCGCCCTGCCCAAAGACATCGACGCTGCCGCCGAAGCGCTGAAAGTCGCGGACGCGTTCCGTATCCACACCTTCCTCGCTACCTCGACCATTCACGTGGAGAGCAAACTCAAGAAGAGTTTCGAGGATGTGCTCGAGATGGGCGTCAGCGCCGTTAAGCACGCCCGTCGCTATACCGACGATGTGGAGTTCTCCTGCGAAGATGCCGGTCGCACCCCGATCGACAATCTCTGTCGCATGGTCGAAGCCGCCATCAACGCCGGCGCCCGCACGATTAATATTCCCGATACCGTCGGTTACACCATTCCGACCGAGTTTTCCGGCATCATCCAGACCCTGTTTAACCGCGTGCCCAACATCGACAAGGCCATCATCTCGGTTCACTGCCACGATGACCTCGGCCTGTCGGTCGCCAACTCCATCGGCGCCGTCCAGATGGGCGCTCGTCAGATCGAGTGCACCATCAATGGCATCGGTGAGCGCGCCGGTAACTGCTCCCTCGAAGAGGTGGCGATGATCCTGAAGACTCGCCAGGACTTGCTCGGTATCGAAACCGGCATTCGCCACAACGAGATCCACCGCACCAGTACCCTGGTGAGCCAGCTGTGCAACATGCCGGTCCAGCCCAACAAGGCGATCGTCGGCGCCAATGCCTTTTCTCACAGCTCCGGCATCCATCAGGATGGCGTGCTCAAGGCCAAGAATACCTACGAGATCATCACCCCCGAGAGCATCGGGCTGAACCAAAACAACCTCAACATGACCTCCCGCTCCGGACGCCACGTCATCAAGCACCGCATGGAGCTGATGGGTTATACCGAGAGCAGCTACGATCTCGACCAGCTCTATGCCAAGTTCCTGACTCTGGCCGACAAGAAAGGGCAGGTGTTTGACTACGACCTCGAGGCGCTGGCTTTCTTCAGCCAGATCCATGAAGAGCCGGAGCACTTCAAGCTCGAGTACCTCGGCGTGCAGAGCGGCGGCTCGGTGATTGCAACCGCCTCGGTCAAGCTGAAAGTGGGTGATGAGACCATCAGCGAAGCGGCCACCGGAAACGGTCCGGTCGATGCGGTCTATCAGTGCATCAACCGCATCACCGGCTACGAGATCCGCATCGACAAATATGCCCTTAAGAGCAAGGGTGAAGGGGAAGACGCCCTCGGCCAGGTCGACATCGTCGCCGAGTACAAGGGTCGCAAATTCCACGGTATGGGCCTGGCCACCGACATCATCGAGTCGTCAGCACAAGCCCTGCTGCATGTTATTAACAGCATCTGGCGCGCCGATCAGGTAGCCGAGCAGATGGAACGCAACAACAAGATCAAGACGGAGACTGTGTAAACATGACGAGCTATCGGATCGCGGTATTGCCGGGGGACGGCATCGGTCCCGAGGTGATGGCCGAAGCCATCAAGGTGCTGGGCAAAGTTCAGACCAAATTCGGTTTCACACTGGAGTATGACTGGCACGATGTAGGCGGCATCGCCATCGATAACCACGGCTGCCCGTTGCCGCCAAGCACCATCGCCGGTTGTGAAGCCGCCGATGCCGTGCTGTTTGGCTCGGTCGGTGGCCCGAAGTGGGAGCATCTGCCGCCCAACGATCAACCGGAACGTGGTGCCCTGCTGCCGCTGCGCGCTCATTTTAAGCTGTTCTCCAACCTGCGCCCGGCCCGTCTCTATTCCGGTCTTGAGCACTTTTCGCCGCTGCGCGCCGATATCTCCGGCCGTGGCTTCGATATCCTCTGCGTGCGTGAGCTGACCGGCGGTATCTACTTCGGCCAGCCGAAGGGACGTGAAGGGGAAGGCCCGACCGAGAAGGCGTTTGATACCGAGGTGTACCACCGCTTCGAGATCGAGCGAATCGCCCGCCTTGCCTTCACCGCTGCCCGCGGTCGTCGCGGCAAGGTGACCTCCATCGACAAGGCCAACGTGCTGGCGACCTCGGTGCTGTGGCGTGAAGTAGTCAATCAGGTCGCCAAAGAGTTCCCGGATGTTACCCTCAACCACATGTATATCGACAACGCCACCATGCAGCTGGTCAAAGATCCGGCTCAGTTCGATGTACTGCTCTGCTCCAACCTGTTTGGTGACATCCTCTCTGACGAATGCGCCATGATCACCGGCTCCATGGGTCTACTCCCCTCGGCCAGCATGAGCGAATCCGGTTTCGGCCTTTATGAACCGGCGGGCGGCTCGGCGCCCGATATCGCCGGCAAGGGGATTGCCAACCCGATTGCCCAGATCCTCTCCGCCGCTCTGCTGCTGCGCCACAGCCTGAAGCTGGAAGAGGCGGCCCGCGCCATTGAGCAGGCCGTGGCTGACGCGCTGGCCGATGGCTGGTTTACCGGCGATCTGCACAGTGATGGCGACCGTCATCCGGTGCAGAGCACTTCCGCCATGGGCGATCAGATCGCCGCGCGTATCGCATAATAAGGAGAGAGCAATGTCCAAGACCCTCTATCAGAAAGTATTCGACGCTCACGTGGTGCGTGAGGTGGCAGGGGAAACTCCGCTTATCTATATCGACCGCCATCTGGTGCACGAAGTGACCAGCCCGCAGGCGTTCGACGGACTGCGTCAGATGGGCCGTCAGGTACGTCGCACCGACCGCACCTGGGCCACCATGGATCACAACGTCTCGACCCAGACCAGTGACATCGCCGCCTCCGGCGAGATGGCGCGCATTCAGATGGAAACCCTGATGCAAAACGCCAAAGACTTTGGCGTACCGCTGTATGGCCTCGGCCACCAGTGGCAGGGCATCGTCCACGTCATGGGGCCAGAGATCGGTCTGACCCTGCCGGGCACCACCATCGTTTGTGGTGACTCCCATACCGCCACCCACGGTGCCTTCGGCGCGCTGGCATTTGGTATCGGCACCTCGGAAGTGGAGCATGTGCTGGCCACCCAGACGCTCAAGCAGGGCCGTGCCAAGACCATGAAGATCGAGGTCAAGGGCAAGGTGGCTGCCGGTATCAGCGCCAAGGACATCATCCTCGCCATCATCGGCAAGACCGGCACCGCTGGCGGCACCGGTTATGTGGTCGAGTTCTGCGGCGAAGGCATCCAGGCGCTGTCGATGGAAGAGCGCATGACGGTGTGCAACATGGCGATCGAAATGGGCGCCAAGGCCGGCATGGTCGCGCCGGATCAGACCACCTTCGATTACCTCAAGGGCCGTCCGTTTGCCCCCAAGGGCGCCGACTGGGAGGCTGCGGTCGACTACTGGAAGACGCTGCACACCGATGATGGCGCTCAGTTTGATGCCGTGGTTACCTTGGATGGCCCGTCCATCGCCCCGCAAGTCACCTGGGGCACCAACCCGGGCCAGGTGATTGCCGTGGATCAACCGATCCCGGCGCCGGCCGATTTCAGCGATGCGGTCTCCCAGCAATCCTGCCAGAAGGCACTGGAGTACATGGCGATCGAAGCGGGCCAGAAGCTCACCGACGTCAAAATCGACAAGGTCTTTATCGGCTCCTGCACCAACGGCCGTATCGAAGACATGCGCGCTGCCGCGCAAATCGCCAAGGGGCGCAAGGTCGCCGCTGGCGTGCAGGCACTGGTGGTGCCGGGTTCGCAGCAGGTCAAGGCGCAGGCCGAGGCCGAAGGGCTGGACCAGATCTTTATCGATGCCGGTTTTGAATGGCGTCTGCCGGGCTGCTCCATGTGTCTGGCGATGAACAACGACCGCCTGCAACCGGGCGAGCGCTGCGCCGCCACCAGTAACCGCAACTTCGAAGGTCGTCAGGGCCGTGGTGGCCGTACCCACCTGGTCAGCCCGGCGATGGCTGCCGCCGCTGCGGTCGCCGGTCACTTTGTCGATATCCGTGAGCTGTAAGGAGCGCGCCATGCAAGAGTTCAAACAACACACTGGTCTGGCTGCGCCGCTGGATGCCGCCAACGTCGATACCGACCAGATCATCCCCAAGCAGTTCCTGCAGAAGGTCTCCAAGCTCGGTTTTGGCAAGCATCTGTTCCACGACTGGCGCTTCCTCGACGAAGCCGGTGAGCAGCCGAACCCGGACTTCATCCTGAATGCCCCGCGCTATCAGGGGGCCAGCATCCTGCTGGCGCGCGAGAACTTCGGTAACGGCTCCAGCCGCGAGCATGCGCCGTGGTCGCTGGCAGATTACGGCCTGCGCGCCATCATCGCGCCGAGCTTTGCCGACATTTTCTACGGCAACTCGCTGAACAACGGCCTGCTGGTGGTTCGCCTCAAACCCGAAGAGGTCGATGCGCTGTTCACGCTGGTTGAGGCCAACGAAGGCCAGACCATCACCGTCGATCTGGAGCAGTGCCAAGTGCGCGCCGCCGATCTGTGCTTCGACTTCGTCATCGACGAGTTCCGCCGCTACTGCATCATGAACGGCCTGGACAACATCGGCCTGACCCTGCAGCACGGTGACGCCATCGACGCCTACGAAGCTAAGCAGCCGGCCTGGTTATAAACCGCCCAGCCACACTAGAATGGGAGCCATCGGCTCCCATTTGTTTTTCAGGACCACACCACTATGCTGCGCACCCTGCTTATCCTGCTTCTGCTTTACGCCTCGCAGCTGTGCGCCGGACAGCTCAGTTTTTCCAATCTCAATGGCGAGATCCACGTCAGTTGGCGCCAGGGCCAGGAGGTGCATCAGGCCACTTACCGCCTGGAGAAAGACACCCTCCCTCCCCTGCTGATCTTCTCCCCGGAGCGCTTTCGCCGGGATGTATTGCAAGCACTGCTCCAGCAATCAGCTGCCAAATGGCCGGATGTGCAGTTTCGTACCCTGGGTAGTGGCGAGCTGCAAATGCTGGCCAGAACGCCCACCCGAGCCAAAGAGGCGCGCGACTGGATTGAGCAAACCCGCCCAGCCATCGAGCAAGAGTGGCTGACCCGTTACTACTTTCAATACTTCACCACGCCTGATGGCCAACAGGCTATCAAGCAGGATCATGTACGGATCGCACTGGAGAGCCGCCCGGCACTGGCGACATTAGCCGAACAGCTCAAGCAAAATGGGGGGAGCGACGAGGAGGCCCGGCGAAAAACGGTCGAAGCGGTGCTCGACTTCGTGCAAGACATCCCTTATGCCCGGCTCGATAACAACGGCATTCGGGGTGGGCGTGGCTTTCTGTCGCCACGGCAGGTGCTCAGTGAAAACCGCGGTGATTGTGACAGCAAGGTCACCCTGATGGCCGCCATCTTAGGGCAGCTTTACCCTGAACTCGGGCAAGTGATGGTATTTATTCCGGATCACGCATTGCTGGGCGTCGCACTGCCGCCCGGCGTTGATGACAAGAAGCTGGAGTGGGAGGGGAAAACCTATCTACTGATGGAGCCTACCGGCCCGGCCGAGCTGCCACTGGGCAAACTCGACCGCACCAGTGCCGTCATGGTGGATAGCAAACAGCTGCAGGCTCAGCCGGTCGAGCCGACCGCCACAAACTCGATGGCGACCAAGTAACCCTCATCCAGCGCCGTGATGCGAATAATGCGCGCCTCGGCTTCAAAGGGGGGCAACAGGTTGTTGCTGGTTGCCAGGTTGACCTTAATTGTCGCATTCGGATCAAGCGATTCGGACTCAACAAACAGTCCCATTCCGTTGGCGCTAAGATCGCGACAAACCCCTGCCAACCTTACATCTCCCTGGCTGATCGTCACCGGGGCATTGATAACCATACGGTGAAACGCTCGTCTTTCCTTGGTAGAAGTGATCATGAGACCCCCTTGTCATCGGACCTAAATCTGCTGGCTCACCCGCATAAACGTTAATACAATGTGTCGCGACGCTCAAACGGGGTGCAGACATACCTGCTGAGATTATACCCGTAGACCTGATCCAGATAATGCTGGCGGAGGAATTTGAGGCCTGACGCGCAGATTGCGCGCGCTCGTCCGTCGGCTCCTTAACAAGGAGTTTCCCCTAATGACCAAATCTGTTCTGGCCGCTCTGGCCCTGATCTCTACCGTCGCGACACCCGCGCTGGCCGAAACGCTCACCGTTTATACCTATGATTCGTTCACGGCTGACTGGGGCCCTGGCCCCAAAATCAAACAGGCATTCGAGAAAGAGTGTAGCTGCACCCTGAACTTTGTTGGGCTGGAAGATGGCGTTGCCATCCTCAATCGTCTGAAACTGGAAGGAAAACACGGCAAAGCAGACCTGGTTCTGGGGCTGGACGACGGTTTGATTGGCGAGGCTGGCAAGAGTGGGCTGTTTGCTCTGCATAACGTCAACCTCTCAGCCCTCACCCTACCCGGCGGCTGGACCAACAATACCTTCCTGCCCTACGACTACGGCTGGTTCGCCTTTGTCTATGACGACACCAAGTTGAAAAACCCGCCGCAGAGCATGCAGCAACTGCTGGAGCGAAGCGATCTCAAGATCATCTATCAGGATCCGCGCACCTCGACCCCGGGGCAGGGGCTGATGCTGTGGATGAAGTCGCTCTATGGTGACAAGGCGCCCGAGCAGTGGGCAAAACTCGCCAGCAAAACCGTCACCGTCACCAAGGGGTGGTCGGAAGCCTATGGCATGTTCCTCAAGGGTGAGGCTGACATGGTGCTCTCTTACACCAGCTCACCGGCCTATCACCGCATTGCCGAAAACAAGCAGCAGTATCATGCCGCCATGTTCAGCGAAGGGCACTATCGTCAGGTGGAAGTGGTCGCCAAACTGGCAGCCAGTCAGCATCAAGCACTGGCTCAGCGTTTTCTTGATTTCGTGCTGACGCCGGTGTTTCAGGATGCGGTGGCTACCGGTAACTGGATGTACCCGGTGACCCATGTCTCCCTGCCAGCCCAGTTTGCCGATCTGCCGGTGCCGGGGACGACGCTCTCCTTCACTCCGCAGCAAGTAGCGGCGTCACGCAAGAGCTGGATCAGCGAGTGGCGTCAGGCGGTTACTCGTTGAGATCGGGATCATCTCTGTGGTGGCTGCCGGGCTCACTGTCCGGCAGTCTGATCCTGCTGCTGGGGCTGGGCCCGTTGGTTGCCCTGCTCTGGCAGGCCGGTGAGCTGGATCTCGCCGGTCTGCTACAAGACGCGTATTTGCGTCACGTGCTCTGGTTTAGCATCATGCAGGCGAGCCTTTCGACCTTGCTCAGCCTGCTGCTGGCCATCCCGCTGGCTCGGGCGCTATCCCGGCGCCGCTTTCCCGGCCGCACTCTGTTATTGAAGCTATTTGGTTTATCACTGGTGCTGCCAGTCATCATTGCCGTGTTTGGTATCGTGGCTGTACACGGCCAGCAGGGCTGGCTGCCGAGCCTGCTGCACATGCTCGGGCTCAACCTGCCCCCTTACCTGTATGGGCTGCCGGGCATTTTGCTCGCCCACGTGTTTTTTAATATGCCGTTGGCGGCTCGCCTGCTGCTGCAAGCGATTGACACCATTCCAGCGTCGAGCTGGCGCTTGGCCAGCCAGTTGGGTCTGCCCTCCCGCCATCTATTCCGGGTGCTGGAGTGGCCGGCGATGCGCGCCCAGCTGCCAGGGCTGGCCAGCCTTATTTTTATGCTCTGCTTTACCAGCTTTACCACCGTACTGGCACTCGGCGGTGGCCCCAAAGCAACCACGCTGGAAGTCGCCATCTATCAGGCACTGCGACTCGATTTCGATCTGGCGACCGCCGGTGGACTGGCACTGCTGCAACTGCTGCTCACCCTGCTGATCCTGCTTGGCCAGCACTGGCTGCACACCCCATCACGTCATCGCTTCACACAAGGTTCTGAATGCGAGCGGCCGGATCGTCACTGCCGATGGAACAAGCTGAGTGATCTGCTGGTGCTGACCATGGCACTGGCAATTTTCTTACCGCCACTGCTGGCAATAGGTACGGCAGGGGTGCGTCCCGAGTTACTGCAGGCACTGACCCTCCCCTTGCTATGGCGAGCGGCGGGCACTTCACTGTCTATCGCGACACTAGCCGGTTTGCTGGCTCTGCTACTGGGGAGTGGATTACTGCTGACCAGCCGGCATCTGCGTACCCGGCGCAACGCGCCGCGTCTTGCCACCCTGTGGGAGAGCTGCGGCTCGCTGATCCTGATGCTACCAGCCGTGGTGATGAGCACCGGGCTGTTTATCCTCTGCATGCCGTGGGTGGATGTCTTTTCTATTGCTCCTTGGCTGGTCGTATTGGTCAACGCCCTGATGGCGCTGCCGTACGTACTGCGTACCTTATCCGGACCGTTATTGCGTATCGCCAACCAATATGACCGGTTGGCCAGCAGCCTTGGGGTGGAAGGTTGGGCAAGATTGCGACTGCTCGAATGGCCGCTGCTACGCCGACCACTGGCGCTGGCGCTGGCACTCTCGATGATTTTGTCGTTGGGCGATTTGGGCGCGATAGCCCTGTTTGGCAGCGATGAGCTGGCCACCTTGCCCTGGCTGCTCTATCAACAACTGGGCAGCTATCAACTCGACAAAGCATCGGCTACTGCACTGCTGTTACTAGTGCTCTGCCTGATATTGTTTACCTTGGTAGAACGCGTGCTTGGAGGAAAACATGCTGATTCTCGATAACCTCATGGCACGTTACCCCGATTGGCAGGTCTGCTTCTCTACCCGCATTCAACCCGGCGAGATCGTTGCTCTGATTGGCCGCAGTGGCGCCGGTAAATCCACCCTACTTGGCATGCTAGCCGGTTTTGTCCCCGTCACGAGTGGCGCCTTGTCGTTTGCCGGACACGATCTGCTACCCCTGCGTCCGGCCGAGCGTCCGGTTACGACGCTGTTTCAGGACCACAATCTGTTTTTGCATCTGTCGGTCTACGACAACATCGCCATTGGCCTGCACCCCGGACTGAAACTCTCCGCCGCGCAGCAAGAATCAGTGCATGACGCAGCCGACAGAGTGGGACTGACCGCGATGTTAAAACGGTTGCCAGAACAGCTCTCCGGCGGCCAACAGCAGCGGATAGCACTGGCGCGCGCCATGGTGCGGGATCGTCCTCTGCTATTGCTCGATGAGCCCTTCTCAGCTCTCGATCCGGCACTGCGCCGTGAGATGCTCGGTGAGGTAGTGCGCCTCGCTCGGCTACGTGGCACCACGGTGCTGATGGTCTCCCACAATCCCGATGATGCCGAACTGATTGCCGACCGGCTTTTGTTTGTTCATGAAGGGAAAATTGCACTCGATGGCTCGCCAGATGAGCTATCGAACCCCACCCTGCCGGCATTGGCGAGTTATCTCGGACGGGGCTAAATAACAAAAGGGGAGCCAACGCTCCCCCTGTCATATCGGCATCGATCAGAGATTTTCTTCAGCAAACGAAGCCAGTTTGCTGCGCACTACGCCATTGAGGAAGATGTTGGCACTGCCATCGAAGTCTTTAAATCGTTCGACAATATAGGTCAAACCCGAGGTGACTGGACTGAGATAGGTCGAGTCTATCTGGGCTAGGTTACCCGAGCAGACGATCTTGGTGCCCTCACCACAGCGAGTGATAATGGTCTTGATCTGGGAGGCCGTCAGGTTCTGGCACTCATCGAGCAACACAAAGGTGTTCTGGATGCTGCGACCGCGCATGAAGTTGACCGATTTAAACTGGATATTGGCCTTCTCCATGATGTAACTGAGCGAACCGCTCATGTTCTCATCCTGCTTGTGCAGCACTTCCAACGTGTCGGTCACGGCCGCCAGCCAGGGCATCATCTTCTCTTCTTCAGTCCCCGGCAGGAAACCGATGCTCTCGGCGATCTCCGGCGTATTACGGGTGACGATGACCTTCTCGTAGATACCCTTTTCAATCACCTGCTCCAACGCGGCCGCCATCGCCAGCAGCGTCTTGCCGCAGCCAGCCGGTCCGGTCAGGATCACCAGATCGATATGCGGATCAAGCAATGCATCGAGCGCCATCGCCTGATAGATATTCTTCGGATGCACGCCCCAGGCTTTACGTGACATCAAGCGCTCACGGCCAAGATCTTTAAGCCGCACTTTGCCCGCATCACGCCCCACCACTCTGGCAGCAAAAAACTGTTCCTCATCAACCAGATATTGATTGATATGCACTGGCTCAAGCAGCGCCTCATCAATCACATGCACCGTATCGCGGCCGAGAGTTTCACTCTCGCACTCGCCCACTTTTTCCCAGAAGCTACCAGGCACCACCTGAAAACCTTTGGCCAGCAGGCGGATATCTTCGATCAACTGGTCACTGCGGTAGTCCTCGACATGCGACAGCCCGGCCCCTTTAGCCTTCAGCCGCATGTTGATGTCTTTGGTCACCAAGACGACCTGACGCTTCAGTTCGTGCTTCTGCAGATAAAGCGCGGCATTGATAATGCGGTTGTCCGCCTCTTTGTCGGTAAACAGCTCGGCATCTTGGGGCAGATGGTGGTCGCTGAAGATCGAGATATGACCCGTAGCTTCACCCGCCAGCGGCACCCCTTGCGCGATTTGCTCTGGCGTTGCGCTACGAAAGACATCCTCAAGCGCACGAATCGCCACCCGCGCATCACGGCTGACATCCTTGTTGCGATCCTTAATATTGTCGAGCTCTTCGAGCACCGTCATGGGGATGAGCACATCGTGCTCTTTGAAGGAGTAAATCGAGAGGGGGGCATGCAGAAGTACGTTGGTGTCGAGGATAAACAACTTCCGGTCGTGGTTATCCATAAGCATCCTCCTTGGCGCCGAAGGGGCCGTGTGATGAAGTCTTAGACATTCAAACCACACTGCCGTGACACTTCTATTACTGACCACGCTACGCCTGATTTAACTCCGCTGCAACAGAAGTCCGATTCTCTCGTTGCGAACTGGTTGTTTTATAAGCGCTTAGGATTCAGTGTGGCTGAACAAAAACCTGAGGTGATGCGCCACGCAGGTCTAGATAGAAGTGATACACACCATCGCTGCTTGGGGTAAATGCGAGCTCGCCATAGGTATTACAGGGGGTGACCGCTACCTTGTTGCCAGCTTGCAGCTGCGCATGACCGCCATCGGCGGCGCCGTAGTTATAGCCACATGTCCACTCTGCGTCGGCAAACTTGAACTTGTAGGTACCATACGTATGACGTAACCGACCCGCCACGCTATAAAGATGAGGAGAGACTCGCTGCAGGCGATATTCCCGTAGTGCCTGCCAACCGTTCATATCGCCACGCAGATAGATGGAAACATCATGAAAATCGGCTGCAGCATCAAGCGGCTCTGGTGCATGTGTTGAGCACCCAACTATGCCGAGAATGGTCAACAGAGGTATCGTTTTGTACGCGGTTCTGACCATGTCCATCTCCCTGCCTGAACATTCCAATACAAAAAGGCCTTCTCTATTAAGTGGCACAGTGGCAGCCGCGCCAGCGGCTGGAGGCGGAGGACGCCAGTCCGACTTCCTCACGCCGTCCAGCGATGCCAATATTCCAAATGCAAAAAGGCCTTCCCGTTTGGGAAGGCCTTCTCTATTCAGTGGCGGAGCGGACGGGACTCGAACCCGCGACCCCCGGCGTGACAGGCCGGTATTCTAACCGACTGAACTACCGCTCCGCATTCGGTTAGCTTCTCGCTAATTTCTCTGTCCACTCGCGTAGACCAATTACGCTTGCGCGTAATCGCTTATTAGGTGCCTGGCAGTGTCCTACTCTCACATGGCATCTGCCACACTACCATCGGCGCTACGGCGTTTCACTTCTGTGTTCGGCAAGGATACAGG
>NZ_FTMJ01000005.1 GCF_900156095.1 Aeromonas sp. RU39B
CTCCTTGCCGGCGAAGATTGCGAGCTCGTCCCACCAGGGGGGCGGTGGTCGAACGCTGGTTGTGTGCTTGGCCCCCAAAGAGCAGTCGCGTGGCGCGTCCTCGATGCCCAATATTTCGGAGTGGCCCAACGACGCCGCCGTTTGTTTGTTGTCGCAAGTGCTCGAGCAGGGTTCGATCCCGCAGCGGTACTTTTTGAGCGCGACGGCCTGCGCCGGGATACTCCGCCGAGCAGAGAAACGGGCTCGGTCGTTGCCGCACTTACTGCAAACGGCGTTGGAACGTGTGGTGCAGACGACAACCAAGGACAAGCAGGACACCTGATTCCTGCCGCTGGATGCTGGTGGGATGGTGGGCAGGTAAGCCAGACCCTTGATGCCGTCTTGGCAAAAGGCCAGACAATGCCGGAAAAGAACCGCTTCCCGGCTGTATTGCAACCGATAATGACAGTCCACGGCACCCAAGACCCAGACACCAACACCGAGCTGGCGCATACGCTGGGCCGCAATCAGGGGCAGGAAAATGCTGTTTTAGCCAAATACAACAGCATCAAAGACCACGATCAAAGCGTCATATTCGCTGCCAACAACTGGGATGAACTGGTGCAGGAAAATGCGGTACTGACGCAATTCGGCACAGAAATCGCCGGAACCCTCACAGCCCGGCACGACAGCTCCCCCTGCGCGGATCGCGGCATGAACGTGCTCGGCTATATCGATAGCGGTAACGGAGGGCTGCTGCCTCATGAGCCGATGGGAACGTTAGTTGCGGATTCCCCCAGCGGCGGGGGGCGTCCGTTGCCAGCATGTGTGTACGCAGATCTCGCCGTGCGCCGCTTGACTCCGGTTGAGTGCGATCGCCTGCAAGGCTTCCCTGACAACAGGACGAGAATACCGTTGCGCAAGTATTCCAAAAAACAGGTCACAAAGCTGCGCCCAGACGACATGTGGGAGCTGATTGATGGCGAATGGTGGCTAATGGCCGCAGATGGCCCGCGCTACAAAGCGATCGGCAATTCAATGGCCGTTCCGTGCATGGTATGGATTGGAAAACGTATAGCTCTGCACCTGTCTGAAATAGGCCTTCCCTGTGCGGATGAGGAGGCAGCATGAACACGGTTATCAAATTCCCGGGTGCTGCCGAGCCGGCATCCAAACCTGTTAGCAGAGGAAACAACGTGAGCGAAAATGCCCGCAATGGCTTCCGTCTCGCTTATTCGTCGATGCTGAACGCACCTTGGTACAAGGACGTGGCCAAGAAGTCAGTGTGGCTGCATTTGCTGCTGGATGCGGCCTATGAGAGCTGCGATGTCACCTTCAATGGCAACCGTCTCACAATTCATCGCGGTCAGCTGGCTTGCTCTGCTCGTTCGCTTGGGATTGCGTGCGGAGTGTCTGAGGATCAGGCTCGCCGGGCACTGGATTACTTCGAGTCAGAAGGCGCTATCAGCAGGGTGACTAAGCAGGGGAAGGGCGGTTATACCGTCATCAGCTTGTTAAATTTTGATGCCTATCAGCGCGGAGTTTCGCAACACTTTAGCGCGGAGTATGGCGCGGAGTTTGAGACCGCGCCGGATATGGGGGAGGAGGCAGATCAGCAACTCCGCACTGCGGAGTTAGGTGCGGAGTATCACGCCGAAGATCTTATCATTAATAACATAATAAACTCCGAGGATAGTAAACAGATCTATTGTTCGGTTTCTGATGAAACCAAACCAGCGAAAAAATCAGAGCAATCATCCCCTGATGCTCTGGCTGTTCTGAATCACTTCAACGCCGTATGCAATCGCCGCTATCAGGCCAAGTCAACCACCCTGCAGAACATCAACGCAAGACTGGGGGAGGGCTACACCGTAGCCGATCTGCAACTGGTCATCGACTTCAAGCGCGAGCACTGGTCTGCAAGCCTGAAAATGGCCGAGTACCTGCGGCCGATAACCCTGTTCGCACCACAGAAGTTTGCCGGATACCTGGCTGGAGCTCAGCGCTGGGAACAGATCGGTCGCCCGCACTGTGTGAACGGCGAATGGGAGGGTTTTGAGAGTAAGCGCAAGCCAATGTCCAACATTTCCGCCGCCCAGCAACAGGCCCGCGCCCTCATCGAATCGGGAGCTGTCAGCTATGACGACGACACCCCTCTCTAACGTGACCGCCCTGCCATCCAATCAGGAGGCGCCCGCTATGAGCGCCCGCATGGCTGCGTTTATCGCCGAGGAGCTGTTGCCGCTGATGGCCGGATGCTGGCCTGCCAGTGCCAACCAGCTGGATGCCAATGCTCGCGGCGTGGCGCTGGCGTGGGGTGGGGTGCTACGAGGCTTCACCCCTGGCCAGATCCGTGAGGTTGTGCAGGACATGGCCAGCGATGCTGAACGGCAGTTTGCGCCACGGCCAGCGGAAGTTCGGGCTGAGATACTGCGCAGATTGCCAGCCACAACCACGGCAACGAGAGCGAGCGAACTGGAAGTGTCCATCAGGGCTTGCGAGATGCGGGCGACAGTGGTTGTGCTGCAGCGTGACGGTAGCGTGACAGGCGATGCCGTGCAGGCAGAGCTGGAGCGCTTAGTGTCAGAAGCGCGCCGGTGCGGCGTGACGATAACCGGGAGGATTGGATAGTGCGAAAGACTCCAGAGGAGATGTTGCAGATGGCGGTTCTGATGAAGCTGTATTTGGCTTGGCCTGAACACAGTGAGCGAGATTTACCAGAACTTCCAGAAGGATGGCATTGGGTTCCAAAGGGTGATGAGCGAGGTTTGCGACTAGACATTGGCAGTCCATCACCGGAAGTCCCATATGACTATGACGCTGCCTATTGGGTGACATTACAGATGGTGGCCGAGAGAGCTTCGCTAATTGATTCGAATCGCGGACTCTTGGGGATGATGTGATATTTCCTCCTAAGTCATCATTGCCAATATTTTCGTGATTTGATGAACAGCGCTTGCCACAACCCATGCGATAATCGCTGCCGAAGTTAGCCTGGAGGCGGTGGCGGATAACGAGGTACTACCGAAACTTTTCAACTTTTTACGACGCAAGATAAAACAGGTCAACGCCGATAGGGCATATGACACTAATGCGTGTCATGCGCTACTGAGGAGAAAGAAGGGGGCAAAAGCCACCATACCGCCGAAAAAGAACGCGGCGATGTAGGAGGATGGGCATCCCCACAACGAAGCTGTAACAGCAGTCAAGGCTGGTGAACTGAACTCTCGATAGCCGAGACGTTGATGTACCGCTTCAAGCAACTCACTGGACCGAAACTGAGCCTGCGGGACTACAACGCCCAAGTGGGCGAAATCATGGCTAGCGTGAAGGTCATGAATAAGCTCACAGGGCCTGGTATGCCTTTTCGCCAGCCAGTGAATTTGGTGGTCCCGGCGGACTGGAGAACAGCTATCCAGTTTCGGATTTGATCAACAAGGCCACTTACAAACTGAAGTATTCAAGGGCCTGCTGACCCGGGAGCAGATTCGGCATAGTCCGCAGTTCTATCAGGAAACAGGAGAGTGAAAGGTTTAAGGACTTTACTCAGGAAAAGACGACTCCTGCTGTAAGCCGATGTTGAAGAGCCTTCATGTTGTAAGATAATTTAGGTCGATAGGTGTGTAGCGGCGCAGCCGACTCCAATAGTCCATAATGTTTCGTAAAAAGAGCTTAGAAAATTACGAGTATAAGCAGTTAATGTTCTAACCATAGACACCTCCTCAATGTTGGATTGGCCAGATAGAGCCAACTCAAGGCTAATAAAACGCAACAAAGACAACAGAAGGGCTACAAAGACAAGAAACGCCAAGGGGATTGTCAGTCCCCCACCTATTACCCCGAACGGCCTAAATTATCTCATCAGTATTCTCATACTATCACAGAGGTCTTCGTTTGTAACCTTTCCACTTAGTAAATTTGGGTAAGGTGTTACTATCCCGCGGTG
Source organism: Aeromonas sp. RU39B (assembly GCF_900156095.1). Taxonomy (GTDB): domain Bacteria; phylum Pseudomonadota; class Gammaproteobacteria; order Enterobacterales; family Aeromonadaceae; genus Aeromonas. The sequence continues at coordinate 3,926 of NZ_FTMJ01000005.1, forward strand.
GAGCTCGCCGTAAGGGCTACGAGCTGGGAGTGCAAGATGCTCACGATGGAGCAATATCGACCGGTGTTCGAGCTGGTTTATTTACAGTTGGTGAGGCGCGTTAGGGCAGGGGAGGACTTGCAGGCAGAGGTGTTCAAGAGCCTACCGACGCGAGAGGAGGTTCAGCATAGTGATGAGTTTTATCAGGAGGTAGGAAAGAAGGGGCGGTGGTTTATAGGGGTTATTTATAAAATAATAGCCCCTAGTTATAAGCCGATGTTTAAGATCTTAAATTATATAAAAGAATATTGGGATGTAGATGTGTACCTGTCAGCTGACACATGCTTGCCTATGTGGCTTTGGAAGCAGAAATTGTTCATTGAAGTAAGAAAGGGGGTGCTGGTAAAAACCAGTTTAGTCTTTAGCTTGCTATCATGGGTAAATAGCTACAATCAATGCGGTGATTATTATCGCAGGGATGTATATTGCCTTCAGTCCACCTATTATTCCAACAATGGCGCTTATCCAATTAGACCATCCATCAGTGCTTCTTTGATCTATCATCTCAGGTGCGTCGCCGGTCTCAAAAAATGGTAACCAATATTCATCTATAAATCTATTTTTTTCATTGAAATAATGACTGTGACCACCAGGAAAAAATCTGTTGGTGAATCTATCATTATTGCTCCCTTTAAACCCGACCCTCCCTGCCATTCCTGCTCCTAAAACAAATAACTCGCTAAATAATAGCGGGATATCGTTAGTGCCACAATCATTTACAATTTTAATATCACTTAACTTCAATAGGTTGGTAAAGTCGTATGACTGTTTCAATACGCTGCCAGCTAAAACAAGTAACTTTATGTTTTTAGCTTCATCTTTAGATAGTCTCTCCAGAGTCTTAACAGCGACATACGTCCCAAAACTATGGCAAAATATGTATACCTCTTTGTCTGGATTTTCTCTCAGAATTGTTTCTATCGAGTTTCTAAATCGATTTACCTCACGCCAACGAAACGGAGCCAATAAAAATAGTAGAACTGAAAAAAAACCGTATTTATACGTTTCGAATGCTACATCATCAGTATGGAATTTTATTTTTTCTTGAAGCTGAATTTGCCATTTCCCAGTAGTTCGAATACCATGAATCGTAATGCACACAATTTTCTTTATATTGCATGTGTTTGATATCGATGCAGTTAGTTTATACTGGACTGCATTAATCAGTTTCTGCATCCATTCTCCATCATAAATGGATGCTTCAATAATATGAAAGCAGTATGATTCAAATTCTTTTCTGTAAAGTGAAATATCATCGGTATTGGCAGTTATCCCGATGATAGTATCCGGCATATGTAATTTACGTTTAATGTTTTTTGAGTGAGATCTTGATGCAATTGATGTCAAAAACTCTAAGCCGTTTTTTGCAGATGCAACGTCATCTCGCTTTGGTAATACAACATCTAGTATAAGGATATTGTATTTTTTTGATGAGATGAACCCATGTGCGCTTTGAACGTTATTTGCAATGTCAATATTGTTGTTACTACATAAGCCTTTTTCAAATAACTTAGACTTGATTTTCAGTGCTCTGCTATTATCGTCATCAACTATCAAAATCCGCATTATAAATACTATCCTTAATTGTGTTGTTTATTTCATCTTTCCATTCGCTACTGGCATTATTATAATAAATAAACCCTTTACATTGCTCTGGATAGCTTTCTATTAGTTCTGCCTTTAGTGACTCAAAAGAATAAAGACTACTATCTTCACTAAAGTTTTTATATTGAGTGATAAACATAAAAGGTGTTTCTATTTTTCTTCTGGTGATTTTTCTTGCTATTTCCTTTCCTCCAAATACTCTAAATGTTCCACCAGTATTGTTGTTTGTTTTGTCAAAGGTGGGTAGACTCATGTCTAACAATGCGAAGCTGTAATTGTTTTTCAATAACAAAGACCATGCACTTGTAAATGAATGCGCTTCATCTATGTGAATATTATCAAATGAGTTTTTAATTGATGATATTATACTCTGTCTTTTATGCATGTTATCTTCAACTATAAGTATCTTTATCGTCATAGAATATCTCTACAGTGAAAACATCTTCATTTAGGTTGATAGTTAGGTCATAATGTTTAGATAGGTGCATAAGGTCATACTTTGATTTATAGAGACCAGAGCCTCCCTCTGTAGCAAGAAGCTCGTCTGAACACATCGCGGATAATTTTTCCTTGATTTCATTCAACAAGCCTGAGCTCAGTTCATCTTTTCTGACTTCTGTTATATTGTTATGAATTGAAACTTTAAAGGAGTTTTCTGATAGGCTTGTGGTTTTAACATTTATTAAGTTCTTGTTTGTGCCATGCTCAATGCTATTATTAAAGCAGTTTATTAGTGCTTTAACTAGTGATGAAATATCTTTTCCTTTTACTTCACCTTTAGACTCTCCTTGTCCATATATATTAAACTGAATATCGCTACTCGATATTTTTTCAAAGCATTTCTGCGCAAGTCTGACTACGTCAGTTATTGGCAATGGTTCAAATTCAATATCTTTTCTTAAGTTAAACCATTCACACACGGTCCTTATACTCTCTTTAACATCTGACTGTGCTTGTTGAATCGATATTATAAGATCGTTAAGTGATGTACCACGTTTCTTATAATTTATATCGGAAAGTAATGTGCTAAAAATCACATCAATCTCTACTGCAAGCTCAGCATTAAGTTTATGTTGAATTTTATGGAGATTGCTTTCGAGCTTGTCATTCAACATTTCAATTATTAACTTTGGTGCAGTATTATTATCCAGGGATTCAAATGCAATCGTGAAAAGGTCATAGTTATCTATGTCAAAGCAAAAAACTCTGTCGTGATTCAAGTGAACATCTGTCTTCATCCAGTTCTCAGCCTTTTCTAGTAGCTTGTAGAATGTTGAAGAAAATTTTTTAAGGGAATCATTTATATCGTTAAGGATATGGTTTTGAACTATATCATAGTAATTTATCCAATGCTCATTGTCTTTTATGTTATTCGGATAGTCGCTGTCAAGTTCGCATAGTATATTTTGTTCTTTTAGCTTAGAGCACATAATGTTACTAAAGAAACCATGCCTAATTTCAGAGCTAAGGTTTATGTCAAGTCCAAATTCTGGATTGTTAATATACTCACCTCTTATCAAGTTAAGTAGATTGATTAAATTTCCATTTGCTTTTGATATTTCCTTTGATTCAATGGTTTCAATGAATAATTCAATCTCTGATTGCTTTGAATGTAATATACTATCAGTATCAACAAATATCTTGGCTGTGCTTAGCTTGGCAACACCACTATCAATAATCACACTTTCAATTAGCTGTGGAAATTCATTCGAAAAGGACAAGTCATCAATTAGTTTTCGAACCTTCAATCCTTGTATTATTTTAATTCTTTCTAGAGTTAAATCTATATTGTCATTGAAGCACCCCAGATAATCAATGTTTTCAATAGTAGCTATTTTCTCCAAAAAGAAAACATGCATATCAGAAATTATATGTAATGACTCAAATAATTCACTAGGGCGCTCATGGCCTGAGCTTAGTATGAATTCTTCAAATATATCGTTGAATACATCTTTGCTCAGGCGTCGATTGTGAGTTTTATAAAAATATGCAACTATAACCGCTTCTACACTGAATAATGATTCAGATTCAATATAATTAATGATCTCTGCCAAAGGAAAGCATATGTAACTCTGGGGCGTTTCAATTAACGTCCTTGCTGTAAAATTTAGAAGCTCTCGTTTATTTTGTTTTTTTAGGTGATAGAATACTTTCAAGTCTATGTAGTCTTTATAAATTAAACTTTCTCTTCTATACTCCTCAAGTTTTATCGCAGCCTGGTTATAATTCTCGTTTGTAATATATTCAATTGTTTCATTCTTTATCTCAATTAGGTGACTATGAGGTTCTGTCTTTACGATTGAGAATTCAAAAGGTTGAGAGAATTTACCTGATATGCTGTTAACGGGGGTCGCCTGTTCATATAAGTAAAGTGTCATTAATCCTATTTTTTTGTTATCATCAGCGCCGAAATAATATGGTGATACCTTTAATATGCTCAAAATAATATGCTTGCTAAGTTCTAGAGGATGTATTCTTATTGCAAGTTCATATAGATTTTGCGTAGATGCATTCACATTGTGAAGTTTATATATATTAATTAGATTGCAAATGCTGTCTTTTACTAAGCTAGGGAGTGATTCACTTGGGTTTCTGTTTGTATAAACGTAACTCTTGGCATAAATGCATAGATTTGTGGCTATGTTTTTACATTCGAATACCCTATCTTCTAGTTGGTCAAGGATAATGTTGTACTGACCTTCATTATACAGTTCGATTATATCCTCTGTGAATTTATCAATCGCGCCATCTTTAATTTTACAGTCATTAAGTCCGAGTTCTGTTATGAAATCTTGTAGATGTAATAATACGCTAGATATAGGATTGAAGTCTATGATTGGTTGAGATGTACGAATATCATGATTTATTTTTGCTTGCGTTATCGATTCACCAAGTAATTGATAGAAGTCAATGTAGTTAAATTGTTGTAGTTCATAGTAAACATATGAGGAGTCAATATCGTCATATAGTGGATATGGGAGATGTAATAAGGAGTGTACTGCAGCTAGGAATTTTGCATCGGCATGAATGAATTCTCTGTTTGTTCTCTTTATTTGGTTTTCAATTAGCGCAGTCATACTAGAAGATGTGTGTCTTCTGCTCGCAACCTGAAAGTAACGTTTTTGTGTTGAGTATTCCAGTTCCTCGATTTTTCTTCTAATATTATCAAATTTTAATGGATCTTTTTTCAAGTATCCATAGATTAGAGTCTCCATCGATAAGGTCCATAGGGATTCACTATTTTTTTCATTAAATTGTCGTATTTGGTTTATCGCGCTTTCATATTCGGCGTGAACAGTATACTGGTAGACGCGCCTTTTAAACTCCTCAAATTCTATAAGCTCTTTCACTTTGCTTTTTAGCAATACTCGATATATGGAGGTGATTCGCGCAATATCTACATCTTTATATGAAAAATATGGCTTTGACGAGTAGTTTCTGATGTCTCTTTTATAAAAATTGAACATTTCAGCAACTACATCATTTTTTATTAGTACACCAAGTTGAGTTTCAAAGTCATCATCAGAGCTCTCGTTTATAATGAATGCTATAAAAGCATCTTGTATGGCTTTGTTTTTGCTGCCTATATAAGATCTAGGGTGGAGTATTTTGTTAATAACTTCATGTGATGATTCTGGTTTTGATTTTTTCTTTCTCTTCATTGTTAATTTTTTTCCTGTTAGTCGTGGGAGGGGGTATCAATTATAAACCGTAGTTAAGCTACCGCCCCTAAGTTCCAGCTCCCAGAATGCTGCTTTAGCCCTGTGTTTCATGCAGTATTGCACTGGCGCTCCTTGAGAATCTGAGTGCCGTGTGGGGATGGTATCAAACGAGAATTTCTTTGTTTAGAGTCGAGTGGCCAGAACATGGTCTGAAGAGGTAGAAAATTGAGGTATATCACCATTTAATCATGGTGTTGTACTCAGCAGTCAGGTGGAGTGGTAACTTTATAGGTGCTCAATGGAGTACCTTCGAGGTGTTCAATGAAACGAACCGCATTGCTGGCCATGCTTCTGGCTATCTGCTTCTCTGTCAGCGCCAAGGACCAAGCCCCCAAACACAAAGTGTCAGATGACCAGGTTAAGCAGCAGATAATCCAGGAGTCTATCGACAGCTATCCCGGGAACTGCCCATGCCCATACAACCATGCACGGAATGGTAGCCGCTGTGGTAAGCGCAGTGCTTGGAACAGGGCAGGAGGCTACGCGCCTATCTGCTACAAAGATGAAGTCACCAAGGAGATGGTGAAGGAGTGGCGGGATGGGAATCAATAGCATGAGTAAAACACCTGGGGCGGCACGATGCCGGAGTCAGGAGATAAGTAAATCTGTACACCTCAGTTTTTCGGGCAATTACCAAGATAAATGCTCTATTTTCATAAGATGTTTCGGTATAGATTGGAGATGAAGACACTTTGACCTCTTAATCGAGACAAATACAGAAGACGCGTTTTTTTGAAAAGCTGTATTTTTTTGATGAGTATTCTCTTTTGTTGTGTTCTCACGCACTAAGGTAAGCTCATGATAAAAATTCATCGGTACATGCAATATCGCATGGGTGGGTTAGTTCTGCTAATTGGCCTATTATTCAGCGTAGGTGGCTACTGGTTACTCAGTAAAGTAGCTGAAAATGACGCTGCAAAGGCGTTAAGTCGCATCACCTCCGAGTCAGGTTATGCTGTCGATCGTTTACTCCAGCCAGCAACTATTTTATTGAATCTTCTTGCCAATGTACCTGATCTTAAAACAGGTAAAGAGCAAGACTGGATGCTCCGCCTCCCTGCACAGGCATCAATACTGATCGACAACAAGATGTTGACGAGCATTTATGTCGGCGGCCCTAGTGGCCAGTTTCTGCTTCTCCGTGCTCTACGTGATGACCTGGATCGGCAGCGGTTTCATGTTTCACCCCAGTCTCGTTGGCTAGTGCAGACACAGCGAGTCAATTCAGAGGAGGGCGAGGACCAGTATTGGACCAGTCTGGATGCTCAATTCCATGTGCTGAGTAGACAGCCCGTTGCATCAGGACGCCAATACGATCCGCGGACTCGACCCTGGTATCAAGCTAGTCTTGACAGAGATGTGTTGCTGCGCACTTCTGTATACAATTTTTTCACAACTGGAAAACGCGGCGTTACCCTTGCTAAATACATGGGGGAAGGTTGGGTTATCGGCATGGATATCGAGGTCGAGAGCCTTGAGCCCGAGTTGGCTAGGTTAGCTAAAGAGCAAGCTGCACGTATTGCCTTGCTCGAAAACACTGGCGCAGTAATTTCTGCGGACACCCTCGACAATGGAAAAGATATCTTTTTCACAAAGCTTGTAGCTGCTCCATGGAATTCAGAGGGTGATGCATTCAGTTGGATGATCGATCCGGAAGGGCGATCTTGGTGGGTTGGTACGGCGAAGATCAAGCTTGAGCAGTTCGATGAAATTGAACTTCATGTTGCCGTGCCGAGAGACAGGCTGTTAGCTAAGGCTCAAACAGTTCGCAATGCATTGTTAATGGCAACCTTATTCCTTACGGCTATCACACTGTTACTTGCCCGAAGGAGCGCAAACCAGATCTCGGCAGTGTTGCAGACGCTCGCTGAAAGGGCGAACTCTCTGACCAATTTTGATTTCAGCCGAATTGAACTCACAAATACCAAAATTACTGAAATAGCTCAGCTAGAGACTGGGTTGGAGCAAGCGCGTGTAACATCATCCAATTTTATGAAGTTGCTGGATAAAGTTTCTCGAGAGACTGACTTGGAGAACCTGTTACCGTTGGTGCTTGAAGAGACGAGCAAAGTTGTTCAAGGAGAACATGCTTGGCTTTATATTTATGACTCCGACACGTGGAGTTTGCGGGTACATCGTGGGGGAGAGTCAGATCGCGACTGGCTGGCTGATTGGCTTGCGTTGGATGAGGTAGCCCGCAGAGACAAGCAGCCAACAGTCAAGTCTAACAATGGGCTATTCGCATTGTTCGTGCCGTTATTCGGGCGGCGTGGTCATTTGCTTGGTCTCCTGATCTTAGAGCGCTTAACACCTTTCAGTGATCATCAACGAAATCTTGTCGGGGCGCTTTCTGGTTTTGCTGCATTGACGCTGGAATCAAGAGAACTCATCGCCCAGCAAAAGCAATTGTTTGAATCTTTCATCAAGCTGCTTGCAGAAGCGGTGGATGCCAAGAGTGCTCATACAGGGGGGCACTGCCATCGTGTGCCCATCTTGACAGAATGGCTGGTTGAGCTTGCTGCCAGTAGTGATGCAGCATGTGTTGCCGACTTCACTCTGGACAACGAGATGCGCGAAGCTGTTCATATCGCTGCGTGGTTACATGACTGCGGGAAAGTCGTCACGCCTGAATATGTGGTTGATAAGGCCACGAAGCTCGAGACCTTATACGACAGAATCCACGAGATTCGAATGCGGTTTGAGGTTTGCAAGCGCGATGCAGAGCTCGCGCACTGGTACCTGGCCTATCCTCAGGGCCTACCTGCTTCTGCAAAGGAACAGCTCGCCCACGAATTTCAGGCACTGGATGATGATTTTGCATTTGTTGCTGAGTGTAATCTGGGCAGCGAAAATATGTCTGAGGAGGCCATTAATCGCATCAAGCAAATAGCGGCCAGAACCTGGGTTCGAACGTTGGATGACCGTCTTGGGCTTTCTCATGACGAAATTAGCCGCCGTTCAGGGCGCGATGCTGATCCATTGCCTACTCGGGAATATCTGCTTCGTGATCAGCCGGAACATCAGATCGCGCGTCCGCCTGGACAGGCATTTGGCGCGGATAACCCATGGGGCTTCAAAATGCGGGTACCGGAATTATTATATGACCGCGGTGAGGTGAAGAATTTGTCAATCCAGCGTGGGACCCTGACAGAGGAAGAACGATATAAAATCAATGAACATATTGTGATGACAATCAAAATGTTAGAGGCGTTGCCTTTCCCTCGGCATCTGGCGAATGTACCGGAAATCGCGGGTGGACATCATGAGCGCACAGATAGCGGCGGTTACCCCCGCTCAATACCCGCAGGCTCCCTGAGCATTCCGGCCAGAATGATGGCTATTGCTGATGTGTTTGAAGCGCTAACGGCAACTGACCGCCCTTATAAAACGGGGAAAAGCGTAGAAGCATCGCTCGAAATCATGCGCAAGATGGCGCATGGTGGGCACCTTGATGTTGAACTATTCGAGTTGTTTTCACAGTCGGAGATTCCCGAGCGCTATGTCGAACAGTTTCTGAAGCGTTAATGAAGCTGTGCTAAAAGTGAAGGAGTCGGCATATTCGGACGCTATCTTGAAAACGCCCATGAATGGCAGCCGCTGTAGTAAGCGCAGCGCTTGAAACAGGGCAGGAGGCTAGGCGCCTATCTGCTACAAAGATGAAGTCACCAAGGAGATGGTGAAGGAGTTGCGGGAGAGGGGTCACTAGTGTGAGGAGAACACCGGCTGGATACCGGTGTTTGGTAATAATAAACTGGCCCTAATCATGAGCAGATTTGGGTATAATCATTTACACAGATAGCTGAGTTGTAACTCTAGATCAGCAATAAGCCAATTTACCGATTGAGTTGATATATGCTTTGGTGCTTTGGTAATACGAGATATTGCTAGTGTTTGCCCATGCTTATTTAACTCATCTAGGTTTACTTCTGAGATGACTTTCTCAAATTTCTTTACATTAAAACTCAGAATTGGAAATGCAGGGGATTTTTTATCTTTATACATAACTGTACTAATATTAAACATATCTCCTATGTCGAGCAACTTTGCCTCAGAAGTTACTATATAGGATAAATTCAATTCTGGTAAGTGAGTAGGAGATAGTAGTATTTCAGGTATACGAAGTAAAAGAAGGTCCCATGCAGTAGATAGTAACGCTCTCTTAGCACCTTCGACATCCATGTTTGGCTGAACACTTACGAATTTCCCTGCAAAATTTGAAAAGTAGTACAAGGCAAGGTTTAGCTCTCGAGCTAATATTATATTTAAGTCTTCAATTAAAAACCTTTCAAACTCATAATATTTCTTTATGATGTTTTCTTGGCTCATCTTAGGGTACATAAACTGGATTAACACCATTTTTAATAAACAGGCATATGATAATCTTGTTATTTCTCGATAGTCGTTATTATGGTGGTTTTCTGCGAATTCATTAGCCCATGCTATTCCGCAGTTATCTAGGTCTACAGATTTATATTTATCGCAATAGTGCTCCACAGATTCCTTTTTATATTTTATTACATTATTGTTTATATACTCCTGCTCATCCATACAGTGTAGTTTTAGAATTGATGACAATTTGCCAGATGATGTCTTAATAAATTGTTCTTTTGATGATTTGGAGAAGTTTTCTGTTAGATAGAAAACGGGGTTGTAGTCACAATTTAAGGATGATACATGTACTAAAAAATCTCTTGTTACTAGCTTTGAATTATCATCTAACTTTCCAATGCCAGATACATAACGGTGTAAAATATCTACTATATGTGAGTCAAGCACTAAAGTTTGATAGATGTTGAGTTCTAGCTTTTTTTTGTCAAAAAAATCCTTATTGAAAATGATTGGTCGCTTGCCGTTAAATTGATCAATTATCCCAATCCTTCTGTCGTTGTGCGAAATATCAAAAGATTTTGAGTAGAACGGGGATTCATAAGGAGAAGTTAGGAATTCATATATGTGTGCATTTTCCATTGATTGAGATGAGAAAATATTTTGCATCATAGCCACTCTGTTTCATGCTTATGAACATATGTTCTACACTATTTTGATTGCTATGTCTGTTTTTCTCTTCATATATATTCAGTCGGCATGGTGATGACAGATTTGATTCATCGCTGTAATGGGTTTGTGTAAATTTAGATTCAAGAGGTTAAAGATGACTCGCTTGGTAGTATTAACTTGGGTGCTTAAATATTAACCTGGGAGGGCGATCAAAGTACCGTAGTGATAACTAGGTAATGCAAAAATTTTCTAGGAGTCCATCGACTGCTATCCCGGAAGCTGTCCATGTGTCCCAACAACAACGCGAGGAACGGCTGCGCCTCAAGATAGCACGTTAATACGACTAACTGCTACTGCTCATCAGACCTTCTCATGAGCCACCATCCGAGATAATCAAAGTCAGCATCTTACAGGAAAGGCTTCTAAAACCTGCCTAGACGAGTAGAGGTTGGCTCGTTTGTATAGAGCCCTCTTTTTGTCTGAATTATATACAGGTATGATTAATGACTGATTATCTTGACATTACTTCTCGTGACAGTGTAGTCCGCCACATAAGTTCCTATTATCAGGAATCAGATGCGAAGTGGGGATGGGACTTGTTGTTCGGGCCTTTCATAAACATGTGCTCACCGCGTTATCCGGTGGCGTTTTTGGGGCTAAACCCAGGAGGCCCTGCGTCTGAGAATCACCAGGTTTCTGTTGAGGGTAAGTGTGCTTATTACAATGAGGTCTGGCCACCATACCCCAGAGGGGAAGCCCCCTTGCAAAAACAGCTAGGGATATTCTACTCGATGATTGCTGATGTCATTGGGGTTGATATGGAGTCGCTCATGGATGGCTCATTGATGACAAATTACATCCCTGCTCGTTCACCCTCTTGGAGTCAATTACCCGATAAAGATGAGTGGATTCAGTGTGGTCGCCAGATATGGTCTCAACGGATAAGTAAAGTGCATTGTAAGGTATATGTTGCTATCTCTTGTGTGGTTTTTAATGAGCTCCACAATCATTTAGTCGAGAATGGTTACAAACAAGTTGGGGACAGTGTTAACGAGCGCGTTAATTGGTGGTATGCAAGATATCAGATTCATCAATTTGAACGAGATGGAAACTTGTCAGTTCTGATACGGCTACCTCATCTTTCCTCATACAAAATATTTAGCCGTACTGCATGTCAGCCCGCAATAAAAAGAATTATGGAGTCAATTGAAAGTGTTTTGAGATAGTTATTATGGATTGTACTTAACCACTTTTATGAAGAGCCGTTAGAGTAATTTGACAATAAATAAACTCTTCACGAGCCTCCCCGAGAATTCGAAATAAATCGCTACGGTGGATTCTAGCTAGCCTGTTTTTTTCTCCACATCCCATCCATTTGTGATGGCTTTATGCAAGATAGTAACAGCCCATCTTTATGAAAGGTGGGCTGGGTCAAAACCTCACAACCCTCGTCTGTCACGGCTATGATGTGCTTCCAGTGTGCGGTCGGGGAACAGTCACTTGTAGATAATATGCTTCTACTGGATGGTCGCTCAACGTCAGCACATCTGGAGATGATGATTGGCTCGAGTATGAAGATCATGCCAGTTTCGAGCTTGATACCTGCTCCTGGCCTGCCGACTGAAGGTAGGTGTGGAATTGCTGGTCTTTCAGTGAAATCACTATCATTTATAAGAGTATGGAACCCCATCTTAGAGATGGTTGTATAGATTGCGTGCCCAACGTCACCTGTTGTAGCGCCCGGTCGTACAGCTTCGAGCCCAGAGGACATCGCTTCAAATGCAGCCTCAACCATAGCGATTTTTTGAGGGCTCGGTTTTCCGATCATGTACATTCTGCTGGATTCAGAGAAGCAGTTGTCCATCTGTATCTTTAACTCAACATTGATGATGTCTCCATGCTGTAAGCGCAACGAGCTGGGTTTACCCCCTGCAATGATATAATTGTGAGATACATAGACAGTGACAACAGGATCACCCTCTTCGGTTACGTCATAAGCGGGTATCTTTTTTACTTGGAACAAATAATCATGACAGAATTTCGCAATGCTCTCTGTCTTCACGCCTGCGACTACATAGTCTGAAATCCAGTCTAATGTTTCACAAGCTGCGCTCGCACTAGCTCTTATCTTGTCGGCTTCGAGCTCACGTATGGCCGTTATCTTGTTCATACTTTATCCCCAATGTTCATGTTGGGAGGGAGGACTCTTAAGACTCTACACCTGTGTGGAGTAAGGAACATATTTCATATTGGGGGTAGATTGGCGGAGCTACTTTTGGATATAGTTTCTCTTTTTATCTTCTCGTGACCTTAAGACAACGATCACATTTTGTCGTATATAAATATTGATTTTGGAATTGATGCTGACTGAAATTTTCAACTGTCATTTATAACAGTGTCTATGAATCCCTGTGAAGGTAAAGATTGTGCGAATACTCACTTTAACCGCGTGTTTGAGATTAGAGTGTGATCTCCTCATAGAACAAACAGACTTATCAATTAAGTGTCTGCGATATCGCTGATGAGTGGGTGTTTTTTATACACACACGAGATACGATATGAATAACCTGGTCACTATCAGAGTAAATTCTAGGGCCTTATCGAGTTGTCATATGTTTTTCTTGTGTAGGCGTTTAAGCATGTGGCGCAAAGCCGCGTATCCAAGTTAAGTGACTTTAATGCCTTTATTGCTTCTGCATCTGAGGGATAGGCACCGAAATAGTCTCTAATGTGGGCACATGGAAGCACCGGGCAGTCGCTTCGATGAAGGAGGTATAGTTTTGGCTCAAACTTAATCTCAAGTAAATATTCTTTTTGTTCTTCCATCAGGGTGCTCTCTTTTTTTGAGTATGAGAGTAATACAGATGAAGGCACCTATGACAGACCCATATGGGGAATATGATTTTGCCCGTCGAAAAGAGAAAGATTGTTGCATTAATATTAATTTGACATGAAGGCATATAGTTAGACTTGACAATCGAAAAATTCTTCACGAGCCTCGACAGAAATTCGGACTAACCATCCGAGCCATCGGGCTAACCACCCGCAACGAGGACCTAGCCATGAAGAAACCAATCCAAGAACTATCTATTCAGCGCCTGCGCAGTGGCGCCAGCATATTCACTTTCGACTCCACCACATCCGGTGAAATGACCACATTCAGCCCCGAGCAGATAGCGTTGTTCCGGACGCTAGTAGCTGCCAAGCATGGGGAAACGTTCACCACGTCCCGCAAGGTGGCCGAGCTTTTTGGCAAACGCCATGACAACGTTCTTCGGACAATTGATAAGTTGGAGTGCAGCTCAGAATTTCGTCTCCTCAATTTCAAGGAGACGGTCTATTACCGCAAAAACCCATCAGGTGGTGAAGACATTGCCACCCCCATGTGGCACATGACCAAGGATGGCATGGTCTTCTTGGTAATGGGATTTACCGGCAAGCAGGCCGCCCAGTTCAAGGAGCTGTACATCCAAGCCTTCAACTGGCTGGCTGACCAGATCAGAAAAAGCTATGAGCTTACTGAATGGCTGAACGATTTCACCCGTCGAGAGGCTGCATCTGTTACTAAAGGTACCGTGCATGGTCAAGGACTTGTCCGCCGCCGCATCGAAAAGCATGCGTTGAGCCAAGAGCAGGCCGCTATCCACGCCAAGATCCAGTTGTGCCTGGACCTGATCGGCGAGGAGGCTGCATAGCAATGGACCTTACCCTCTTGAAAATGTCCGGCGGGGTGCTTGCACCGTCTACGCCAGCCGATGCAGAGGCCATCAAGCTGATGCCTATCGGCACCATCATCCAAGCCAAGGGAAAGGGGCGGCGCAATCTGGCCTTCCACCGACGCTTCTTTGCCTTGCTCAATCTGACCTTCGATTACTGGGAGCCGGCCGGCGGCATGGTCTCGCCAGCAGAGCAGGGGATCCTATCTCGTTTTGTGCGCTACCTCGCCCAGTTCGGTTCCGGCAGCGTGTTGGACAAGGCTAAGGATGAGTTCATCGACCAACTGGCCAACAGTAGAGTTGAGCGCCATGGCCCCCAGGCAGAGAAGTCGTTTGAGGTTATGCGCAAGTGGCTCACCGTCGAGGCCGGTTATTACACCGTTGTGATGCTTCCGGATGGCGGCATGCGCAAGGAGGCCAAAAGCATCAGCTTCGCCAAGATGGAGCAGGCGGAATTCTCTGACCTTTATCGGGCTGTATTTGGGGTCTGCTGGCGTTATGTCCTGAGCAAGCAGTTTGCCACCGAGGAAGAGGCAGAGAATGCCTGCTCCCAGTTGATGGGGTTCTCCGGATGAGATTCGAGACCAGTCCAATCCGTTCCAAGGCACTGCGCGACGGCGCCCGCGGCCAGACCTGTAAGCTGCAACTGGCTGGCGTCTGTGTAGGGGGAACTGACACTACTGTTCTGGCGCACCTACCGAGTGCTCCCCATGGCATGGCTCTCAAAGGGGATGACCTTGTCGCGGTCGAGGCGTGCTGTGCCTGTCACGATGCCATTGATGGCCGGATCGCCTACGACTGGCAGCCTGGAGAGCGAGAGGAGGCAATCTTTAGCGCCCTCACTCGTCAGCTACACAGTTGGGCAGTGCGTGGGCTCATCAGCGTGAAGGGGGCGGCATGATCCATCTGTCTGCCATCGAGGCCAGCCGATTGCTCGGTAAACACCCGCAAGCCAAGAAATCTGCTGATCAGGCTAAGAAGTCACAGCAGGTGGACAGTCTTAACAACAAGGTACTGGCTCAATTGGTCGGTTTCCCTGAGCCAACAACAGAGCTGGTATTCCATCCAAAGCGCCGCTGGCGCTTAGATTTCGCTTGGCCGGTGCAGATGGTTGCTCTTGAGGTTCATGGCGGCATCCATTCCGGTGGCCGCCACACCAGGGGGAAGGGATTTGTCGGTGACCGAGCAAAGATGAATGAAGCGCTACTTGCCGGTTGGGTAGTCATCGAGGTGACGCCTGAGCAGGTGAGTAACGGTCAAATGCGGGAATGGCTTAACCGCGCCTTCTCAAACCATCACCAAAACCTGAGGACCTAACCATGGCAAGTATAGAAATGGCCCTGCGCCTATTCAGTCCCCGCGGCTCGCAGCTCGATGTGGCGATGTCTGGCAAAGGAATCCTGGGGCGCGAAGAAATCCTTGGCGCTTTACAGGCTGCAGCTGTTGGCCGACAACTGGGTTATCACTATCTCATGGCTGAGCACCTGATGGACGACGGTTCTGTGCGCGCTCTGAGCGACCACTTTACCCAGGCGGTAGGGAAGGATGCCGCCGGTGCTGCGCTTGCCCTGTTATTACGCCGGCCATTGCCGGATCAGCTCGAGCACATGATAAAGGCGAGAAGCGGCCAGGCTCATCCTTATTACGATAAAGAGCGGCGCCGGGCATCGATTGTGATGGAGCAGGCCAAGCGTGCCCACCGCCGAGGCAACGAAATTGAGTATCAGCGCCTCAAGAATGAGCGAGACCATATCCTCACGGCCGCCTATAACCGGTGTGCTGACGAGATCCTGCAAACAGGGCGCTGCCCAACGTGTCAGGGAACCGGCAAGCGAGTGCGCGCTGGCACCGAGTGCCCATCCTGCAACGGCACCGGAAGGGTAGTTCCCGACCGCGTGGCTATTCGGAAGCAGTTCTCTGCAGAGCTGTGTTATCTGATGGAGCGTGAGGTAGACAACGTACTAGCCCAAGCTTCGGAACTGACAAGTGAAATGGCAAAGCAGATTAGTGACATGCTAGCAGCATGAGGGAATGGGCGGCTAAACACCGCTCTCTAAACCATCGGTTATGTTGCTCAAATGACGGACAGGTGAGCTAGCAGCCCTTAAGGCTCCTTTTGGGGTCACCCTTCCTCACTGAGATATTCCAATGTCAAGTCTGCATCGAGGCTATAGGCTTTTAGCCAAAGTTCCTCGATAAGTTCTGCTTCGAGCCCTGTAGCTGCATCTTGTAGCTGTTCTAGCTTTTTAGCGTGATCCCGAGAAAAAGAGTTATCCGACAGGATAGCTCTCGCTTGGGCTAGTAATGGCATGGGCGATTTGTCTTCGTGTCCGCTCATTTGAGACAAGTGATCGAAAATTGAACAATCATTATCTTATCAAAAGTGCAAGGTATGGGGAATGGTATTTTAAATACAAAATGGTTGTATTCAATTCAAACTTATTTGTTTTTTTAATAATAAGCTGAGGTGTTGTGCCTGTCATGTGTGTCAAGAGTAGATAAGTGGTCAACTGTCATTTTTTCAGGTCTAACCAGATAGGCGATTTGGAATATTTATTTTTAAAGTTTGATATTTATCATTACAATTCTTGTTGAATCAAGATTAGATAAAGTTTTTCAATAATAGTGTCGCCTCAGTCAATCATGTGGTGTGGCCATAATCTGTTATATCTATCAGTGGGAGCAAAATGAGCGATTTTCTGAAAGTAATTCTCAACATTCGTAGTCTTCGCGCCGCCCTTCGTGAGCTAACCTTTGAACAGCTAAAGGAAGCAAAAGAGAAGTTTGACGCGGTATATGAAGAACGCGTCTCAGCGGCTGAAATGGAAAGCAAAGAGCAAGCTGAGCGCTTTGCCAAGTTGGCTGAGTTTCAAGCTATGTTGCAAGATGCGGGCATAGACCCCAGTGAGCTTGTCAGCACAGTGCCCGGTGCAAGCAAAGAGACTGGTGCTAAGCGAGCACCACGCCCGCCCAAGTACAAATATCTGGACGATGGAGTTGAGAAGTTCTGGACCGGTCAAGGCCGCATGCCGAAAGTCATCTCAAATGCCCTAGCGGTGGGTGATTCCCTTGATAGTTTCCTCATCTAGCTAACCGCAATGAGGGGTCATGATTCAACGATTGGGTGGTGCTAGCATTATCCAATCATGGCCTGACCCCGCATTGACGCAGATATAAAAAAAAGCGTGACCAGCGGCATGAAGGTCACGCAAGGTTATACGAAGCGTGTAAAACATACTCTTTACGTTGCGGTCAATTTGGGAAGACTGAACGCAGAATCAAAGGTACTCCATTGGGCCCTTCCGAACACTCCCTAAATGGGTGTGTAAGCTCGCATAAAAAATGCCTGGACCGCACACTGACCAAGCATAAAAAGGAGTAGAAAGTCATCTAGGACAGATCCAACGAGGCACAATTAACGATAGTACCAATTGAGAACTTATGCAGCCCCATTTGGGGTTGAAAGGTATTGATTAATCGTCTATAAGCTTGCCTTCAACACCACCCGGCGTTAGAGTTTACCCAGCATGGCCAGAGTCTTACCGACCCTGGCCTTTTTGTTTTCTGGCCCGCCTTGTGCGGGCTTTTTTGTTTGTGGGGTATGGGCATGGCAGTACAAGAAAAGATTGAGATGGCAGCCATAGCGAGCGGGGCCGCCAAGTCTGGTCCGCCGGTTGTGGTATCAGGGATGAGCCTGGCAGGATACAGCCTAAATGACTGGGTGCTTGTGGCCACATTGTGCTGGATTGTCATTCAGGCCGGCTGGTTCGTGTGGTCAAACATCATCAAGCCTAAGCAGCCATGAAACCCGTGCGAAATACCGTGGCGGTCGGGTCGTCGCTGATGCTCCTAGCAGCCTCCATGATTGGGCAGTTGGAATCCTCTGGAAGGGTAATTCTCACATCCTACCGGGATATCGCTGGGGTCTGGACCATCTGCGACGGTATCACCAAGGGAGTCACTCCTGGCATGACTGTCACACCAGAATGGTGTGCCCGCGCTCGGGCCGGTGAGATTGAGGCCCACAGCCAGCCGCTGGCCACTGTGCCGTATCAACTACCCGGGCACGTCATACTGGCTATGACCGACCTCTGCTATAACGTGGGTACCGGCGCCTGCGCTACTTCCACGGCAATACGCCAGCTCGAAGCCAATAACCGCGAGCAGGCCTGTGACGCCATCCTGCTGTTCAAGTTTTCCATGGTGCGTAACCAGCGAGCCGACTGCTCTAAGAGTTCAAGCGGCTGCTATGGCATCTGGACACGTCGCCAGATAGAGCGCTCGCTCTGTCGCAACGAACTGACCCCGGCTCAGGCCAAATTGCTCTTCAAGGATCTGCCGCTCGGCGGCCTCGATTAACGAGGAATCCATGACTGATTTTCGTCCCTTTATCCCGTATGCGCTGGGAGCTGTGCTCGTGGGCGCAGCTTATGGTTATGGCCACCATCGTGGCGTCAATTCCACCGAGCTCGAGTGGCAGGGCAAGTGGAACAAGCAGGCGCTGGCATTGGCCACCGCTAAGGCAGAGGCACTGGAGAAGGTGAGAGCCGTGGAGCTGCGGCGCCAATCCGACATCGAGAAGGTGAGACAAGATGCTGAACAAGAAATCGCTCGTGCAAAGACTGATGCCGCCTCTGCTGATGCTGCTTCTGAGCGCCTGCAGCAGCAAGCCAAGCGCCTGGCAGCAAGAGCAAGTCAGTGCGCCGGTAATACCGGTACTACCATCGGTGGCCAGGCAGCCGGCACCGCTGCCATGGTGCTCGCCGACCTGCTCGGCCGGGCTGACAAGCGAGCGGGAGAGCTGGCAGCAGCTTATGACCAAGCTCGAAACGCAGGATTAGCCTGCGAGCGGGCCTACGATGCTTTGATGTCGAAAGGGGTTGGTAGCAAATGAGCGACTACACCCCGGCGCATCAAGGTGGCATCGACACTACCGGCATTGTCGTAGCTGTTATCTCTCACACATTGACCTGTGCAACGGTCAAGCTGGATAGCGGGGTTCTGGTTCGAATTCAAACCACGCACCTCCCGCGGATAGGTGACGCTGTTGTAGAAGGGGAGCTTAGAACCTAATGGCAAAGACAGACTGGGCCGCACTGCAAGCCGAGTTTGCCCTAGCTCATGCAGCGACCGGCATCAGTGCGCAAGTATGGTGCGAAGCTAAAGGGTTGAATTACCAGTCCGCCCGGCGGTACATCAAACCCAGTGCTGCGCAGAAGGCTGCGCAAGAATGCGCAACTGCGCAATCAGGTGTGCGCACTGCGCAAACTGCGCAAAATGAGGCGGGCAAAGTTCAGGCTGGTTGGGAAGAGGAAGAAGGTGAACAGGAAAGGTCCTCTTCATCGACTCAGGCCCAGACTGACTTGGCCCAAAGCGTGAGCAACAACGGACGGGACCAGAAGGGCCGCTTCGCTAAGGGCAACCCTGGTAATCCCAATCCGCCGGCAAACATCAAGCCCGGCATGCAGTTGACAAAGACTCACGGCGGTTACGCCAAGTTCCTCGACGCTGATGAGCTCTTCGATGAAGCCGAGGCGTTGCGACTGCGAGACGAACTGGTGTTTACACGGGCGCGAGTTATCTCGGTCACCAAGACCTTGAAGAGCCTGCAGCAGGACCTAACCCTGGCCAGCGAAATGGCCGACCGTATTGCGCTTTATGACAAGATCCTGAAAGCCGAGCAGGCGCTGGACCGTAATATCCAACGCATTGAGTCTATTGAGCGTTCGCTTCGAGCCATCAAGGTTGATGAAGCCCGGGTTCCCCACATCATGGAGGACACCAAGCGGGTTCAGGCTGCAACGCGCAAGCTGACCGCTGAAGCTGACCGGTTGGAGACGGAAGGCGGCAGTGAGACAACTTCGGTGAGTGAGATAGTTGTCGAGCTTCACGATATGGGTACTGGTGGCTTGATGAGCGGATGAACTAGATATACCGTGTTTTTAGTTATCAAATGGAGCTCTGTATGAGTGACAACATATGCACTAGCAATGACGATAATGAGCAAGCAGTCCTGAATTATGGTTTTGTAATTGATGGGCATTTAGCATCCTTGGTTGGGCTGATTAACAACAATCCGGGGATTTGCATCGGTATTACGCTCACTGTTGGCGGAACGTTAATATCTGGGGAGCTTATTTCTGGTAAGGAGTATTTTGACAATCTCGCCACCCTACTGCATCGGGATGATCAGGTAGAGGACTCCATTAGAAATGTCCTTTCAGATGAAATGAAGTGGATGTCTAACAGGTACAGTACACCGGATATAAATAAAACAGTTTATATTCACCTTAAGGACGCTCAGCATTACAGCGGGGTTACGCCAGTGCCGACTAGAGGTGGATATTGGCGCGGTAGGTTGTGTGACGTATCTGGTTTCACGATCGGGTCGATGTCAGTAATTCAGAACTAAGAGACTTAATCATCTATATCCAAACCCGCTTCTGCGGGTTTTTATTGCCTGAGATCCACCAGTGACCAAACTCGACATCACCGCCATGACTGAGCAGGAGCGGATGGACTACATCCGCTCGAAGCTCAGCGACAAGTGGTGGAGGATGAACAACCTCTACATGATAGAGAACGAGCAGGGGCAGTTGGTGCGCTTCCAGTTGCGCCCGGCTCAAGAAGCGCTGTTCCGGGTGATGTGGTGGCTCAACATCATACTTAAAGCTCGGCAGCTCGGTTTCTCAACGGCCATTGATATCTATCTGCTCGATGAGGCGTTGTTCAACAAGAACCTAAAGTGCGGGATCATCGCGCAAGACCTGAGCGCCGCGGGAGAAATCTTTCGGACCAAGATTGAGATCCCGTTCGATAACCTTCCGGCTTGGCTGCGTAGCCGCTTCATCGTGACCTCACGCTCCGGCGGCAAGAATGGTGGCGCCATTTTCTTCAAGCACGGCTCAAGCATCCAGGTAGCGACATCGTTCCGTTCCGGTACGTTGCAGCGGCTCCATGTGTCGGAGCACGGAAAGATATGCGCCAAGTACCCGGAGAAGGCCAAGGAAGTGAAGACCGGTACGCTGCAGGCCATCCACCCGGGAGCCGTCGCATTTATCGAGAGCACGGCGGAAGGGGTCGGTGGCGACTACTACGACATGTGTATTAAAGCGATGGAGTTGGCCAAGACTGGTGAGCTGAGCCAGCTTGACTGGAAATTCCACTTCTTCGCCTGGTGGCAAGACCCGAAGTATCGGGCTGCTGTACCGCGAGCAGGAGTGGTAATGAGCCAGGCTCAAGCCGATTACTTCACGGCGGTGGAAAAGGCTATGGGCTGCAACTTGGATGATGAGCAGCGGCAGTGGTATGTCACCAAGGAATCGACGCTCGGTGCCGAGATGAAGCAGGAGTTCCCTAGCACGCCGCTCGAAGCGTTCCTGACATCCGGCCGCCGAGTCTTTGACCCAACAGATGTGATGACAGCGGAGAGTGAATGCTGCCCGCCTGAACTCGTCTACGACATGGACCCGACGACTGGCAAACGCCAACGTGCTCATGGTCCGGAGAATCTGGATGCTGCAGGGCAGCGAAGCCTGCTGAATCTGCTGCTGGTCTGGGAGCTGCCTGATCCTGACGAGGATTACGCCATCGGCGTGGACGTGGCTGAGGGTCTGGAGCACGGTGACCGCTCTAGCGTTGATGTCACCAAGCGCAGCAACGGTGAGCAGGTGGCGCACTGGTTTGGTCATCTCGACCCAGGCTTACTGGCTAAACTGGTTGCCCATATCGGCCGTTGGTATGGCACAGAAGAATACGGCCCTGCCTTTATCGGCCCAGAGCGCAACAACCATGGTCACGCTTTGTTGCTGGCCCTGCGCGATATCTACCCCACGCGCCGCATCTATTCCCAAGAGTACATCGACAGGGAAATGGACGAAGAGACCGATCGACTCGGTTGGCTGACCACAGCACAGAGCAAGCCGATCCTGGTTGATGGCCTCAAGGCTTTGCTCCGTGCCGGGCAATCCGGGATCCGCTGGATTGGTACCGCGCATGAAGCAACCACGTTCGTTTATGACAAGAAGGGCAGGATGAATGCCCAGTCTGGCTGCTTCGATGACCAGCTGATGAGCTACATGATTGCCCAAGAGATGCGAGCCCGCATGCCGGCGCGCATTGTCAGAGATAACACTCCCCGCAAATCGAAACACTGGATGGCACACTGATGAGCGAGATGACAACCAAGGCGCCCAAGGGGCGTCTCGATACTGCACGCCTGTTGGATTTGATGGGAGATATCAATGCTCAGCCTGACTGGCGAACCTTTGCCAACCTCTGTGGCGCCTATTATGACGGGGATCAGCTACCGCAAGACGTGATCAGCACCCTCAAAGAACGTGGCCAGCCCAATACCGTTCATAACCTGATTGCCCCAACGATTGATGGCGTACTGGGGATGGAAGCTAAGACCCGTACTGACCTCATGGTGATCGCCGACGACGTCGATGACGAGATCGAGGAATTGGCTGAGGCTGTCAACGCAGCTTTTGCTGACATGTGCCGATTGGGCGGGTGCGATCGTGCGTGTGGTGAGGCGTATGGCAGCCAGGTTAAGTTCGGCGTGGGCTGGGTTGAAGTGCGTCGTAATAGTGATCCTTTCGGGGCTAAGTGGAAATTCTCACCGATTCACCGTGATGAGGTTTACTGGGACTGGCACTCCCGTGAGCCGGACTTGTCTGACTGTCGTTGGCTGATGCGCCGCCGCTGGCTGGATGTGGACGAGGCTATGACCATGTTCCCAGGAAAGGCTGAAGCCTTGTCAGCCAGTGTCAGTGACGGTTGGATGGGCGTGGTCAGTGTCACCAGCATCGAAGGGATGGAGCCGAGTGTGGCAAACGCCTTTGATGAGTGGCAGCAGTTCGACGCTCGCCAGCTCGAATGGCGAAGTTCAGACCGCAAGCGTCTGCTGCTGCAGGTGGTCTACTACCGCACTTACACAATGCGCAAGGTGCTCACGCTCGAGACCGGTCGTTGCGTTGAGTTCAATCCCGATAACCCTATGCACATGGCCGCCGTGGCGCTAGGGCGTGGCTATGTGGAAAACGCTCCGGTGTCGGTTATCCGGGAGGCTTGGTTTGCCGGCCCTCATTTCTTAGCTGACCGCCCGTGCAGCGCCCCACAGAACATGTACCCGCTGGTCCCGTTCTGGGGCTATCGCAAAGATCGCACTCGTGAGCCCTATGGACTGATAGCCCGTGCCATCCCAGCACAGAATGAGGTGAACCTGCGCCGTATCAAGCTCACTTGGTTGCTGCAGGCCAAGCGCGTCATCATGGATAAAGACGCCACCAATATGAGCCGGGAGCAGGTGATGGAGCAGGTTGAGCGTGCCGATGGCATTATCGAGCTCAACCCGGACCGCGCCAACAAACTCAGCATCTCTGACGTGTTCCGTGTTGAGCAGGATTTCCAAGTCGCCGCCCAGCAATTCCAGGTGATGCAGGACAGCGTAAAGCTGATCCAGGACACTATGGGCGTCTATGCCGCTTATCTGGGGCAGGGGACCACTGGCCAATCTGGTGTGGCCATCGCCAATTTAGTGGAGCAGGGCGCCACTACGCTTTCCGAAATCAACGACAACTACCGTTTCGCTAGGCAAATGGTCGGTCAGCTTGCACTTGGTTACCTGCTCGAAGAGATGGCCGGCCAGCGCAACGTCAAGGTCACGCTCAACCGCGACGAGAAGGCGCGCCGCAAAGTGGTGATCATCAATGCCGAGGAAGAGGGAGAGCTCAGCAATGACGTCAGTAAGCTGCGCGCTCATATCGCACTGGCTCCCATCCAGCAGACTAGCGCCTACAAGCAGCAGCTGGCCGACCGCATGACCAACGTTATGTCACAGTTACCCCCGGCAGCTGCTGCGGTGTGCTTTGACCTGCTGGTAGACTTGCTCGACGTTCCCAAGAAGTCAGAGTTCGTAGAGCGGATCCGCGGTGCTTTGGGTATCCAGAAAAAGCCCGAAGAAATGACACCAGAAGAGCAGCAGGCCGCTGCACAACAGGCGCAGCTGCAGCAGGCCCAGCAAGACATGGCTATGCGTGAAATAGCCGCCAAGGTAACGAAGCTCGAAGCGGAAGCACAGAAATGGTCAGCGGAAGCCCAGAGGTTGGCAAAAATGACTGACTCGATGCGTTTTGATGACGCCCTCAAGCAGGCTCAGACCGGTAAAACGTTGCAGGAAATGGAACGACTGCAGCAGGAGCGCGATGCGATGCAGATGGAGATGGCGGCCGTACAGGAGCAGTTGCTCAACTCCATTCAGGCTCAAATTGATGCAATCCAACTGTGATGGTTGCAATCAAAGAGGCCCGGCGTTAGAGTTTTCCCATCATGGCTCACTGTATCTGCAGTGGGCTTTTTTTATTTTCTTCCATTGTTGGTTGCGGTTCTTGGACTAGTATTCAAATTGAACCCAACATGATAGTTCCTTAGTTGATGCCCGCCTCGTGCGGGCTTTTTTTATGCCCAGCTCCAGCCGGAGAGCGCTTTATGTAAGAGCTTTCTCCCGCTTGGGCAGCGATACCACCCGCAATAACCCATGAGGAAACCATGAGCGTAGACATCAACAACCTAACCGGCACTGAATCGTTGGAAGAGCTCGAGGCGGCATTGAATGCCCTGGATGAAAGCGACAACGCTGAACAGGAGCAGCAAGAGCCAGCCACCCAATCCGAAGAAAAGGACGTAACCATCGCGCCGTCTGCGGCTGAGGATAAGGGGAGTGATACCAAGGCCGATGAGTCGCAGGCAAGCGAAGCGGGCAGTGACACCGAAAAGGTGATCCTGTCTAAGGACGGCAAGCATCAGATCCCGTATGAAGTGCTCGAGGCCGAGCGTGCGCAAAAGCAGCAACTGGCTGCTGAAAACGCCCGTCTAAAAGCCGAGGTCGCTGAGCGGGAGAAGCTGCAGAAGGTGCTGGAGAAGCATGGCATTGATCCCAATGCCGACCCTGACAAGCTGGACGTGGCCGAGATTGAGCAACTGGCACAGGACTACCCGGAGCTGGGTAAGGTGCTGACCGGTATTGCCACTCGCCTCAACGCCATCAGTCAGCCGCAAGCCGCGCCAGCCCAGCAAAACACCACTCACAATGATGTTCAGGCTGCACTGCAGGCGGTACCAGAGCTCAAGGGGTGGATGGAGAATGACCAGGACCGCGCCACCTTCGCTATCTCAGTTGATGATCGACTCAAGGCGGATCCCGCATGGGCAGATAAGCCGCTGACGGAGCGCTTCGCTGAAGTAACCCGTCGCACCAAGGCTGCGTTTGGTGATGTTATCGAGCCTGCCAAGCAGGCCCCGAAGACAGCAGCCAAGCCGGACACCAAGGACGTTGAGGTGCGTGACTGCATTCCGGCCAGCCCGACCGACCTCGGCCAGTCCGTGCAGCATGAGAGCAAGTCTGACAAGTATGGCACCATGACGCAGGAGCAGCTGATGGCAGAAATGTCCGGCATGACCCCTGCGCAGATTGACGCCTTGCTTGCAGAGCTCGATATCTAACTAGTCAACCATTCCATGACCCGGCCACTGTGCCGGGTTTTTCTTTTTGTGCAGGAGAGGATCATGACCCAAGTAACCTCTGCGCAGGCCAACAAGGTCCTGCAGGCGGCGCTCTTTACCGAAGCGATGCGCGCCAATTCCCTCGTCAACATGCTGACCGAAGAGGCGCCGAAGGGCGTCAAGGTCAATGGTGGTAAACAAACCTCGGCTGGTGCGCCTGTAGTGCGAGTTACCGACCTGGCCAAACAGGCTGGTGATGAAGTTGAAATGCAGATCTTCCATCAGCTCTCTGGCCGCCCGACCATGGGTGACCGCAAGATTACTGGCCGCCTGGAAAGCCTGTCTCAGGCTAGCTTCAGCCTCAAGATCAACCAAACTCGTCACGGCGTGGACGCCGGTGGCAAGATGAGCCAGAAGCGCACCAAGCATGATCTGCGCGCAACTGCTCGTACTCTGCTGGCTGATGGCTACTACGGCCGACTGGTCGATCAGCGCGCCATGGTGCAGCTGGCCGGTGCCCGTGGCGACTTTTCCGCGCCAGATATCATCCTACCGCTGGCGGATGATCCTGAGTTCAGCGACATCCTGATCAACCCGGTCACTGCACCGACCTACGATCGCCACTTCTTTGGGGGTGATGCCACCAGTTTTGGCAGTCTCGACAGCGCCGACAAGTTCGGTCTAGGCGCGGTGGATAATCTGGCTCTGTTTATCAGCGAAATGGCTTCGCCCATTCAGCCGATCCGCATGGTGTCTGACCCGAGCGGCGGCGAGCCGCTGTATGTCCTCTATGTTAGTCCTCGCCAGTGGCATGACTTCTACACCTCCAGCTCCGCCAAGGACTGGCAGGCGATGGTCACGGCCGCGCTCGAGCGCAGTAAGGGCTGGAATCACCCCATTTTCAAGGGCGAATCGGCCATGTGGCGCGGCATCTTGATTAAGCAATACAAGGGTATGCCGATCCGCTTCAATCAGGGTTCAACGGTGGATGTTTGCACGTCCAACAGTGCCACCGGTGTCACCACCCAGGTGACTGCAGCAACGACCATTGACCGCGCCGTGCTGCTGGGTGGTCAGGCGTTGGCCAATGCGTTTGGCTCTGGCGCAGAAGGTGGCGCTTTCAACATGCACGAAGAGAAAACCGACCACGAGAACAGCACCGAGCTGTCCATCAGCTGGATCGGCGGCCTCGAGAAGATCCGCTTCGCCGGCAAGGACGGCATGCTGCAGGATCACGGCGTGATCGCTCTGGATACCGCAGTGAGCCTGGTAACCCGCTAACCAATGGGCGCCCTTGTCTGGGGCGCCACATCTCGTTTTCACAATAGGAATCTCAATCATGGCCAAAAAAACCTTGGTTAAAACCCTGCGCCGTTGGTTCGTCGGAGCCTTTGGTAATCTCTCTGTTTCCCCGACCATGGTAGCCACTTTATCTGCAACGCCGGCAGATGACGTGGTGGCATTTGGTGACCCCGTCGAGCCGAACTTGAAGGTTATCGGGGCTACCCTGACTACCACCGCGCTCGGAGCCAGTACCACGCTTACTGTGAAGGTGGGTGATAAGACCATCATCAATGCACAGAACACGGTTGCGGCCGTCAATGCCTATGTTCCTGTTGATGATCTGGTGACTAACGAAGGGCAGGAAATCACATTGACTGTTGGTGGTGGGGCAGCAACGGGAACAGCCAAGCTCAAACTGCACTATGAAGTGCTTGGCAATCTGTAACTGTCCGAGCCCCGGTTTATCCGGGGCGTTTTCTTATCCCTATCAGAGAGACTGCCATGACAGACAAAATCGCCGTGGTCTATATCGGGCCCAAAGAGGTTAAGCGCGATACCCTGACCGGCTCGCGCCTGTTGTTCCCACGTTTGCAGCCGGTGGATGTGGAATGCGCTATTGCCCAGATCCTGTTGGACCATCCAACCGTGTGGGTACGTGCCGAAAACCTCGCCGAAGTGAAAGCTCAGGCGCAGAAAGCTGCTGAGGAAGCTGCAGAGCAAGTACGCTTTAAGGCGGAAGCCGATGCCGCTGCAGCAGAGGCCGCATGCATGGTGGTGGGCGATGTTGACCTTGCCAAGCTCACTTCTGCGAAGCTGGCCACGCTGGTTGAACGTGAAGATCTGGGACTGCAGCAAGACGCGACAGAAAAGGTGGATGACTTCCGTATTCGCGTGCGTGACGCCTTGCGTGCCAAGCAAGCTGCTGCAGAAGAGGGCGCCGAGTAATGGCCGCTGTGATGGATAGCCGTTTAAGCAACTTAGATCCAATGATTGCGCTAGTCCGCCAGCGCGTTTCCGGTCCGCTTGATAGCCAAATCACAAAGGCGCTGGTGAGTGCCGCGATTGATTTCTGCAAGCGCAGCGCACTGGTTCACATGGAGCGTACCTTCGATGTTGTTTACGAAGGGCAAACTGTGAGCTTTGCCAAGGCGTCCAGCATCAACCGGCAAGCGCGCCAGCAGGTCACTGAACCTCAGGTCACCGGCTCGGTTATCCATCGCATTACCGCGGGAAGCAACGACCTGCAACGTGGAGTGGATTATCACGTCCAGTCGGCCGAGTCGATCCGGTTTCTGTCTGAATTCAATGATGTGCGCATTATCGGCGCCATTGAGCCACTACCCACCGCCACGCTAATCCCGACTGCCATTATCGAAGACTACGCTGAGGCGCTGGCAGACGGCGCAACCGCTATCTTGCAACTGCAGCCCGGCAAACCCTGGACCAATCCCGACGCTGCTGGAGCCAGGAAGATGGCATTCAACGATGCCGTTCGTGACGCCTACCGCTTCCGTGTTGAGCACACTCCCAACGCTGAGCCGTACAACCCGGTTCGGCGCCGATCCTTCTGCTAGAGGGCCGCATGAGCACCACCATAAAATCCATTCTGGATACGGTATCACGTGAGTTGACCGACCAGGCGCGGACCAGTTGGACACTGGCTGACTTGGTTGGTTACTACAATAGCGCCATTGCCGCCATCGCCAACTATCGGCCAGATCTGTTTGCTGAGACTGTGGCGCATATCAGTGCGGCGGGAACCCGGCAAACGCTGCCGTCAGGTGCCATCAAGCTCATCGAGGTGGAGCGTAACACTGGCGGCCGCAAGATCCGCTTTATCGAGCGTGGTCACTTGGATGACCAAGATCCCGAATGGATGACCGGCACCGGAAACGCTGCGGCCGAAGCTTATAGCCATGAAGTGGCGAACCCTAAAGTGTTCTGGCTTTACCCAGGCGTAGCGGATGGTGTGAGTGTGGACGTGGTGCAAAGCTCGCTGCCGGCGCAGGTCACTGAGCAAACGGTAACCGCTGGCGCCATTGCTCAAGTGGATGACACATGGCTCACCCCACTTATGGATTGGATTATCTACCGCGCTTACATGCGCGATTCTGACGACACCGCCAACTCTGCTCGGGGCCAACTCCATCTACAGGCCTTTGCCCAATATCTCGGGGTAAAAATCGAGACAGACAGCGCCATCGCTGCCCTTCGTGATAACAAGTTCCAAAATAACCAGGGGTGATCATGATCCGCATTCACGGCACGATGACTGACCCGTCTGGGCGCCCAGTTACCGGCGCCATGATTGAACTGAGAGCGCTCAATAGTACCAGTGACGTGCTGGTCGATTCGGTGCTGACGGTTAAGTGTGATGAGTCGGGAAATTACGATTTCCAACTCGGTAACGGCGCTTATGACGTTTATGCCCAGAACGACTACCAAGGCGACATGGATTACCTGGGCAGTGGCATGGTGTCGGCATCCAGCATTGATGGTGCTCTGTTTAACATCCTTGTTGATGGGGGGCGAGATATCACCCCCCCGTTTGTAGAAGTTGCCCAAGAAGCAGCAAATAGAGCGTCGGTATCGGCTGCGGCAGCAGCTAGCGACCGGGAACAGACTGGTGTTGACGCTCGTACTAGTTCAGAGATGGCTACGACAGCCACAACCAAAGCAGGGGAAGCTGCCATATCGGAACGTGAAGCCAAGGCGGCGCGGGACAGTATAGTGAACGATGTTGCCGATGTACGGCAGAAGGCGGTTGCCGTGGAGTCAGCAAGGCAGGAAGTGGTTAGTAACACCGCCACCGTCAGCGCTAATACCACAACAGCAAGCACGTTCGCGGCAGAAGCAGCACGAGATGCAGCCACCGCACTGGAGTCCAAGATTGTCGTTAAGGCAGCAGCCGATAAAGCCGAAACGTTGAAGGCCGCTGTCGAGGCCATACGAGATAATGTTAACGGATACGTCAGCACGGCCACTGCAGCAGCAGACACAGCCAGCCAGAAAGCCGCTAGCGCAGCGCAAAGCGAGGCGACCGCATCTAGCGCAGCGACAAGGGCAGAGCAAGCCGCTCAGATCGTCGCCGGCGCACTCATTGATGCCGGCCCTTATGACGCATCCACTGGCGTACTACCGTCACCCATTCAAGTAGCTGGTGCTAACAAATCCTGTATCTGGAAGGTGACGGGGGCCGGCACTACAGGTGGCATTGAGCTTGGTGTGGGCGACTCGCTGGTATACACCACCCATGGATCATCTTATTACAAAATTGATAACTCGGAGTCGGTAACCAGCATCAATGGCCGGAAAGGTATTGTGGTTGTCTCTGCAGAGATGGTGGGCGCTGACCCAGAGGGGACTGCTGCAGATTTAATTCAGCAGCATGAGGCCAGGAGCGCTGCACACACCGTGTCTGGCGTGGGTGGATTGCAGGAGTTACTCGACTCAAAGCTTGATGCTTTGGGTAATGCAGCATCAGCTTCGAAATTATACACAGCTCGAAAAATTACTGTGGGGGCTGTCGAGAAGACATTTGATGGCTCGAATAACGTCTCGTTTTCCTTGATCGAGATAGGGGCTGCACCAGCGTCACATACACATGATGATTATGTAACCGGTGGCCAGTTGGCGTCGGCTGTGGATAGTGCGGTTGCTGGCATAAAGAACAACTTGTTCCCCGTTGGCCATGTACTTATCACGATTAACCGTAGCGACCCCAGTTCATACGGATATCCCGGGGCCTGGAGCTTGGTTGAGGACGATACCGCTCTACATGGTGTGGCGTCTGGAGCAGGCACCATAGTGGGATCAAATACTCCCCAGGTTCCTGTCGTTTCACATAGCCACACTTTTAACGTTACATCAGGATCCACATCTGACAGCCATACGCATAATTTCAGCGCAACGACATCAAGTGCCGGAGCTCATACACACACGTTATCATCCGCTAATGGTGCTGGTTCAGGAAGTGGATTGGCACACAATACCGGAGATGTGAATACGGTAAGAACCACGTCCAGCGCGGGTGCTCATGCACACACTGTTTCGGGGACGACCAGTGCCAGCGGTTCTTCACATTCACACAGTGTTGCCGGTTCTACGGACACATCAGGAACGGTCAATGCGACGATAGATGTGCGTGGCAAGCGCTTACAGGTGTATATCTGGAAACGGGTTGAGTAGCGTTGTTCGTTGCGGGCCATGATTGAGCTTTATTACAGCCGGCGTTAGGATTTTCCCATAATGGCCCTGCTCTAACGAGTGGGGCTTCTTGTTTGCTCAAGGTGACCATCTTGCAAATCGACATTGTAACCATGCGCGGCGCGGTGCCTCGCGTGGCGGACCATCTATTGCCTGATGAAGCTGCTACGTTAGCGCAAGATTGCCACTTTGACCGCGGCACGCTGGAGCCACTGAAAACAGACAAGGCGATAGGGCATACCTTGCCCATTACCCCAAAGACCTTGCTGCACTACACAGGAGACTTTTGGTTTGCCTGGGGGGAGGCTGTTGAAGTGATACGGTCTCCGATAGCCCAGGATCAGTATGGAAGGGTGTACTGGACGGATGGTTATTTCCCGAAGCTGACCTATAACGCCATTGCAACCAGCGGAGCCAGCAAGCCGACAGAGTGGTTTCGCCTTGGCATTCCGGCGCCAGGGTTGGGGCCAAACCTTGTATCTATCACCCCACCGACTGGAGAGGCTGATGATACTGCCACTGATGACGAGACTCGTTACTACGTTGAGACCTATGTGTCTGGCTTGGGCGAAGAGGGGGCCCCGGGGCCTGCCAGTGGCAAAATCACCATTCCCATCCCAGATTCCACGCTGGTTATCGGCTTGTCACCAGCGCCGACCAACGATAGCAACATTACTCATCGCCGACTGTACCGCTCTGTATCAGGCGGTGGGGTTTCTGATTATCTGCTGGTCGCTGAGTTGCCGATTGCTACAACTACCTTCACTGACTCGCGCAAGGAAGGTGAGCTTGGTCCGGTGCTTGAAACCTACGATTACGCCATGCCGCCCAGTGGCTTGCGTGGATTGTGTCAGATGGCCAACGGCATTTGCGCCGGCTTTGCTGGCAACTCGGTATATTTCTCAGAGCCATACCTGCCCTATGCCTGGCCGGAAAAGTATCGCACTACCACCGAGCACGACATCGTCGCGGTGGCCGCTATCGATACAGCGCTGATTGTAGGCACCAAGGGTTACCCATATCTGATCCAGGGCGCCTCACCCAGTTCGATGACTGCTCAAAAGCTCAGCCACCTGCAGCAAGCTTGCATCAGTGCGCGCTCGATGGTGGCACTCGATGGCCTAGTGCTATATGCCTCGCCAGATGGATTGGTGGGGATCGGCGGAGATGGTGGAAGCGTGGTGACAGAAAGCCTGATCACCCGCGAGCAGTGGCAAGCCCTGACGCCAGCGACGCTGCGCGCCTGGTATCACGAAGGCAAGTACATCGGCTTGACCGACACGCACGCTTTCGTATTTGACCCGAAATCTGGCGATTTCCGTCAACTGACTAACCGTTGGGACTCCGCCTATCTGGACATGGAGCTGGATGCCTTAGTGATCGCCAAAGGTACGGAGCTTTACCACTGGCGCGGTGCAGAGATTTTGCTGCCCATGGTGTGGCGCTCCAAGGTATTCCTGATGCCGCCCGGCAGCCGCTTGAGCTGTGCCCGCGTGACAAGTGACAACCTCGAGCAGTTAGGTTTCATCCTGATAGTGGATGGCGTCAACGTGATGAATCTGCCGATCGGCAGAGTGCCGCGTGGAGGGTTTCGCTTGCCAGCGGTGCGTGGTCGTCGCTGGCAAGTGGAGGTCCATGGTGCAGGTGGGGTGGAACGTATCACCTTGGGTAGTAGCATGGCCGAGGTGAGCGCAGTATGAGCAAAGAGACCTTCCGCGCCAGTGGGACGACTCAGGGACTGACCGAGAATATGCAGATCCTGACAGGCCAGCGCGGTGACCGGTTGGACAAGGCACTGACCTTGCGCAGTGCAGCTGAGCTGGGGCTGATTGGCTTAAAGCGCAACAACTCCGGGACTGTCATTCCGGTTGCGCCGGAGTCAGGCTCAGATAGTGATCCGACTTGGAAGGATGTTCAAAATCCTCACGCGCCGGTCAACGCCGCAGTAACCGGCGCGTTTCATACCATTACGCTGACATGGGATGCACCCACATATCGCGGGCACTCGTTCGCAGAGGTGTTGCGCTCTGAGGTGGATAACCCATCGACCGCCGTGCGTATCGGCACCACACTGGCGAACGTTTACTCCGACGCCGTGGGTAGGGGATTCACGGCTTTTTACTGGGTGCGCTTCGTCAACAAGAACGGCATGGTTGGACCCATCAATGCCAGTGCTGGCCTGCGCGCATCTACCAGTGCTGATGTGGATGAAATCATTGCGTCTGCCACGAACTTCGCCATTTACAACCCAGCCAAACCGACCGAAAAAGAAATCATCTTCGGCGTTACTGACGAGGGCAAGGTGGCAATCCGTGAGGCGGTTATCAAAGCCGCCACCATTCAGATCCTCCAGGCTGAGAAGATAACGGCAGACTACGTTCGCGCCGGCGTCAGCATCAGCGCGCCGTTAATCACTGGCGGATCCTTTGATATGGGCAATGCCTATATGCAGGATGGCGCTGGGGGATTCGGGCTTGGTGGCCCTTATAGCGCCTGGGCTAAGGGCTGGTACACACTGATTACCGCGGACGGTTACATCTACACTAACCGGCTGCGAGCCGAGGGCGGTTATGTGAAGAACATGACCATCGACAATTGCATTATCAATGAAAACTGCGAAGTTCGCGGGACTCTCTATGCCGAAAAAATAGTCGGTGATGTGGCTAAGACGCTGTCAACAATGACCCCAAATAGCACATTGAGCTTTCCTGAATTTAAGAGAGCAAGAAAGTTAGTTGCTTGGTTTCCATGGGTCAGAACAACGGATGATGGTGGTTGGCATACAGTCAGATTAACCATAAACGGGCTGACATATACGACACAACGGTATGTGAATAGCGGTATAAGTGAGGATTTTGGTGGTTTTTGCGTCGAGATATCCCTACCGGCCAACCAAGTAGGAACGGTGTCGTTTGCATTGCGCTCTGATGCCGGAAGCATGTCAGTTATTGGTCCACTCGTCGCTACAGCGTTTATTCAGTGAAACACTTACGCAGAATCATGGCCGATATCGGTGATCCGAATATCCCGGCTCAACTTCAAGACGCCATCCGTAACCGGGTGGCGTTTTTATTTCTGCGTGGCGGTGATGGGTTTGTCTTGAGGCCTGTTATCGAGGATGGGGTAGGTGGGGTCATTGTGTGGATTGGCTGGGGAAGTGGTGGGGCGCCATCTAGGCATTTGCCGGAAGTAAAACATCTGGCTCGGATGATTGGCGCAAGGTGGCTGCGCTTTCACTCTGCACGACAAGGTTTTTTGCGCACAGCTCCCAAAATGGGGTTTGTGAGGCTACCGGATGATCAAGACGGTTTGATGGTTTTTCAGCTGGTTCTGTGAGGTGAGTAATGGGCAAGAGCGGCGGCTCAAACGAAGTAAAGGAAACAGAAGCGCAGCGCGCGCAGTCCGAGGTGGCTCAGAGGCAGTGGCAGCTCTACAAAACAGACTTGCAGCAGTATGAAGACATCTTCATGGATAAGGTTGACGAGCTTAATAACGGGAGCGAATACGACAAACTGGCCGGCACGGCTGCGCTGGGGACGGCGCAAAGCTTTGGCTCAGCCAGGCAAGGACTGGCTGACAATCTGGCGGCATCAGGTGTTGACCCAACCAGTGGGCGATATCAGGAGGCTATGAAGGATCTCGAAACGGATCAAGCGCTCAGTCAGACCGACACCACAAACCGAGCGCAGTCCAGCCAGCAGGATAAGTACGTGGCGGGTTTGCAGGATGTGGCATCGATCGGTCAGGGGCAAAAGGCCGAAGCGCTGCAAGGTTACAGCGATCTGGCATCAAGCAGCCTTAACAAGGCCGCCGTGAATGCTCAGACCGCGCTGGCTAACAAGGGCGCCACCCAAGGGGCGGTAGGCGCGGTTGCCGGCGCCGGGCTGGCGTATGGGTTGAACAACTATGCCTCGAGCGCGGTACAAGCCAATGGCACCAGTTACCTCGACAGTACCAGGACGCTTACGCAGAACCAGACCTATAACCCGGGTGTAAGCACATATTTTGGAGGTCGCTAAATGGGCAAGGCAGCAGACACCTACGGTCAGATTACCCGGGAGCAGTATCAGGACTGGCTCACCCGCTTCTATCCGAAGCAGAAGCAACTGATGGAATTGGCAACCGATGAATCGTTGATGCGCGATCAGCTCGGCCGCGTCGATGCTAACAGTGCCAATGCTCTGGCGTCAGCCCAGCAGGCAACCGCAAACCGCAATGCGCGCATGGGGGTGGCGTCAACGAGCACGGATAACACCCAGGGGTTGCGCTCTGCGCTGATGACGGCGGGCAGTGAGAACGCGATCCGTGATCAAGAAAAGACAAGGCAACTGAACATTCTAACTGGTGCCGATGCTGGCTTGCGTGAAGCCATTAAAACCGGAGGTGCTTAATGGGCTATGGGTTGATTGATATCGCAGCTAAGAGCCGGCAGCAGGCGCTGCAGGGGCTCTCTGACGCAGCCAAGCTGGATGAGCAGCGTGAGTCCATGAACAAGCAGCTCAAGGCGCAGCAGAAGCAGCAGACCATGACCAACGTGGGTACCGGCGCGGCCGTTGGCGCTATGGCTGGTGCTCAAATGGGCTCTGTCGGCGGTCCGATGGGTGCCGTCATTGGCGCCGGCATCGGCTTTCTTGCCAGTCAATTCTAAGGGGGAATCATGGCGGTGAACGGATTGGCAGACGGTTTTCTTGCCGGATTTTACACCATGAGCAACTACTATCGCGGGCAAAAAGCTGACGAGCGGGCAGACCGTGAGGCTGGCCTGCGTGACGCCATGTGGCAGAACACGCTTGATCAGCAGCAAAAGCAGGATGCCCGCTACACCGACGAGCTCAAGTATGGCCGCGAGCGTGACGCCAAGAACGATGAGCGCCAGGCCAAGATTGATGCTCTCAATGAAAAGAGCACGTTAGCTAGCATCAACAGCGCCAACGCCTCGAGCCGGCGAGCAGACCGTCAATTGGCATTGCAAGAGCAGCAGTACAAGTTGCAGCGAGATCAGGAGGACCGAGCTCGCTTCCAGCAAGAGAACCAGGCTCTATTCCAGACAGGGTACCAAGCGCTGGCCAACGGTGATGAACCACCGGCAGCATTCTGGCAGGCAGCGCAGGATCCGCGTGCTGGGCAGTACAACCCGACCCGCTATATCACCAGCGAGTACGGTGATGCCAGCAAGGCCTTTGTGCAAGGTACCGGAGCGCTGATGCGTGACGCTGAAGCTGGCAAACTCGACTGGCGCAGTGAAGAGGGCGTTAAGCGCATCAACAGTCCGTCCATTCTCAAGTCTACCGGCGTACTCTATCAGGACGAGATCAATACCGGCATTGGCGGCATCGACCCGCAGACCGGCAAGACCATCAAGAGTAAAACGCTCGACAAGATTATGGTGACCGATGACGGCGCCGGCGTGGTGCTCGGCCTCAAGGTGACTTATGACGACGGTTCAACGGCTGAGCGCCCGGTTACACAAAACCGCAGTGCTGATCCCAATGATCATCCAAAAGTTATCCCGTTGTCTGAATTTGTCGGAACTGGCTACAAGCGGGCGCTGCTCTCCAAGCAGATGCAGGAGCGGGCTGGACAGGTGAGTCAGGCGCTGGGACTGAGCGAGGGGCCGGACACCAAGGGATACCGCCAGGCCGTGGTGAAGATTCAGGCTGAGACAAACAAGACCATCGCGGCTATTCAGCGCGACCCCATGGTGGAGAACAAGGAGGAGGCTATTGCCGCTGAGCGCCAATCCGCCAAAGAGCAGATTGATGGCATGCGCGATGTGTTTGGCATCGACCAGCAAAAGAAGAAAGGGGGTGGCAGCCAGCAGGGTGGAGGCGCCAATCTGGCCGCAATGTGGGCTGGCGGAGACCAGAGCCGGCAGGCATTCATTGCCGAAGCCATCCGCAGCGGAGTCGAGTTTACCGACAAGACCAACATGCAGGTACTTGAAGGTGAGTACCGGAAGTGGGTGGCTGGCAAGAATGCCGCCAATACGGCCGACGATCTGCGTGGTGATGGCGCCGCGCAAAAACCGTCATTGGCGCAGGTGCTGCAAAGTAGCAAGGGGCAGCGCAGTGCTGGACTGAGCGATCAGTATCGCCAACCACTCAACCTTGGCGGAGGTAATGTCCAAGCACCAAAGCTCACCAGTGAGTTCAGCCTGCCGCAGAGCGATGCCTATGTGCCGGAGTGGGCGAGGGGTTATGGTAAATAGTCTTGCTCGCACCATAACCCGGCGTTAGCATCTTCCCATCATCGACCAGTCTGCCCGCTGGTCGCCATCACCCCATAAAGCCCTGATCGCTCACCCGGTCGGGGCTTTTCTTTTTTGCGCCGCGTGAGGAATTCATGGACAACAGCAACAATGGCCTGCCCCATCCCGACCAATCTGATACCCGCACCCAGGATTTCTGGCGCAATTTGAACGCCAACATCAATGGCAGCCCCAGTGCGACAACGCAAAGTGATGGCGCTGGCCTGTCTGATTACGCCAAGGCGGTGGGCTCCGGCGCGCTGGAGCTGGTTGGCGGAATTGGCGAACTGGCCAAGGGCGTGCAGCGTTATGGCGCCGAGAACGCAGGCAAGAGCGCCTGGGGTAATGTAGCCAGCACTATCGCGCCGCTCACCAAGCCGGTATCGGCCATCGGAGAGCTGGCGAAATCAGGCTCTGAAAAGCTGACCGGTAGCATGAGCCAAGGCGCCAAGGATGCCATGGGGCGCAGTCTGGTCAGTGAAGATGCCAATGGTAACCTCACGCTTGGCGATGGTATCGGTGATGTAGACGTGTGGGCCATGAAGATGGCTAATGGCATTGGCTCGCTACTGCCTACTATCGCCACTGGCGGCATTACTGGTGCTGCTGCCCGGGTCGCAATCGGCCGCTCTGTGGCTGAGTCCATGATCAAGCGCGGAGCCACCAAAGAAGTGGCAGAAGCCGTGGCCGCCAAGACCGTGGAGCGTTTTGCCACCACTGGCGCCACCACGGCCGGGGTAACTGGCTCGGTAGGCTCTACCGGTCAGCAAGCCAAAGAAGGTGTGCTTGGCATGAGCTTTGATGAGCTCAAGGGTAGTGAAACCTTCCGCGATGCGTTCCGCCGCATCGACATTGATCAGGAAACGTCACACCTTTCTGATCTTGAAAAGCTGTCTATGGCGCGGGAAGAGACCGCGAACGCGGCCAGCCAGTATGCTATGGGCGACGCCAAGACCTGGGGCGCTGCAGCTATTGGCACCATTATGGGCGACACCATGTTGTTTAAGATGTTGGCCGGCAAAGGGGTTGGCGGTGGAGTGCTGCGCGGTATGGGTAAAGGCGCCGCCGGTGAAGGCGTCAGTGAGGCGCTGGAAAGCGGCACCCAACAGTACGTGGCGAACCAGGCTCAGAATGATGTTGCCAATGCCAATATTGACCCGATGCAGGGTGTTAAGAGTGCAGCCATTGAAGGCGGTGTGATTGGTGCCGGAATCGGTGGCGGTGTGGGTGGCATTGGCGGTCTCCGTGGTGGTCATGAACAGGCTCAGCCCGAGGCGGATAACAGCGCCGAGCAGCAACCTGATGGCCAGCCGGAAGCGCCGACACCTGAGCAGACTTTTGCGCCTGAGCAAGCGCCAGCTGAAAGCGCCACTCAGCCTGGCCAGCAAGCGGCCGAGGATAATCAGAGCCCACTTGGGCCAAGCACTAGTAAGTTCGACCCGCTGCGCGACATCCCAGCCTATCAGCGCCAAGGCTTTGTGCGTGGCGGGCAGGATTTTCAAGGTACGCCTATCGTTCCACTGGAAGGGGAGTTGCTGGATCACGGCACTGGCGTCATGCCGCTCTCTGACAGCACCGAGCTGGGCGATCCTGTCAATCGCTCAACGCGCTATGAGGCTGCGCCCAACCGTGCTGCACTGGAAGGCCAGAGCAATGAGGTGGCCGGCCTGCCGTACACGCCAGCACCGCAGCAAATTGGACAGTCGGATACCATCTTTGCCGGTGGCGAACCCGGTGCCGATCAGCGCAATAGCGCCTACACCCCGCCGAGACTATCCCGCGATCACGTTGATACCAGCTTGGGGGAACAATCCACCCGCGATCCGCGCTCACCGGTTAGTCAGTCGATTGCCAATGCAGGCAGCGCCACCGATTCGGTGTTTGGCCCGTTGCAATCGCTGCGCGTGACCCGCAAGGGTAAGCCGTTCGCCACCGAGAAAGAAGCGGCCATGGCCAGCCGCAAAGATCAGGAGATGCCGGTCCCGCTCAACGGTGGCGGGTTTGGCGTGGCGCAGATTGCCGAAGTTCAGCAGGTGCAAGCCCAAGATCCAATAGCTAATACCGAAGCGCCCACTATTAACACCCCAGCAGATCAGCCAGCCGCAGGCGTAAGCGCTGAAACTGTTACGGCACCGGTTCAGGCCGAGGCCAGCCAAATCAAGCAACAGTCAAACAATCCTGAACCGTTGGATGCCGCCAAGCCAGTTGCTGAAACGGAACAACGAGGCCTATCCGAGGAAGATCTAAAAGATCGCGACCTGCTCAAGGAGCATGCTGGCCGCTGGAAATATCGAAGCTCAGTTGGTTCCGGCTGGTTTACTGCCAACACCAAGGAAGGCGCAGTTGAGCGTGCTCAAGAGGCTTATCGTAAGGCGATGTCAAAAGGCGAGTCAGTGCCTACCCGTGATGAGCGATTTGCACAGGCAAACGAAGATCTGTTTAGCGAAATGGACCGCCGCTACGGAAAGATGCCAATACCTGAGCTTGAAGCCGAGTATCGCCGCCTTGGTGGGGCGGTAAGCGATCTGCAACGCGCAGGGGCTGGCGAGTTCAACGGTGATGGCGGCCGTCGCACTGGCGCAGCGGTATCCAATGAAGGGGCGCGTCAGACCGGAGATGAGCGGTTGCGTCTGGGCCTTTACACGAAAATGCGCCAAGAGCGCGAAGGGGTAAGCAATGATACTCCCACAGTGGCTCCAGTCAGCAGTGAGCAGCAGGGTGATCAGCCAGGCGCAGGCGAACCAGTTTTACCAGTGGCTGAGCCAAGCACCGACGACGGTGCAGGAGTGCCCGCCGCAGATAATGCCGGTGGCGCAGCGCCTGATGCTGCATCAATGGAATCACAGCAAGATGACCAGGCACTAAACTGGTCAGAACCCAAGAGCGCAGAGGACTATCGCAAGGCGCAAGGCCGCCTGTTCGCTGGCGACATGAGCTATGCCGAGTTTAAAGCGATGAGCTGGGCCATGCTTGATAACGCCGGCGCACTGCGCGCCGAGCTTGAGCAGAAAACCAAGGCCGAGCTGCTGCAGATGATGAGCGCCTTTAACGCAGCACGTTACAAGAATGAGAAAAAGGCGGCCGTGGTCGAGGCGGCCTATAACCAGTTGCTTGGTGATCTGCGCTGGGCTGCCAATGGCAGCAGCAACACCATGAGTGAGACCTATTCGTTAGGCGGGAAGCGCCAATCTATTGAAGAGCGGGTATCGAGCGCGCTCGATGGGCTGACAGAGGGACGTTATCAGCAATTTCGTGACAAGCAGCGGGCCGATATGGCAGCGCTCGAGCGGCGCCGCGCTGCGCTCAAGCAGGCGTTGATTGACCCGCAGACACTGGAGGATTTTCGCGCCTTTGTCGAGCGCCGTGGCAGCGACAAGCTGACCACCGAGCAGCGCGCCCGCTACGAAGATCTGGTGGCAGCCAGCAACATGGATAAGCGCGAGGCTGTGCGTGATGCCAAAGCTGAGGCAAAGGTCACCGCGACCACTGCCGGCGACATCATCCAGACCAAGCACACCAAGACTGGCGAAGATCTGTTTGTGGTGCAGATGGGGGAGCGGGTAGACCGCGATACTTATAACACCGTCAACGCCAAGGCCAAGGAGATGGGCGGCTGGTATTCGTCGTTCCGAGGCAAGGGCGCGGTGCCAGGCTTCCAGTTCAAGGATAAAGCCAAAGCGGCTGAGTTTAAGGCGTGGCTGGCTGACGAAACCACCACACAAGCCAAACCGGATGCGGCACCCACCGAGATAACTGAGCCTTCCAATGAAGGCGGCAATGGCAAGCAGGTTGAGACGCTGCGCCAACGAGCTGATTCGGTGCGCGCCAAGGCAGATGCGGCGCTTAATGCCGAGCGCAAGGAAAACACCGCAAAGCGTGCCGGTCAGGCTGCCCACGCCCGGGCTAATGCCGAGCGGGATCTGCGCTTTGCTGACCTGCTCGATGCCATTGCGACAGGGATTGAGGCTGGCGAGATCACCTATTTGCGCAATCTGGCGAACGGGGCGCAACTTGAAGAGCTGCAGTCGGCCCTGAATCGCGGCCTGTGGATCCTGCCATCTACCAAGGTAGACGAGCTGGTGTCGCAAGGGGTGATCGAGCGCGATAACAACAGTCGGTATTCATGGAGCGACAAGGCCACGCCGGAGCAGCAAGTGGAAGGGGTAACCATGCCCGGCATGGATTACTACACTGACCGACTGCGCGATGCGGCGTTCAAGATGCAATCTGCCAGTGGCTTTAAGCAGGCCGGCGTCAAGATTATGAGCCTGGTCAAAGCAGCCACAAACCGCGACAGCAAGCGCGTGACCCTGAGCGATCCGGAGCTGATCGCCAAGCTCAAGGCGTTTGTGAATGGTAGCGATGATTTCAGCACCAGCACCATCAAGGATCAGATTGCCGGTTACAGCCGCTTGGAGCGGATGGGCATTACCAATCAGACCGAGCTGCGCGCCGCCCTGCGCGAGCTGGTGCGCCTGCAAAAGGGGCTGGATAAGCGCGCCCCGCAAAGCGACCCGCTCGCCGAGAAAACCAGAAACCTCAAGCTGCGTCTGCTTAACAATCGCAATGCCTTTATCGATTTCTTCCCGACCCCGGAGGAGCACGCCGCCGATCTGGTTGCTCGCGCCGGCATTGAGCCAGGCATGAAGGTGCTCGAACCCTCTGCCGGTCACGGCATGTTGGCCGATGCGGCTCGCGCTGCCGGTGCCAGTGTGGATGCGGTCGAGCTGGCCAGTGACCTGCGCGACATTCTGCAGACCAAGGGATACCCGCTGGTTGGCACCGACTTTATGGCCACCGAGGCCAAGGGCGACTATGACGCCGTGATCATGAACCCGCCGTTTAGCAATGACATGGATATTGACCATGTGCGCCATGCTTATGACCACCTCAAGCCAGGCGGTCGCTTGGTGGCTATCGTGTCGTCAATGGCCGGCGAGCGCAGCAATCGCAAGAACAAGGCGTTTTTAGTGTGGCTGGAGAGCCTGGGCGCAGAGCAGGAGGTGATGCCGGAAGGGGCATTTAAAGACTCCCTGAATCCGACCAGTGTTCGCACCAAGATTATCACTATCTCCAAGCCGGCATCGCTTGACACAGCCCGAGTCTCATTCTCAAAGCAATCTCAAACAGAAGGCCTCATTCCGGACAAGCACCTGACCCGCAAAGAGGCCGAACTGGTCACCCGTGAGTGGTTGAGGCAATACAAAGGGGTGGCCGGCATCGATATCCAGATCCATGCCACCCAAGCAGAGATGGAGCTGGCGCTAGGGTTGGAACCCAAAGAGGGGCTGATCCGCCGCGCAGCGTTCGACCGGGATGAATCCGGGTTGCATGTGGCCGCTGATACGATCAGCAGCCCACGCCATCTGCGCGAAATCCTGCGCCACGAGGTGCTGGCCCACTATGGGCTGGCTAATGTGCTGGGCGGTGGTGAGTACACCAACTTAATGTCCCGCATT
This sequence comes from Aeromonas sp. RU39B, assembly GCF_900156095.1. Classification (GTDB taxonomy): domain Bacteria; phylum Pseudomonadota; class Gammaproteobacteria; order Enterobacterales; family Aeromonadaceae; genus Aeromonas. Next base: position 46,707 of record NZ_FTMJ01000005.1, read on the forward strand.
ATCGCTTCCAAAGATGACCCCTCGATGCGTGATGTGTGGCAGTGGGTAGAGACACACTATGCCGATGAGGATATCGGTGTGCAGGCCGAGGAGGTTGTAGCTCATCTTGCCGAGTTGGAGCCGAGCTCCTGGCGTCGCGGCTGGGAAAAGGTGGTGAACTGGCTAACCAAGGCGCTGCGTGCGGTCGGCTTTTTGCCATCGTCGCATGTCAGTGCCACCGAGATCCGCTCACTGGTGGAGGCGTTGGGTAACGAGCTGCAAGGCGGTAAATCGACGCAGGAACAGGAAGGGCCGCGTTTTAGCCAGCGCAAGTCTGATAGATCTTTTACTCCTGACGCTTATGACGCCAAAGCGTTCGCCAAGGAAGTGGAGTACACAGCCAACAACCCAGATTCAAGACAAGAGATAAGCATGGGCGATACGCCGTATGTGATGCAGCAGATCGGGCTGGACGGGATCGAGACTGTCTTGCCTGCGTCGGTGGTGCGCAAGGCAACAAACCCTGACGTGCGTGGCCACTCGGTGTCACTTGAAGTGCTTAAGGCGCTACCCGATCACTTGAGCGACCCTATTGCGATAATGCGGTCGAGAACAGAGCAGAGCGCGATTGTTTCTCTCATAGAGGCGACTGACCAGAACGGCGCACCAGTGATTGTGGCAATCCACAGCAATGTGAAAGGGAGCTCGCGCATTGAAGTTAACAAGATCGCGAGTGTCTACGGAAAGGACAATTTGGCAGCCTTGCAGCGCCAGTTGAGTGAGGACTTGGTTTATCTGGATAAAGAAAGAGCCACCCAATGGTTGCCGACAGTCAGGCTCCAATTGCCTGAGGCGGGCACCTCCCAAAAAGGTAGCTCTCGGAAAAAGGTACTCACCAAGGAGGATGTTGTCAATAAAGCAGGCCGCAACATTCACATGAGCCAGACCGCCACTGACAGCGCCATGGACAAGCTCAGTCTTGGCATTAAGCCCGATATCATCGACCGCGCCAAGGAGCGCCTAGAGGCGCTGCGCGGCACTGATAAATCGACCGTCAAGAAGTGGGTTGACCGCTTCATCAAGAAAGCAAACACCGAGATGCTCGATGCGCTGGCCCCCATCAAATACGCCGAGGATGCAGCTGGCGTGACGGAGGCGGGGGATTCTGGCTATGTGGCCGCCCGTCTGGCGTCGGGTTCGGCCGCCACCATGCAGGCCACCATGCTCTATGGTTTGCCGGAGTGGAAGGATGGGGTTATCCAGCGCAAGGCTGGCACTGGCGAAAGCGATGCGCTGCTCGGTATCTTTGAGGGGTTGGGCAAGGATCTGCACAACTGGTTGGGTTGGATGGCCGGCCACCGGGCGGAAATCCTGATGAAGGAGGGCCGTGAAAACCTGCTGACCTCCGATGAGATCGCCGCGCTCAAAGCGCTCGACAAGGGCAAAGAGGCGCAGTTTCAAGAGGCTAAGCAGAAGTGGAATGCTGTCAACAAGGCGGTGCTGGATCTGGCCGAAGAGGCAGGCTTGTTCACCAAAGCTGACCGCGCCAACTGGGAAAGCGAGTGGTATATCCCGTTCTTCCGCGAATCGGAAGATGGCGATGCCATGGCGCCTTTCAAGGCCAAGGGGCTGGCCAACCAGAGTGCCGGTATCAAGAAGCTCAAGGGCGGTACCGAGCACACCGCCGATCTGCTCGAGAACATCTTTTCCAGCACCGGCAAGCTGATCGATGCTTCCATGAAGAACATGGCCGCCCAAAAAATCGTGTGGAACCTGGCTGACACGGACCTGATTGAGGTGGTCAGCAAGCCCAACATGATGGACTGGCGTGCCATCAAGAACGGCCGTGAGCTGATAACCGTTAAGTTGGAAGGTGAGGACTACATGTTGCGGGTCAACGACCCCGATCTTTACCGGGCTATGACCTTCTTTGACCGCAAGCCGTTTGGCAAAGCCGTTCAGTTGGCGTCCAAGGCCAAGCGCCTATTGACTGCTGGTGTTACTGCCTCACCTGAATTTATGTTCCGCAACTTCATGCGTGACTCGCTCAGCGCATGGGCCATCAGCAAGGACGGCTTTAAACCGGTGGTTGATTCCATTAAGGGGATCAGGAAAACCCTGGCGATGGATGGCAACACGCTTGATGTGATGTTCTCCGGCGCCTCATTCTTGGGTGGCTACGTCAACGGCAATGACCCGGGGGCGATGGCTGACTCGGTGCGAAAGGCACTGCGTCGCAAAGGAATGACGCCAGAGCAGATCAGCAAGTACGAAAAGTCCATCATCCGTAACGCCAAGCAGGCGCAAGAGGTAATCGCTGGTGCGTGGGACAAGTACGCCAAGTATGGCGAGGCCTTCGAAAACGCTAACCGTGAGGCGGTCTATGATGCCGCCATCAAGGCCGGCAAGAGCCATGCACAAGCCGCCTTTGAAGCCAAAGACTTGATGGACTTCTCCATGCTCGGGGCATCGCGCTCCATGCAGCTGTTTGTTCAGTTACTGCCGTTCTTCAATGCCCGAGTGCAGGGTCTTGGCAAACTGGGGCGTGAGCTGCGTGATAACCCCCGCGCCATTGCCAAGCGAGCCGGTATGATCACCGCCGCTTCGCTGGCATTGCTGGCCATGAACTGGGATGACGACCGCTACAAAGACCTGCCTGACTGGGATAAGGACGCTAACTGGCACTTCTTCTTTGGTGACCAGCATTTCCGCATCCCCAAGCCGTTTGAAATCGGGGTGATGTTCGCCACCATCCCGGAGCGTATGGTCAGAGGGGCGGGCGGCGCTGATACCGGAGCGCAGTTCGGCAAGGCGCTGGCCCGCAGCTTTATGGATACCTTCGCGCTCAACCCAACACCACAGGTGGTCAAGCCGCTGGTTGAATCCTATTTCAACTACGACACGTTCCGTGGGGCGCCCATCGAGAACATGGCAGATCTGGCAGTGCGCGCCGAGGCGCGATACAACGAGAACACCTCTTTGCTGATGCGTGAGATCGGCCAAGCTACCGGCATGAGCCCCAAGAAGCTGGAGCACCTGATGATTGGCTACACCGGCACCATTGGTAGTTATGTGATGGCGGCGGCGGACGGCCTGATCCGGGCAATGTCTCCTGGCGAATCTGCTGCATGGCGTGCTGATGAGATCCCGGTGGTGAAGGCGTTCTATCGCGGCAGCGCGCCGGCCAAGTCCACCCAGCAGATGGATCAGTTCTATTCCATGCTGGACGAGGTGAACAAGCTCAAGCGAACCATCGATCAGTACCGAAAAGAAGGTATGACCGATGAAGCCAAGGCGTTGCTGGATGAGCAGGGCGGCATTCTGCGTGCTCGTGGAAACCTCACAAATACGCAGACGTTAATCAGGCAACTTCGCAATGAAATGGAGCTAATCCAGCGCAGCAAGGTTCTTACATCGGATCAGAAACGTGAGCGGCTTGATAAGCTCATGGCGAGGCGTAATAGGTTGGTAGCTTCCACGGTAAAACACGGCTTCCCGATGTGGTATTGACGGCCCTTAGATAGCCAGGGTAGTGGGTTTAAAATCACCTCACAAACACTATGAGGGCCAACGAATGGCCGGTATTGCTTTGATACTTTGGCTGATAGCCGGTGCGCTGATCAGCATCCACTTTGCACTGGCTATACCACCGTTTCTGATCGGTTGTTGGTTCATGCTCAAGGCCACCAATGCCAGCGTGGACAATGTGATCATGTGGCTGGGCACAGTCGCAGTTGTCGGATTTCTAGTTAATGTTTTGGTAAGGGCGTGGTGAAAATTTCCGCTGATTGATAGGAATGTCAACCTATTCGGAGGAGAGAGAACTCCACCCCAATAGTGGTCAAGGAATGACCAGGTAGGCCGCTTAGAGCTTTAAAAAAATGTTCACTTCATCGCTTCAGTCTCTGTGGTAGAGTATCAAAACACCTGTATTTGCATACAGTGTTCTACGGCCGTGAGGCCGATGGCAGTGATTGGAGTGGGCAGATGAAGTTACAGAGCAACGACAGCCCTGATAGGCGAGCGATTGGTTTGGAATTTGAGCGGCTAGCCGAGATGCTGGCATGTCTGGACATGGATAGAGTGACGAGGGCAGAGGTGGATAGCCAGGTGCAGAAGATGAGAGATTTGCTGAATTGAAGACCACAAAGCCTGCTATTTTTGCAGGCTTTTTGTTAGGGAATACGCAGAGTTGGGCCTTGTGAAATCAATAAGTTACGAAAGCTGCGCATTCCCCGAATCACGCTTAAAGTTTTGATTTTGAAGGATAAAAATGGGGATTTAAAATCCCTCGACCTTTGGTTGTGCGGGTTCGAGTCCCGCTCCGGGCACCAATAGAATCAAAGAGTTACGAAGGCCGCTAATGATAGCGGCCTTTTTGTTTTTGGCAAAATGGCGACAAAGTGGCGACAGCACAAAAGCAACATTGTTTCTTGATTTTGCGGCGTGTACTATGTACACCATGGTGTGAAGGTGTTCAAAGTGAGTGATGCGTGAGTCACGCGATTGAATTTATAGAGACGTCGATCTTCACTAAGCAGATAAAGGCCCTTGCGACTGACGATGAGCTCAGAGCATTACAGGCAGAGTTGATTGCCCAGCCAGAAAAAGGCGATTTGATCCAAGGTACTGGCGGCCTGAGAAAAGTGCGCATGGCAACAGGCCAGCAAGGGAAGAGCGGCAGTGCTAGGGTGATCTACTTTTTAGCGACCGTTGAAACGATATACCTAGTTCTGGCTTATGCGAAGAGTGAGAAAGAGAGCCTCACCAGCGCAGAAAAAGCAGAGTTGAAGAAATTGACCACGTTACTGAAAGGCGAGGTTTGATATGAGCGTGTTTGACGAACTGAAAGCTTCTCTCGAAGAGGCCATCGAGATCAAACGGGGTCGCGTAGAGCCTGCCGTACGGACAAAATATGAGGTTGCTGACGTCAAGGCTATTCGTCTGGCCCTCAAGGTATCGCAGCAGGAGTTTGCCCAAGCGTTGGGAACGAGCGTTGATACAGTCAAAAGCTGGGAAACCCGGCGTCGCAATCCGACTGGATTGGCTGCGAAGGTATTGATGCTTATGCAAGAAAAGCCAGATCTCTACAGTGAGCTAGCTGCACACTAAAGTTGGAATGACGAAAAAGATCGAGAAGAGGCTCCATGGTGTGAGCCTCTTTTGTTTTTCGATGGCTGTCTCGGTTAAACATCAGAGGGTGTTCAATATTCTGTGTCAGCCGATCATAGGTCAATATGAGCCTCGTATGACTATTTATTGCTATGATCAAACCATCCAGTGTTGAAAAGAGGTCGACGGATGGTGACTAATACATTGATTATCAAGAATCTAATCTCTGATAAGTCGTTGTGATATGGCCGACATTCAGCGTGTTGGTTATATCTCTCTTGGTAGTGAATCGTTTTAGCGTCGCCTTTTGGTTCACAAGTGAGTAAAGTGCGCGGCCCTGGGAGGAAGGTATGCGTTTGTTCATTGTGACGGTGTTATGGAGCCTGATGGTATTGCCTGCCATGACTGTCAGTGCTCAGTCATGTATTCAGGTCGTGCCTGGCGGTGCAGTTGAACTTTTTTGGCAACAGGTTAAGCGTGGCGCACTCGATGCCGGACGTGATCTGGGGTACTCAATCTATTTCCGAGGGGCCAAAACCTCCAGCCATGCACAGGAGCAACAGAAGATCGTCAATATGATAGGACGCTTGGGCTGTAAAGCCTTGGTGGTCGCGCCGAGCATGAATTACGACGAATTTATTGCGCAAACTGAAGCGCAAGGCATTCCGGTTATCTATATCGACAGAATGGCAGGTCAGTCTGACCTTATCGATCTGGTGGCCACTGACAATTACGCAGCCGGGCAAGCCGCTGGGCGTTATATGGCCGAGCAGTTGGGCGGTAAAGGGCGTGTTGTGTTGCTGCGCTTGCAAAAAGGGATCAGCTCAACTGATTTACGCGAGCAGGGATTTATCGATGCGGCGACAGCCTCCGGTTTGACCATCGTCCATGACAGTTATATCGGGGATGATGTCGCTGAGGGGAGGGTGTTGGCGCGCTCTGCACTGACCGCCTTGAAGGGGCAGTTTGACGGGATCTTCACGCCGAATGAAACCACCACCACCAGCGTGCTGCTGGCGCTGGAGCATCTGCCCGGGCATCAGCGGCTTGTGAATGTGGGGTTTGATATGAGCCATCGGCTGCTGGAGGGGGTCATCAACGGCCAGTTTTCAGCACTGATTGCCCAGCGGCCGTATCGAATCGGCTATGACGGGGTCAAGGTGGCGGCGCTGCGTGTACAACACCAAGGTGCCCCCCGGCAGACTGACACTGGCTATCTGGTTATCTCGAAAGCGGCGCTTGCATCCGGGAGCACTCGTGAGGAGCTCAAGATAAACTATCCCGAGCTGACTCAGATGCTGGAGCCCGGGCCGTCACAGTGACAACCTTCGTCAGCGCAGAAATTCAAACAGCTTCCACTTCTTCCAATACTTCCAGGCAGGCGCGAGCCTGTTTGCTACGCACCAGTGTCACCACTGATTTGATGGTAAAGGCTCCGCTGGCCTGATAGCACTCTTCGCACATGGGCAGCACCCAGTGGCGCGGATCATTAGTATGCTGGATATGCGCCGCGTGAGTGGCTCTGTTGTGGCAACCGGCCACATAACAGGTGGCCGGCCAGCGATGCTGGGTGACGCGCAGCCAGTGCTGTTGCCAAGAGGCGCAGCCGCACTCCGGTTGTTCCAAATCTGAGAGTTTGTGCCAATTGTTGACGGGCAGACTCATGGTATTACGCTCCATGTCATTATTGATTTCGTGATTAATTAGATAATAACGTTTTCATACGAGACTAACTGCGAAGCGGCTCGCATTTCTGCGGGTGGCAATCGTAAAGAGTGAAGGGGTCATGGCAGGTGTTGCCGGTCGGGTCTAGGCTTACAGAGCGTTCTCCTCTTGTTATCCATTGGGGTTCTATGGTTGGCCCGCCTGTCGCGGGCCTTTTTTTGTCTTCAGTTTGACCAACCGGTTGCCAAGGTGCTCATTTTTCATCTTTTTTTTCAAAAAACCACCAAACAGGGGGGCTCCGTCGGGACCCTATCAGCGGTATCGTCACTGCTAGCGAGACTGGCTGTGAGCGTTGGCATTGGCTCGGGTGTGGCGGCAAGGAAAATTGTCTGTTGCGGCGCAATATCCTAGGCAGGATCACGGTTTTTTTTGTACTATCATGCCCTTTCCGATTTTTTGCATAAGCAAGCTCCCGCGTCGGGAGTGTTGACGAGGAAATCATGCAGCAGCTTGAAGAAGTAGTCGGCCAAGCCAGGGCCGAGATCGAGGGGGCAGGCGATATCGCGTCGCTTGACGAGATCCGGGTCAAGTATCTGGGTAAGAAGGGTTTCTTTACCGAGCAGATGAAGGGGCTGGGTGCGCTGTCGCCCGAAGAGCGTCCTGCTGCCGGCGCCGTTATCAACCAGGCCAAGCAAGCCGTGCAGGATGCACTGGGCGAGCGCCGTGACGCGCTCGAAGCTGCCGAGCTCAACCGCAAGCTGGCTGCCGAAACCGTAGACATCACCTTGCCGGGCCGCCGCATTGAAAACGGTGGTCTGCATCCGGTGACCCGCACCATCGAGCGTATCGAGCGTCTGTTTGGTGAGATGGGCTTTAGCGTGGCCCGCGGTCCGGAAATCGAAGACGGCTTTCACAACTTTGATGCGTTGAATATTCCGGCGCATCACCCGGCGCGTACCGACCACGATACCTTCTACTTCAATCCTGATCTGATGCTGCGTACCCACACCTCGGGCGTGCAAATCCGTACCATGGAGAAGCAGCAACCGCCGATCCGCATCATTGCGCCGGGCCGTGTTTATCGTAACGACTACGACATGACCCACACCCCCATGTTCCATCAGGTCGAAGGCCTGCTGGTGGATGAGCACGTCAGCTTTACCGAGCTCAAGGGGATTTTGCATGACTTCCTGCGTAACTACTTCGAGGAAGATCTGACGATTCGTTTCCGTCCCTCCTATTTCCCGTTCACCGAGCCGAGTGCCGAAGTGGACGTAATGGGCAAGAACGGCCGCTGGCTGGAAGTGCTGGGCTGCGGCATGGTCCATCCGAACGTGCTGCGTTCGGTCGGCATCGATCCGGAGAAGTACTCCGGTTTTGCCTTCGGTATGGGCGTCGAGCGCCTCACCATGCTGCGTTACGGGGTCAATGACCTGCGTGCCTTCTTCGAAAACGACCTGCGCTTCCTCAAGCAGTTCAAGTAAGGGCGAGAGAACATGAAATTCAGCAAATCCTGGGTGATGGAGTGGGTCCGCACCGAGTTGAGTGATAACCAGCTGGCTGAGCAGATCACCATGGCCGGTCTGGAAGTGGACGCCGTTGAGGCGGTTGCCGGCCAGTTTAACAATGTGGTGGTGGGTGAAGTGGTCGAGTGCGCCCAGCATCCGGATGCCGATAAGCTGCGTGTGACCAAGGTGAACGTGGGTGAGGCCGAGCTGCTTGATATCGTGTGCGGCGCGCCGAACTGCCGTGCCGGGCTCAAGGTGTGTGTGGCCAAGGTAGGTGCAACCCTGCCGGGTGATTTCACCATCAAGAAAGCCAAGCTGCGCGGCCAGCCGTCCCACGGCATGCTCTGCTCCTTCAGTGAGCTGGGCATCGAAGTCGACGCCGATGGCATTATCGAGCTGCCGCAAGATGCGCCGGTCGGCACCGATGTGCGCGATTACCTGAGCCTCAACGATGTGACCATCGATGTGGATCTCACCCCAAACCGTGCCGACTGCCTTGGTATTGCCGGTCTGGCCCGTGAAATCGGTGTGCTCAATCGCGCCGACGTGGTCGAACCGACCTGGACGCCGGCTGCCGCCACGACCGATGCCCGTTTCCCGATCCGCGTCGATGCGCCGGCTGACTGCCCGCGTTACCTCGGCCGTGTTATCAAGGGGCTGAACCTTAAGGCGCAAAGCCCGCTGTGGATGCAGGAAAAGCTGCGCCGTGGCGGTATTCGCTCCATCGATGCCATCGTCGACATCACCAACTACCTGCTGCTGGAATACGGTCAGCCGATGCACGCCTTCGATCTGGCCAAGCTGGAAGGGGAGCTGGTGGTGCGTCGTGCCAAGGCCGATGAGCCGATGACCCTGCTCGACGGCAGCGACATCAAGCTTAAAGAGAACACGCTGGTGATTGCCGATAGCAAGGGTCCGGCCTGCATTGCCGGTATCTTTGGTGGCAACCGTACCGGTGTTAGCGAGACCACCACCGACGTGCTGCTTGAGTGCGCCTTCTTTGCGCCGCTCTCCATCACCGGTCGTGCCCGCTCTTATGGCCTGCACACTGATTCGTCTCACCGCTTTGAGCGTGGTGTTGATCCGCAGCTGCAGCACAAGGTCATGGACCGTGCCACCCGTCTGCTACTCGATATCTGCGGCGGCGAAGCCGGTCCGGTGATCGAGGTCAAATCCGACGAGCATCTGCCCAAGGCATCACCCATCACGCTGCGTCGCAGCAAGATGGAGCGCGTTATCGGTATCCAGATCGCCGATGAGCAAGTGGTCGAGATCCTGACCCGTCTGGGCATGCAGGTAACCGCCACGGCCGAAGGCTGGACTGCACTGGCGCCGTCCTGGCGCTTTGACATGGCTATTGAGGAAGACCTTATCGAGGAAGTGGCCCGTATCTACGGCTACAACAACATCCCGAACCTCAAGCCGACCGCTTCGCTCGCCATGATTGAGCAGGCTGAAGGACAGGTGACCCTCAAGCGTGTGCGCAACCTGTTGGTTGATCGCGGCTTCCAGGAAGCAATTACCTACAGCTTCGTCGATCCCAAAACCCAGCAAGCGCTGTTCCCGCAAAGCGATGCCATCGTGCTGCCCAATCCCATCTCGGTGGAGATGTCGGCCATGCGCGTATCGCTGTTCCCGGGGCTGGTGCAGGCGGTGGTTTATAACCAGAACCGCCAGCAGCCGCGTGTGCGCCTGTTTGAGCAGGGTCTGCGTTTTATCAAGGACGCGAGCGCCGAAAATGGCATCCGTCAGGTGCCGATGCTGGCCGGCATCATCACCGGTAACCAGAGCGACGAACATTGGGATGCCAAGGCACGCGCTGTCGATTTCTTCGATCTGAAGGGCGATCTGGAAGCAGTGCTGGAGCTGACCGGTGAAGGGGCCACATTTAGCTTCGAGCGTGCCGAGCACAGTGCGCTGCATCCGGGCCAGTGCGCCGAGATTTTGCGTAATGGCGTGGTGATTGGCCACATGGGCGTGATCCACCCGAGCCTTGAGAAGACGCTGGGTCTTAAGAGCCGTGCAGTCTTGTTCGAAATCGAACTCGACAAGCTGACGCCGGCCAAGGTGCCTGCCGCGACCGAGGTTTCCAAGTTCCCGGCCAACCGCCGTGATATCGCGGTCGTCGTTGACCGTCAGATTCTGGCTGGTGACGTTTTGAGCGTTATTAAAAAAGTTGGCGGAAATCAGGTAGTTGGAATAAACTTGTTTGACGTATACCAGGGCGCTGGCATGGCAGACGACAAGAAGAGTCTGGCAATCAGCCTGGTGCTGCAAGATACCCAGCGCACGTTGGAAGAAAAAGAGATCGCCGAGACTGTGGAGAGAGTGGTCAAGGCGCTTTCTGATGAGTTGAACGCATCCTTGAGGGATTGATCTATGGCGCTGACCAAAGCCGATATTGCAGAGCACCTGTTCACCCAGCTTGGGATGAGCAAGCGCGAGGCCAAAGAATTGGTGGAAGCCTTCTTTGAAGAGATAAGAATGTCGCTCGAACGGGGCGAACAGGTCAAAATCTCCGGCTTCGGTAACTTTGATCTTCGTGAGAAGAACCAGCGTCCGGGTCGTAACCCGAAAACCGGTGAAGATATTCCCATTACGGCCCGGCGGGTCGTGACCTTCCGTCCCGGGCAGAAGCTCAAGGCAAGGGTCGAGAATGTCGAGCCGAAAAGTTGAGATGAAGCCAGGCATTGCCTGGCTTTTTTCAATCTGGTTTTTTTGCGTGTCCGCGGTTGCGGACACGCTGCCTTTGCGCGAGCCAATTCGCGACTATCTGGCGTGGCGCCAATCTCTGACCCTTTGCGTTCCCAGGATCCATTATCCCCCTTATCTGTTTGATCACCGGGGTATGGTGCCTGATCTCTCCTGGCAGCTTGCCGAGCTGCTGAAAGTTGGGCTCTCGACCCATACCTATCCCAGCTGGGAGAAGGTCAAGGAGGCGTTTAACCAGGGTGAGTGCGATTTGGTGCCGGTACTCGGGCCCGAAGAGCTGGAACACGAAACAGCGGCGCAGAGCCAGCCACTGCTGACGGTAGAGCCTGCACTACTGTATCTGCCACAAGAGAGTAATGGCCCGGTGCTGCTGCAGCCGGCGTGGTACGCCGATGAGTTGTTACAGCGGATCCTGCCCGGCCATCCGGTGCGTGCCTTGACCCCTGGCTCGTCGCCCATTCCCCTGTTGCAGCAGGGCAAGGGCTATGCCTATCTCGGCGATTATCTCTCGGAGCGCGAGCTGCTGCGGCAACACCCTGAGCTCGATATTCATATGCGCACGCTGGATCGGCGTGAATGGCAGATGTCCCTGCGCATGCTGGTCCGTCCTGAGCCTCTGCTGCTTGAGGCGGTCAATAGCGCCATTCGCTACCTACCGCCAGCAAACGTCTATCGGGTGCTGGATAACTATGTCCCCAACGCCACCCATGCCATTAACCAGACCAAGTGGAGCGATGATGAGCAATCCTGGCTGGCGCGCACCCGGGTGCTGCGGGTGGTGGCAAACCCGGGTTTACAGCCCTTTTCAGGCGTAAGTCGCACCGGTCAGCCCACTGGCTGGTCAATGGATGTGCTGCAAACCCTGCTTAAGAGTCACGGTATCGCGCTAGAGTGGCTGCAGGGGCGCGACCGGGAGGAGAGCCTCAAACTGGTGGAGCAGGGGGAGGCTGATCTGATGCTGGGCTTGGTCGAGTCGAGTGACTTGTCGAGCCGACTGCGCTTTACCCGGATCATGGCGATGAGCCGTTGGGCGCTGCTCAGTGCCCGTGGCAGTTATCATCATCTCTCCGACGTGGATGGAGAAGAGGTGCTAGTGCCTGCCAGCTTGTGGGATCCCTCCTTACTGGCGCAGCTTGGCAACGCGCGCTGGAAACAGGTGCCCTCGATTGTCGATGGGGCGGAGCGGCTGCGCCGCGGAGAGGGTGTGGCGCTGTTGGCGGACCTTTACCAACTGCAATATCCGCTACGTCTTAACCAGCTGCACGATCTTTCCATCAGCGATCTGGTCGATGAGCGCTGGGGGCTGGCCTTTGCGGTCTCGCCTCATCAACCCATGCTGGCCAAGATCCTCGATAAGGCGATGATGACGGTCACCCCCGGCCAGCAAGATGAGTTGCGCCAGCGCTGGCTGCAGATCTCGGTCACCCAGGTTGAAGGGGTGAGCTACGGGGTCTGGATAGGCTCGTCACTGGGGATTTTGCTCATTGGCGGAACCATCACCCTGTTTATCTGGCGCTCAAGGCGCATGCTGGCTGATGAGGTGGAGCGCCGCCGCGAAGTGGAGTTGGGCCTGTCAGAAGCACGTCAGCGCGCCGAAGCCGCAGCAGAGGCCAAAGGCCGTTTCTTGGCGGCCATCAGCCATGAAATTCGCACGCCGATGAACGCCATTATCGGGTTACTCGAGTGGCTGGCCGGTACGCCGATGGCGACCGATCAGGGGAGAGCGCTGGAGCGGGTTCGCATGGCCACTGATGAGTTGCTTGGGCTACTCAACGACATCCTCGATTTTACCCGTAATGAGAGCAGCCGGTTGGCGCTGACCCCGCAGCGGGTCGATTTGGCGCTGCTTTGCGAGCAGGTGGTGGCCATTCACTGGCCCAAGGCGCTGGACAAGGGGCTGCGTTTGAGTGTGCGCATCACCCCCGAGCTTCCCACCACCTTGTGGCTCGACCCGCACCGGGTCTCACAAATCCTGCATAACCTGCTTTCCAACGCCATCAAGTTCACCGCGCACGGTGAGGTGCGTCTTCGCGTCAGCCGTGACGAGGCGAGCCTGCTGCTAGCGGTAGAAGACCAAGGTCCCGGCATCGATCCGGCTTTGCGACCGCGCCTGTTCCTCCCCTTTGAGCAGGGGCTGGAAGCGCGCCGGCAGGGGCAGGGGACGGGTCTTGGACTTGCCATCTGCCATCAATTGGTCACCTTGATGGGGGGCGACATTGGCGTCTCGGAGCGGGCGGTGGGCAGCTGTTTCTGGTGCCGTCTGCCACTTCGTGAAGCCGAACATCCACTGCCACGGCGGCCGGTGACGAGCGCAGTCAACCTGCAATTGCCCGAGCGGGAGGCCGAGCAGGTGCGCCGCTGGCTGCAACGCTTGAGGATCAGTGAGCGTGTTGATGGGGCGGTGTTGGCCGCTATCCATGATGAACAGGGGGCGCCGGCTTGGCAGTGGGGCAGCGTTCGTTTGGTGCCAGGAAGCGTGCTGAGCGCTCTGGTGGAGCGTGTCGATGACGAGCCGCTGGATCAACCTGCCGCCGCAGCCGGATTACGGGTTTTGCTGGTCGAAGATCACGATCTCAATCGCCGGGTTCTGGCCATGCAGTTGGGCCAGCTTGGCGCCGAGGTGTGCACCGCCGTGGATGGCGTGGATGCACTGGCCAAGTTGAGCGAAGGGCTCAGCGTGGATCTGGTGCTGACCGATCTGCAGATGCCGCGCATGGACGGTGCCGCCCTGTGTGACGAGATAAAACGTGATCCCCGTTGGCAATCTTTGCCGGTTTATGTGATTACCGCTGATCTCAGCGTTCAGTCGGCCGAGCGATTGGCCGCTTGTGGTTGTAGTGGCCGGCTCGATAAGCCGGTGCGCCGCCAGGAGTTGGCGGCCCTGCTCCATCGTCAGGCGCCCGGAGAGCAGAGCGCGGTGCAGCCAACATCCAGTGAGCCCGCGTCGCTAGCATCGGCGCTTCTGCTTGATGAGGCGACCGTGACCATTTATCTGCAGACCCATCGGCAGGATCTGGCCAAGCTGGCCGAATGCTGGCGCTGTGGTGATAAGGCGGGTTGGGCTGCGCAATTGCATCGCATCAAGGGCTCGGCCAAAATGGTAGGGTCAGACAAACTGGTCAGACTAGTTGAGCGGTGGCAGGCTGATCCGACATGGGATGGCATTGGTGCTCTGGAGCAGGCAATTGACGAGGAAACGCTCAGATTGCGAGGTGAGTCATGAGTATCATCAGCGATGAAGAGCTCTATGCATTGCTTGAAGGCGTAGATGCAGAAGGGGAAGAGTTTCGCCCGCTCTGCCTCTATGCGCTGGATGATGTCAGTTATCGTCAGGCACGGCGTCAGTCGCTGCCTGCAGAGTTATCGCTGCGCCGGGTCGAGCCCCAGGCGCACTGGCAGTGGAGCAGCTGGTTTGGTAAGAGCCAGTTTGCGCTCTACTCCCCGGCCCTTTATAGCAGCAGTCCGCTCAATGCGGTGTTGCACCACGCGCACGGTGTGCTGCCAGTGGATGGACCCTGGACAGAGGTAATTGATGCGGCGCTACTCGCCTGGCATCAGTGGCTGGCGAGCCAGCGCGTGATTGTTCTGGAAGATCATCCGTTTCAAGGAGCCCAGATCGCGGCGCTGGTCCGGCAGATGGGTCCTGCCTGCGATCTGGTCGCCGATGGTGATAGCTTGCTGATGGCGCTCAAACAGCAGCAGTATGATTGGCTGATAAGCGACTTGGCGCTGGCCGGGGACGACGCCATTCATGTGCTCGGCGCTCAGCCTTCGCTGTCGTTGCCGGTGATCTTGCTCTCGGCCCATGATCAGACGCTGGTGGATGGGGCGGCCCGTCTGCTGGCCGATAAAGGCGTGCGGGTGGTCGGCGCGTTTACCAAACCGCTTGAACCCTCACGGTTGCTGCCGGTGCTCTACCAACTGTACGAAGGGCGACCGACCTTGCCAGCCCGGCGCACTGACAGTCGTCGTATCCAAAACTGGTCTGGCGCCTCGTTAGGCGTGCTGGCTACCCGCGCTGCCATTGTGCCGGTCGGCGAGCGGCGCTGGGTGCTGCTCGCCAGCCTCGATATGAACTGGGAGACGGTCAAACAGTGGCTGGCCGAGGAGGGGCGCTCCCCGGCAGAATTGACGCTGGTGGTGCGCTCGCAAGACGCCCTGTTAAGTTTGCCCGAGCGCTTTTCGCTGGCGTTGCAGGCTCGTTTGGCCGGCGCCACGCTGGCACTGCTGATCGACCGGCCGGAGCGGCTGTCGTTTGAGTTGCTCGAGCGATTACCGCTAGAAGCGATCCTGCTTGGGTATCGGGTGCAGCCGCAGCTCGATCATGGTGGGCTGCTCGATAGTTTTTTGCAGCGCACCCGCGAGCGAGGCTGCCAGATCTATCTGGATGACCCCTATGCCCTGCTGGATGCCCGTTGGTGGGAAGAGCGCGGCTTTCACGGGCGCTGGTAACCATGACGCCGCGCTACCACTGCTATCCCGGTGAGCCGGAGCGACTCTCGCAGGCGCTGGCCGGATGGCAATGGCCGCGCAGCCGCGCCGAGCTGCCGATCACTTGGCAGCTCGGCGCTGAATCTCTTATCTTGCGTGAGCTCACACCGGCCGATGGTGACGCCTTGGTGCAGGCGTATGCTGAGCTCAGCGACCGGACGATTTATCTGCGTTTTATGCGCGCCAAACGCCGGCCCAGTGCCGAGCAAGTCGCAGCGTTTACCCAATTCTCCCCTGAGCAGCAGTGCTCGCTGCTGCTGTGCGACAGCGCCGGTTTGCCGGTGGCTCACGCGCAGTCGATTCGTCGTGTGCGCCAGAGCGGACGCGCGGAGTTTTCCTGTCTGATTGCCGACCGTTACCAAGGCAGAGGCATCGGTCGGCGCCTGCTGTTGGCGCTGGCTCTATTGGCGCGCAGCGAAGGGGTCAGCGAGTGGCTGGCTGATGTGCTGGCCGAGAATCGCCCCATGCTGCAACTGCTCCATCATCTCGGTTTGCCGCTGTCGCTGGTGACCGGCCGCTCTATGGTGTTTGTCCGGCTTGATCTGACGGTGCTCGACCCTTGGCTAGGGGCTTCGACCAAGGGCGAATAGGCACGGTTTGTCGGGGCATGCTAGGGTCAAGAAAACAGGGAGGGGTTATGGAGCGACGCTACCAACACATTGTCATTCTGACCGGCGCCGGGATCTCGGCCGAATCGGGGATCAAGACCTTTCGTGCCCACGACGGCCTATGGGAAGAGCATCGCATCGAGGATGTGGCGACGCCGGAAGGATATGCCCGCGATCCCCAGCTGGTGCAGCGCTTTTATAACGAGCGGCGTGCCCAGTTGCAACAACCCCAGGTGCACCCCAACCCGGCGCACTATGCGCTGGCTCGCCTTGAGCGCCTGTTTCCCGGCACCGTTACGCTGGTGACCCAGAACATCGACAATTTGCACGAAGCGGCCGGCAGCAAGCAGCTTATCCACATGCACGGCGAGCTGCTCAAAGCCCGCTGTCCGCACTCGGGCCAGCTGATTGAGTGGAAAGGGGCGCTGAGTGAACAGGATCTCTGCTCCTGCTGCCAGTTTCCGCAGCCACTGCGCCCGCACGTCGTTTGGTTTGGCGAGATGCCCATCGGACTGGATCGCATTTATGCGGCGCTGTCGCGCTGTGATCTGTTTATTGCGATTGGCACGTCGGGCGCTGTTTACCCGGCTGCCGGGTTTGTCCATGAAGCGAGCCTGTCAGGCGCCCATACCCTTGAGCTCAATCTCGAGCCGAGTGAGGTGGAGAGTCAGTTTGACGAGAAGCGCTATGGGCCGGCATCGCGCATTGTGCCGGAGTTTGTCGACGAATTGCTGGCAGAGCTCGGTGTGGCCAAGGCGCAGGCAGTGGGGGATTTGCTCGGCTCGCCCCCGCCGCTGCAATAGATCAGGCGGCGCTCGGCGCGCAGCAGGAGGCTCTGATAACCAGGTTGGGCTCGAGCTTGATCAAACGTCCCGAGCCCGCATCGCCGTTAATACGACTCATCAGTTGGGTAACCGCCAGGCGACCGAGCTCCTCTTTGGGCTGGTTGATGGTGGTGAGCGGCGGTGACATAAACTCGGCCAGTGCCACGTTGTCATAGCCGATGATCGAGATGTCATCGGGCACCTTGAGTCCGGCAGCGGTAGCCGCACTGATGGCGCCCATGGCCATCAGATCGTTGCAGACAAACAGGGCGGTGGGGCGATCTGGCAAGGTCAGCAGCGCCTGCATGGCGCGATGGCCGCTGGCGCAATCAAAATCCCCTTCCCACAGCCACTGCGCTGGGCACTCCAGACCCGCCTCTTGCAGCGCGTCGTGAAAACCGGCAACTCGCTCGGCCCCGGGCGCCCGCTGGCTCGGTCCGGTGATGCAGCCAATCTTGCGATGGCCAAGTTCAATCAGATGGCGGGTGGCCAGCCAGCCGCCGTGGCGCGAGTTATCTGCAATCAGATCCACCTCACCACCGCTGTTACCCCAGTCCATTTGCACCACGGGCAAGTCTTTGAGCCAACCGAGTTGACTCAGTACCTCTTGCTGCCCTTCGCTGCACATCACCAGCAAGCCATCGACCCGCTTTCTTAGCATCATCTTGAGGTAGGAGAGGGCCGTTGCCGCTTCCCCTTCGGTGTTGCCGAGCATCAGGTTGTAGCCCTGCTCGAAGCAGTAGCGCTCTACCCCGCGCACCACTTCGGCAAAGAAGGGGTTACTTGAGGTGGTGACCAGCATACCGATACTGTGGGTCTCTTTGACCTTGAGGCTGCGGGCGACCAGGCTCGGGGCGTAGTTGAGATCGCGCATGGCGGCGAAGACCCGCTCGCGGGTCTCTTCGGCCACAAAACGGGTCTCGTTGATGACGTGGGAGACGGTGGTGGTGGACACCCCCGCCATGGTCGCCACATCACGGATGTTGGCCATCAGCCACGCTCCTTGAGAAAGGCGGTGACTTCATCAAGGGTCGGAATCGAGCTCTGGGCACCAAAGCGGGTGACAGATATGGCGGCGGCCGCGTGGGCAAAACGGATGGCGCTGTGGGTATCGCTGCCACGCAGCTGCTCGGCAAGAAATGCGCCGTTGAAGGTGTCACCGGCTGCAGTGGTGTCGGTGGCGCTGACGCGAAAGCCCGGCACCAGAGCCGCTTGGCCGCCTTCGCTGACATACACCCCTTGCGAGCCCATGGTGATCATCACGCTTTGGATACCCATGGCGTGAAAGCGCTCTGCCGCGAGGCGTGCAGAGGCCTCATCGGTGACGCTGATACCGGTCAGTAGCTCCGCTTCGGTTTGGTTCGGCGTAATGAGATCGACCAGTGCCAGCAGGGCCGGTGGCAGCGGCTGGGCTGGCGCCGGGTTCAACACGACACGGGTGCCGCCGGCACGGGCCACTTCGGCGGCGCGTTGCACGCTGGCGAGCGGGACTTCCAGTTGCAGCAGCAAGGTGTTGGCATCGGCAATCAGCGCGGCGTGCTGCTCGACCACGGCCGGGGTCAGTGCACCGTTGGCTTCGGCCGAGATGCCGATGCTGTTTTCCCCTTCATCGCTCACATAGATGATGGCGATGCCGGTCGGCAGGGCAGGGTCGCACTCGACGGCGCTCACATTAATGCCGTCACGGGCAAAACCATCACGCATCTGGTGGCCGATGGCATCGTCACCGATGCGGGCGATAAAGCCGATGTCAGCGCCAAGACGCGCCGCAGCGACGGCCTGGTTGGCACCTTTGCCGCCCGGCAGCACCTGATAACTATGGCCGCACAGGGTTTCACCGGGGCGCGGAAAATGGGGTACGCGCAAAACATGGTCGGCATTGACGCTGCCGAGAACGACAAGTTGGTTCATCATCCTATTTCCTGATTCGAGTCTGATACGGCTTGCATTGCTGCCGGTATCCAGCAGCAGGGCAAGCAATACGGGGCAGCCGAGGCTGCCCCTGCAAGCTTACTTGGTGACCAGTTGCAGCGGAACCGGAATAGAGGCCGGAACGGTCTCACCCTTGAGTACCTTGTCGGCCGTTTCCACGCCGATGGCACCGATAAGGGCCGGTTGCTGAGCCACGGTTGCCGCCATCTTGCCCTTGGCAACGGCAGCCTTACCATCGTCAGTGCCGTCGAAGCCGACGATCATGACCTCTTTACCGGCAGCCTGTACGGCGCGGATGGCGCCGAGTGCCATTTCGTCGTTCTGGGCAAACACGGCTTTCACTTCCGGCTGGGCGGCCAGCAGGTTTTCCATGACGTTCAGACCCTTGGTACGGTCAAAATCGGCCGGCTGGGAAGCGAGTACCTTGAAGTCGTTGGCCTTAACGGCCAGCGCGAAACCTTCACCACGGTCACGAGCGGCAGAGGTACCGGCGATCCCTTCCAGCTGGATTACCTTGGCGCCCTTACCCACCTTCTGGGCGATGTAGTCACCGGCCATCTTGCCGCCAGCGACGTTGTCAGAGGCGATGTGCGCCTTGACCTTGCCCTGGGCGGCGCCACGGTCGAGGGTCAGCACCGGGATATCGGCACGGTTAGCCAGCACGATGGCGTTACCCACGGCGGCTGAATCGGTCGGGTTGATCAGGATGGCGTTGACCTTGCGGACGGTCAGATCTTCCACGTTGGCAAGCTCTTTGGCCGGGTCATTTTGCGAATCCAGCACAATGATCTTGTAGCCGAGCTCCTTGGCTTTGGCCTCGGCCCCGTCTTTGAGGGTCACGAAGAAGGGGTTGTTCAGGGTAGAGACCACCAGAGCCACCGTTTTGTCAGCAGCATGAGCAGTGGTGCCCATGACGGAGAGAACGGCAGCGGCGAGCAGGGTATGGATTTTCTTCATCGTTTCGTTCCTTGTAGGTGTTACTTGCTTTTGTTATCGATCATCACGGCAAGCAAAATTACGCTGGCCTTGGCAATCATCTGGTAATACGAAGAGACGTCGAGCAGGTTCAGGGCATTGTTGAGGAAGCCGATGATAAGGGCACCGATCAGCGTTCCCATGATGCGACCCTTGCCGCCCATCAGGCTGGTACCACCGAGCACCACGGCGGCGATGGCATCGAGCTCATACCCCATGCCAGCGGTCGGCTGGGCCGAGGAGAGGCGTGAGGTGACAATCAGGCCGGCCAGGGCAGAGAGCATGCCGCACAGGCTGTAGACCGCAAACTTGACGCGGGCCACGTTGATGCCAGAGAGGGCGGTGGCTGATTCATTACCCCCCAGGGCGTAGATATAGCGGCCCAGACGGGTGTGGTTGAGCAGATACCAGGCGAACAGGAAGGTCAGCGCCATCAGCCAGATCGGCACCGGGATACCGAACAGATAGCCGGTACCGAGCCAAGCAAACTGGTCGGCGGCATCGTTAAAACCGGTCGAGATGGGGCGGCCATCGGTATAGACCATGGTAAAGCCGCGCAGGGCGGTCATGGTGACCAGGGTAGCGATAAAGGCCTGCACCTTGCCACGGGCGATGATAAGACCACTGACGCCGCCGAGCAGCGCACCGATCACCAGCGCAGCCGGTACGGCGATCAGCACCGGCACTTCTGCCGCGATCATGGTGGCGGCAAACGCGCCGCACAGGGCCAGCACCGCACCCACCGACAGATCAATGCCGGCGGTCAGGATCACCAGCGTCATGCCGACGGCGATGATGGCGTTGACCGAGGTTTGGCGCAGGATGTTCAGCAGGTTGCCTGCGGTAAAGAACTGGTTATTAAGGAGCGAGACCACGGCGATCAGCACCAGCAGGGCGATCAGGGATTTGTTATCAATCCACCAGCGTTTGCTCAGGAAGCCCTGACGGGCCACGGTTTGGGATGTCATGCCGGCACCTCTTGCCATTGTTTTCCTACTGCGGCAGCCATCAGGCGCTCCTGATTGGCTTCATTGCGATTCAATTCGGCGCTGATGCGACCTTCGTGCATCACCATGATGCGATCGCTCATGCCCAGCACCTCGGGCATTTCGGACGAGACGATGATGACGCTCAGTCCGCCTTTCTTGAATTCGTTGATAAGTTGGTAAATCTCTTTCTTGGCGCCCACATCGACACCCCGGGTTGGCTCATCGAGGATCAGCACCTTGGGACGGGTCAGCAGCCCTTTGGCAATCGCCACTTTCTGCTGGTTCCCCCCCGAGAGCAGGCGGATCGGCTGCTCGGCACTGGGAGTCTTGATGTTGAACAGGCGGATATAATCGCCAACGGCCTGACGCTCGGCCGCGCCGTCGATGTGAATACCACGCACAAATTCGCGCAGGGCGCACAGGGTCATGTTTTCCCGCACCGACAGGGGCAGTACCAGCCCGTCACCTTTGCGATCTTCCGAGATGTAGGCAATCCCGGCGGCCAGGCCGTCCGCGGCCGAACGATGGGCCAGCGGCTTACCACCCAGTTGCAGGGTGCCGGCGCTCGGGCGCACCGCACCATAGATGAGCTTCATCAGCTCGGTACGGCCAGAGCCCATCAGACCGCTAAAGCCGAGGATTTCCCCTTCATGCAGGGTAAAGCTGGCCTCTTTGACGCCGGGACCGCGGATATTGTTCACCTGCAGCGTCACGGCGCCGGGGGCGCGAGAGAGGTGCGGGTACTGTTCGTCTAAACGACGGCCGACCATCATCTCGATCAGGCGATCTTCATCCAGACTGCTGACCGGGCACTCGCCAATCCATTTGCCATCACGCAGGACGGTGACGTCATCACAGATCTCGAAAATCTCCTTGAGGCGGTGAGAGATATAGACAATCCCGCAACCTTGGGCACGCAGCTCGCGGATCACCACGAACAGCTGCTCGGTTTCGGTATCGGTCAGCGCATCGGTCGGCTCGTCCATGATGATGACGCTGGCATCGAACGACAGGGCCTTGGCAATTTCGACCATCTGCTGCTCGCCGATGGAGAGATCGCCAAGCCGGGTATCCGGGCCGTGGCGCACACCAAGGCGGGTGAGCAGATTGGCCGAGCGCTCACGCAGCTGTTTGTGGTCTATGCTGCCAAAGCGGGTACGTGGCTCGCGGCCAAGGAAAATGTTGGCGGCAATCGACAGCTCGGGCAGCAAGTTGAGCTCTTGGTGGATGATGCTGATCCCCTGATCCTGCGACTCGCGCGGACCACGGAATGCCACCGGCTGACCACGATAGGTAATGGTGCCGGCATCGGCCTGATAGATACCGGTCAGCACCTTCATCAGGGTCGATTTGCCCGCGCCGTTTTCACCGAGCAGGGCCATGACCCGGCCCGGATAGACACGAAGGCCCGCTTCATCCAGCGCCTTCACGCCGGGAAACTGTTTGGTAATCCCCGTCAGTTCAAGCAGGGGCGTGTGTTGCTGATTCATGACCGCACCTTAAAACGCCACGCCGGCACAGAGAATGAGGTTGGCGTAGGGGGTGGTTTCACCGCTGCGCACAATGGCGCGACTGTGCTGGCTTTGCGCCTTGAACTCAGTGTGGCTGACATAATCGACAGTGATCGGTTTGCCTTGCTCTTGTTCGTGGCGAGTGAGGCGCTCAAGCAGTGCCTGATGGCAGTCCGGGCTCACGGTCTTGATCTCTTGAGCGAGCACCACACGCTCGACCGTCAGCTCACTGAGCAGGGCGTCAAGGGTGGTGAGCAGGGTGGGGGTGCCGGGCATCAGGGCCAGATCGATACGCTCGGGGCCGTCCGGGATCGGCAGGCCGGCATCGCAGACCACGATCTCGTCAGTGTGGCCCACCCGGGCTATCAGGGCGCTTAACGGCGCATTCAGCAGCTTGCCTCGTTTCATACAACACCTCCGGCTCGGTCGCCTTCATGATTCTGGTTTACGCAACCGGTTGCGTAACCGGTTGCGTTGAAGGTTAGTAGAGGCGAGGAGCGCTAGCCAGAGGAATGTTTCAGGAGTGTGAATAAGATCGCAAAGGCAAGATAAAATGACGCTGCAGCAGAGTCAAAAGAAACGGGCCGCAGACGCGGCCCGATCCGTTACAGGGTCTGGGCGGCGGCCACCGAGGGGCGCTGCTGCATACGGGCGAAGTGTTCGGCGACGCGGGGAAACTCGGCGATATCTACGCCATCACTCTCCAGCCAACCGGCGACCACGAACAGGTAGATGTCGGCGACGCTAAAGCGCTCACCCAGCACCCAGGGGCCGGTGAGGTAGTGCTCTTCAATCTGGGCAAAGCCCTCACGCATGTTTTGTGGCACTTTTTGCTGCATTGCCTTGATGGCATCGGCATCGTCTGCCCAGCGGCTGGCGCGGGGGCGATGGGCATGGGACACATGCACGGTCGAGGCCAGGAAGCTGTTGACCTCCTGCATGCGCGCCAGCAGGAATGGATCATTGAGCGGTGCCAGGTGTGCCTCGGGAAAACGCTGGGCAACATAAAGCAGCAGCGCCGGCGTTTCGGTTAACACGCCGTGCTCGGTGACCAGTGCCGGTACTCGGCCCTTGGGGTTGATGGCCAGGTATTCGGGGGTGCGTTGCTCGCCCCCTGCCAGATTGACCTTGTGTACCTGATGGCCGGCATTGGCTTCCAGTAAGGCGATATGAACGGTCATGGCACAGGTGCCAGGGGTGGCATAGAGCATCAATTCGGACATGGAAACTCCTTGCAGACACGAAAAACAACCAGCGTACCGATGCGCCACGCTGGCGAAGGGAGTTTTATCCTATGCCCGGTCGCGGGCTTCGCCAAGGGGCGTCGGTGAAATCGGCGCAAAGGGCTGATCTCGAAACCAAACGGGCTATAATGCCTCGCCTGATGTTGGCATTTTGTCGTTATGGATAGTCAATTGAACAACAGATTTCGTGTCGGGGGCGATATTCAGCGCTCCCTGGAGAAGGCGTATCGCCTCGATCTCAAGAGTATTTTCAAAGAGGGTTGGACCCAGACCCGTGGCCATGGTTGGGGATTGCTGATCGCCATTGCCGGGGTATTGGCCTTCTGGCTGCTGTTGACCCAGGTGGTGTTGGCGCCGCATCTGATTGCCGATGATGATGTGTCGCTGACCCTGATCATGAGTCTGCTGGTCACGGTACTGATGTCACCGCTTAGCTCATCGCTCGACATGCTGGGGCTGCAGCAATCGATCGGGGTGCGCGCTCGCGCCACCCAGGTATTCGATTTCTTCCGCCATTTTGCCCGGCTTGGCTCACTGGCGCTGATTTCCAGCGTGGTCACCAGCGTATTTGGCCCGTTGTTTGCGCTGTTGCATCTGCCGGTGATGATGGCACTGATCCCCTCGGCGGTGGTGGGGATGGGGCTGATCTTTACTGTCCCGCTGGTGCTGGAGCGCGGCCTCACCCCGCTGCGCGCCGTGTTGGTCTCTTTGCGCCTGTTTGTTCATGGCTGGCCGTCGATTCTGCTGCTGCACGCCGTGATGGCCCTGTTGCTGATGCTGGCGCTCATTCCGTTTGGTCTGGGGCTGCTGTGGTTGGCGCCGCTTTATTACAACATCAAGGGCATTCTCTACCGGGATCTGTGCGGCATCGGTGTGGAGGTCAGTGAAAAACCGTCCCAGCCGGCGCACTTCACGGCGTAAGGCGTGACGACACAAAAGTAAACAGGGCGCCATGGGCGCCCTGTTTGATCATGACAGCGGATCAGGATTCGCTCTTGTCGAGGTGCCCACGCAGGCGGATGTTGATCATCTCGACCACCACCGAGAACGCCATGGCAAAATAGATGTAGCCCTTGGGAATGTGCAACTCGAACGCTTCGGCCATCAAGGCGAACCCGACCAGCACCAGGAAGGAGAGGGCCAGCATCTTGAGGGTCGGGTGACGGTCGACAAAATCCCCGATCGGCTTGGCGGCAAACATCATCACGCCCACGGCGATCACGATGGCCATCACCATGACCGGAACATGGTTCGCCATGCCCACGGCGGTGATCACCGAGTCGAGACTAAAGACGATATCGAGAATGGCAATCTGGATCAGGGTCGAGACAAAGCCTGCCACCTTGCTCACATCCGGCTCACCCTCTTCGGCGGCGCCTTCCATAGTCTGGTGAATTTCATGGGTGCTCTTGGCAATCAGGAACAGGCCACCGAGCAGCAGGATCAGGTCACGTCCGGAGATCGCCTCTTCAAAGATAGTGAACAGCGGTGTGGTCAGACGCATCACCCAGGCCAGCGACAACAGCAGCAGGATCCGGGTACCCATCGCCAGCCCCAGCCCCAGGATACGGGCACGCTGGCGCTGGGCAGGCGGCAAGCGTCCTACCAGGATGGAGATGAAAATGATGTTGTCGATACCAAGCACAATCTCAAGCAGTGTCAGGGTCGCCAGGGCTATCCAGGCCGAGGGATCCAGGATCCATTCAAACATGTTGTACACCTTGTCCAGATAAAACGGCGGCGATTGTAACGATAACTGTTGCCTTGTGCCATGTTGTTCAATGGTTAAAATGTTCCATTCGCACGAAAGGGAGGGGTGGCAATGTTTCGTCTGGGGCTCATCGTTAATCCAATCGCCGGTGTCGGCGGCAGCGTGGCATTGAAGGGATCGGATGACGTGGTCGACGAGGCGCTGCGCCGCGGCGCGGTTCCCCAAGCCGGTTTGCGGGCGCGCAGCGCGCTGGAGCCATTGGCTGGACTGTCGTTTGAGCTGCTGACGGTGGCCGGCGCCATGGGGGAATCGGTGGCACGCGAAGTGGGTCTGCCTTGTGAGCTGATCTGGCATCCCAAGGGGGAGATCACCACGGCGCAGGATACCCGTGATGCTGCCGTGGCCCTGTGCGCCGCAGGTGTTGATCTATTGCTGTTTGCCGGTGGCGATGGCACCGCTCGCGATATTTGCGCAGCGGTCGGTGAGCAGGTGCATGTGCTCGGTATTCCGGCGGGGTGCAAAATTCACTCCGGCGTATACGGGGTCACGCCGCAGGCCGCCGGACGGGTGGCGGCACGCATGATCAAGGGCGAGCTTCTCTCTTTGTGTGAGGGGGAGGTGATGGATATCGACGAAGAGGCGTTTCGTGCCGGTCGGGTGCGAGCCCGCCATTTTGGTGAGCTGATGGTGCCGCAAGACTTGCAGTATATTCAGTCGGTCAAGCAGGGTGGGCGTGAGTCAGAGGCGCTGGTGCTGGCCGACATTGCGGCTGAGGTGGTGTCACGCATGGAACCTGATACCCTCTATCTGATGGGGTCGGGCAGTACGGTGGCCGCCTGCATGGATGAGCTGGGTCTCGAAAACACGCTTCTGGGCGTGGATCTGGTGGAAAATGGCCGGCTGATCGGGCAGGATCTGCGCGCCCAGGAGATCCTTACCTGGATTGAGGGGCGCCCCTGTATGCTGGTCATTACCCCGATCGGCGGGCAGGGACATCTGTTTGGACGAGGCAACCAGCAGCTGAGCCCGGCGGTGATCCGAGCCATCGGGCCCGAGCGGATGCTGGTGCTGGCCACCAAGAGCAAGTTGGCCTCCCTTGAGGGGCGACCGCTTCGGGTGGATAGCGGTGATGCCGAGCTCGATCGCATGCTCGAAGGTGTGCGACGCATCATCACCGGCTGGCGCGATCAGGTCATCTATCCGGTGGCCAATCCGCAGTAGCTTCGGCCAAGGCACCATTATTATTGCTGTATATGCCGGTGATCCCGGCCAAGAGGCTGACCATGTCGATAACGATCTCGATTCAAGAGTATGAGCAACGCCTGCTGGGGCTGATTGACAGCCAAGTAGCAACCGCCAGTGAGGACGATCTGTTTGCCGGTGGCTATCTGCGCGGACACATCTCGCTGGCCGTCGCGCGGGCTGACATTGAGGGGCGTAATCTGGTTCGTGATGTGAAGAGTTACGTGCTGCGCAGTCTTAACGAAGCGATCTTGCAAGGTGAGCTCTCGGACGAGGATCAATCGCTGGTTATGGCCTTGTGGCGTCAGCTTCAGGAGCAAGCTGAGTCCTGAGTCACACTTCCAGCATTCTTTATAGAACGTCGTTTTATTGAGTTAATTGCTGGTTAATAATCGGGTGGCTGTCTGTTACAAGGAATCAACCATGGCTACCCATCCCCCCATTGCTCGTCATTTGCCGCTCGAGATGCTCTATCACTGGGAGCGTCACTGTCCGGATCGCATTTATCTTCGTCAGACCATCAATCGACAATATCAGGACTACAGCTGGGCGCGGGTAGCCGATGAGGCCCGTCGTATGGCCGCAGCCCTGCAGGGGTTGGGGCTGGTGGCGGGGGATCGGGTGGCGCTGTTGTCGAAAAACTGCGCCCAGTGGTTTATCGCCGATCTGGCGATGCAGATGGGGCGGTTTGTCAGTGTGCCCATCTATCCCACCGCCAACAGCGACACCATCGAATATGTGCTGCGCCACAGTGAAGCCAAGGCCGTGTTCGTCGGCAAGCTCGATGACTGGCATGGTCAGGAAGGGGGCGTCCCGGCCGATCTGCCGCGCATCGCCTTACCCTACGACACCATGCCGGCCCGCTATCAGTGGGATGAACTGATTGCCAACACCCAGCCGATTGCCGGCAGTCCGCTGCAGGCGCCTGATGAGCTGCTCAGTCTGGTTTACACCTCGGGCAGTACCGGCAAGCCCAAGGGCGCCATGCTCAGTGTCGAGCGTTACGCTTGGTCGTGCGAAAAGTTGGTTCAGCTGGTGGGACTGGCCGAGGATGACCGCGGCTTTTCCTACCTGCCGCTCGCCCACATCACCGAGCGCGTCTACATCTATGGTGGCAGTCTCTATGGCGGGGCCAGCGTCGCCTTTCCCGAATCGCTCGAGACCTTTATCGATGACGTGAAGCGCTGCCGTCCCACCGTGTTTATTTCGGTGCCGCGGCTGTGGGCGATGTTTCGCGCCAAAATCCACGAGAAATTACCGCAGCACAAACTCGATATCCTGCTCAAAATCCCGTTTGTCTCGTCGCTTATCAAGCGCAAATTGCGCGATGGCTTAGGGCTGGATCAAGCGCGAGTGCTCGGCTGCGGCTCGGCGCCGGTCGCGCCGGCTCTGCTCGAGTGGTATTACCGCATCGGCCTGAATATCACCGAAGCGTGGGGCATGACCGAAAACCACGCCTATTCCACCCTCAACTATCCGTTTCGTGCTGACAAGATTGGCTCGGTTGGCAAGGCCGGTCCCGGCGTGACGCTACGCATCTCGCCAGAAGGGGAGATCCTCTGCCGCTGTGACGGCATGATGCTGGGTTACTACAAAGACCCCGACAGCTCGGCCGCCACCCTCGATAGTGACGGCTGGCTACATACCGGCGACATGGGCAAGATCGACAGCGAAGGGTATCTCACTATTACCGGGCGCATGAAAGATGTCTTCAAGACCGCCAAGGGCAAGTATGTGGCGCCGGTACCCATCGAAGGGATGCTCGGCCAGGAGCCGCTGATTGAGCAGCTGTGTGTCATCGGCTATGGCATGCCCCAGCCGCTGGCGCTGGTGCAACTGGTGGAAAGTGCCATGCAAGGTGACCGTGACAGCATCGAGCGTCAGTTGGAAGCGGCCCGGGTGGCGGTCAACGAGAAACTGGAGGCGCATGCCAAGCTGCGCGGTATCTATGTGGTCAAGCAGCCGTGGAATATCGAGAATGGGGTGCTGACACCGACCATGAAGATTCGCCGTCACCTGCTCGAGCAGCGTTACGCCGAACTGGGCAACCAGTGGCCGCAAGGGAAAAGCGTGGTGTGGGAAGAGGCGTGACACCATCACCGTCGAAGTCAAAGGGAGCCTGGCTCCCTTTTGTCATTGTGGGGTGCGTTGACACGCCAGCGGGCGGCGCGTAGCGTGCAGCCATTCCTATTCTCATGTCTGGTGTGTTCATGTCACTACTGTTACCAAGCTGGGTGCTCTGGGCCCTGCTCTCTGCGGTGTTCGCTGCGCTGACTGCCATCTTGGCCAAGGTGGGGATCCAGGGGATGGATTCGGATCTGGCAACGCTGATCCGCACCTTGGTGATTGTGGCGGTGCTCTCGGTGTTTGTGGTAATGACCGGTAAATGGAGCAATCCGGCCAACCTGCCCGCCAAGTCCTGGCTGTTTCTGATCCTCTCCGGGCTGGCTACGGGTGCCTCCTGGGTCTGCTATTTTCGTGCGTTAAAAGTGGGTCAAGCCTATCAGGTGGCACCCATTGACAAGCTCAGCGTGGTGCTGGTGGTGGTGTTTGCTGCACTGTTTCTCGGAGAGCGTCCGGTGCCTAAAGATTGGCTGGCGATTGCCATGATTGCCGGTGGAGTCTTGCTCTTGGCGATCCGCCGTTAACAGGGAAAACAGGCCTCTTTTGAGGACATGTTTCTGCTGTTGATTCAGTGCTGCGCCCCAAAAGTGATCGAATGCTGCATTATGGTGCGTTTTGTGGGTTTTAATCCTTTTTAATCATAATGTTATAGCCTTATTGTCCGCAATAAACGCTGGCCTTTGCGGCCTTGCCTTTCTTATTATCGAGTTCTTCCCAGTGACATTCATGGATGGACTCATGCGTAAGCTGACTTTGCAATGGAAAATTGCCCTGTTAGCGGGTAGTTGTTTGCTGCTCGCCATGGCGACTCTGACCGGGTTCGCGCTCTATGACATACGCCATAGCAACCAGATGGCAGTGACTCAGATAAGCGATGAACTCAAACACAATGCCGAGCAGCAGCTCACCAGGCAGGCTGCGCTGCAATCTTCCCAGCTCAGTGACTACCTTTCCGAGGTGTTTGTGCGCGGCGGTGCAGCCGCCCAGGCGCAATTGTTCCAAAAATCCTTTGCCGAAACCAACCTGCTCAGTAGCGAACTGCTGCGCGGTGCCATCATTCATACCTTGCGCTCGACGCTGGAAAGCTCTCCCAGCTTGTTAGGCGGCTTTGCGGTCTATCTGCCCAATGCGCTCGATAATGCCGACAGCAACTACGCCGATGCCAGCTATCTGGGCTCTAACGATTCAGGGCGTGTGGCGTTTTACTGGCGCAAAGTGGGAGATAGACTGTCACGGCGCAGCCTGGATGAGGCCGAGTTGGTCGGACCGAAGGCCAACCCGGATTATTTGTGCGCCCTCGAGCGCAAGGCCGTCTGCCTGCAAGAGCCGGTGGTGAATAAAGGCCAGCTGATGACCACCCTGTCCCTGCCGGTGGTAGAGAAAAATGCGGTGATTGGTGAGGTGGGGTTGACCGTCGATCTTGGTGCGACCCAAGCCATGATGGAGCAGGTCGATAAAGCGCTCTACGACGGTCAGGGCGACGTGGTACTGCTTAGCGCCAAGGGTAATGTGCTGGCCGGCACAGCGGCCTCAATGCAGGTGGGGCAGCCTCTGACTGAATTGGCTGGCAAGCTGGCCTCACTGCAGCAAGCCGGCAAGCCGCAGCTGAGCTGGCAACAAGACGCTCTCGAGCTGTTCTTGCCGATCACGGTGCACGGCAGTGCCGCGCCGTGGGCCATGTTTATCCGGGTACCGGCCAGCGCCGTGCTGGCGCGTGCCACTGAGCTCGAAGCTCAGCTCGCGGGCAATCTGGCCGGGACCTTGACCGAGTTGGTGCTGCTCTCCCTTGGCATCACGTTGCTCGGTCTGGTGCTGTTTGCCCTGCTGGCGCGTCATATTGCCCATCCGCTGGCCGGGGTCGCTGAGCGTCTGCGCGATATTGCCCAGGGTGAGGGGGACTTGACCCAGCGTCTGCCGGTTGAGCGCCACGATGAGTTGGGCCAGCTGGCGCACTGGTTCAATGCCTTTCAGGAGAAGATCCACGGCACGGTGCGAGTGTTGGTCAGCGGGGTGGGGACCAGCCGCGAGGCCACCCGCGAGGCCGTCTCGCTTTCGCTTAGCAGTCAGCAATCCCTGAATAGCCAGTTTCGCGAACTCGATATGGTCGCGTCGGCCATCGAGCAGATGCATCAGACCTCTCGTGAGGTGGATGTGCACGCCAATCAGGTGGTCAGCGCGGCGGAGCATGCCGAGCTGGCCGCCCAGCAGGGCAAGGCGGTGGTTGAAGAGACCCGTCACGCCATGGAGAGCCTGATGGAGACCATTAGCGTGACCCGTCCCCGGGTGGATGCGCTGGCGGGCAACAGTGAGAACATCAGCCAGATCCTTGAGGTGAT
The DNA here is from genome assembly GCF_900156095.1 of Aeromonas sp. RU39B. Classification (GTDB taxonomy): domain Bacteria; phylum Pseudomonadota; class Gammaproteobacteria; order Enterobacterales; family Aeromonadaceae; genus Aeromonas. The sequence goes on from NZ_FTMJ01000005.1 coordinate 77,670, forward strand.
CACGTCCATTGCCGAGCAGACCAACCTGCTGGCTCTTAACGCAGCCATTGAAGCGGCGCGTGCTGGCGAGCAGGGGCGCGGTTTTGCGGTGGTGGCCGATGAAGTGCGCAATCTGGCGCGCCGTACCCAGGATTCGGTGGTGGAGATCCGCCAGGTGATTGGCGACTTGCAATCGGGCACCCGACTGGTGGTCAACGGGATTTTAGACAGTCATGAGCAGGCCAGCGTCACTCAGCAGCATGCCCGTCAGGCGGTGGCGCATATTGAGGAGATCACCCGCTCCATCGGCACCATCTTGCAGATGAGCAGTCAGATTGAAAGCGCCATCAGCGAGCAGGGCAAGGTGAGCGGTGAGATCAGCGAGAACATCAACAATGTGCGTAAAGCCAGTGAACAGGTGATTGCCCAGTCGAGCAGCACCGACACCATGCTCAGCCGGTTGGCGGGGCTCGCCGATGAGCAGCAATCGCTGGTCGCCCAGTTCAGGGTATAAACAGCCAGCGAGTCTCTATGTCTGATATAACAACGGCCGCATCCGCGGCCGTTGTTATTGCCAGGTGATGATCAGAACCAGAAACCGATGATCATCGAGCCGGCCAGCGTGAGCAGTACGTTGGCTACCGCATAGGTACCGGCGTAGCCGAGCGCCGGAATCGAGCTGTTGGCGGCCTCATTGACCAGGTCCATGGCTGGCGCGCAGGTGCGGGCGCCGGTAATGGCTCCGAGCAGCAGCGCCGGGTTCATCTTGAGCACCCAGACACCAAACAGATAACCGATCACCACCGGCAGCGCCGTCACCACCATGCCGGAGAAGAGCACGATGACCCCTACTTCACTCAAGTGATCGAGAATGCCGCTGCCGGCTTTTAGCCCGGTGCTGACCATAAACACCGCCAGACCCAGATCTTTAGCAAGCCGCAGGGCGCCGGGCGGGACATACCCCACCGTCGGGTGGTTGGCGCGTAGATAGCCCATCAGGATACCGGCAATGAGCAGCCCCACCGCATTGCCAATGCCAAACTCAATCTGGCCAAACACCAGCGAGACCGAGCCAATCAGCAGACCCATGACGAAGAAGGTGCAAAACGCCACCAGATCACTGGTCTGGCTGTGGATGCTGATAAAGCCGATCTTGCTGGCCAGTTGTGCCACCCGCTGCTTTTCGCCGCTAATCTGCAGCACATCACCTTTTTGCAGCATGATGTTGCGATCAAAGGGCATCTCGATCTGCGAGCGCACGATGCGGTTGAGAAAGCAGCCCTTTTCGGTGAGGTTAAGCTCAGCCAGATGGCGCCCGACCACCGCGTCGTTTTTGACCACGATCTCTTCGGTGACGATCTGCAGATCAAGCAGATCACGGTCAAATACTTCCTTGCCGTTACGGTAGTTCACGTCGAGCTTTTCGTGGCTGGAGGGGTAACCGACCAGCGCAATCTCATCGCCTTCCTGAATGATGGCATCGCCATCCGGACTAGCCAGAATGCCGTTACGGCGCAAGCGCTCCACATAGCAGCCGGTGTGCGGGTGAATGCCGGTTTCACGCAAGGTGCGCCCGCCGATCCAGGCCGCCAGCTCGGGGCCAACCCGATAGGCCCGGATGATGGGCAGGTAGGTCTTGCGGTTTTCACTCTCGGAAAGCCCCCGCTCACGGGCAATCTTTTGCGCTTCGTTAGAGAGATCGAGGCGGGCGAGGGAGGGAAGATAGCGCACTACCAGCATCAGGCCGACCAGCCCGACCAGATAGGTCAGGGCATAACCGATACCCATGTTATCGAGCACTGAACGCATGTCGGTCTGGTGTGGCAGGTTTAGCAGCCCGCTGCGCAGTGCATCCTGGGCACCGACCAGTGCCGGTGTCGAGGTGAGTGAGCCGGCCAAAATCCCGGCGGCCATGCCAGGCCCCAGATTGAAAAACTTGGCCAATCCGACGGTCAGCAGCAACGCCGAGAGCAGGATCACCAGCGTGAGCGTGATGTAGTGAATACCGTCGCGCAGGAAAATGCTGAAAAAGTGCGGGCCGGCTTCAATGCCCACGCAGAAGATAAACAGCATAAATCCGACGTTTTCGGTCGAGTTGGAGAACTGAAACCCCATCTGACCAAACAGCAGGGCGGTGAACAACACGCCGATGGTATTACCAATCTGGAAGGTGCCGATGCGCACCTTGCCCAGCAGCAGGCCGAAGGCGAGCACCACAAACAAAAGCAGGGAGTCGCTTTGGTGGAGCAGGGTCACAAAATCGATGGTCATGCCCAAAAGGACCGAGATAGTTGCAAAGGGGCCACATTATGCCCTGAACCCTGTTAACAAAGAAGGTAAAGGGGGTCGCAAACCCGACAAAAAACGGCAGATCGGAGGAGGCGATGCTGCGGCAAACCGCTAGAATGTCGCAACCTGACCCGGCGAGGCCACTGTATTGATTCCTTCCTCTTTTTCTGAGCGCTTTGCACGCCTCGATGCGTTATTAACCGCCACCCGCCAGTGGTGGCAAAACCAGCCTTATCATCACACCGATTTTTGCTTTGCGGCGCACTCTCCAGCACTGGTCGAGGCGCTGCTTGGCCTCTCGGATGAACAGGTGTTGGCGCTCGAAGAGCGCGGCAATGAATTGGTGGCGTTTTTGTCACCCTGGATAGTGGAGGGAAGCGAGTTACAGCAGCTCGCTGCGTTGCCGCAATGGGTGGCAGATGCTGTGACCGTGGACCCGTTTATGGCGCGTGACACGCCGGGTCGCAAGTGGGAGCAGATCCTGGCCTTTACCGGCGTGTTACCGGCTCATCAGGGCCCATGGCTGGAGTGGTGCGCCGGGAAAGGGCACTTGGGACGGGTGGTTTCATTAACGCGCAAGGCACGAGTGACCAGTCTGGAGTGGCAAGCGATGTTGTGCTCCGAGGGCACTCATCTGGCGCAGCGCGATGGAGCCCAGCAGCAGTTTGTCCACGGGGACGCCTTCTCGGCGGAAGCCGCCGCGCTGGTGCATCCCGAACATCACGCTCTGGCCCTGCACGCTTGCGGTGAGTTGCACATGACCTTGATGCGCCATGTTGCCGCGCGTGGCGCTCGCGGCGTGACCCTCTCGCCCTGTTGCTATCACCTGATAAGCAGCGACACCTATCAACCCATGAGCCAGCAGGCGCGCCGTAGCGCGCTGCGCCTTGGCAAGGGGGATCTGCGTTTGCCGCTGCAAGAGACCGTCACAGCCGGAGCCCGGGTGCGCCGCTTGCGTCAGCAGGAGGTGAGCTGGCGGCTAGCATTTGACAGCTTGCAGCGTGAAGTGCGCGGCATCAACAGTTATCTGGCGGTGCCGAACATCCAAAAGAGTCTGCTCAGTGGCAGTTTCGAGGCGTTCTGCCGCTGGGCAGCGGATGCGCGTGGCATCACCTTGCCCGCACAGATCGACGCCGAGTACTGGTTGGCGCAAGGCGCCCGGCGGGCGCGCATTGTGCTGCGCACCGAGCTGGTACGCCAGCTGTTTCGTCGGCCGCTGGAGCTATGGCTGGTGCTGGATCGCGCCTGTTATCTGCAAGAGCAGGGCTATCGGGTCGCGTTGGGGGAATTTTGTGCCCGGCCGCTAACGCCCCGCAACATCGTGATCCGCGCCGAGCGCCCGGTGTGATCGGGCGCTGTGAGTGCGCAGCCGCATTACTCCTTGATATCGAGCAGCACCAGCAGGGCGCTGTCGCCGCCCCATTCCCGAGGGGCTTGATGAAAGGCGCGGACATGGGGGTGCTGGGCCAGCCAGGCGGGGATGCGCTGTTTGAGAATATGCTTGCCGATGCCGTGCATCACGCAGGCCACGTGCAGGTTTTGCCGCTCGCAGGCCGAGAGTAGCGCCGAGAGCTCGGATTTGGCCTGATTTTGGCTCATGCCATGCAAATCGAGCAGGATCTCGGGCGGATAGTCGCCACGGCGCAGCTTTTTCAGCTCGAAATGGGAGACGTCGCTGCGCACATAACGCATCGGTCCATCACTTTCCAGATGAGGCTGAAATTCGTCGCTGAAATGGTGCTCCAGCCCAAGGTTTTCGCGCTCAAGGCGCAACTGCCGTTTCTGCTTGACCGGTCTGTAGTCGGCACTTATGGTATCTTGCCTGATTTGACGGGTGCCCTTGACCGCTTCGCGAAATAGCTGGCGATCATCGTCGGCCAGAGGTGGTACTTTTTTCATTGGCAACTCGTCGTACTGCATTATCAAGAAACTGGGCCGGATATTACTCGACTTGGAGGTGGTTTTGGACAAGATCTTTATCGACGAGGTGGTTGCCGAGATGCACACCATCCAGGACATGTTGCGCTGGGCCATGAGCCGCTTCAATGATGCGGGCCTCTTTTATGGTCACGGCACCGACAATGCCTGGGATGAAGCCGTGCAACTGGTGCTGCCCGCCCTGCATCTGCCACCGGATGTCGACCCGGCCATGCGTGAATCCCGCCTGACCACCAGTGAACGTCATAAAGTAGCGGAGCTCATCATTCGCCGGGTGCAAGAGCGAATTCCTGCGCCGTATCTCACCAACAAGGCCTGGTATGCCGGGTGGGAGTTCTTCGTCGATGAGCGGGTGTTGATCCCGCGCTCGCCGATAGCCGAGATGATTGCCAACCGCTTTGCGCCGTTCCTGAAAGAGGAGCCGACCCGTATCATGGACCTGTGCACCGGATCGGGCTGCATTGCTATCGTCATGGCCCATGAGTTCCCGGACGCCGAGGTCGATGCCATCGATATCAGCATCGATGCCTTGAACGTGGCCGAGCGCAACATCGCTGATCACGGGCTCGAGCAGCAGGTGATCCCGATCCGCTCTGACGTGTTTCGCGATCTGCCGGCGGGCGACAAATACGACCTGATTGTCTCCAATCCGCCTTATGTGGATGCAGAAGACATGTCGGATCTGCCCGATGAGTTCCGGCATGAGCCCGAGCTGGCACTGGCGTCCGGCTCGGATGGCCTCAAGCTCACCAAACGCATTCTGGCCAGCGCCGCCGATTTCCTGCACGAGCACGGGGTGTTGGTGGTGGAAGTGGGCAACAGCATGATCCATCTCGAGGCACAGTTCCCCGAGATCCCCTTTACCTGGGTGGAGTTCGAGAACGGTGGTCACGGCGTGTTCGTGATGACCCGCGACGAGCTCATCAAGTACCAGGAACATTTCGCACTCTACAAGAATTGATAGCAGGAACATCATGGCAGGGAACAGTTTTGGCCAACTCTTTCGGGTAACTACCTTTGGCGAAAGCCACGGCTTGGCGCTGGGCGCTGTGGTCGATGGCTGCCCGCCGGGGCTTGAGATCAGCGAAGCCGATCTGCAGCACGATCTGGATCGCCGCAAACCTGGCACCTCGCGCTATACCACGCCGCGGCGCGAGCCGGATGAGGTGAAGATCCTCTCCGGGGTGTTTGAGGGGAAAACCACCGGCACCTCGATTGGGCTCTTGATTGAAAACACCGATCAGCGCTCCAAGGATTACTCGGACATCAAGGATTTGTTCCGTCCGGGGCATGCTGACTACACCTATCACCAGAAGTACGGCCTGCGCGATTATCGTGGCGGCGGCCGCTCTTCGGCCCGTGAAACCGCGATGCGGGTTGCGGCAGGGGCGATTGCCAAGAAGTATCTCAAGGCGGTGCACGGCATCGAGATCTATGGCTATCTCTCACAGCTTGGGCCTATCAAGGCCGAGCAGGTGGAGCGCGATCAGATTGAGCAAAACCCGTTCTTCTTCCCCGACAGCAGCAAGCTCGAAGCGCTCGATGCCTTTATGCGGGATCTGAAGAAAGAGGGTGACAGCATCGGTGCCAAGGTGCAGGTGGTGGCGCTGAACGTACCAGTCGGGCTTGGTGAGCCGGTGTTTGACCGCCTTGATGCCGATATCGCGCATGCCATGATGGGCATCAACGCGGTGAAAGGGGTCGAGATCGGTGACGGCTTTGCCGTGGTTGAGCAGAAGGGCTCACAGCATCGTGATGAGCTGACGCCGCAAGGCTTTGCCAGTAACCACGCTGGCGGCATTCTGGGTGGCATTGCGTCGGGGCAGGAGATCGTCGTGAGCATGGCGCTCAAGCCCACCTCCAGCATTACGGTGCCCGGTCATACCATCACCACCCGTGGTGAGGCCACCGAGATGATCACCCGTGGTCGTCACGACCCGTGTGTCGGCATTCGCGCTGTGCCTATTGCCGAGGCGATGTTGGCGCTGGTGCTGATGGATCACCTGCTGCGCCATCGCGCCCAGAACCTGGGTGTGCACACCGGCACGCCTCAGCTTCGTTAAGCGCCTATCAAACGGGCCTGCGGGCCCGTTTGCGATCTGACTCACATTTTTCTCGTCTTGTTAGCACAAAGCCGTTACACTGCGCCCCTCTTTCGCGCCCTTTTGCTCTGCACCCTGGGCCATCCTTATTCCCCCTGATCCGGCAGGTCGAGCCAGGCAGAGAAGCCGACCAGCGCCGCGTCATCAAAGGAACTTCATGCAATTTGATTCCCTGGGCCTCAGCGCTCCGCTGCTGCGGGCTGTGGCCGATCAAGGCTATACCACTCCCTCTCCGATCCAGCAGCAGGCCATTCCGGTCGTGTTGCAAGGCCGCGACCTGATGGCCGCTGCTCAGACCGGTACTGGTAAGACCGCCGGTTTTACGCTGCCGATGCTGCAGCGTCTGACACAGAGTAATCGCCGTGTCTCCCCCAACCAGGTTCGTGCCCTGGTGCTGGCACCGACCCGCGAGCTGGCTGCTCAGGTGGGTGAGAGCGTCCGTGAATACGGCAAATATCTGCCGGTTAAGAGCCACGTTGTCTTTGGTGGCGTCAGTATTAATCCCCAGATGATGGCCATGCGCCGTGGTCTGGATGTGCTGGTGGCCTGCCCGGGTCGTCTGCTCGATCTCTACAATCAGAAGGCCGTGCGCTTTGATGAGCTGGAGATCCTGGTGCTGGACGAAGCGGATCGCATGCTCGATATGGGCTTTATCCGCGACATCCGCAAAATTCTGGCTCTGCTGCCGAAAAAGCGGCAGAACCTGTTGTTCTCCGCCACCTTCGCCGACGAGATCCGCGAACTGGCGACCGGTCTGCTGCACGAGCCGGCCGTGGTCGAAGTGACCCCGCGTAACAGCACCGCCGAGCGTATCGAGCAGCTGGTGCACCCGGTCGACAAGGGCAACAAGATCCCGCTGCTGACTCATCTGGTCAAAGCCAACGATTGGCGTCAGGTGCTGGTGTTTACCCGTACCAAGCACATTGCCAACCGTGTCGCCGAGAAGCTGGAAAAAGAGGGCGTCACTGCGGCGGCCATCCACGGCAACAAGAGCCAGGGTGCGCGTACCCGTGCGCTGGCCGGTTTTAAAGATGGCTCCCTGCGGGTGCTGGTGGCGACAGATATCGCGGCCCGTGGTCTCGACATCGACAAGCTGCCGCAGGTCGTTAACTACGAGCTGCCTAACGTGGCAGAAGACTATGTGCACCGCATTGGCCGTACCGGTCGTGCGGGGGCGGCGGGTCACGCCATCTCGCTGGTGAGCGCCGATGAAGGCAAGCTTATCAAGGGCATCGAGCGCCTCATCAAGCAGACCATCGACAAGCAAGCGGTCGCCGGTTTTGAGCCGTCCCGTGAAACCCTGGATGCTATCGCCAAGGGCATTGGTCAGCCGCCGCGTAAAGAGCCTCGCGATCCCCATGAGCAGCGTCAGCCACGCCGTGCTGCATCCGGTAACAAACCGGCTGCGGCAGGTGGTCGCAGTGAGGGTACTGCACCGCGTCAGGGCCAGGGGCGTCCTGCTCAGGGTGGCAATGGTCAGGCACGTGCGCCGCGCGCTCGCCGTCCGGCTGAAGGGCGTCGCCGTCAGGGCGAATAAGCCTGCTCTTACGTTCACTGCCAAGGCCACCTCATCAGGTGGCCTTTTTGTTTGTGTCGTTTGCGCTGGTCAGCCTGATGGACGGGGTAGTACAAAGTAGCTTTTTCACCTGAACCTATCTGCCTTGTCAGCATAAATCCCACGCGCAAGAGTGGGGTGAGCGCAGTTGGATAAAGGCTTTATTTTGTGCGGTCAAATCTTCACCTGGCAGGATGAACGCTCGTTTTATTTGGTGATTATTTGCTCAGCTTATCCACTGCTTGGACGTTGACTCAGCCACAAGGCCGATGGCTAGGTTGTTTTGTCATAATGTGACGGGGGTACCACTTGTTGCAGGTTAGAAGAAAATCGTTTTTTGCGGCGCAAAATGCGAAAAGTATGGGAACTGCGCCCAATGCCCGTGCTGGCAGGGCTGGCGGCAGTTACCCACAGAAACTGTGGATAACCCTGTTTATGAAAATTGCAAAAGCGCGCCAAGGCCGCATGGATACTGGCTTGCAGCCGTTGTAGAAAAAATGACGGACAGCAAAAGTTGCATTTAAAAACAATGAGTTAATAGCAACAGAAGAAAATTCTGTGGGGCGGAAACGGGAGATCGCAGGCCCCATTTCTGGATCCTGGCAGGATGTGCATTATTTTGCTGGAGACGGTGCACTGAAGTGGATAAGTTGCACCAGAGTAGTGAGCGAAATTGGCTCCCCCGACAGGACTTGAACCTGTGACATACGGATTAACAGTCCGCCGTTCTACCGACTGAACTACGGGGGAACATCGGCAGGGACGAGAATTCTATAGAGGTCGCACTGGTCGGTCAAGGGTTTTACCGACATAGGCAGATGAAGTTGGACGGAGTACACTGCGCTGTCCTGTTGTGCTACTGCCGGAGTCGTCATGAGTCGAGAGTTTGCCCTTGCCAGCCAGTTTCAGCCTTCCGGCGATCAGCCGGCCGCCATCGAGCAGCTTATCGACGGTATCGAGAGCGGCTTGGCGCATCAGACCCTGCTCGGGGTGACCGGCTCGGGTAAAACCTTCACCATGGCCAATGTGATCGCTCGTCTTGGTCGACCGACCATGATCCTGGCCCCTAACAAAACGCTGGCCGCCCAGCTCTATGGAGAGATGAAGGAGTTCTTTCCTCACAACTCGGTGGAGTATTTCGTCTCTTACTACGACTACTACCAGCCGGAAGCCTATGTGCCGAGTACCGACACGTTTATCGAGAAGGATGCCTCGATCAACGACCATATCGAGCAGATGCGGCTGTCAGCGACCAAGGCGCTGCTAGAGCGCCGTGATGTGGTGATCGTGGCTTCGGTGTCGGCTATCTACGGTCTGGGCGACCCCCAGGCCTATCTGCAGATGATGCTGCACCTGAGGGTGGGGGAGATCATCAACCAGCGCGATATCCTGCGCCGCCTCGCCGAGTTGCAATACACCCGCAACGAGATGGCGTTCAGTCGCGGCACCTTTCGGGTGCGCGGCGAGGTGATTGACATCTTTCCGGCTGAATCAGACAAGCAGGCGGTGCGTGTCGAGCTGTTTGACGAGGAGATCGAGCGTATCAGCCTGTTTGATCCGCTCACCGGCGCAATTGAGCAGACGGTAGCCCGCTGGACCGTCTATCCCAAGACCCACTACGCCACGCCGCGCGAGACCATCCTCGGTGCCATCGACAAGATCAAAGAGGAGCTGCGGGAGCGTAAAACGCAGCTGCTCGAGATGAACAAGTTGCTCGAAGAGCAGCGCATCAGCCAACGTACCCAGTTTGATATCGAGATGATGCAGGAGCTTGGCTACTGCTCGGGGATCGAGAACTACAGCCGCTACCTCTCGGGGCGCGCGCCCGGTGAGCCGCCGCCGACCCTGTTTGACTATTTGCCGGGGGACGGCTTGCTTATCATCGACGAATCCCACGTCACGGTGCCGCAGATTGGCGCCATGTATAAAGGGGACCGCTCGCGCAAGGAGACGCTGGTTGAATATGGTTTTCGCCTGCCCTCGGCGCTGGATAACCGTCCGCTCAAGTTTGACGAGTTTGAAGCCCTGATGCCGCAGACGGTGTTTGTGTCGGCGACGCCTGGCCCCTATGAGCTGGGCAAATCCGCGGGCGAGGTGGTGCAGCAGGTGGTGCGGCCAACCGGTCTGCTCGATCCCGAGGTGGAAGTGCGTCCGGTGGCGACCCAGGTGGACGATCTGCTCTCGGAGATCCACAAGCGCACCGCAGTGGATGAGCGGGTGCTGGTGACGACCCTGACCAAGAAGATGGCGGAAGATTTGACCGAGTACCTAGCCGATCACGGCGTCAAGGTGCGTTACCTGCACTCGGATATCGACACGGTGGAGCGGGTCGAGATCATCCGCGATCTGCGGCTAGGCAAGTTTGATGTGGTGGTGGGGATCAACCTGCTGCGGGAAGGGCTCGACATGCCGGAAGTGTCGCTGGTAGCGATTCTGGATGCCGATAAAGAGGGTTTCCTGCGCTCGACCCGCTCGCTCATTCAGACCATCGGCCGGGCGGCACGTAACATCAACGGCAAAGTGATCCTGTATGGCGATAGCATCACCGAATCGATGCGGGTGGCCATTGAAGAGACTGAGCGGCGCCGGACCCTGCAGCATGAGCACAACCTCAAGCACGGCATCGTGCCCAAGGGGCTGAACAAGAAGATCATGGATGTGATGGACACGGGGGGCGAGAGCAGTAACCGTGCCAGTGGTCGCAAAGCCGCCGAGCCAGAAGCGCCCTATCATCACCACTCACCGGGCGAGATTGCCCGCGAGATCAAGCGCCTTGAAGAGCAGATGTTCGAACATGCCCGTAATCTCGAGTTTGAGCAGGCGGCGGCGCTGCGTGATCAGGTGGCTAAGCTGCGTGAAGCACTACTGGAGTCCTGACGCGCGAGCAGGTTCAACACACGGGTTGCCAACAGGCAGCCCGTGTTGTTTTTGGCTTGTGAGAGGAAAAAGCGGGGAGGGTATGGGCCGAAAGCGTGTGACTCGCCATCCGTGGCGCCGCAACGAGTGGCGTCAGAGCCAGCCTTTGCGTTTAAAGAAGAAGTAGGTGCCAAAGGCTGACATCATCATGAGGCCAAGCGACAGGGGATAGCCGTATCCCCAGGCGAGCTCCGGCATCTTGGCGAAGTTCATCCCGTAGATACTGGCGATCAGGGTGGGTGGCAGGAATACCACGGCGGCCACCGAGAAGATCTTGATCACCTTGTTCTGCTCGAGGTTGGTCACGCCCATGGCGGCTTCGAGCTGGAAGTTGATCTTGTCGAACAAGAACTGGGTGTGCGGCAGCAGGGATTCCACGTCGTGCAGCATCTCGTCGATCCACTTGGCCTGCTCGCCACTCATCTTCTGGCGCAGGCTGCGCTTGAGAAAGCGCAAGGCACGGCGGGTATCGTGCAGGGAGAGACGGATCTGGCCGTTGGTCTCTTCCTGAGCGATCAGCTCTTTGAGCATAGGGGTGAGCTGCTCGGCTTCAAAGACCTGATCGGCGGTGCCTTCCAAGGTTTTATAACCGTCTTCGATAAGATCAGAAAGGTAATCAACCTTAAGGCTCTGCACTTCCAGCAATACGTCGAGGGCGTCTTCAACTTCAAGACGCTCCTGGCGCATGTAGTGGCGCAGCAAACGCACCAGACCGATATCCTCTTCCCGGATACTGATCAGCAGATTGTTACGCAGGGTAAACGAGACGTGGACACCCTTGGTGTCACGGCCAATACGCTGCGGAAACAGGGAGTGAATGTGCAGACCGTCGGAGTCCCAGTAAAAGCGCGCCGAGGCTTCGATATCGTCGAGCTCTTCCTTGTCCGGAACTTCTTCCAGAAACAGGCCGGTCAGCCACTCCCGCTCCTCTTCGTCAGGTTTGTAGACATCCAGCCACACCGTATTGTCGGGCAGGGTATCGTCCGGTCCGAGGGTGTGAATGTCTAGGATCTGATTGTTGAGGATGTAGGCTGTAATCATCTGTCCCCCTTTGATACTCGTGGGTTAGCAGGGATGCTCACTCAGGTTCATGCGGCGCCCGCAGGGGACGGCTGGGAGAATGCAAAAAGACGCATAGGCCAAAAGAAACCTGACTGCGGCGAACTATACAGGGGCTAAAGACGATTGTCAGGCGCAATCGCGTGAATATTCAAAGCCTCGCGCCAAAAAACGGCGAGGTCGGAGCTGCCAGCAGGACAAAGTGGCAATAAGGGGGCAAAAAGCGCCATGAACGGTCGGCAAAGCAGGTAAAACGCCGTGCACTATCAGGATCCAACCTGCCCGTTTTCAGTGCGCTGGTGTGACCGCCGACACAAAAAGGCGTTGCCGAGCAGGGGCGGCTCGGTGTAAAAGCATGACTTCACGGATCACACGCCACGGAACTGTCATGGAACACAAAATCTACAATTTTTGCGCCGGCCCAGCTATGTTGCCGGTGCCTGTCATGGAACGCGCCCAACGGGAATTCTGCAACTTCCAGGGACTGGGCGCATCGGTTATGGAACTCTCCCACCGTGGCAAGGAGTTCATGGCGGTGGCTGAGAAGGCGGAGCAAGATCTGCGCGATCTGCTGGCCATTCCGGACAACTACAAGGTCTTGTTCATGCATGGCGGTGGTCGTGGCCAGTTTGCAGCCGTTCCGCTTAACCTGCTTGGCGCCGGTCACACCAAGGCGGATTACCTGTTAAGCGGGGTCTGGTCAGAAGGGGCCCTCACCGAAGGTCGCAAATACGGCGACATGGCAGGCTACAACGTGGTGTCCAAGGATGAGCAAGGCCGCGTTCACCTGCTGCCGACCCCGACGCTGCGCGCTGATGCCGCCTATGTGCACTATTGCCCCAATGAAACCATCGAAGGGATCGAGATGTTCGACATCCCCGACACCGGCAGTGTGCCGCTGGTGGCGGATTTCTCCTCGACCATTCTGTCGCGTCCGATTGATGTCAGCCGTTTTGGCATTATCTATGCCGGTGCCCAGAAGAATATCGGCCCGTCGGGGCTGGCCATTGCCATCGTGCGTGACGATCTTCTCGGTCAGGCGCGCAGCGACGTGCCGGCGGTGCTCGACTATCGCCTCACCGCTGAACATGACTCCATGTTCAACACTCCGCCCACCTACGCCTGGTATCTGGCCGGTTTGGTGTTTGAGTGGCTCAAAGAGATCGGTGGCCTGGATGAGATGGCTCGTCTGAATCAGGAGAAAGCCAGTCTGCTTTATGACTATATTGATAGCAGCCGTTTCTACTCCAACCAGATAGACTCGGCCTGCCGGTCACTGATGAACATTCCCTTCCAGCTCAAGGATGCGAGCCTCGATGCCCGTTTCCTGGCTGAATCTAAGGAAGCCGGCCTGCTGGCGCTCAAGGGGCACCGTATTGTCGGTGGTATGCGTGCCAGCGTTTACAACGCCATGCCGATCGACGGCGTTAAGGCCCTGATTGGCTTTATGGAGCGTTTTGCCAAGAGCCATGGCTGATATTCCGGTGTGAACAGACGGCGCCGGATCCACACCGGCGCCGTTTTCATTTCAGGCGGCAATAGCCTTGCCGTCGCCTGCCCGGGCTGTTAACGTCCGGAGCAGTTCACGAATTTGGTCCAGGAACAGGATGTCTATGAAGTCGTTATCCCTTGAGCCCATCGCCCGCGTTGCCGGCAGTGTCAACCTGCCCGGCTCCAAGAGTGTTTCCAACCGTGCGCTGCTGCTCGCGGCACTGGCCCGTGGCACCACGCGCCTGACCAATTTGCTCGACAGCGACGATATTCGTCACATGCTTGATGCGCTGACCCAGCTGGGTGTGCGCTACAAACTGTCGGCCGACAAAACCGAGTGCGTGGTCAATGGATTGGGCCGCAGCTTCTCGAGCAAAGAGACGGTGCGCCTGTTTCTTGGCAACGCCGGTACCGCCATGCGCCCGCTGTGCGCAGCCCTGTGCCTGGGCACCGGTGAGTACCTGCTCGGTGGTGAGCCGCGTATGGAAGAGCGTCCAATTGGCCATTTGGTTGACGCCCTGCGTGAAGCCGGCGCCCACATCCAGTACCTCAAGAAAGAGGGCTATCCGCCGCTGGCCATTGATGCCAAAGGGCTGTGGGGCGGGGACGTACACGTGGACGGGTCTGTCTCGAGCCAGTTTTTGACCGCGTTTCTGATGGCGGCGCCGATGGCCGCGGGTGATACCCGCATTCACATCAAGGGGGAGCTGGTCTCCAAACCCTACATCGACATCACCCTGCACATCATGAAGCAGTTTGGTGTGGTGATTGAGCACGACAACTACAAGGTGTTCTACATCAAGGGTAACCAGAGCTATGTCAGCCCCGGAGATTTCCTGGTGGAAGGGGATGCCTCCAGCGCCTCTTACTTCCTGGCCGCTGGCGCTATCAAGGGTAAGGTGCGGGTGACCGGCATTGGCCGTCACAGCATTCAGGGCGATATTCGCTTTGCCGATGTGCTCGAAAAGATGGGCGCCCGCATCACCTGGGGGGACGACTTTATCGAGGCCGAGCAGGGTGAACTGCATGGTATCGACATGGATATGAACCATATTCCCGATGCGGCCATGACCATCGCCACCACCGCCCTGTTTGCCAAGGGGCCGACCACTATCCGCAATATTTACAACTGGCGGGTCAAAGAGACAGACCGCCTGCACGCCATGGCGACCGAGCTGCGCAAGTTGGGTGCCGAGGTGGAGGAGGGGCAGGACTACATCACCGTCACCCCGACTGCTCACCTCAAGCATGCGGCTATCGACACCTACAATGATCACCGCATCGCTATGTGCTTCTCGCTGGTGGCGCTATCGGATACCCCGGTGACCATCAACGATCCGGGTTGTACCTCCAAAACCTTCCCTGATTACTTCGCCAAGCTCGCTTCGGTCAGCGTCAAGGCGTAACCCTCTGGCCCGCCACCTGGCGGGCCTTTAGCATGTTTTTTACAACATGCAAGATGCCAATAAAAAATAAATCCTTGCTGGATGTAATTTTCTATTTACAGGTCTGCCTTCGAGGGCTAGATTGTTCTCTCTTGATATTATTGATTGATTGTTTCACCGCAGGAATTCGCTATGCAGCACCAAACCGACGACGTTCGTATCCAGGAAATCAAAGAGTTGTTGCCCCCTGTCGCGGTGCTGGAAAAGTTTCCGGCGACCGAGACCGCCAGCCGCACCGTCTATGAGTGCCGTCAGGCCATTCATCATATTCTCAACGGTGAAGATGATCGCCTGCTGGTGGTGATTGGTCCTTGCTCCATTCACGATCCCAAGGCCGCGGTAGAGTACGGTCAGCGCCTGCTGGCACTGCGCGAAGAGCTCAAGGGTGAGCTGGAAGTGGTGATGCGCGTCTACTTCGAAAAGCCGCGTACCACAGTGGGCTGGAAGGGCCTTATCAATGATCCGTATCTGGATGGTAGCTTCCAGATCAACGACGGCCTGCGCATCGGTCGCAAACTGCTGCTCGATCTTAACGATCTGGGTCTGCCGACGGCCTCCGAGTTCCTTGATATGATCTCGCCGCAATACGTGGCCGATCTGATGAGCTGGGGTGCTATCGGTGCCCGCACCACCGAATCCCAGGTGCACCGTGAGCTGGCTTCCGGTCTCTCCTGCCCGGTGGGCTTTAAAAATGGTACCGACGGTACCATCAAGGTGGCCATCGATGCTATCGGTGCTGCCAGCGCTTCCCACTGCTTCCTGTCGGTCACCAAATACGGTCATTCGGCCATCGTGAAGACGGGCGGTAACCCGGATTGCCACATCATTTTGCGTGGCGGCCGCGCGCCCAACTACAGCGCCGAGCATGTGGCTGAGGTGTGCCAAGGTCTGGAGAAAGCCGGCCTGCCGCAGAAGGTGATGGTGGATTTCAGCCACGCCAACAGCAGCAAGAAGTTCAAGAATCAGATGCTGGTGGGTGAAGACGTGGCCGCCCAGATTGCCTCGGGCAGTCAGGCTGTGTTTGGTGTGATGGTGGAAAGTCATCTGGTGGAAGGTCGCCAGGATCTGGTGGATGGATGCAGCCTGACCTACGGCCAGAGCATCACCGATGCCTGCATCGGTTGGGACGACACCGAGGTGCTGCTGCGCCGTCTGGCGGCTGCGGTTAAAACCCGCCGCGGTTAATCGCGTCACCATGAGAAAGGGCTGCCAGTGGCAGCCCTTTTTGCTATCGCTTACCAGCGGTAGGTTTTTAACAGAGCCTCAAGTCGTGCTGAGAGCTCCACCAGTTGCTGGCAGGCGCTGCTCGCTGAGCGGGCCTGATCGAGTGTCTGGTGCGCAGTATCACGGATCTGACCGACTGACAGGGTCACGTTGTGGCAGACCCGGTTCTGCTGCTCGGCCGATTCGGCCATCTGGTTGTTGAGATCATTGATATTGGCAATGCGGTCGATGATGGTCTGCATCGCAGCCAGTGTGTCGCGCGTCTTACCTATGCTCTCGGCGGCTTTATGCTCGGCATCGCTGATAACGTCAACGGCGCTTTGTGCCTCACTTTGCAAGGCGCGGATCATCTGGGCTATCTCTTCACTGGCCGAGCGGCTGCGACTCGAGAGGGCGCGTACCTCGTCAGCGACCACCGCAAAGCCGCGACCCTGCTCACCGGCGCGGGCGGCTTCGATGGCGGCGTTCAGTGCCAGCAAGTTGGTCTGATCGGCAATGGCCTTGATAACTTCAAGCACTCCATCGACGGCCAGGCAGCGCTCATCGAGCGCTTTGATCACCCGATCGATGCGGCCAATCTCTTCTGAGAGTTCGCTCATGTTGTGGATTGAGGCATGCGCCAGCTCACTGGCATGGCCGGCATCGCGGTCAGTCAGTGCCGAGAGCTCGGCATTTTGCTGGCTGTGGCTGCGCACCGAGCCGGAGCAGTGATCCAGCTCACCTACCGCGTCGGCGACCTGGCGCGTTTGTGTATCCTGCATGTTGGCGCACGACTCGGTATTGGCCGCTACCTGGCTTATCTGGGCCGACTCTTCATAGATGCGTTGGGTGGCGTGCTCTACTTCGCTCAAGCTGGCGCGAAATCCCTGCACCATCTCGGCCACTGCTTGGGTCATGTGTCCTATTTCGTCGCGGCTGGCGACGGGGAGCGGCAGCGAGAGATCGCGCTGCTGGGCCATACGGATCACCGTCCCCTGCAACTGCTGGATGGGGCGGCGGATATAGCGCTGCAGCACCCAGCCCAGCACTACAAAGCCCAACCCGAACACGGCCGTGAGTGTGCCGATCAGTAGCCAGTTGTTATGCCTGATCTCGCTTAAGGTAGCGGAGAGATCATAGGTAATGCGCACGGCCCCCAGCACGGTGCCTTCACTGACCTGATGGCACATCAGGCACTGGGTGCCGCGATACTCCTTATAGGCTTTGAACGGTTTGATAAGGGTCAGCCGCTCTCCTTGCTGCTCCATGATCTGCTCGCCACTTTCCAGGGCGCGGCGATCCCAGGCATCCACCGCGTGCTGATCATTGTGGCCGGGACCAAACAGCGAGGTGATGGCTGGCGCCCTAATCAACCGCGCTTCTACTACGCCGGGCTCGCTTTTCAGTTTGGTTTGCACGATCTGCCGGTTGGCAATGGTGCCGGTCACCATCAAGACGTTGAGCTGATCCATGTAGGTATTGGCAACATTGTCGACTTTTTCGCTCACCAGCTTGAGGGCCAGATCCCGTTGTAGCCAGGCCGAGAGCTCGTAAGAGAGGAAAAAGGTCGTACCAATAACCAGGGTGAGGGGCAGGAAAATCTTCTGTTTTAACGAGAGATTTCGCATGGCAGACAATCCATGTGCAGTCAGTGAACGCAGACCACGATAGAGGTCGGCAAGTGTCTTGCTACATTGCTATCGACCGATGCTATCAAATCGTTAACACACAAACTGTGCTTTTAATCAGTAATGTGCGGTGCATCGCAGGGGATTGATCCAGCACAATAAAGCTTGAGTGATAATAACTATCATTAAGTTTTTGGCGCGTTAGGATCTCACCATGCAGTTCACTTCCACCATGACTGGCTTGCCCAGCCCATCCCCCCTGCAGTTTGCCTTTTCCAGCAAAAGTTCGGCGCACGCATCCCGCCGTGGCGGCCGTCCGATGCAACCGGAGCATCAGCAGTGGCTGGCATGGTGGCAGCAACCCTCGCAGGCCACCGAGCGCGCGCTCTATCTGCACATCCCGTTTTGCACCAAGCGCTGCAGTTTCTGTAACTTCTTTGAAAATGGTGCCAATCCTAGGCGGATTGAACGTTATGTGACGGCGCTGTGTGAAGAGTTGGAGCGGGCAGCAGACACCCCTCTGGCGCAGAGCCGACCGTTTGAGGCGGTCTATCTGGGAGGAGGCACACCAACCGACATGACGGCCGAGCAACTGGCCTTGGTGTTGGCGGCAGTGCGGCGTTTTCCGCTGGCTGCAGATGCCGAGGTGACGCTGGAGGGGCGTCTGCATGGCTTTGACGATGAGAAATGGCAGGCCGCCTTGGCTGGTGGGGTAAACCGTCTCTCGTTTGGCGTACAGAGTTTTGATAGCAAGGTGCGTCTGGCGGCCGGACGTATTGATGATCGCGATACCGTGATGAGTCGCTTGCAGACGCTGGGGCGACGTAATCAGGCGGTGGTGGTGGCGGATCTTATCTTCGGCCTGCCGTGGCAAAGCCATGAAGTGTGGCAGCAGGATCTGAGTGATCTGCTCGAATGCGATATCCACGGCGTCGATCTCTATCAGTTGATCGCGCTGCCGGGTAATAACCTGGAGCGCTTTCAGGCCTCCGGTCGCCAGCCCGACGGGTTGCCCAGCCACGAGCGGGCGTTGATGTATGCAGCTGGCGCCGATCGCCTGGAGCGCGCCGGCTGGCAGCGTCTCTCCTGCAGCCACTGGCGGCGCAGTGAGGATGAGCGCAGCCGCTATAACCAGCTGGCTAAAGGTAGCGCCGAGATCCTGCCATTTGGTGCTGGGGCAGGGGGGAAGGTCCATCAATTCGCCCTGATGAATGGGCGCGATCTGGCTGGGTGGCACGCAGCCCTGGAGAAACAGGAGCGGGTGCCCGGCATGGTGATCGCCAGCGCGCCGCATGCTGCCAAAGAAGGGGCAGTCCGTCATGCCATGGATTGTGGCGTGCTGCCTTACTCGTTGTTACCAAGCGATCAGCGAGCGCTGCTGATGGCCCTGTTTGCTATCTGGCAACAGCATGGCTTGGCCGAGTGTGGCCAGGATGCGTTAACGCTGACCCTGGCCGGGCGTTTCTGGACGGTGAATCTGCAAGCCGGGTTATTCGAGTGTCTCGACGCGCACCGTGAAGCACCCGTCGGCCACCCGGGCCGAGAGGGTCTCGCCCACCCGGGTGTCGGCCGGTGAGCGGATCACGCTGCCTGCAGGATTACGCAAAATAGCGTAACCCCGCCCCAAGGTAGCCAGTGGACTGACTCCGTCCAACCGGGCGGTGAGCATTGCCAGGTGATGCTGGCGGCTGCCTATCAGCCGATCAAACGCGCTGTGCAGGCGCTCTTGTGCCAACTGGTGACGGCGATGGGCCGTTTCCAGCCGCTGTCCCGGTGCCTGACGCTGCAGGCGATCATTGAGTACCTGCAGGCGGCGCTCGTCATCGCGAAGAATTCGCTCCATCTTGCGCTGTAGGCGCAGCGCCAGCTCATCAAGGCGTTGGGATTGACGTTCGAGCTGGCGTTTGGGATCGCAGTTGAGCAAACGCTGCTCGAGCAAGGAGAGTTGATGCCTGGCCGTGCGCGCCTGTTGGCTCAGCGCGCGCTTGAGCTGTCGCTCCAGAGCCTGCCAGCGCTGGCGCAGCGCACCCTGATCCGGCGCCACCAGCTCGGCGGCAGCCGACGGTGTCGGAGCGCGCAGATCAGCTACAAAGTCACTGATCGTCACATCCACCTCATGGCCGACGGCGCTGATCACCGGGATCTGCGAGGCAGCGATAGCCCGCGCCACCGCTTCTTCGTTAAAGCACCAGAGATCTTCGAGTGAGCCACCGCCACGCCCGACGATCAGCACATCCACTTCATTGCGCGCATTGGCAATCTGGATAGCGCGCACAATCTGCGCCGTGGCGCTGGCGCCCTGCACCTGGGTGGGATAGATGATGATGGGCAAGGTCGGTGCGCGTCGTGAAAGCACGGTGATCATATCGTGCAAGGCCGCGCCGGTGGCAGAGGTAATCATCCCGACGGCTCTGGGCTCGGCCGGCAAGGGGCGCTTGCGCTCGGCGGCAAACAGTCCTTCGGCGGCGAGTCGATTTTTCAGCTCTTCAAAGCGCATGGACAGCAGGCCATCACCGGCCGGCTGCATGCTTTCGATAATCAGCTGATAGTCGCCACGCGGCTCATAGAGGGAGACGCGCGCTTGAACCAGTACCTGGATACCATCACGAGGGCGCATGGGCACGCGGCGGTTACTGCCCTTGAACATGGCACAGCGCACCTGCGAGGAGAGATCCTTGAGTGAGAAATACCAGTGGCCGGAGGAGGGCATAGCCAAATTGGAGATCTCGCCCGTCAGCCAGACGATACCCAGCTCATGCTCGAGCAGCATGCGCACGGCGCTGTTGAGGCGGGTGACGGTAAAAACCGGTTGCGAGGATGACTGATTCAACGTGTTCTCATTGTGTCTGTCCAGCCATCATGGATGGACAATCAAGGGGATGAGGCATCTTACCGCACTTTATCGTTGGCGGTGAATGCTCAGACTGGCCTTCATTACGCACCAAATTGGCGCGCATGCACCAGCGATGGTTCATCCTGTGGGCTGGCCAGAGCACGCGATGTGATGGCTCTGAGGTCTGTGCTGGCGGGTAGTGGCAGCATAAAATCTTTTGCGCTCGGCGTTGGAAGGGGATGGAGATGTGTGTGTCAGCAGCAAATTTCTCTGTCTGCCATTTTGCAGGGTAAATTACCAAATTTTTATGATATGCAGCGCGTTACTGCGAGATGGTGCTGTTTTTGCAGCATCTTTAGCGACTGGCCATGGATGCCTGCCGTGTTCTCTCTTGCAGTGAGGTCACATCATGACAATGACGCACCATTTTTCTCCGGCTCCGGAACATAGAGTCAAAAGTGCCCGCAGAACGCTGGCACACAGCATCAAGGATGATATTTACGGATTGGCGCTGGGCGTGATGTTTATTGCCGTCGGGCTCAATTTGCTCAAACAGTGCGGCATGATCACCGGTGGCATTGCCGGGTTGGCGCTACTTGGGTCTTACTACTTTCACGCGTCGGTCGGCGTGTTGTTTGCTCTGGTGAACGTCCCTTTTCTTATCTTCTGCTATTTCACCATGGGACGTGCGTTTACGCTAAAGACCGTGATCGTCAACCTGGCGCTGGCGCTGACGACACAGGCCGTCCCCACTATGCTAACGGTCAGCTACATCCATCCCCTGTTTGCCGCACTGGTGGGCGGCACCTTCCTCGGGATGGGCGTACTGTCGCTGGCCCGTCATAACGCATCGGTCGGTGGTACGGGCGTTGTTACCTTGTGGCTACAGCAGCGCGCCAGCATCAATGCTGGAAAGACCCAGTTGCTGCTCGATATTCTGGTGTTTGCCCTGTCGCTCCCGGTGGTGCGAGTGGAGTTAATACTCTGGTCGACCCTCAGTGCGGTGGCGATGAATGCCATGCTGATAAACTGGCACAAACCGGGTCGTTATCACGGTGGGTGAGGGTGAGGCAAAACGGATTAGTCTGCTTCGATCAGCCACAAATGTTGGGCTGGAAAGGCCCATTAGACGACCATTTTTGTTGCTTTTTTACCGGATTCGTCGGGAAAATTGGCGATGTGTAGTAAAAATTTAAAAAATAGTCCTTTACGACTGTCACATTGGCCGGTAGAATTTGCCGGCAATATTTTACACCCCCACACCACAGGTGAGATATTGCCATGCTCCGGATTGCCAAAGAAGCGCTGACCTTCGACGACGTGTTGCTGGTTCCCGCCCACTCCACTGTTCTCCCCAATACTGCCGATCTGCGTACCAAGCTGACCTCCAAAATCAGCCTCAACATCCCCATGATCTCTGCTGCCATGGACACCGTGACCGATGCGCGTCTGGCCATTGCCCTGGCTCAGGAAGGGGGGATCGGGTTTATCCACAAGAACATGACGGTGGAGCAACAAGCTGCCGAAGTGCGCAAGGTCAAGAAGTACGAAAGTGGCGTGGTCTCCGACCCGGTCACCGTGCGTCCTGACATGACCATTGCCCAGATCAAAGAGCTGAGCCACAAGACCGGTTTCGCCGGTTATCCGGTTGTCACTGAAGGCCACCAGCTGGTCGGCATCATCACCGGCCGTGACGTACGCTTCGTCACCGATCTCTCCCTGACGGTTGAACAGGTCATGACTGGCAAAGAACGCCTGGTGACCGTGCGTGAAGGCGCTGCCCGTGAAGAGGTGGTTGGCCTGATGCAAAAGCACCGTATCGAGAAGGTGCTGGTGGTCAATGCCGATTTCAAACTCAAGGGCATGATCACGGTGAAAGACTTCCAAAAAGCCGAGCGTAAGCCCCACGCCTGCAAGGACGAGCAGGGTCGTCTGCGCGTCGGTGCGGCAGTCGGTGCCGGTGCCGGTAACGAAGAGCGCGTTGCTGCGCTGGTGGAAGCCGGTGTTGATGTGCTCTTGATTGACTCTTCTCACGGCCACTCCCAAGGCGTACTGGACCGTATCAAGGCAACCCGCGAGGCTTATCCGGAACTGCAAATCATCGGTGGTAACGTGGCCACTGCCGCCGGTGCGCGCGCACTGGTCGAAGCCGGTGTGAATGCCGTCAAAGTCGGTATCGGCCCGGGCTCTATCTGCACCACCCGTATCGTGACCGGTGTGGGCGTTCCGCAAATCACCGCCATCTCCGACGCCGTAGAAGCCCTTGAAGGCACGGGCGTTCCGGTCATTGCTGACGGCGGTATCCGTTTCTCTGGCGACATCGCCAAGGCGATTGCTGCGGGCGCCAGCTGCGTCATGGTCGGCTCCATGTTCGCCGGTACTGAAGAAGCACCGGGTGAAATCGAGCTCTACCAGGGCCGTTCGTTCAAGTCTTACCGCGGTATGGGCTCGCTGGGCGCCATGTCCAAGGGCTCCAGTGATCGTTACTTCCAAAGCGATAACGCCGCTGACAAGCTGGTGCCGGAAGGCATCGAAGGGCGCGTGCCTTACAAGGGCCGCCTCAAAGAGATCATCCATCAACAGATGGGTGGCCTGCGCTCTTCCATGGGTCTCACCGGCAGCGCCACCATCGACGACATGCGTACCAAGGCTGAATTTGTGCGCATCTCCGGCGCCGGGATGAAAGAGTCCCACGTGCACGATGTGACCATTACCAAAGAAGCCCCCAACTACCGGATGGGCTGATAACAACGGGGCCCTGCGCCCCGTTTTAACTCGATTTTTTACCCCCCACAGCAGTCTGATACAGGACGAACATGAGTAAAAATATTCACGATCACCGTATCCTGATCCTGGATTTCGGTTCCCAGTACACCCAATTGATTGCCCGCCGCGTGCGTGAAATCGGCGTTTACTGCGAACTGTGGGCCTGGGATGTGACAGAAGAGCAGATCCGCGAGTTCAACCCCAACGGCATCATCCTCTCCGGTGGCCCGGAGTCCGTGACCGAAGCCGGCAGCCCGCGTGCGCCCGAGTATGTGTTTAACGCCGGCGTGCCGGTGTTTGGCATCTGCTACGGCATGCAGACCATGGCCGAGCAACTCGGTGGCAAGGTGGCGTCGTCTACCGAGCGCGAGTTTGGCTATGCCCAGGTTGAAGTGCTGGGTGAAAGCGCGCTGCTGCGCAGCATCGAAGATGCGATTGCCCCTAACGGCAACGCCATGCTGGATGTCTGGATGAGCCACGGTGACAAGGTCGTCGCGATTCCCGAGCCGTTCACCACCATCGCCCAGACCCCGACCTGCCCGCATGCCGCCATGGCATGGGAAGAGAAGCAGTTCTACGGCGTGCAGTTCCACCCGGAAGTGACCCACACCCGTCAAGGTGCCCGCATGCTCGAGCACTTTGTCAAAGATATCTGCGGCTGCGAATGCCTGTGGACTGCCGCCACCATCATCGACGACGCGGTCGCCCGCATTCGCGAGCAGGTGGGTGAGGATGAAGTGATCCTCGGTCTCTCCGGCGGGGTAGACTCCTCCGTCGTGGCCATGCTGGTGCACCGCGCCATCGGCGATCGCCTGACCTGCGTCTTCGTTGACAACGGTCTGCTGCGTCTAAACGAAGGCGAGCAGGTGATGGAGATGTTTGGTGACCACTTTGGTCTGAACATCATCAAGGTCGATGCCGAAGAGCGTTTCCTCTCTGCACTGGCCGGAGTGGATGAGCCGGAAGCCAAACGCAAGATCATTGGCCGTGTCTTCGTTGAAGTGTTCGACGATGAAGCCAAAAAGCTCAAGAACGCCAAGTGGTTGGCCCAAGGTACCATTTATCCGGACGTGATCGAATCGGCGGCCAGCAAGACCGGCAAAGCCCACGTCATCAAGTCGCACCACAACGTGGGCGGCCTGCCGGAAGAGATGAAGATGGGGCTGGTCGAGCCGCTGCGCGAGCTGTTCAAAGACGAAGTGCGCCGCGTGGGTCTCGAACTGGGTCTGCCTTACGACATGCTCTACCGTCACCCGTTCCCGGGTCCGGGCCTTGGCGTGCGCGTGCTGGGCGAGGTGAAAAAAGAGTATTGCGATCTGCTGCGCCGCGCCGATGCCGTTTTTATCGAAGAGTTGCGTAAAGCCGATCTTTACAACCGCGTCAGCCAAGCCTTCGCCGTGTTCCTGCCGGTGCGCTCTGTTGGCGTCATGGGTGACGGTCGCAAGTACGATTGGGTTATCGCCCTGCGTGCTGTCGAGACCATCGACTTTATGACCGCCCACTGGGCACACCTGCCGTATGACTTCCTCGGCCACGTGTCGAACCGCATCATCAACGAGATCAACGGTATCTCCCGCGTGGTGTATGACGTCTCCGGCAAGCCGCCTGCAACTATCGAGTGGGAATAAGCGTTTAACGCAGTTCTCGCTGTGCAGGTAAAACTGCCAAAAAGACGCCCTTGCGGCGTCTTTTCTTTTTTAATCGTTTGCGTCGCAATCTGCGAATGTCACGCGGTGGCTCATGGTCATTGCAAAATATGTCAAAGCAGCCTTGCCAATCCCCCACACGGCTGCGTTCATTGACTCCCGCAGGGAGCGCGTCAATCAGGGGATCTTACCCTTGCTATCGTGCTTGTGACCCTGACGCAGATGCCGGTATAGCGAGCTAGCGTTGGCTTTGCCGTGTGCCTCATAGCGATATATCAACTAGTGGGCGAGAAGAAGCGGTGGTTGACCACGTCTCTCCACGAGCCCTTGCAAGCGTCATTGCTTCCAGATAAGAGGACACCGCTGCGCTAGCTCAATTGTCCTGACGCAGTATCTCTATTAATTCGCGCAAGCCCGGCGGAACCTGACGGTGGCCCGGATAGTAGATATGGAGCGCAGGCGCTATCGGGGCCCAGTCTGATAGCACCACCTGCAACTCGCCGCGCAGCAAGTGCTCTCGTACCCGATCCTCCAGACAGTACATTATGCCGCCGCTGGCGACAGCGATCTCGATACCCAGAGTCGTTTCATTCACGCAGAGCTGGCCCGGCACGTCGATGGTGCGATGTTCGCCGTCCTTCTCGAATTCCCATCGGTAGATGACGCCTTGACCGGTGCGGATCTGGATGCACTCGTGCATTTTGAGATCTTCGGGAACGTGCAGCGGCGCACTGCGGTGAATGTAGCGAGGTGACGCGACTGCGACCCAGCGCAGTGGCGTGCCGATCCTGACGGCAACAAGGTCTTCTGGCACTGTCCCGCCGAAACGGATACCGGCATCGAAGCCTGCTGCCACGATATCGATCATATGGTCATCCACGGCGATCTCGACGTCGACATCGGGATAGCTATGCAGGAATTTCGGTAGGTGCTTGGCCAGCAAGAGCCGCGCTCCGTCTTGGAGTACGTTCAAACGCAGTCTCCCGATGGGGCGGTCGCGATGGTGATTCACGTCCGCCAGAGCTCCTCCAATTTCCATGAATCCGATTTCCAACCGTTTAGCTAGGCTGTCGCCGGCCTCGGTGGGCGACACCGTGCGGCTGGTGCGGTTGAGCAGGCGCACTCCAAGCCTGGCTTCCAGGTTGCGTATGGCATGGCTGAGTGCTGAGGTGGTGATGCCCAGCTCGACCGCAGCCTGGGTAAAGCTACACAGGCGATGGACGACTAGAAATGAGTTCAGATCAGCCAGGTCGGCCCTCGATAAACGCGTGATGGGGCGAAGGCTCATGGTAAACGTCTATCTGTGAATTTAATTACACGAACCATGGATTTATACTCGATTGTTTCTGATTTTTACCGCCATATCATACATAAAATTTCCACAATACGGTGATTGGGCGCCAGTGTTTCACGTTGTTTTGTTCGTCTTATATGTTTATGTCGCATGCCGTTTTGTGCTCCCACTGCCATGGGGTGCAGGATGGCGTGTGCTGCTGGCCGCTGTACTGCTAGTGATATCCAAATACCACCTGATCCAGCAATGGGTCTTCGGGACGGTGTTTTCCCCGGAGATGTCGAAAACGTTGATAGTGGTATTTAGCGGGCTGTTTTGTGCCTTCATACAGCTTTTTTGCCTTACGGCAATACTCGACATGCTGCTAGTGGCTGCCTGGATGGTGCAACGAGGTTGCACCATGAAGCGACAACACCACACGTGGGCTCGTTACACCATCGGCATTGCAGTACTTCTTCTCTGCGCGATAGGTGTTCAGCAGGCCATGAAGGTACCTAACGTGCGATGCATCGAGCTGACACTGCACGATCTGCCCCAAGGCATGGACGGTTTTCGGCTGGTGCAAATGACCGACCTGCACATTAGCCGGTTCCTGAACGGCCCATGGGTGCGACAGGTTGTTGCACGCACCAACGCCCTGAATCCCGACTTGATTGTCATTACAGGTGATCTGATTGACGGCACGCCCAAGGCTCGTCGCGATGATGTGGATCCGCTCAGGGATCTGCGGGCCAAGCATGGTGTCGTCACGATTCTGGGCTACCACGAGTACTACTTTGACGCTAGTCAGTGGACGACCATGTTCGAACAATTGGGCATGGTTGCGCTAGCCAATGCGCGCCTGCGCATTGCAACTGATGTGGCAGAGCTTGTTGTGGCAGGGGTGAATGATACGGCGGCCCTTGCGCATGGTCTTCCGGGGCCCGATGCAGCACGAGCCCTAAGCGGTGTGTCTCACGAGAGTTTGACGGTACTGCTGACGCACCGCCCCGTGGACACGGCGGCACACACCCAAGCCGGCGTCGATCTTCAACTGGCGGGCCATACCCACGGCGGAATGATCCCAGGTTTCGATGCCTTGGTGATATGCACCTGTATGTCAGCAATGGCACGGGAATCTGGGATGGCTTCCCTATTCGACTGGGCCGACCCGCCGAGATAACGGAATTCACACTCAGATCACCTGCTCGCTGACTCCTTACTTTAGAGAGAACAAACATGCATCCAGCAATTAGCAAGAACGGCGTCGCCGTGATTACCGGCGGCGCAGTGGGCATCGGCTATGCCATCGCCCATCGGCTCGCCCAAGAAGGTATGCAGCTCGTGCTGCTGGACAGGGATGCGGTGGCTTTGACTGCCGCGACTGAGCGCCTGCAAGCAGCCTTTCCGACACAGACCCTACGTGCCGTGGTCGGGGATGTCACCGAACACGCCACCGTCGAGAAGCTGTATCAAGAGGCGATTGCACTTGGCGAGGTTTCGCTGTTGGTTAATAACGCGGCAATCATCAAAGGCGCTGGCCCATGGGAAGGTGCGGCCCAATGGCGTCAGGTCATGGACATCAACTTCTGGGCCATCCTGACATTGCAGCAACGTTTCATGCCTACCCTGATCGCCCAAGCTTCGTCCAGCGCGATTGTCAATCTGGGCTCAAAGGAGGGCATCACCACGCCACCGGGTAATGCCGCCTACAACGTGTCCAAGGCGGCTGTGCGTGTCCTGACGGAGCAGCTTGCGCACGAGCTGCGCGAGCGGGTGCAGAATCGCGTGACGGCGCACCTGCTGATTCCGGGCTGGACGTTCACCCCGATGAACTTCCCTGGCGTGGCGACGGATGCTCCCCAGCCGGCGGGGACATGGAGCGCTGATCAGGTCGTAGACAGGATGATCGAGGGCCTAAGCGCGGGTGACTTCTACATTTTCTGTCAGGACAACGAAGTCACTCGTGACATGGATCAGCGCCGGATGCAGTGGTCGGCTGATGACCTGATCCACAATCGGCCTGCGCTGTCGCGCTGGCATCCGGACTGGCGTGAGAAATTCGCCGAGTTCATGAAGGGCGTATGACAGTACGAGCCATGAGTCTGGATGTGAGAGCTGCGCGCCTAGCCACCATGGCGATGCTGTTCTGCAATGGATTGCTTTACGCAACCTGGGGCGTGAGCATGCCCGTGATCAAGGATACGTTCTCACTCTCGGAAGGAACCCTGTCGCTGGCAATGGTTGCGGTGGCTATGGGTGGCATTGTCACCATGGCCGCCGCGGGGCGATGGATCGCACGCACCGGAAGCGGCCGTTCCAGTCGGTACAGCGGCCTGCTGATGGCGCTGGCGGCAGCACCGGTCCTGTTGGTACCGGACTATCCAGTGTTGTTGGCGTTGCTGTTTGCCTACGGCACGATGACGGCTGCTAACGACGTGGCCGCCAATGCCCAGGTCGCTTATCTGGAGAAGATCTCGGGACGTTCGCTGATTGGCTCGGTACATGGCAGTTTCAGCGCGGGCGGTCTGGTGGGCGCCCTGATTGCAAGCGTCTGGTTAGCTTCATCATGGCCTAGTGCCGCCAATTTCCTTTGGTTAGCCGGCACGACTGTGTTGGTCATCGCATGCGCCTCTCGCTATCTCAAGAACGAGCCCAGTGACCACGGCTTAATTGATGACGCTCCCTCGTCGACCGCGTTCCCCGACGCTGTCGTGCGTAAGCGCTTGAAACTGTTCGGAGTCATTGCCTTTGCCGCTCTGGTCGTCGAAGGGGCGTTCTACGACTGGTCCGCCGTCTATATGCGGGAAGTGGCGTTGGCGCCGGCCTCCTGGGTGGGCGCCGGCTATGCCGCTTTCGCCGTCGCGATGGCGCTGGGTCGCCTAGGCGGCGACTGGCTACGCGATCACTATCACCATCAGATCGTCATCGCTGGCAGCGGCATCGCTGGCGTCACAGGCCTGGGCGTGGTGCTGGCGAACCACTCGCCCTTGATGGTGGTCATCGGCTTCCTCATCACCGGTTTTGGGCTAGCAAACTTCATCCCTGTGCTGTTCTCGGCGGCGAGCAAGCTGTCAGCGCACGTTGGCTGGCCTGCTTCGCAGGGGTTGGCTATCACGACCCGTATCGCCTATGTGGGCTTGCTAGTGGGCCCTCTGTTGATTGGCCCTATCGCCGAGTTGGTTGGTTTGCGACTTTCCCTGCTTAGTCTGCTGCTCGCTATCGTGACAATGACTATCGGCTGGTTGCTGTTAAGTCGAACCAGCTCAGGCACCCCTTGGCACATTGCTTCTGACCATTCACCACGTGTGCCTGCTCGCACTCGTGAACCAACGAGTACTCCATGATGTCTTTATCTGCTTCACACATGTCAACATCACCCAAAGCAAGTGGTGTTGTCTTGCCTCCCCATGGATTGTTGATCGCTATGCTCACACTGGGTATGGGAGGACTGTTCATTGGAACCGGCGAGTTCGCATCGATGAGTCTGCTGCCTGACATGGCGCAAAGCTCCGGTGTGTCGATCCCCGTGGCAGGCTCTTACATCAGTGCCTATGCCCTTGGCGTAGTGTTCGGAGCCCCGCTCATTGCCGCACTGGGCGCTCGCTGTGAGCGCAAGACGCTGTTGCTGATGCTCTTGGCGTTGGCCACTTTGGGTTATTTAGCCAGTGCATTTGCTTGGGATCATTTGAGCCTCCTTATGGCGCGCTTCGTGTCCGGTCTGCCGCACGGAGCTTACTACGGTGTTGCCGCTTTGGTGGCTTCGGCCATGGTTTCCGCTCAGCGTCGAGCACAAGCGATTGGTTATGTGATGCTCGGACTCGCAGCTGCGAACGTGATTGGCGTGCCAGCTGCCACTTGGCTGGGACAGACCTGGGGCTGGCGTAGTGCGTTCGGCTGTGTCGGGCTGGGGTGTGCCTTAACCGCAACCATGTTGATGCTGTTTGTGCCTCGTGTTGCAGCAGAGGCTGGGGTCAGTGCGCTCACAGAACTCGCTGGGCTGAAGTCATTACAGTTGTGGCTGACCCTAGGTGTGGCTTCAATCGGCTTTGGCGGTATGTTCGCTGTGTATAGCTATATCACCCCCACGCTTACCGAGGTGACAGGACTGGCGCTGTCCAGCGTGCCGATGGCTCTTGCGACCTGGGGGATGGGCATGATCGTCGGTAATCTGGTCGGTGGCTGGCTCGCTGATCGAGCACTGATCCCAGCTATTTTCAGTATGTTGGTTTGGAACATGGTGTTTTTGGCACTGTTTTCCGTTACCGCCAGTTCAACTTATTGGGCTTTGGTAACGCTATTTCTGATCGGTAACGGCTTCGCGTTGGTGCCTGCCCTACAGGCTCATTTGATGCAGGTCGGGGGAAAGGCGCAGACTCTAGCCGCAGCGCTTAACCACAGTGCTTTCAACGTCTCCAATGCCATCGGCGCGTCATTGGGTGGACTGGCGATTGCGCAAGGGCTGGGCTGGGCCTCTACCGGATGGGTGGGGGGGGCACTGGCCTTCGCCGGCCTGCTGGTAATGGTTCCGGCGGGCATCCTTGCCTCACGGCATTCACACATGAGAACTCAGGAAGACGCGTGAACAGTAATAAGGCATGGCTGGACATGCTTGACCGCTCCACGATGGCGCCTACATCTTGGCTGCGTGTCGATGAGTGACCACTATGCCATGCCAGATGGGCATGGCACGTTGTATGTCTAACAGACATCACCATCGACAAGCTGCCAATTATTCACGCATATGAGCTTACCGAGCGCGCATCCTATCCGCGAATGATAGTGATAACGGCAAACGCGACAAGGATGCGCCATCCGTGCGAGACAGATATCTTGGTATCCACACAAGCAGTCTCTATCACGATTCTCTATAATGCCCCTCCCTGACTGACCGCCGGTTAGATAGTTGGCCGTGTCAGTGATTGTGTTGTTTATCCCGATTGAGACATGGTTATGCATACCTTGGCGCAGCTGCGCGCTGGCGAGCTTGCTGGTGCTCGCCACCTGAAACTCTCTGAACATCTGACCACGTTTCCGCCCGAGATTTTGAGCCTTAAAGAGACGCTCGAAGTGCTCGATCTCACCG
Organism: Aeromonas sp. RU39B; assembly: GCF_900156095.1. Taxonomy (GTDB): domain Bacteria; phylum Pseudomonadota; class Gammaproteobacteria; order Enterobacterales; family Aeromonadaceae; genus Aeromonas. Next base: position 108,879 of record NZ_FTMJ01000005.1, read on the forward strand.
GTAATGCGCTTTGTGAACTACCCGATGAGTTGGCTGAGTGTCACCGGCTGCGGATCATTTTCTGCTCACAAAACCGCTTTACCCGCTTGCCCGAGGTGCTCGGGCGCTGCCCGGCACTGACTATGGTGGGCTTTAAGGCTAACCGTATTCGCGACGTACCCGCCGCCGCCTTGCCCACTAACCTGCGCTGGCTGGTGCTGACCGATAACGATATCGCGCAGCTGCCCGATGAGTTGGGTCAGTGCCGCGATTTACAAAAATTGATGCTTGCCGGTAACCGGCTTGAGGCCCTTCCCGAGACGCTCGCCGATTGTCAGCGTCTGGAATTGGTGCGTCTTTCGGCCAACCGGCTGCGTGAACTGCCGTCCTGGTTGTTGGCGCTGCCGCGCCTCTCCTGGCTGGCCTTTTCTGGCAACCCTTGTTGCATCTTGCCAAGACCATCGGAAGCGGTGACTGCCGTGCCATGGAGTGAATTAACGCTGGGAACACTGCTTGGGGAAGGGGCCTCCGGGCAAATTTTCGCAGCCCACCGGCAGCAAGGGGCTGCGTTGCAGCCGGTGGCGGTCAAATGCTTTAAGGGTGAGGTCACCAGTGATGGCTTGCCACAAAGCGAGATGGCTGCCTCGCTGGCAGCGGGGCAACATCCGGCGCTGATCCCGCTGGTGGGGGACATTCACGATCATCCCAAGGGCTCTGCCGCACTGGTGATGGCGCTGATTGATCCTGCGTTTACGGCGCTGGCCGGACCGCCCAGTTTGGCTTCGTGCACCCGTGATAGTTATGAGGCAGGGCTCAGCTTGACGCTGCCCACCATGCAGGGGATTGCGCTCAAGATGGCTTCGGTCGCGGTGCATCTGCACGGGCGCGGCATAGTGCATGGGGATCTCTACGCGCACAATATTTTGCATGACGGGCAGGGCGGTGCGCTGCTTGGCGATTTTGGCGCCGCCTCGTTTTATCAGCCCGGTAGCCAGCTTGGCGTCGCACTAGAGCGGCTTGAAGTGCGCGCATTTGGTTGTCTGCTCGAAGAGCTCACCGAGCGCTGCACCATGCCAGATGAACTTCGCCAGGCGCTCTTTGAACTGGTGACAGCGTGCTGTCATGCTGCGCCGCTATCCAGACCGGATTTTGCCGCTGTGCAAGCCAGGCTTGAAATGTTGTTTGGTGCGTAGACACGTACAGAACGTTGCGCCGGAGTGCCTGGCGAGGGACTGCACAATACATGCAGCCATCTACTTGCCGAACTCGGCGCCCTCTTGGCATAGTGGCTCTCTGTGAATTAAGCGCCGCCATGGATGCGGTGAGGGGCAAGGAGCACGATCATGGATGATGAATTTTGGCATAACCGCTGGGCCGAGAATCGCATCGGTTTTCATCAGCACGATTTTAATGACTGGCTGAAAACCTGGTGGGCAGCCCAGAGTGTGGCCGATACCGTGCTGGTGCCACTGTGCGGTAAATCGCGTGATATGGTCTGGCTGGCCGAGCAGGGCCATGAAGTTCATGGCTTTGAGCTCTCGCCCCTTGCGGTCGAGCAGTTTTTTAGCGAGCACGGCTGGCAGGCCGAGTCTCGTCAAAGCGGCCCGTTTCGCTATCATCACCACGGACGCATTCATCTTTATCAAGGCGATTTTTTCGAGGCGCGCCGCCTTGGTCGCCGCTATGCGCTGGTCTATGACCGAGCGGCGCTGATTGCGTTGCCGCCGGCTATGCGGGTCGAGTATGCCAAGCAACTGGCCAGCATGGTTGAAGTCGGAGGGCAGGTGCTACTGGTAACCATGGAGTATCAGCCCGATAGCCAACAGCAGCCGCCGTTTTCGGTGTGCGAGCTGGAGGTCAGGCAGTTGTTTGAGCGGCACTTTGCCATTGAGGTACTTGGGCGTCAGGCTGATGAGGCCAATCCGAAGCTGCAAAGGGGTGAGCTCTCGTATTGCGATGAAGTGTGCTACCGACTGGTGCGGCGTGCACGCAATACGCTACCTCCTTTGATGTAGATCAACGCCTCCCAGCCGCCTGATTCGTAAGATACACCTGTTTCTCAATCACTGTTGCTATCGGGTTGGCGAGGCTGCCATAGCCGATCATCGGTGTCTGATTTTCACGCTCATGTTCACTTTGCGGCTCAAGCCGTGTTTGATGTGGTATTTCCAGCCGACCCAACGGGTCGGCTTTTTCTTTGTCAAAACGGTGTCATGAGTTATAGAACTTGCGGGCACTTTGGCGAAACGCACGGGTGTCATCGATAAGCTGGCCGGTGATGCGCTCATCGTGCTGATGTCCCTTGCCATAGCTGCAGAAGATCAGGCGATCTGAGGTACGTGAACGTAGCTTGGTGATAAAGCGGATGAGATCTGCCCGGGTGAGGGCACCCACCTCTTCGAAGACCCGCTCGCGCTGCACAAAGCCCCAATCCTTGTTGCCGATACTGACCCACAATCGCTGGCCGCGGGCACGCAGGCTGGTATCGCGCTCGGCCAGTTGGGCTTGCAGGCCGGCCTTGCTGGCTTGCCACTGCTCTTCGGTGAGCTCGAGCATTGCCAGTGGAAACAGGTCGATAAATTGCTCTACCGCATCGAGCAATATCTGCGGGCCGGCCACCGGCGACTGGATATAGAAGATCAGTCCCGGGTGACGGTTCAGCGGCAAATTACCGCTGCCGACCACATAACCTAGCTGCTGGCGGGTACGCAGCTCATGGAAGAAGGTCGACGACATGATGTGGTTGGCCAGCGAGAAACAGGCGATATCGCGTGGGCGGGTGGTGCGCGACTGGTAATAGACCAGCAGCGCCGAGTCGTCCTGATTGCAGCCATGCTCACGGATCAGGGTTCCACGACCGCTGATATCGACCAGTCGGCGGCGGGTCTCGGGGCTGGGACGGCTGTAGGGTGCAAGATGGCGTTCAAGCAGGGCTGCGAGCGCCAGCGCCTCATCTTCCAGCCAGTCGCCATGGACCAGGCACTCGAGGTGGATTTCGCGAAACAAGCCGGTGACAAACGCCGGCATGTCCTTAAGCTCGGTGGCTTTGAGGTGCGGCAGCAGCTGATCAAAGGGCGGATTGTTGGGCTGCAGCAAGCTGGTGAGCTGGCCAAACAGCTGGGAAATGGGTCGGCTGTGGGACTGGTTTTCCCAGTTGCGGATCAGCGCCTCCTTGATCTCCACAAAGCGGCCAGGATCCGGGTATCCCAGGGTTCGGTTAGCCAGGATAGTATCGAGCAGCGCCAGTTGATGCTCGGAAAAGCCCTGAAGGGCGATGGTAAAACCGCCCTGGTGGGCATAAATCTGGTAGCCCAGCCCCGCGAGCTCTGCTTCGTAGGTGATGGCGTTGAGGTGATCGGTGAGCAATTCGACCGCCAAGCGGGCCATGGCGATATGGCGTGGGCTTTTGACCGCATGCTCGCTATCCACGGCAATATAGACATTGCCCTTGGGCACATTGAACTGCCCATCGTGCAGGTGCCAGAGACGAAAACCGGGGCGATCAATCAGCGCTACCGGCACCTGTGCTGGCAATGTGGGCAGACGGGCCGAGAGGCGCTGACAGATAAAGGGATTGCGCTCGGGCAGGCGCAGCTCGGCGTGTGGCGTGGCGTGTTGCCAGCATGCCAGACGCGCTGGCGTCAGCGCAGTCACCTGGTAGGGGGTCTGATACCAGTTAGCCAGACGGTCGGTGCTGACCTCGGGGGCGGTGATCATCAGGCGCAGATTGCCGGTATGCATCTGTGCCAGCAGCGTCTTCAGCTCCCCTTCATCAAATCCGCTCATCATGTAGTCGCCATAGAGCAGATCGTTTGGCTCATACATAAAGAGGTTGAGCACCAAGGACGAGACGGTGTCCATCGGGCGGCCACGCTCCTGAAAGCGAAAGGCCGATTCGAGTACCCATTTTTTTTCGTCGTAACGCCACGCCTCGAGCCCCTGATCCCGGATCAGCTGCAGATAGCCAAACAGCAGGGTAACGATCTCGTCGATATGCTCAAAGCCAACCGGTGTCAGGGCGAAGGTGACGCAGTAATCTTTGAAGTTGTCACCGCTCACGCCGCTGCCAGCCGAGAGCTGGTTGCACCAGCCGCGGCGTTTGAGCAGGGCCAGCAGGCTGCCATCACCTTCATGGCCAATCAGGTGGCTGATAAAGGTGAGCGGCTTTTGGCGATAGAGGTGATCCACCGAGCCGAGCGGGAAGACCACATTAAGGCGGTGCACCTCTTTGAGCGGCTTGATGGCGATCTCGATGGCGAGATCCTCGGGTCGATAGAGCGGCATCGACAGGCGTGGCATTCCCAAATTGCGATTCAAAATGGGAGAGAAATAGCATTTTGCCCACGCTTCTAACTGATCGAGTGGGGCAGGGGCGAGCAACACCAGCGCCATCCGATCGGCACTGTAGTGTTGCTCGTAAAAGGCGATGAGTTCACTGCGCAGTGCACGGCCGGGCCTATCGCCCAGTGTGTCGAGATTGCCCACCGAGAATTTGGCAAACGGATGCGCCGGATTGACGGTCTCTTTGTGCACCTGATAGCTGCGGCGCACATCGTCTTGAAGTTTAAGACGATATTCGGAATCGACGGCGTTGCGCTCCTTGTCCACCAGCGCGGCATCAAAGGTCGGACAGATGAAAAATTGGGAAAAACGCTGCAGCGCTTCGTCGAGATAGTCCGGGTCTATCTCGAGGAAGAAGTTGGTGAATTCGGTGCCGGTCCAGGCGTTATTGCTGCCACCGTGGCGGTTGATGAACTGTTGATAGTCACCGGGTTTGGGGAAGGTTTGTGTCCCTAGGAACAACATATGCTCAAGAAAGTGAGCCATACCTTGCCGGTCAACGGGATCATCGAAGTGCCCGGTGTGGACAGCCAGTGATGCGGCAGCCTTGTCGGCGGTGTCATCTTCAATCAGCAGTACCCGCAGCAGGTTGTCGAGCACCAGATAACGGTATTGCCGATGATCATTCGGACTGGCATGGGGATTCATGGTGAGCTCTTTGCGCAAGTATTTGGTTAGTAAAGGCAATTATTGACCTCTCGGGAGGGGCAGGCAAACCCTTTTCTGCGAGCTGGTTCAATTGTTTCAGGGGGGGAGGCAAGGTAAGATCCCCCCGCATTTAACAGGCCCGTCAGGGCGAGGTAGTCATGAAGATCTATATTATGCGTCACGGTCAGGCCGGCATGAATGCCAGAACCGATGAGGAGCGCCCGCTGACAGAGCAGGGCATTCATGAATCGGTGCTGATGGCCCGCTGGTTGGCGCCGCAGTTGAGTGGTCTGGATAGGGTCATTCACAGCCCGTATGTGCGCGCATGTCAAACTTGGCAAGCCATCTGCAGTGAATTGCCCGAGGTGGCGGTGGTGGAGCAAAGCGATGAGATCACCCCCTACGGCAATCCGGTCAGCATGGCGTCATACCTGGATGTACTCTCCGCCAGTGAGCAGAGCATCCTGCTAGTTAGCCATCTGCCACTGGTCGGATATCTCGTTCATCACCTCTGCCCTGGTCATGAAGCACCGCTGTTTGCTACCTCAGGTCTTGCGTGTATCGACTATAAAGAGGGGCGTGGCACATTGCTCTGGCTGGAAGGACCGCATACAATAGGCTAAAATTACAAATAATTAACAATTGGTGATTGATGTCACACTTTTGTGTTAATGCAGAAGATAACTTCGCCAATTGAGAACTTTTTTGCAGACGCTGTGGTCAAACCGGTACAAGTGTAGAGGGTTATATACATGCGTGTGTTCAAGAAGTATTTGCCTTTAATGATCGCCAAACACGTGAAGACCTTTTTCAAGGGACGTATCTACGTACATGGCCGCGGCCGGTTTGATTTTGCTTCTGGTCATATGGTGATGCCACTTCGGCCAGATGACGCGCATCGGGACACGGTGCAGGAAGTCAACGAAGTGATTGAGCGGTTGCATGACAAAGCCGCTTAAGAAGGGCCCCGGTAGGGGCCCTTCCTGTTTTTGTGCTGTACGTTCAGGTTCCGACCGGATAAGTGTATTCAACGTGAAGATATGGTTAAAAAGCTGATAAAAAGATTGATAACTAGCTTTTGTGTCTGTCAATAGTTAAATGTTTCCCTTTGTAGTGGAAATCCAGTGCAGTTGATGGGATATTTCCAGCACTCGGGCAACCTATTCAAAAAATAAAGTGGTACCAGCGAAGCAGTAGACCATGTCTTCTGCTTCTGTTCGTACAGCCTGAGGTGCGACAAAGGACCCTGTCCGCTGGTATACAAGGAATCTTCGACAGATGACAAAAGCACAACACCCCCTGATCAAACTGGTCAACAGTACCAGTCTTGTTAGCCAGATCCTGGTTGGTCTGGTCATTGGTATCCTACTGGCGTGGCTGGCTCCTGAGGCTGCCAAATCAGTCGGATTGCTCGGCGGCCTGTTCGTGGGCGGCCTCAAGGCAGTTGCACCGGTACTGGTTTTTGTACTGGTGATGGCGGCCATTATTGGTCACAAGCAGGGCCAGAAAACCAGCATGAAACCCATACTGGTGCTCTATCTGCTCGGTACCTTCAGCGCTGCGGTGGTGGCCGTGGTCGCGAGCTTCATGTTCCCCTCCGAACTGCATCTGGTGGCCAATAGCGAACAGCTGGCGCCTCCGGGGGGCATTACCGAAGTTTTGCAGACCCTGCTGTTTAACGTGGTCACCAACCCGGTCAAAGCACTGATCGAGGCCAACTATATCGGCATCCTGGCTTGGGCTATTGCGCTGGGTATTGCCCTGCGTCACGCCAGTGACAGCACCAAGGCGATCATCAATGACATCTCCCATGGCACGACCCTGATTGTGAAGGCAGTGATTCGCTGCGCCCCGATCGGTATCTTGGGTCTGGTCTCCTCCACGTTGGCCACCAGCGGTTTTGATGCTCTGTTTGGTTACGCCCACCTGTTGGCCGTGCTGCTTGGCTGCATGCTGTTTATTGCCTTTGTGGTTAACCCGCTGATCGTCTTTGTCAAAATCAAGCGCAACCCCTATCCGCTGGTGCTGACCTGCCTTAAAGAGAGCGGTATCACCGCCTTCTTTACCCGTAGCTCGGCGGCTAACATTCCGGTCAACATGGCGCTGTGCGAAAAGCTGCGTCTGCCGGAAGACACCTATGCGGTTTCCATTCCGCTCGGCGCCACCATCAATATGGCCGGTGCGGCTATCACCATCACCGTGCTGAGTATGGCGGCAGTCCATACACTGGGCATTGAGGTGGATCTGGCAACGGCGGTGCTGCTCTCCGTGGTGGCGACCATCAGTGCCTGTGGGGCATCCGGTGTGGCTGGCGGCTCTCTGCTGCTGATCCCGCTGGCGTGCAGCCTGTTTGGTATTAGCAACGACATTGCCATGCAAGTGGTGGCGGTGGGCTTTATCATCGGCGTGTTGCAAGACTCTGCCGAAACTGCCCTGAACAGCTCTACTGACGTGCTCTTTACGGCGTCTGCCTGCATGGCCGAAGACAAGAGCCTGCTCGACGTGGCACCAAACGCTGCCAGCGAAGCGTAATGCTTTAAACGGATTAGGCTAGGTCACGCGCCCTCTTCGGAGGGCGTGTTTTTTTGTCTCTTTTTTGCTCTTCTATGCCATCTCACTAGTGATGTGCAGCCATTATTCTTGCGAACTTACTTCGCGTTGACCACCGGCAGATCGGCAAACGAGGTGGTGTAGCAGGGACTGCGCTGCTCCTGGCGCATCATCCACTCCTGGGGTTTGAGCCCTTGCGCGGCAAAATGGATCTCTCCCATGCCTTGTTGGCGGATAGCATCAAGGGTATCCATCAGCGCGTGGCGCCTAGCTGAAACTGGGGCTGTAAACAGATCGGGCTGGCACTGGTTACGCGCCACCAGATCGGTGAGCATGACGCCCCCTTTCTGATAGCGAACATCGGCATGCCATAAATGAGTCAGTAAGGGGCGTGCAGCGGCAAGTAGCGCGGCCGTATCATCAGTTGGCGTGGGCAGGTTCAGGGCAATCTGTGCGGCGGGCGCATCGGGCTCCCGAAACGGATTACCGCGCACAAACAGGGTCAGATGACGGGCACAAAGCTGCTGCTCGCGCAGTTTTTCGGCCGCCCGCTCGATAAAGGTCGCCATCGCCTGATTAAGCAGCTCGGGCGAGGTAACGGGCTGACCAAACGAGCGGCTGCACAACACTTGCTGGCGCGCAGCGGGCATCTCAAGTTGCAGGCAGGGCAGACCCGAGAGCTCGCGTACAATCCGCTCCAAGGTGACGCCATAACGGCTGCGCCAATACGAGGGGGCGCGGGTGAGCAGATCCGATGCCAGGGTGATGCCCTCATCGTGTAGCTTGCGTGACAAGCGCCGGCCAATGCCCCAAATCTCCTCTACCGGCGTGATACTCATCAGCCGCTGACATCGCTCCTGCGCCGTTAAATCCACCACGCCGCCAGTCGCCGGCCAGCGTTTGGCCGCGTGATTGGCCAGTTTGGCCAAGGTCTTGGTCGGGGCAATGCCAATGCCGACGCTCAGACCAGTCCACTGCTTGATACGGGCGCGAAGTTGCTGGCCATAGCTGAGCAGATTGCCGGCCCAGCGCTCTTCGAGATGAATAAAGGCCTCATCGATGGAGTAGATCTCCACCTCCGGTGCGCTCTGCTCAAGGAGTGTCATGACTCGGCGTGACATATCGCCGTAGAGGGTGTAATTGGAGCTGAACCAGACCCCGCCACAGGCTTCAAATTCTTCTTTTATCTGATAAAACGGCACCGCCATCTTGATGCCGAGCGCTTTGGCCTCGGGGCTACGTGATACCACGCAGCCATCATTGTTGGAGAGCACCACCAACGGGCGCCCAGTAAGGTCTGGGCGAAACAGCCGCTCGCAGCTGGCATAGAAGTTATTCACGTCCACCAGCGCGATGGCAGATCCTTGACGAGTGTTAGCGAACGGCATGCACGACAAAGGTCACCACTCCTTGCAGATCGAGCTCGCTCCCTTCATCAAGCGGCAGCGCCGGATAGGCCGGGTTGTCTGGCAGCAGCGCAGGCGCAGGAGAGAGCTGCAGGCGTTTGACGGTAAATTCCCCCTGCAGGCAGGCGATCACCACGTCGCCGTGGCGGGCCGTCAGGGAACGATCGACGACCAGCAGATCGCCATCATGGATACCGGCGCCCACCATGCTGTCTCCTTGTACCCGCACAAAATAAGTGGCCGCGGGATGGCGCACGCACAGGTTGTTAAGATCGAGCGGCTTGACCAGGTGATCCTGCGCTGGCGAAGGAAAGCCGCAGGGAATACGTGACTCAAACAACGGAGCGAATAAGGAGGCGGCGGTGGTCATGGGTTAGCATTTACCGGTAACTGTATATAAATACAGTATATGGCAAAGGGCAATGAGTTGCCTAGTCACAGGCACGCAGCACATGACGGGAGATCAGAATAAAACCGATCGCTCGATCAAAAAAAACGCCCACATCCGTGGGCGAAAAGGAGAGTGCAAGCTGTCATATCCTCGTGTGCAGGGCGCCATCATGGACATGTCACCCTGCGGGAAACACGGCAGGATCAGCCAAGCACCAGCGGCATCCAAAGCAGGCCGGTGGCCAGCAGTAGCACCAGAAACAGCGCGCCAAACAGGGCGCCGAGTCGCCAGTAATCGGCGGTCGGCAGATAACCACTGCCGTAGTAGATGGGGCTTGGACCGGTGGCGTAGGGCGTCACGATACTGCCCAGACCAATGGCGGCGCCTAGCATCAGACAAAATGCCGGCAGCGGCAGGCCCGGGATCACCAGCGCGGTTGCGATCATCATGGGCGCTAGCGCCGAGGTATAGGCGGTGGCACTGGCAAAGAAATAACGCAGCAAATAGAAGGTAGTGATGAGCGCCACCATGACCCAGGTGGGGGACAATCCGGCCAGATGACCAGCCAATCCGGTGCCAAACCATTGGATAAAGCCGTTTTGGTTAAGGCCTGTGGCCAATGCAATCAGCGACGCGAGCCAGAAAAAGACATTCCAGGCGCTCTTGTTGCTGATGATGTCGTCCCAGCAGATCACCTTGCCAAGCAGCATCAGGGCCACCACGGCATAGCCCACGGTGGCGGCATCGATGAGCTTGCCACCGAAGATCCAAAGCAGCAGCGCCAGGATCATCAGGACAATCATCTTGATCTCGCGCCCGCTCAACGGGCCCATAGCCTTCAGCTGCTCGCTTGCCCAGACACACACCTGATTACCCTGCCGGATGGTCGGCGGATAGAAGAGGTAGGTCAGATAGGGCACCAGCAATATCAGCAGCAGGCTCAACGGCAACATGCCCAGGAACCAATCACCCCAGCTGAGCGTGGTGTGCGCTGCACTTTTCATCAGGCCAATCAGCAGCAGGTTCGGCGCCATGGCGGTTAAGAAGATGGCGCTGGTCACGCAGTCGGCGGTGATCCCCATCCACATGATGTAAGAGCCGATATGGCGGGCGCTCGGGCTGTTGGGATGGGAGTCGTAAAGCGGCGGCAGGTTACGGATGATCGGGTAGATAATCCCGGCTCCACGCGCCGAGTTGGACGGAGTGACCGGTGCCAGACAAAGCTCGGAGAGCATGATGGCGTAGCCAAGAAACAGCGTGCGGTGGCCCATCTTGCGCACCAGCAGCAGGGCGATGCGCTTACCAAGCCCGCTTTTCTCATAACCGGTACCAAACATAAAGGCGGCAAAAATGAGCCAAATCACCGAGTTGGAAAAACCGGACACAGCCCAGGTGAGTGCTGCCGAGGTGGATTTAAAGCCGGGGGCTGCCAACTGCTCGGGAGAGAAGAGCAGCCAGGGGGCCAGCACTGTAATGATCGCAATGCCCACCATGGCGACCACGGCGCCGGGTAGCGGCTCGAGTACCAAGCCGACCATTACGCCGATAAACACCGCCACATAGTGCCAGGCATGGGGCTCCAGTCCTTGCGGTGTGGGTAACAGCAGGATGAACAGGGCAACGGCTAGTGGAGCTAGCAGCCGCCATCGCAGAGCAATACTCTCTGTCATGATGAACGTCCTTGCAAAAAAGAGCGGGGAGACCAGCTCCCCGAACGGTTATTTGATGTAGTGCACGTGTTCGCAGATCTCGGCGACAATGGCATCGCGGCGCTCGGCAAACAGGGCCTTGTTGTGGGCGATCAGGTTATTGCCCTCCGTGTCGATAGAGACGATCAGCGGGCCGAACTCCTTGACCCGGCAGACCCACAAAGATTCGGGCATCCCAAGCTCGGTCCAGTGCACCTCTTCAATCTCTTCGACCTGAGTGGCCGCCACCACGGCGCAGCCGGCCGGAAAGATGACGTGCAGTGCCTTGTGTTCGCGGCAACCGGCCTCGGTATTGGGGCCCATGCCACCTTTGCCGACGATGATGCGCACACCGGTTTGGGCGATAAATTCTTTCTCAAACGACTCCATTCGCATGCTGGTGGTCGGGCCGATGGAGACCATTTCCCACTGCTCGCCGACTTTGCGCACGATGGGGCCGGCGTGAAAAATTGCCTTGCCGCGCAGGTCTACCGGCAGCTCGCGCTTTAGCTCAATGGCACGGCGGTGGCAGACATCCCGGCAGGTTACTAAGGTTCCGCTTAGATAGATCACATCGCCTACCCGCAGATCGGTGATCTCTTCAGGCTGGATGGGGGTGGTTAGTACGCGTTTCATAATCAGCTCCGGGTATGGGAAAGAGAGTCGAAAGTCAGATCGGCGTTTACCCGCAAGGTGCCACGACGGTGGGCCCAGCAGCCGGTCGAGACGGCCACGCCAATGGTGGAGGGGTGACGGGCTGCCGATTCGATGTGAACGCCCATCACCGAGCTGTTACCGGTCAGCCCCTGCGGGCCGATCCCCAGTCGGTTGAGCCCCTCTTCGAGGCGTAGCTCCAATTCGGCCGCTTTCGGATTGGGGTGACGAGAGCCGATGGGGCGCAGGATGGCCTTGCGTGACAGGACGGCAGCCGTTTCGACCGAGGTGGCGATCCCCACCCCAACCAGTACCGGCGGGCAGGCATTGACCCCGAGGGTGGAGATGTTTTCAAACACGAAGCGCACCACCTCTTCGTAGCCTTCCGAGGGCATCAGCACCTTGGCGCGGCCGGGCAGGGTGCAGCCACCACCGGCCATGTAGACCTCAATCTCGGCGCTGTCGTCATCGGGTATGATGTCCCAGGTGATCCAAGGCACACCGCTGCCGGTGTTGGTGCCGGTATTGATCTCATCGAAAATCTCAACCGCATTGTGGCGCAGGGGCGCCTGCCGGGTGGCTTGCTGCACGGCGGCAGTCAGGATAGAGCGAAGCTCTCCCAGATAGGGAAAACAGGCGCCCACCTTGACGAAAAACATGATCTCGCCGGTGTCCTGACAAGCTGGCCGGTCGAGTTCAATGGCCTTGGCCAGGTTATCAAACATGGTGTGATAGATGATGTTGCCCATCTTGCTGGTTTCGGCATCGCGCAGGGCGGCTAGCTTGTCGACCACGTCATCTGGCAGGCGTTTGGCGATCATGTCGGTAAAGTTGGCAACAATCTGGGTAAGCCGTATTTCGGCATCGCTCGGGTGATCTGGCTTCATGGAACAGGCTCCGTTTGTAATATGCTCTCTGCGATTATTGCCAGCAGAAGAGTCATGAAATATTCGAACAGAAACCTATCACGTTTATTTTAACTACCCCTAAGGGGTATGCGTTAAGTGGGACTTAACAAACTGTGTATTTGATAGCTGTTCTTGTTTGCCATCTTTACGATAATTAAAATGTTGCATAGATAGCGTGAGTTGACATCTCGATGTGTTATTACCTCTTGGTTTATTGCGCCAATCCACAGTTTGCGCAGAAGCAATTCGTTATCATGCTCGGGGTGTGCGGGCTAAAAGCAGGCCTGCTTTGTGATGGATATGGTGGTCCAGGATGACGCTCACGCAGTACCCATTGCCAAAAGATCTTTTGGTATTTCAAGCCGTTGTTAAGTGTGGCAGCCTGTGCGCCGCTGCCGAGCAGCTCGGGCAGACGCCGGCGTTTGTGACCAAACGAATCCAGCAACTTGAGCAGTCACTCGGGACAAAATTGCTGCACCGTTCGCCGCGTGGGGTGGTGCTCACCGAGAATGGGCAGCTCTGTTACGAGCGTTCACAGGATATTCTTGGCGCTTGTCAGTCACTGCTTGATGATTTGCACCAATTACATGAAAGCCCTGCAGGCCAAATAAGAATTGGTTGCAGTTTTGGTTTTGCTCGTCACTGTATTGCTCCGGCGATTACCGAGTTGATGAATATCTATCCGGATCTTAAAATTCACTTCGAATTATTTGATCGGCAGATTGATTTGGTGCGAGATAATATCGATCTGGATATCCGGATTAACGATGATATTCCCGATCACTATATTGCCAGGCGGGTGATGCAGAACCATCGCATCCTTTGCGCAGCGCCCGCCTATCTGGCGCAGCGTGGTATGCCGCAGACGCTACAAGCCTTGGCCGAGCACGAGTGTCTGGTCAGCCGGGAGCGGGATCAGACCCTCGGAGTCTGGACGCTAGAGGGGCCACAGGGAAAGCGCACGGTCAAGGTGGCTGGCCATCTCTCTTCGAACAGCGGTGAGTTGCTGCTGCGCTGGGCACTGGAAGAGAAGGGCATTTTGCTGCGCTCGGAGTGGGACGTCGCACCGCTGCTCGAATCGGGCCGGCTATGCCGGGTGCTGCCCGATTATGCGCAAAGTGCCAATGTCTGGGCGGTTTATCAGGTGCCGCTCTATAGCTCGGTCAAGCTGCGGGTCTGCGTCGATTTCATCACTCGTTACTGCCAGCAGCATTTTCCGTCACTGTCAGCCTGAGCAAAGCAGGGCGCGATGTTCCCTGCCTTGCCCGTGTGTCTGGGAAAATTAGAGCGCGACCAAGGCCGCCACCGCGTCGGCAAGCGTCTGGGTTGACGCCTTTCCTCCCATGTCCGGGGTCAGCACCTCACCGTGCGCTAACACTTGCTCCATGGCGGCGAGGATGGTGTCGTGCATCGCCGGCTCGCCTAAGTGCTGCACCATCATCGCGCCAGCCCAGATGGTTCCGAGCGGATTGGCGATCCCCTTACCGGCAATGTCGGGTGCCGAGCCATGCACCGGCTCAAACATGGAAGGGAAGGTGCGCTCGGGATTGATGTTGGCCGACGGGGCAATGGCTATGGTGCCGGTGCAGGCTGGCCCCAAGTCCGAGAGAATGTCGCCAAACAGGTTGGAGCCAACCACCACGTCGAAGTGCTCGGGTTTACGCACAAAGTGGGCGGTCAGAATGTCGATGTGGAACTGATCCACGGCGACGTCGGGATAGTGGCTGGCCATTGCTGCAACCCGCTTGTCCCAGTAGGGCATGGAGTGGTAGATGCCGTTGGATTTGGTGGCCGAGGTCAGATGGCGCTTGGGACGGCGCTGGGCTAGCTCGAAGGCGTAACGCAAAATTCGGTCGGTGCCGCGGCGGGTAAAGACGCTCTGCTGCATCACCAGCTCATTATCAGTGCCTTCATAGAGCATGCCGCCAATGGTGGAGTACTCCCCTTCGACATTTTCACGGACCACGTAAAAATCGATATCTCCCGGCCGTTTGCCGGCCAGCGGGCAGGGCACACCGGCAAACAGGCGCACCGGACGCAAGTTGACATACTGCTCGAACTGGCGGCGGATCGGCAGCAGCAAGCCCCACAGGGAAATATGATCGGGCACGCCGGGATAGCCAACGGCGCCCAGATAAATGGCATCAAAGCCGCGCAGTTGCTCCAGACCATCTTCCGGCATCATCCGCCCGGTCTTGTGGTAGGTTTCGCACGACCAGTCAAACCAGTGCCACTCAAACTGTACGCCGTGACGGCGCCCCGCCGCCTCGAGCACCACAATCCCGGCCGGGATCACCTCTTTACCGATACCATCGCCCGGGATCACTGCAATGCGCAGGGTTTTCATTGTGCTCGCTCCTTGTGAACGTGTGTAGTCCCTGCAGCCTAGATGATTTACTATTCGTGTATAAATGCCTGATTTGTGGATATAAGGAACACGTATTGTGAATCATCTGCCTCCCTTTAAGGATCTGCGCGTCTTCACCTGTGTTGCCCACTGCGGGGGATTCAAATTGGCTGCCCAGCAGCTGGCGGTCTCGCCGGCCTATGTCAGCAAGCGCATTGCCCTGCTCGAAGAGACGCTCGGCACCCGGCTGTTGCTGCGCTCGGCCCGACAAGTCAGCCTGACCCGAGAAGGGGAGATCACCTTGCGCTGGGCGCAGTCGCTGTTATCGGACATGGCGCAGCTGCAAGGGGAACTTAACCGTGAGCAGCAGGTGCCGGCCGGACGGCTGCGCATCACCACCAGCACCGGATTTGGCACGCGCTGCGTGGCGCCGGTGCTGTCACATTTGGTCAGCCGCTATCCCTTGCTCGACATTGAACTTGAGCTGCTGGATCGACCGGTGGATCTGGTGTCGGAAGGATTCGATCTGGAATTACTGGTCGGCGGTGAGCCGGCGCCGGATCTGATCGCCCGCCGCCTGGCCAGCAATCGACGCATCTTGTGCGCCGCGCCCTCCTATCTGGCCCGTGCGGGAACGCCGACCCGGCTCGATGAGCTGCGCCAGCATCGCTGCATCGGTATTCGCGAGCGGGATCAGAGTGACGGGCATTGGCATCTGGCCAGTGGTCGTGAGGTCTATCGCCTGCAACCAAGGGCATGGATGAGTACCAATAACGGCGACGTCGCCCGCCAATGGTGTCTGGATGGGCACGGCATCATGCTGCGATCCCTTTGGAATGTGCAGCGCGAGCTGGCCAGCGGCGCACTGCGCCAGGTGTTACCTGAATTTAGCCAACCGGCGGATATCTATGCGGTCTATACCCGCCGGCTGGATACCTCGGCGCGGCTGCGAGCCTGCGTCGATCTGCTGGCGGCCGAGTTACCGGCCTTGTGCTCCTGGCCCGTTTTACCCTGATCAGGCTGGTGCCAAGTGGACGGGATGGGCGCTGTATAACGGCGTGTCGCCCAGCAGCGCCTGCCGCCCACGCCAGTAGCCTTGCAGATAGCCGGTCTCGAGCCGATGGCGGTCCCGGGTAAAGCGCGCGACGGCAAAGTCAGCCGGCGGTGCAATCAGCTCGATGTGGCAATCCGCTGGCGGGTGGGCAATAAAATCGAGTGCCTGGTTATAGCACTGCTCGCGGCGCAGCAGGGCGCAAGCGAGCGCGGGCTCGGTGGTGAGCATCTGTTTGAGCAACCAGGAAAAGCGCGGCGCCTTGAGGCGATATCCCCACGGCTCGGAGAGGATCACCGTCAGATGGCGCGCACCACGGCGGTAGGCTTCTATCACTGGAATCGAGTCGCTGATCCCTCCATCGGCCAGGATCTCGTCATTAATGACCGGCGTGGTGTGCTGGACCAGTGGCATGGCGCTGGTGGCCTGCATGGCCAGTAACAGGTTGTCGGGCGTGACAGTGATATAGCGTGGCTCGCCGCTGGCCACCTCGGTGGCGACGACGCAAAACTCGCCCGAGAAGCGATCAAACACGTCCCAATCGAGCGGATAGCGCTCGAAGCTCGCCTGCCACAGCCAGCCTACGTCCACCAGATCGCCACCACGTACAAAGCGCAGTGGATCAAAGAAGCGGCCGCTGCTCGCAAGCTCAGTAATGATGTGATAACTGCGCCGGCGCTGCTGGCTAAGGTAACCGAGCAGGTTGGCGGCGCCCGCCGAGACGCCGATAACCAGATCAAACGGGTTATGGCGGCTCTCAAGAAAGGCATCGAGCACACCGGAGGCAAAGATGCCGCGCATGGCGCCTCCCTCCACAATCAGTGCGGTTTGATTCATCGTTTTTCTCCCATCCACGATCAACGGGGAACCCGGATGCCACCCGCCACACCACGCGGGCTGAGCAACAGCTGCCATAACTGGATGTCGCGGGCGCGAAATGCGCCAGCGCAGCAGGCAAGGTAGTAGCTGAACATCCGATAGAAACGAGGCGGGTAGTGATCGTTAAGTCGTGGCCAGCTCTGTTGGAAGCGCGCCAGCCAAGCCATCAGGGTGCGGTCGTAATCGGCGCCGAAGTTGTGCCAGTCTTCCAGCACAAACTCGCCTTCGATAGCGCGAGTGATTTGGGCTGCCGAGGGGAGGCAACCATTGGGAAATATATAGCGGTTGATCCAGGGATCGACCTTGAGATCGGAGCGGTTTGAGCCGATGGAGTGCAGCAGGAACAAGCCATCACCGCGCAAGCAGCGTGCAACCATCGCAAAATAGTGCGGATAGTTCTTTGGCCCCACGTGCTCAAACATGCCGACCGAGACAATGGCATCAAAGGGCTCATTAAGGTCGCGGTAATCTTGTAGCCGGATCTCCACTGGCAGATCGCGACAGCGTGCTTGGGCCATCTGCTGCTGTTCGCGTGAGATGGTTATACCGACCACCGAAACGCCGTAGTGGCGGGCGGCATATTCGGCAAGGCCGCCCCAGCCGCAGCCGATATCGAGCAAACGCTGACCTGATCGCAGTTGTAGCTTTTCACAGATCAGTCGCAGCTTGTCCTGCTGCGCTTGCTCAAGCGTGGTGGCCTTGGCCCAATAGCCGCAGGAGTATTGCATGTGGCTATCGAGCATCAGGCTGAAGAGATCATTGCCAAGATCGTAGTGAACTTCACCCACTTGCCAGGCGCGGCGTCGGCTCTGGGGATTGAAGAGGCGCACGGCCAGCACAGAGAGCAGATCGCCGACGCGAGCTGGCAACTGGCGATCGAGTCCGGCACGTAACACTCGCTCAAAGAGTTGGTCGAGGCGTGCACAGTCCCACCAACCCTCCATATAACTTTCCCCCAAGCCAAGCGACCCTTGCTGCAACACACGTTTGCAAAACAGCGGGTTTCTCACCTGGATATCCATGCAATGGGCGCCATTAAGGCGAATACCCGCGGGCTCCAGCAAGTTATCGACCAACTGGAACCAGCGGTCACGATGCATTTCGAGGTAATTTTCAGCAGTCACACTCATCCTCCTGATGCGTTGTTACCCTCGACTCGTCGCGTGGGAGGAAAGACCAGAGAGGCGCGGCGAGCGATGCAGGGAGACGACGAAAAGCGGGTCATGGCGCGAACGGGATGACCCTGACCGTTTTGATAATGCGACCTGGATCACGCTCTGACCAATCCCCCATATGGTGAAGGCACTGACTGAATAATCAGAAAAAATTCATCAAGTCTGCCGTGTGCTGTCACCCGGCGTTGTCGGTCTAGCATGGTGTCTTTCGGCGCTGGCTATACTCCTCCAAGGATGGAGGAGAGTGCGATGAGACGAGTCTGGGGCGTACTACTGCTTGGAGGGTTGCTCGGCTGTGGGATAGCCGGTGCAGCTGACGTTGCGCGCCTGGTTAGCAGTTCGCGCGAGCCCTATATTGGCCCTCATTTACCCGATCAGGGCTATGTATTTGAGGTCGCAAAATCAGCCTTTGCCCGGGTGGGGTATGACGTGGACTTGCAGTTCTATCCGCTGGCCCGGGCCCGCCTTCTGGTGCAAAACAGCCGGGTTGATGCCATCGCGCCGGTTTATCTTAACGAGGCGGAAGGGGTGGTTTACTCAGATCCCTTTCCGGGTGATGTGATTGGCTTGCTGGCTCTGGCCGACGAGCACGCTGGCGATGCCAGTGGTGCCATGCCGGAGTGGGCCCGATTGTGGCGCGAGCTATCCGGCAGCCGGATTGGGGTGGTGCGTGGTGGTTACGTGTTGCCGGGGATGGCGGAGAGCGGAGATATTGTGGTCAGCCCGGCAAATCACGATCTGCAAAATCTCGACAAGCTCTACTATCAACGCCTTGAGTATGTGCAGATTGATCAATACACCGCAGCCGATTTGATGGCCGAGCAACGTCCCGAATACATTGGCAAGCTGGTGTTTCGCCATCCCTTGTTGGCGCGGCATTCGTTTCATCTGGCGTTTTCACTGCAAGGGGAGCGCACGGCCACCCTGCTACGGGCGTTTAACAAGGGGCTGGCGATGCTACAGGCCGATGGCACTCTGACCGAGATCCGTGCCCGTTTTGGTCTGTTACCGCGCCACACCGAGCAGGGCAGCAAGCACCATCTGGTTATCGCCAGCGTGAATAATCCCGAGATGCTGATGCTCAGAAGCCTCTCGGCGGAGTTTGAACGCCAGCATCCGGATATCGAGCTGGAGTGGCGGGTGTTTGATGAAAGCACGTTGCGCCGGCGCGTGCTGGCTGAACTGGCACTCGGCGAAGGGCGCTTCGATGTGGTGACCATTGGTAACTACGAAACGCCGATCTGGGCCTCACGCGGCTGGTTGCTCCCCTTTGATAGCCTGCCGGCCGACTATGAGCCGGGCGATCTCTTCCCCGCGATTGTGCAAAGCTTGTCGCTGGAAAAACACCTCTATGCACTGCCGTTTTATTCCGAAGGCATTGCGACTTACTACCGGCGTGATCTCTTCACCAACGCCGGGCTGGTGATGCCACCTAAACCGGATTTTGCCGATCTGCGCCGCCTGGCCGAGTAGTTGCACCATCCCGAGCAGCAGCAATATGGCATCTGCCTGCGTGGCCAGCCGGGGTGGGGCATCAACATGGCGCTGATCACCTCCTGGGTGCATGCCCACGGTGGTCGCTGGTTTGATGACAAGTGGCATCCCACCCTTAAAACGGCCCCCTGGCGCACGGTGCTGCGTACTTATATCGAGCTGTTGGGGCAGTTTGGTCCGCCCGAGCCGCAGACGCTGGGCTATGTGGAAAATCTCAAGCTGTTTGCCGACGGCCACTGCGCCATCTGGGTGGATGCCACGGTGGCCGCTGGCACCCTGTATGACAAGAGTGTCTCGCAGGTGAGCAGCCGTACCGGCATGGTTGCCGCCCCGCGAGCCACGCTTCCCTCCAGCTGGAACTGGTCATGGGCCATGGCCGTGCCCGCTTATACGCGGCACGGCGAGGCGGCGCAACGCTTTATCCGCTGGGCGACATCCCGTGCTTACGTACGTGAAGTGGTTAAGCAGCAAGGTTGGGCAGCCGTGCCGCCGGGTATTCGCCGCTCAGTCTATGCCGATCCTGCCTATCACGCCCAAGCGCCCTTTGCCGAGGTGGTTGAAGATGCGCTGGAGCAGGCTAACGTTGGGCGGCCCGTTGGATTGCCCTATTCCGGTGTTCAGTTTGTCGGGATCCCCGAATATGCCGCTTTCGGCAACGGGGTTGGCTATCTGGTCGCCGACGTGCTGATGGGACGGTTGACGGTGGATCAAGCGCTTGAGCTTGCACAGCAGCGGGTTGAAGGGCAGATGGTCAACAGCGGTCATCTTCGCCAATAAACAGGTTTTCGCATCTTGGTTGCATTAAAAAACATGATCACTTATAAACACGTAAGTGATTGTGAGGTAAATAATGACCCAGGAAGAGCGACTTGTAGAGCTTTCCGAGTGGATTGCCAAAGAGGGCAAGGTCACTCAGGAGCTGATCTGCCAGCGTTATGGCATCTCTTATGATTCGGCGCGCCGCGATCTGGTCAAGCTGGCCCAGCTGCCCGGCATCACGCGCATTCGCGGTGGGGCCATGCGCCAGCGCGAGCATCAACCGGGCATTCCCTACCGCGAGCGCAGCGTGGACGCCGTCAAGGCCCGCTTGGCTAAGCGGGCTGCGTCCATGATTCAGCCTTCCGATGTGGTGCTGCTCGATACCGGTACGACCCTGGAGGCTCTGGCCAAGGCCCTGATAGTTCCGGCCACGGTGGTGACCAACTCCGTCGATATTCTCTATGCCTTAAGTGGCCACAGCGATCTTCGCCGCATCATGCTCGGTGGCGAGTTTGATCCCTTCAATCGTGCTATCTACAGCCGTGAGGCATTGCAGCAGCTGGCAGGCTATCAGGCCGACAAGGCCTTTATCGGGGTGCCGGGTTTAAGTGCGCAGGGGCTCTCGTGCGAAAAAGAGCTCGAAGCGGGCGTCAAACTGGCGATGGCGCGACAAGCGGCCTATCGCATCTGTGTTTGTGAGCGGAGCAAGTTTAATCAGCGTTTTGTCTATCAGAGCTGTGGTTGGCAGGATATCGACTGCCTGATCACCGACGCCGCGCCGCCGGCCAATATTCTGGCGCTGTTAGAGCAGCATGACATTGATTTACAGGTGGTTGCCTAACCGTATGAACATGAAGGAGTACAAGATGAAAATGGCACTGGTGGGTGCAGGCAAGATTGTGCTGTCGGCACTCGATGCCCTGCGCCGTCTTGATGGAATAGATTTGGCTGCACTTTGCGTACGTGAACCCAGCCGCGCCAAGGGCGAGCAGTTGGCCACGCAATATGGCATCGAGCGGGTGTATACCGACTATGCCGCCTTGCTGGCTGACAGTGAGGTAGAGGTGGTCTATCTGGGGGTGCCCAATCACCTGCATTTTGACTATGCCAAGGCGGCGCTGCGTGCTGGCAAGCACGTGATTTGCGAAAAACCGCTTACTTCCAACCTGACCGAGGCACGGGCGTTGGCCGCGCTGGCACGCCAGCAGCGCTGCATGCTGTTTGAGGCGATCACCTCTATCCACACCCCGGTGTTTGCCTGGTTGAAGGCGCATCAGCCCAAGTTGGGCCAGCAGACACTGATGCTTAGTAACTACTCCCAATATTCAAGCCGTTTTGATGATTATCAGGCTGGCAAGGTGCATGCGGCGTTTGATCCGGCCAGCTCTGGCGGCGCGCTTTATGACATCAATCTCTATAACGTCTATCTGACCTGTGCATTGCTTGGCCGACCCGATAGCGTCAGCTACCAGTGCAACAAGGGGTTTAACGGCATCGATACCTCGGGTGTGCTGACTCTGGGTTATCCCGGGCAGGTGGCGGTGTGTTCAGGCGCCAAGGATTCCGCGAGTCCCGGCAAGACCACGCTGCAAGGCACCAAGGGGTGGCTTTGCATCGACGACACGCCCAATGTGTGTGGTAAAGCGCACGGCGTGCTGGCCGGACAGTCAGTGCAGTGCGATGTGCCGCCAGAGACCAACCACATGGTGTATGAGTTCGCCGCGTTTCGAGACTGTCTGGCCGAGCAAAACTGGTCACAGGCTGATGCCTGGCTGGATCTCGCACTGCTGGTGGCAGAGGTGCTTGAGCAAGGGCGCCGCGTCGCCGGGATTGTCTTTCCTGCAGATAACAACACGCACCCATGATGGCGATAACCGATGAGGTGTGGGTGACCTGCTACGGCGATGGGCAGGGTCAGGGGCGGGGAGTGGCCCGTGTGCAGGTGGGGCCAGAGAGCCTGACTTTGCTCCAGTGGTTGCCTTTGCAGGCCAAGCCGGGTGCCATGCTGGCGATCGAGGATGTGCGTTGGTTGGCGCTGCTGGATGAGGTGAGCGGGCAAGCGCTGATCGAGGTGTACACGCAGCGACATGGACAGTGGCAGTCCGTGGAGCGACACCCGGTGCCGGCCTTTTTCTCTGGTTTTGAGCCCGCCGGGGAAGCGGTGCTGGCCAGCTCGTTTCGCGATGGCGTGGATGCGTTGATCACAGTTGATAGTGGTGGGATGATCACTATCCGCGACCTGCACCAACATGCTTATCGGGCCAGAAGCCGCGATCCACGCCAGCAATCGCCCCATTCACACCATCTGGTGGCGACCACGGATGGTCGCCATGCACTGTCAGCCGATCTGGGGACTGATGAGATAGTGATCTACCGTCTCGGCGCCAAGAGACTTGAGCCTCTCGCAATGTTGTCGCTGCCTGACGTCTGCGGCCCACGCCTGTTTGCACAAAGCGGCGACGGGCGCTTTGTGTATCTGCTCTGTGAGATAAGCAATGCCGTGCAGGTCTATCGCCGGCAGGACGCCTCGCTTAGCTTGCTGCAAACCCTGCCGCTACGAGGCGCTGGTGAGGATGGTGAATGTAGCGCGGCGGCGTGCCGGTTAAGCTCTGATGAGCGCACCTTGCTCATTACCCTGCGCGGTGAGGATCGCTGCGTGATGCTGGCGCGCGATGCCCCAAGTGGCTTGCTGCAACATGCCTTTGATTTTTCCTGCGGCCGAACTCCGCGTGATGCCCGCTTTGTCGGGAGCCGAGTGCTGGTGGCGGCGCAAGGGGAACATGCCCTGCAACTGTGGCAGGTGGGTGATGGGCAGGCTCATTGCCTCTCTACGCTAGCGCTACCTGCGCCGGTCGGGGTGTATTGAGCGAGGGTAGGGTAGATAAAGACAGGGCAGTCGATAACAGCGTAAAAACAAAAATCCCGCTCGGTGAGCGGGATTCTCAGAATTTGGTGCGCCCTAGTGGACTCGAACCACCGACCCCCACCATGTCAAGGTGATGCTCTAACCAACTGAGCTAAGGGCGCAAGATCTGTTTGGTATTCGGTATTACCTGGCTCATCACCGCGTGCTGTCATGGTGCGTCCTAGTGGACTCGAACCACCGACCCCCACCATGTCAAGGTGGTGCTCTAACCAACTGAGCTAAGGACGCATAACCGACATCATGTGCAACGCAAAAATGGTGCGCCCTAGTGGACTCGAACCACCGACCCCCACCATGTCAAGGTGATGCTCTAACCAACTGAGCTAAGGGCGCATTCTTGTTTTGCCAACCGGATGGTGCGTCCTAGTGGACTCGAACCACCGACCCCCACCATGTCAAGGTGGTGCTCTAACCAACTGAGCTAAGGACGCATTTCCGATTGTTTGGCAGTGATGGTGGGTTTAATTGGACTCGAACCAACGACCCCTACCATGTCAAGGTAGTGCTCTAACCAACTGAGCTATAAACCCATCTGTCGTCACCGACGAGGCGGCATACTACCCATGCCCCCCAACCCTGTCAACCGGCACTGCCCAGTTCCTTGATCGTTTGCCGAGTTATTGCGCAGCCTGTTGATTTTACGGGCGCACCGCCTCGGTATACCCGTCAGGGAGCAGGTGTTGGCGTGAAACGCGAGTCAGGCGCAGACCCAGCATCAGGGCCGCCGAGGTCAATCCGACGATAAACCCGGTCCAGAATCCCTGTGGCCCCATGTGCGGCACGATAAGATCGGTCATCCCCAGCGTGACACCGGTCGGTAACCCGAGACCCCAGTAGGCCACCAGCGTGATATAGAAGATGGCTTTGGTGTCTTTGTAACCGCGCAGCGCTGCGGCAGCGACCACCTGCACCGAATCGGAGATCTGGTAGATCGCCGCGAGCAGTAGCAAGGCGGCCGCCAGCCTCAATACGGTGGGGTCGTCAGTGTAGATATCGGCGATGTGCGAGCGCAGCAGCACAGTGAATATCGCCGTCATGGCCGCAGCGCTCATGCCCAGCGCCAGACCGGTTTTGGCCGACAGTCGCGCATGCTGCGGCGCTCCTTCACCCAGGTTATGGCCAACCCGGATGGTCACCGCCACGCCAATGGAGAGGGGCAGCATAAACACCAGACTGGAGAAATTGAGCGCCACTTGATGGCTGGCGACAATTTCGGCACCAAATGGTGCCAACAAAATCGCCACCACGGTAAAGAGGGTCACTTCGCAGAAGATGGCCATGGCAATGGGAAAGCCGAGGCGGAAGATCCGCCAGATCCGGCTGCCATTGGGCAGGGCCAGCTGCGAGAAGAGCGCAAACGGCGCAAAGCGGCGCGAGCGGCGAAGGTACAAGACCATCACCACCAGCTCGGCCCATAGCACGATGGCAGAGGCCACGCCGCAGCCCACACCGCCGAGTTTGGGCATGCCAAATAGACCGTGAATAAAGATGGTGTTCGCCGGCACATTCACCGCCAGGCCGACAAAGCCGATCACCATGGTTGGAATGGTAAAAGAGAGCCCCTCGGTGAAGTTGCGCAGCACCTGAAACAGAGCAAAGGCGGGCAGCCCCCACATGATCGCATGCAGGAAACCGGCGGTCTTGGCGGCCAGCTCGGGCGCGACATCCATCAGGGCGAGCGCATGGGGGCTCACATAGAGCGCCAGCATACCCAGCGGAATAATCATCAGCGCCAGCCACAAGCCCTGATGCACGGCCGGGCGAATGTCACCGCGTTTTTGGGCGCCATTGAGCTGGGAGATGATGGGGGTCAGCGCCATGATGAGCCCCTGCACCAGCAAAATCACGGGCAGCCAAAAGCTGGTGGCTACCGAGACGGCCGCGAGATCCAGTGCACTGACCTGACCGGCCATCACGGTATCGACGAAGCTCATGGCCACCTGGGCAACCTGGGCCACTAAAATCGGGCCGGCCAGACGGATAAGATGACGAGCTTCGCTCCAATAGGGTTGCACGAATACCTCCATGGTATGGATAACAGGAAAAGAGCAGGTGGGGTTAAGCGGTGCCGGAATGGCAGATGAGGGTCCCAGTGTAGCTGGCTGGGACCCGAAAGCAAACTCAGTTGCCGTGCTTAGTCATCACGATGATCGCTCATCAGCAGGTTGGCTGCCGCGTAAGCGGCTTGCTGGCGCAGCTCATCCGGTACGCGATCATCGGCTGCCACGGCATTCAGTGCGCGCACAGACGCCGCGATAGAGTTTGGGATATAGCCAAGATCGCCTGAACCGATCTGGCTGTAAGCGGCGCGGACCGCTTCGCAACATTCATACACTGTCATCGCACTGCTCCTGTCAATTTAACCGGCAGGCACTATAACGGGTTCGACATGGCTTTGTCAGCGTGACTTGTGTTTTGCCTGCAACGACTTAGAGTGGACAGCATGTCGGGCGCCGGCGGCGCCCCCAGTGGAGAAAAGAGACCAATGTTTACCGGTATTGTTCAAGGGTTGGCCGAGATCGTGGCCATCGAGCGCAAAGCGGGTCTGCACACCCATGTGATTCGTATGCCGTCGCCCGAGTGGGGTGAGGGACTGACCCTGGGGGCGTCGGTGGCTCATAACGGCTGCTGCCTGACGGTCACCGAGATAAGTGGCGAGCGGGTCAGTTTTGATCTGATGCAGGAGACCTTGCGCCTGACTAACTTAGGCGTACTTAATGTGGGCGATAAGGTCAACGTGGAGCGGGCCGCCCGCATTGGTGACGAGATTGGCGGCCATCAGATGTCGGGTCATATCATGGCGACCGCGCAGGTCACCGAGGTGATTGATAGCGCCAACAACCGCCAGGTCTGGTTTGAGCTAGGTGATGATCTGATGCGCTACGTGCTGACCAAGGGCTATATCGGGATTGACGGGATCAGCCTGACCATCGGCGCCGTGGCGGGCACGCGGTTTTGCGTCAACCTTATTCCTGAAACGCTGGCGCGCACCAACCTCGGCTGGGTGCAACCGGGCTGGCGCGCCAACATTGAGATTGATCCGCAAACCCAAGCGATAGTCGACACGGTCGAGCGGGTGCTGGCGGCAAGATTACCTGCCTAAATGCCGCAATGAGAACGGGACCATCAGGCCCCGTCGTAGTTAGAAGATCTGCTCGTCGTCAGAATCCACATAGAGTTGCAACCGGTCGCGCTCCTCATCCCGATGCAGTCTTAAGTGGATGGGGTTACAGCAGGCCATGCAATCTTCGTAAAAGTCCTGATCCCCCTGGCTGGCATCAAGCTCCACCATGGTGTGGTGGCCGCAGTGGGGGCAGACGATACGCTTGCTGGTGTAGGTGATCATGGTCTCCTCCCGCCCGTCAGGGCACTGGTTGTGGCATACCCTGAATTGAGTCTAGCTGCACATAGCGGGAGAAAACCGGAGAGGGTGCACGTTTAGCGCAGATGATCTGCCGTGAGCTCAGCGAGTGAGCGCAGCTCCAGGTCGGCAATCGCCAGTCGCGGATCACCGTGCAGGATCGGATCGGGCACAATCAGCGCCTTCATGCGCGCCGCCTTGGCTGCCAGCAGGCCGTTAAAGCTGTCTTCAATGGCCAGACACTCATCGGGCTCAAGCCCCATCTTCTGGGCGGCGTGGATGTAGACATCCGGGTGCGGCTTGCCGTAACGCTCAACCTCTGCCGAGTGCAGTGCTTCGAAGTGGTGGCGAATGCCCAAGGTCGCCAGCACGTTGTGTACCATGGCCATGGGGGAGCTGGTTGCAAGGCCGATGCGCAGGCCCTGATCACGGATCAGTGACAGCGCGTGATCCAGCCCCTCTTTAGCAACCCCTTCGGCGCGGATCAGTGCATTGACCTCTTCGACAATCAGATTCACCACCTGTTCCGGCGCCGGTGCATTGATCAGGCCCGGATAGCGCTGCGCCACCAGCTGATCGATACGAAGCCCCATGGTCTCGTCGCAATCGGCCTGGCTCATCGGCCGGCCAAACGAGCCAAACACGGCCATCTGAGCGCGTGCCCAGAACGGTTCGGAATCAAGTAACACGCCATCCATGTCGAAAATGACAGCCTTGAGCATAGTGTCTCCTAATGCGGCGCCGTGTGGGCGCAGGAACGGAAAGTCGGAGGAAGAACGCACCATCGTTTGCCAAAAATGAAGGGGTTCGCCAAAAAAGAAGGGCGCATCATAGCGCCCTTTGTGGTGAAAACCCAATCAGGCCTTCACCTCGACCCGGTCGGCCACCTGCTTGGCCAGGTCCACCGCCTCGCGGGTGTCAGTGCCACGTGCCAGCGCCACGCCCAGACGGCGGCGGCCGTGGATCTCCGGTTTACCAAACAGGCGCAGCTGCGCGCCCGGCACCAAAGAGAGCGCTTCGGCAACACCGGCAAAGCCGATATCGTTGCTGTCGCCATCGCGCAGCACAACTGCTGAGGCGCTCGGGCCATATTGGGTGATCTGGCCGACCGGCAGACCCAGAATGGCGCGTACGTGCAGGGCAAATTCCGACAAGTCCTGCGAAATAAGCGTGACCATGCCGGTGTCGTGCGGACGCGGGGAGACTTCGCTAAACCACACCTCGTCGCCTTTGACAAACAGCTCGACGCCAAACAGACCGTGACCGCCGAGGGCTGCCACCACCTTGCCGGCTACATCCCGTGAGCGGGCCAGCGCCAGTTCACTCATCACCTGTGGTTGCCAGGATTCGCGATAATCACCCTCTTCTTGGCGATGGCCGATGGGGGCGCAAAAATGGATGCCATCCACGGCGCTGACGGTCAGCAAGGTGATCTCGTACTCAAAATCGATAAACCCCTCGACGATCACCTTGCCGCGACCGGCGCGGCCGCCCTCTTGGGCATATTGCCAGGCGTGGGCCAGATCGGCGCTGCTGCGAACCACGCTCTGCCCCTTGCCTGAGGAGCTCATCACCGGCTTGACCACGCAGGGCATACCGACCGCATGCACCGCCTCCTGAAACTCCGCTTCGCTGGCGGCAAAACGATACGGGGAGGTGGGCAGCGCCAGATCTTCGGCAGCCAGACGACGGATCCCTTCCCGGTTCATGGTGAGCTGGGTAGCACGGGCGGTCGGCACCACGCGATGACCCTCTTGCTCGAGCTCGCGCAGCATGTCGGTGGCGATCGCTTCAATTTCGGGAATGATCAGGTGGGGGCGGTATGACTCGACCAGTGAGCGCAAGGCGGCGCCATCGAGCATATCCAGCACTGTGCTGTGGTGGGCCACCTGCATGGCCGGTGCGGCGGCGTAGCGATCGGCTGCCATCACTTCAACGCCGAGGCGTTGCAGTTCGATAGCGACCTCTTTGCCCAGTTCGCCCGAACCCAGCAGCAGGGCGCGAGTGGCAGAGGGGCGGGTTGCAGTTCCCAGCATGGTCATACTCCTTTTTACGCGGTCATGACAAAAAAGAAGGCACGCGCTAGCGTGCCTCAGGACGGTGATCGGGGCCGGCGCTGCTCCAGACGCGTGAGCAGCGTGACCGCCAGCATGATGATGGCGGCACCCAGCCACAGGCGACCGGGCGGCGCCCAGCCAAATACCAGCCAGCCGGCCGCGACATTGAGCGGCAGCTTGGCAAAATCAAAAGGTTGCACAAATGACGCCTCAGCCACGCTGTAGGCTCGGGCAATCGCCATCTGCGCGGCGGCGCCAAGTGCCCCGGCCAGCGCCACCATCCACCACTGCGGCAAGGTGGGCCACTGCCAGTCGGGCAGGGCCAGCATGGCGTTAAACGGGGTCGAGAGCAGCAGCAGATACACCACGATGGTGTGCGGTGATTCGCTGGCCGACTGATAGCGCACCATCAAGGAATACCCAGCCCAAAACAGCGCGGCCACGATGGGAAGCAGCGCCGCCAGGGTAAAATCATCATTCCAGGGCGCCAGGATGATCATGGCCCCGGCAAAACCGGCGAGGGTTGCCAGCAGGCGGGCGCGACTGACCTGCTCTTTGAGCAGCAGCGCCGAGCCCAGAGTGGCAAACAGGGGTGAGGTCATCAGCAGCGCGATGCCGAGCCAGATCGGGACGGGCACGGCCAGTGCCCAGAGCCAGAATTGAATACCGATCACCGCCAGCGCCACCCGGAACAGGTGCTGGAAAGGGTGGCGGGTGCGCAAGGAGCGGGCCATTCCATGGCGCAGCAGCCAGGGCAGCAGGCAGAGCAGGGCAATCAGGTATTGGTGAAAGGCCACCTGGGTAGAAGGCAATCCCAGAGCGGCGCTGGCGTATTGGCTCAGACTGTTGACGGCGGCAAAACAGAGGCCGGCCACCACCATCCAGACTGCACCAGCCAGGGGAGCGTGCCTGTGCATGGTTTCGTGATGGCTCTTGCCCCGACGGGGCGGTCAAAAAAGTGCGGCGAATAATAGCCGCAATCGTTTTCTATTCCAAGCCCCACCCAGGAAAAACCTGATGTTCTGGTGGTTTCCAAGGTGCTTTTTGTTCAAATTTATTGAATGAATTAAGCCAACTTTTTCGCTGTGATGGACTAGAGTCAATGGGTAAAGTGAGCTTCATCAAGTTCTTACCGACCGCTGACAAAGGAAAACAGCATGAGCAAGGTACTCGTTCTCAAGTCCAGCATTCTGGGCAGCTACTCTCAGTCTAACGCCCTGATCGACGTGTTCCTGGCCGGCCGCCAGAGCAAAGGCGCAGAGGACAGCGTCACCGTGCGTGATCTGGCTACCCTCAATCTGCCGGTGCTGGATGGTGAACTGGCTGGCGCCCTGCGTGGCGGTGACAATCTGAGCGATCGCGCCAAGCAAGTGGTGGCCCTCTCTGACGAGCTGGTTGCCGAGCTCAAGGCCGCCGATCTGGTGGTGATTGCCGCGCCTATGTACAACTTCAATATCCCGACCCAGCTGAAAAACTGGATTGACCTGGTTGCCCGTGCCGGCGTGACCTTCAAGTACACCGAAACTGGCCCGGTTGGCCTGATTGAAGGCGTGCGTGCCGTCGTGATCACTCCGCGCGGTGGTCTGCATGTCGGCCAAGCCAGCGATCTGGTGACCCCGTACATGAAGCTGTTCCTCGGCTTTATCGGTATCACTGCCGTTGACTTCGTTTATGCCGAAGGCATGGGCATGGGCCCGGATGCACAAGCCAAGGGTCTGGCAGAAGCACGCAGCCAACTTGATGCCCTGCAGGCCTAAGCGCCAGCGCTTAACGTCGCAGCGTCATGCTTACATGAAAGAGCCGGCAGATTGCCGGCTCTTTGCTTTTTATCGAATCAGTTAACGAAACTGGCGCTGCTCACTGTGGTAGTGAAAGCCGCCCTCGGCCAGACGCGCTTCGAGGGCGGCCCGGTCGATGTCGTAGGCACGGACCAGATCGTCGAGATCGTCATAGTTGTCACGCAGTTGCATGTTGACCATGCTCAGCAGCATGTTGACATCCATGGTGGCAAAACGCTCGAGTCCCATTGGTTAATCCTTGTCCAGAATGTGCAGCTTGCCGATCGCCTCGTCGAGGCTCTTGAGCTGCTCATTGATCTGGATGCGGGAATCGTTGGGCAGGTGTTGGCTCAGGGTGGTTTCCCAGCTGGCGATATCGACCTTGAGCTTTTCAAACAGGGCTTGGCCCACTTCGGAAAGAGAAACCAGATTGATACGCTTGTCCTGCGCGTGGCTTTGCGTGGTGACCATGCCCTTTTCACCGAGACGATGGATTTCGCGCGAAATGCGAACCTTGTCCATGCCGCTGGCTTCGACCAGATCTTTCTGGCTGATGGGATAGTGGGGGCCCAACACCATCATGAGGCGCCACTGGGGAACCGTCAGCTGATAGCGCTGCTGATAAAACTGCTCGAACGTTTCCCGCACCATTTCAGCGGCGTGAACCAGCTGGTAGGGGGGATAGTACTGGAGCAGGCCGATGGGTTTATGCATAACGTCTCCTGCAGGCAAACCGCCCCGCAGGGCGGTTTCTCATGATACGGGGGGCATAATACGCCAATTGATCCGGCGGCTCCATGTTCCTTATCACGAATATTGTCGTTAACTCAGGCTATTAGCGATTTTATCAGCGAGAGTGTTCGTTGCTGCGTAGCCACATCAGGGCCGATTGCTGCAACCAGGCCTGACGGGTGGCCAGTGCATAACTGTCGGCCTCCTGGCGGCTGGCCGGCAGATACCCTTCCGGCTCCTGTTTGGGTAGCTTGCGCTGACCAAGCAGGGCGCTGCGCACATGGGGATTGGCCGCTAATGCTGCTGGCAGCAGCGCTGATGCCGCCTGCTCACCGTCACGCACAAAGGCCAGCAGTACCCGGTTAAACAAAAGCCAGCTAGAAGCTTCGGCAAAGCGCGTAAGCAGCGCAGCGAGATCATCCCATGCCGCAGTCAGCGCATAGAGACTTGAGAGCGGATAGCGGCAACCCATGGGGTCGTCCAGACACAGGCTTAACAGTGCCTCGTATTCACATCTTGCCGCTGCATATTGCCCGAGTTGGCGCAGGCAATCGGCGCGCGCCGCACGGGCCGCCAGCAGTGGGCGCAGGGCTGGCTCACCCCAGGCATACCCTTGATGCTGCTGCCAAAGCGGCTCATCAAACAGGGGCTCGGCGTCGGCGATAATGCGCTCAAACCAGGGCAGTTGCGCGGCGGGTTGTCGGCTCAGACGGGCTTTTTCAAACCACTGCTGCCAGAGCGTGAGGTGCGCCTCATCAATCTGTATGGATGCAGGCTCATCAGACGCGCTTTGCATGTCCGCACTGTCCATCACCTCCTCAAGCACCAGCAAGGTGTTGAGCGCGCTTTTCATGCCATGGCGACTGCGCCGCAAAAATTCAGCGAATGGCTGCGGCTCGGGCAACGCCTGATGCAGCATGCGAGCCATCTCGCTGTCACGAAACAGACAGAGCTCGGCGGCCAAGCTAAAGCGCTGCATGGTGAGCGGGTCGTTGAGATTGCGCGCCGGCGGCCAGTTGGCAAATCCGCAAGCAAATCCCTGACTCCATTGACTGAGGGGCTGATCAGCGGCAAACGCCAACTCAGGCGTTTCGGCCGGCAGACGGCACTGGCTGGGCAAGCTAAGCGTGCCGGTGTCAGCCTGCTCGGTAAGCTCTGCAATCAGGCTTTGCAGCGCAGCATCGGTGCGCTCGTCTAACTCCCCTTGCCAGAGGCCGGCCAGGGGCAGGTGCCAGTTGGGCGCCTCGGGGCTGGTTAAACGGGCGCACAGGAAACCATGCAGGGCAGGGTAGCCCAGTGTGGGCAGGTGCACGGCCAGCCAGCTATTGAGCTGGCGGGTGCGAACGGATGGTGTCATAGACAGATCCTCTTGGAAGGCAAACTGGCGCGAAGTCTACTCAAAAGTAGGTGTATTACCAGAGCAGCGCCATCCAAGTGCACGAAATCTGTGCACGAGACCGATGCCGCCACGCCGCGTTTGCGCTATGATGCGCGCCTATTTGTGTGGTCGGAACGAGACAGATGATTGAGATTGGCAAAATGAACCTATTGACCGTGGTCGAGCTGGAGCCACGGGGTGCCTGGCTGGCGGCCGGAGAGGAGTATGGCGAGCTGCTGTTGCCGCGTCGTCAGCTGCCTGCCGATGTCGCTGTCGGCAGTCAGGTATCGGTCTTTCTCTATCTGGATGCCGACTGCGAGCCGTTTATCACTACCGATACACCGCGTGCCATGGTCGGTGAGTTTGCCGGCCTTAAAGTGGTCACTGCCAACAAGATCGGTGCGTTTCTCGATTGGGGCATGAAAAAAGATCTGTTTGTGCCCGAGCGCGAGCAGGCCAAGCCGATGCAGGTCGGGCGTACCTATCTGGTTCGCCTCGGTCTGGATCACGAAGGGCGCATGGTTGGCACCAGCAAGATTGACCGTTATTTAGATGGTGGCCGCCCCCCGTTCAACGCCGGTGACGAAGTCACGGTGCAACCGGGTGATCACACGCCGCTCGGCGTCAAGGTGGTGGTCAACGGCCGCTTTGGCGGCATGCTGTTCAAAAACGAGATCTTTGGCCGTCTGCAGACCGGCAAAGCGCTGCGTGCCTGGGTCAAGCAGGTGCGTGAGGATGGCAAGATTGACGTGACCCTGCACCAGCCGGGCATGGGCAAGGCAGATGATGCCAGCAGCAAGATCCTGGCTCGCCTCGCCCGTCAGGATGGCTGGTTAGCGGTGGGTGACAAGAGCGATCCTGAGCTTATTTATCAACTGTTTGGCATCAGCAAAGGCACCTTCAAAAAGGCGATCGGTGGGCTCTATAAACAGGGGCGTATCGCCATCGAGGATGCCGGTATTCGTCTGGTTGCTGCGCCAGTGGCCGACGAGTCAGGCAACAGTGAGGAGCAGGAGGGCTGATGCCATCTCCTTGCATCGGCGCCTGCCGCGCAGTGGGCGGGATCTGCCTTGGCTGTGGGCGTACCCTGACCGAGATTGCCAACTGGGGCAGCCGAGATCCCGTGCGCCAGCAGGTCATTATGGATGAAATAAGTGGCGCCAGCAGCAATGGCCATTGCGCACGTTGTGGCGCGCCCTTGACCTGCACCGTCAGTGCTGGCGGCACCATTGAGCAGTGCTGGTGTAGCCAGACCAGGCCACTGCCGTTTGATCCCGCCGCTAGCGGTTGCCTGTGCCGCCGCTGTCACGGCGACGATCAGGTGGCAAGCGCTTGACCGGTTGATAGCAGAAACGACAAGGCCCGCAGCAGCGGGCCTTGGTCTATGTGCAGAATGGTTACTGGCTCTCGGCACGATACCAGCGCACATGGGCGGTATGTTGATCGCTGGCGAGCGGAACGAGGTATTTGGCATAGATGGTCTCGAACTCTTCCTGATGATCGAGCAGACCAATCCACACTTCAGCCCAAGCGGTGAGATCCACCGGTTCACCGAGCTCTTGACCCCAGTCGGCAGAAGGAATGGTCGATTCGACCGCGCCGCGCAGCTCAAACTCCAGGGTAATGTCCACCACCTGCTCGGGGGCCAGATGATCGGCGGCCTCTTCCAAAAAAAGTTCGTAGGCCCACTCGATCACATCATCCGGCGTTCTTTGTTTCATAATGCTACTCCACTGCAAGTGGCCACACTCTAGCAACAAAGGCAACCATCGACCACCCCGCAACCGGGAAAGCTCCGGCTGGATCACTTTCTACTTCGCCTGGCATTAGGGGGCGGCGTGCACCCGATCCAGCGTGATCTGCCCTAGCTGGTTCATCTGGCGGCGGATCCAGGCCGAACGCTTGGCCACGTAAGGCGAGGGTGGATTGACCTTATAGCGCCAGGGATTGGGCAGGGCTGCCGCCAGCAGCGAGGCTTCATAACTGCCAAGCTTGGCCGCTGGCTTGTGAAAGTAGTGCTGAGCGGCGGCTTCGGCGCCATAGATACCGGGGCCGAACTCGACAATGTTGAGGTACACCTCGAGGATGCGCGATTTGTCCCAACCCAGCTCCATCAGCAGGGTAAACCAGGCTTCCAGCCCTTTACGCAGAAAGCTGCGCTCGCTCCACATGAACAGGTTCTTGGCCGCCTGCTGGCTTAAGGTACTGCCACCGCGCACCGTGCGTCCTTTCTCGTTGTGCTTGAGGGCCGCTTCAATGGCTTTCATATCAAAGCCGTTATGCTCGGCAAAGTGCTGATCTTCGGCGGCAATCACCGCCAGTTGCAGGTGAGGGGAGATCTCCTCAAGAGAGACCCACTGGTGCTCAACCTGCGCGATGGGGGCCGGTGGAAACAGGGCGCGCTGGATGCGCCAGCTCCACATGGGCGGGTCGATAAAACGTAGCAAGGCCACTGATACCAATGATACCAACACAGCCCAAAGCAGGCCGGTGGCAAGGTAGCGTGGCCACTGCTGCCAGTTGAACTGGCGACGAGGCAGCGTCAGGGGAACGATGTCGTTCACGGCAGCCATTCAATGTGGCAGAACTTCTCCTCTGCCGAGCGCGAGACCAGCAGGCGGGCAAACAGGTGGGTAAATTCCTGCTCGTCATTGATAAGGCCAATCCAGACCTCACCATACTCCTCGTCGGTGACGGTAAAGCCCACATCGGCGTCCCAATCGTCGCCCAGCTCCACCTCGGCCATCAGACCATGTTGGTTGTATTCGTTGTTAAAGCGGGTGATCTCCTGCTCCGGCAGGTTGTCGGAGGCCAGCTCCATAAAGAGTTCAATGGCAGTACCCAGCAGGGAGATATCGTCAGTGGTGTCGGTCATGGCAAACAGTGTCTCGCTAAAAAAGTCACAGGCGGGCCCAAGGCGGGCGAACCGCAGAGAATGGCCTGCATTCTAGCGGCAGTGGACGAGCTTGGCGAGAGGCAGGAGACGGCGCACTGATGACAAACACAGTGCCGTGATAAAGAGAAGACCGGCCTTTACTGCGGCCGGTGACA
Source organism: Aeromonas sp. RU39B (assembly GCF_900156095.1). GTDB lineage: Bacteria > Pseudomonadota > Gammaproteobacteria > Enterobacterales > Aeromonadaceae > Aeromonas. The sequence continues at coordinate 144,432 of NZ_FTMJ01000005.1, forward strand.
AGGCATCAGGCGGCCATCAACAGGGCATAGGGGCTGCGGATCAGCGGCTGGCTGGGGGCAGCTAGCGGCAGACGATAGAACGCCTGCAGCGCAGCCGTCGGATCGGTGGCCTCAAGGGGCGAGCCCAGCGCCACAAAACCGGCTGCAAGCAGTTGCCGTCCGGCATGGGCATAATCGGCGCAGCCGGTATCGAGGAACGTCACGCTGTTGCCTTGAACAAAAAATTGGTAGCGGGTCATGGTCATCACTCCCTGTAACGTGGGTGGGGGCAACACCCAGCATCGTGCATGGCCATGACAGGCTGATGACAGGAGTATGCGGCGGAGCACAGTTTGCTTGCTGCTATCTGGGCGGCGTTGGTGCGGTGTGATTTAATCGGCACCTTCACCCGGTGTGGGCCGGGGATGGCACGGGAGTTAAAGATGCAAGCAAGCAAGTGGCAGGATGTGATGGGATTGGGCGTGGCGGGCAACTTTGCCGGTCACCTTGAGCAGGCAGGGGAAGCCTCCGATTTTGTTGCAGTCAAGGTTCGGGAGGCGCACGCCCCCAAGGCGCTGTTTCCTTTCTACGTTCCGGGCCACAGCGGGCAGCTCGGGGAATACCCGGTCAGCAGCGATACACTCTGGTTGCCTGAAGCGGCGGTGAGCGGCGATGAAAAGGTGCAAATCGAGCCGGAAGTGGCGCTATTGTGCGAGCTGACTTATGCTGGTGACGAGGTCGTGGCCGTGCATCCGGTGGCTTTTGGCGCTTACAACGATTGCTCGATTCGTCGCCCGCATGCCCGCAAGATCAGCGAGAAAAAGAATTGGGGTGAGTGCAGCAAGGGGCTCAGTGAACCGCTGCTGCCCATCGACGGATTGCAACCCGGCGGCCCGCTCGATGGCTATCGTATCTGCTGCTACCTCGAGCGCGATGGGGCGCTGATGGCTTACGGCGTGGACAGCGCCGTGGTCGATTACAGCTATTTTCATGACACCTTGCTCACCTGGGTGCGTGACAAGCTCAATCACCAGCAAGATGAAGGTCCGGCCGAGCACATCAATGGTCTGCTCAAGGCGGCCGGCCACCCGGCGCGGCTGATTGTCAGTATCGGCGCCACCCGCTACACCGAGTTTGGTGAAACGCATTTCCTGATGCCCGGTGATGTGAGTTGCGTGGTGCTCTATCCGGCCGCTCGCTATGACGAGGCGGCGGTGCGTGATGCCATTACCCGCCGTCAGTTTGCTCCGGACATGTGTGCCTTGGTGCAGTCGGTGAAAGTACGTCCAGCCTGAATGGGCACTGCACTGATGTAACCCGTCGATGTAAAAAACCGCCCTTCTATAATCGGGCGGTTTTTTTTAATCAGGCGCGATTACTCATCGTCGTCATCTTGCAGCAGGGCTCGTGGCTGGCGGCGCACTGGCAGCATGCCGACTTCCTGGCCTTCGGCTTTTTTCTTCTTTGGCGGGTTTTGCGCCGGTTTTCCGCCCGCAGGCGCCGCCGCCTTTTTCTTTTTCGGCGGGTTTTGTACCGGCTTGCTGCCCGGCAGGGTCTGGCGGGTGGGTCGGCCGCTCGGGGCAAAGCCTTCGACCACCTCGGTTGGCAGCGATTCACCGATAAAGGTTTCGAGTGCCTTGAGCTGCGCGGCCTCTTCACGGCAGACCAGTGACACTGCCTGACCACCTCGACCGGCGCGGCCGGTACGACCTACCCGGTGGATGTAATCTTCGGGCGATTGCGGCAGCTCGAAGTTGACCACATGCTCGAGTTGATCGATATCAAGGCCACGGGCCGCCACGTCGGTGGCGACCAGCACCCGCAGCTCGCCCTTACGAAACTGCTCGAGTGCCTGGTTGCGCACGCCCTGGCTCTTTTCACCGTGGATCGCCTGGGTATCGAGGCCATCTTGCGCCAGCTGGCGTGCCAGCCGGTCGGCAATATGACGGGTGCGGGCGAAAATCAGTGCTTGTTGCCACTGCTCGCGCTGGATCAGGGCACTGAGCAGCTCGCGCTTGCGCTCGCGGTCAACCTGGATGATGCGCTGGCGCACCTTCTCTGCGGTGGTATTGGCCGGATCGACTTCAATCAGCTCGGGGTTAATCAGCAGCTCACCGGCCAGCGTTTTGATCTCGTCGTTGAAGGTGGCCGAGAAGAGCAGGGTTTGCCGCTCGCTCGGCAGGGTATTCATAATGCGGCGAATATCGCGAATAAAGCCCATGTCGAGCATGCGATCGGCTTCATCAAGCACCAGCACCTCAAGCTTTTGCAGGGTCAAGGCTTGCTGGGTCAGCAGATCGAGCAGACGGCCCGGGGTCGCAATCAGGACATCAATGCCTTTTTTCAGAGCCTCGATATCGGGCTTGATGATCACGCCGCCGTAGACGGTGAGCACCCGCAGTGGCAGATGCTTGGCATAGCTGTCCACATGTGCGCCCACCTGAGCGGCCAGCTCACGGGTCGGGGTCAGGATCAGGGCACGCACCTGACGCTGGCCACGGCCGTGGTTGGTGAGCAGGTTGTGCAGCATGGGCAGGGCAAAGCCGGCGGTTTTACCCGTCCCGGTCTGAGCGCCCCCGAGCACATCCCGTTTGGCCAAAATGGCGGGAATTGCTGCCTGCTGGATCGGCGTCGGCGTGGTGTAACCCAACTCGTCGATAGCGCGCAGCAGATGGGGGGAAAGACCGAGATCGTGAAAGGTCATGCAAGCTCCAAAGTTGTGTCCCGGGCGGGGTACCTGGCAATCAGGGCGCGCACTATAGCAGATGCCATGGGCTCACTCCACTTGCCCGGCAGCGAGCAGCGCCTCAATCTCACCGGCGAGGGCGCTGGGCGAGGTGGTCGGCGCGTGGCGCGAAACCGGTTGGCCGTTACGGTCAAACAGGAACTTGGTGAAGTTCCATTTGATGGATTCAAGCCCCAGCAGTCCGGGGCAGAGGGGCTTGAGCCAGGCATACAGCGGGTGGGCATTGGCGCCGTTCACATCCCCTTTTGCCAACAGCGGGAAGCTGACCGGATAGGTGAGGGAGCAGAACTCGGCAATCTCACGCGCATCGCCCGGTTCCTGATTACCAAACTGGTTGCAGGGAAAGCCCACTATCTCCAGGCCTTGATCCCGGTAGCGCTGATAGAGTGCTTCTAGATCGCGGTATTGCGGCGTAAAGCCGCAGCGGCTGGCGACGTTGACCAGCAGCACGACCTTGCCGCTCAGTTGTTCGCTCGCAAAATCGCTGCCATCAAGGGCGGTCAGGGAAAAATCGGTCAAACGGGTCACAGCGCCTCCTGCTTGTGGTTTGGTCATAGAGTTTGGGCCTTCTCAAGATAAGAATATTGGTTTGTCGCCGTGCAATCTACAAGCTCAAATGCCCGTGCCTGACATTATAACCGGATGATCATCTTGGATCTTTTACCCATTGTGGATGCTGTGGCCGAGCGCGGCTGGATTGTGGTCGATAACGCCTTATCACCAATGCTGGTTGCCGGGCTTTGCGAGGCGCTGCCCACGCGCTGGCAACCGGCCGGGGTGGGGCGGGCGCAGCAGCATCAGACCAACGCGCAGATCCGCCGGGATCAGATCCATTGGCTGGAGGCGTCAGCCGGCGGCGCGGTGGCCGAGTATCTGGCCATGATGGAGCAGCTGCGCCAATGCGCGAATCGTGAGTTGATGCTGGGTCTGTTTGATTACGAAGCTCACTTTGCCCGCTATCAGCCCGGCGATTTTTACGGCTGCCATCGCGATGCCTTTGCCGGTCGCTCCAACCGCCGTCTGACCACGGTCTGCTACCTCAATGAGCAGTGGCAACCCAGCGATGGTGGTCTTTTGCGCCTTTATGACGATGATGAGCAGTTTTTGGCTGACATTGAGCCCAAAAGTGGGCGTCTGGTGGTGTTTCTCTCCGAGCAATTTCCCCATGAGGTGTTAGCGGCAGAGCGGCAGCGTTTTAGCATCGCGGGCTGGTTTCGCGTCAATGGCAACCAGAGCGGACGACTCGACCCGCCGCGTTGATGCCAAGGGCGGCCTGATTGGCCGCGCTTTGGGCTGACAAGGGTTTATCGTCCTTGCTACACTGCTCGCACTTTGCCGACGAGCCATGCCGACTCGCCGGCCGCTTCTCCCAAAGGGATCCCTTACAATGAAAAATCTTCATGTCCTGCTGTTGTGTGGTGGCGGTGGCGCCGAGCACGAAGTCTCCCTGGTCAGTGCCAATTTTCTCGAAAGCAAGCTCACTGCGCTGCCCGGCGTCGAGGTTACCCGCGTAGAGATGTTCAAGGACCGCTGGATTTCGGCTGACGGTCGTGAGTGCAAGCTGGGGCTGGATCGCCTGCTCTCCTTTGCCAGCGTGGCGCGCCCGGTGGATTATGTGGTGCCCTGTATTCACGGCTACCCGGGTGAAACCGGCGATCTGCAATCTTTCCTTGAAATGGCGGGCCTGCCTTATCTGGGTTGCCGCTCCGAAGGTAGCAAGCTGTGCTTTAACAAGATCAGCACCAAGCTGTGGCTGACCGCGCTGGGTATTCCCAACACGCCGTATCTGTTTTTGACCGAGAACAACGCCGACAGTCTGGCGCAGGCTGAGTCGGCTCTCGCGGATTGGGGCGCCCTGTTCGTCAAGGCCGCCTCTCAAGGCTCGTCGGTAGGTTGCTACAAGGTGACGGACAAGGCCGGACTGGCTGATGCCATCAACAAGGCCTTCGGCTACTCCGAGCAGGTACTGGTAGAAAAAGCGGTCAAGCCGCGTGAGCTGGAAGTGGCCGTATATCAATACGGTGATGAGCTGGTTGCCACCGAGCCGGGTGAAATCTGCACCCCGAGCGATCACTTCTACACCTATGAAGAGAAATACAGCACCGCCAGTCATACCTCGACCTCCCTGCGCGCCGAGGGGCTGAGCCAGGAGCAGATCGATGCCATTCGCGGTTATGCCCTCAAGGCGTTCCGTCAGATGGGGCTGACCCATCTTTCCCGCGTTGACTTCTTCCTGACCGACGAAGGGGAGATCCTGCTTAACGAGATCAACACCTTCCCGGGCATGACGCCGATCTCCATGTTCCCGAAACTGATGGAGCACAACGGTCACGACATCAGTCGTTTCCTGGAGATGATCCTGGCGGATGCCCGCCGCTGATCACGCCAGTGTGGCACGGGGCGCAGCGCGCCCCGTTTGTTTATCTGCCTTCCACTTAAGCTCCCATTTTATGTCTCACGAACCCGATCACGCCGTTAACCGTCTGCGCCGGATGCGTCTTGCCCGCTCAACCCGCCCGTTTCTGGCGCGCGGCGGCAGCGTCAAGCGTTGCCCCGGCTGCCTGCTGGTGCCAGAGCTCTGTGCCTGTGACCTGCGTCCGCAGCTTCGCTCAGCGGCAACCTTTTGTTTGGTGATGTTTGATAGCGAGCCGCTTAAACCCAGCAATACCGGTCGCCTGATCGCCGACGTGTTGCCCGATTCCACCCATGCGTTTCTCTGGTCGCGCACCGAGCCCGATCCCGCGCTGCTTGCCCTGCTTGATGACCCGGCTTATCAGCCCTATCTGGTGTTTCCCGATTGCGAGAAGGCGCCAGAGCGGGTGGTGCATCAGGTATCGCTGCCAACGGGTAAACGGCCTTTGTTTATTCTGCTCGATGGCACCTGGCGCGAAGCGCGGCGTATGGCCAACAAGAGCCCCTATCTGGACCGTTTTCCGGTGCTGGCGGTCAAGCCCGAGCAGCTCTCGACCTATGGCATGCGGGTTGCTGCCCACGATGAGCATCTGTGCACCGCTGAAGTGGCCGCCTGCGTGCTGGAAAGCGCCGGTTATCCCGACGAGGGCGTGGCACTGCAGCACTGGTTTAATCTCTTTAGCTGCCGCTATCTTGCCGGCAAATGGCATCGGGCGCCGGATGATGCAGCCCTGTGCCAGGCACTCGCTGCGTATGGCCAACCGGCTACCTATGAGAGTCAGGAATAGATTGGCTGCCATCGTTTCGCTGTGAGCGGCGCGCTGATGCAGATAACATCCTGTCATTCTTGAAAGAGAGGTGACGGATGGAAATGGAATGGATGACCCTGATCATGCTGTTCGGGGTGGCACTGATTGCCGGTTTTATTGATTCAATCGCCGGTGGCGGCGGGCTGCTAACCGTACCGGCACTACTATCGACCGGCATGCCGCCGGCACTGGTGCTGGGGACTAACAAGCTGCAGAGCAGCTTTGGCTCGTTTTCTGCCACTGTCTATTTTGCCCGTCGTGGCATGCTTGAGTGGCCGCGGATCTGGCCAGCCGTGCTTTGTACCTTTATCGGCGCGGCCTTTGGTGCGCTGGCGGTGCAGACCATTGATGCCAGTGTGCTGCAGCGGATCCTGCCTTTCTTGCTGGTGGTGTTTGCCTTCTATTTCATGTTTTCGCCACGGGTCAGTGATGCCGAAAGCCAGCGGCGGCTGGCCCCCTGGCCATTTGCCTTGCTGGCCGGTGGCGGGGTGGGTTTTTACGACGGATTTTTTGGCCCCGGTACCGGCTCGTTTTTTGCCATCGCCTTTGTAGCTCTGGCCGGTTATGGCATGGCGCGGGCCACGGCGCACACCAAGTTACTGAACTTCACCTCCAACATTGCCTCTTTGCTGTTTTTTATTCTGGGCGGCAAGGTGGTGTGGAGCGTGGGGTTTTGCATGGCGCTGGGCCAGTTTATCGGGGCGCGCCTTGGCTCCCGGCTGGTGGTGGCCAAGGGGGTTAAGCTGATTCGCCCACTGCTGGTGACCGTGTCGCTGGTGATGTCGGTCAAACTGCTGGTGAGCCAATATCCGCAATTACTGGCCTGGCTGCATTGAGTGAAAATGGCGCTCGAGCCGCTCGATAAGCGTGAGTAGGCGCGGGCGCTTTGCCACGCTGGGGCGATAGATAAGACTCAGTGGTCGGCTGAGCCCCAGTGGTTTGCAGGGCAGGGCGGCGCTGCCGAGCTTTGGCAACAGGCCGGCGGGTAATAGCACCGGCGCCATCCCGGCGCGGGCAAATTCCAAGAGCGCCAGATAAGAGTCCATCTGCATGCGGGCACTGAGCCCCCACTCTTGTAAGCGCGCCACCAGATAGGTGTTAGAGGGGTTATCTAACTCCATGGTCAGGATCCCGCTCTTGCGCGCATCCTCTTCATCGCCCACCAGATAAAACGGCTCTTCCAGCAGGGTGGTGCCCTGCAGGCCATGTCCGGCAGGCAACCTGCCAGCGCAGATGCCAAGCAGCGCATCGCCGGCGCGCACTCGCTCGACGATGACCGGTGTGTGGTGAGTGGAAAAGCGCAAAAACGGATCGTGCTGCTGCATATAGTCCGTCAGCAGCGGCGCCAGGTAACCGGCCAGCAGGGTCTCCGAGCAGGCGATGTTGATGGGGGTGCGATCTTCTAGGCTACGGCTGTCGGAAATCTGCCCCTTGAGCTCATCGAGGCTCGGGCTGACCCGCTCGAGCAGATCAAGCGCCTCGGCGGTCAGACGGATGTGGCGGCCGTGCGGTTCTATCAGGCGCTTGCCAAGGCGGTTTTCCAGATTGGTTATCCGCTTGCTGACCGCCGATTGACTGATAAACAGGCGGCTTCCCACCTTGCCCATGGTCCCTTCGTGGGCCAACAGATAGAGCGTTTCCAAACCTTCCAGCAGCATGATGACTCCTTGATTGCACCTCGCCACTGTAGTGGTCGGTTTGTGCAAAGGGCAAGCGTCATGGCCACCAGATCCCATTTTGGAGACTTGACAGCGGCAAGGATGGTTGCAATTGTCATCGTGTTGTCATCTGAAAACCGGATGATGACAGGGAGATTTCAAGACCATGGAGGTCATATGCGTCATCGCAAGCGTCAAGTTCGTCTTCGTCAACTCTGGTTTAGCCACTGGAACATGCCGGCCTGGCGTAATGGCTCGCCGGAAGAGGAAAACCGTCAGCCGTCTCACAGTTCCCGTTGAGCGCTGCTAACAAGCCGTAGGTTTTTGCCAGCGCCTTTGTCACACTGATGCCATCAATAAGGTGGTATGAGGGTGTGACATGTATCTGGAGCGTGTCGAGATAAAGGGGTTTCGCGGCATCAGCCGGGTGTCGATTGGTCTGGATCAGACCACGGTACTGATTGGTGAGAATGCCTGGGGCAAAACCAGTTTGCTGCGCGCACTCTGGTGCCTGCTTGGGCAAGAAGCCGAACCCTATCAGTTTGTGGCCGATGATTTTCATCGCCCCGAAAACCCTGAATTACCGACCGCGACCCACCTGCAGATTGTGCTCACCTTCTGTGAGTTTCGACCCGATATCAGCCTTCACTCGACCCGCTTGCGCCGCTTAGCGCCGGTCTGGGTCAAGCACAAAGACAAGTTCAGCCGCATTCATTACCGCGCCTTTGCCGATAGTCATGGCGATGGCCGTGTCAGCAGCGGTCACGATTTTCTCGACGGCGCTGGACGGATTATCACCTTGGCGCCAGAAGAGATCGCGCCTCTGATCGGCGCCTTGATCACCATGAACCCTGTGTTTCGATTGCGCGATGCCCGCGCCGCCCGTGCCAGCGAGCCACCGCTAAATGGTCAGTGGGAGCAATCGCTCAGTGATCTCTCCGAGCGCCTGCTCGATGATCCGCAAGGCATCACCGAGTGTGAGCTTAAAGGGGCGCTGCTGGCAGTGCGCCAGTTGATGGAGCACTACTTTCGCGCCCTGACGCCGCTTAAGCTCAAACCGCGCACCCAGCGTGACATTATCGACAAGCCGATGACCTTGCGCCATCCGGCCAACTTGCACGAGATGCTGACCTGCTCTGACAGCCGCGCCCTGCAACTGGCGATGGCCGGGGTGGCCGGCACCTTGCTGCAAGCGCGGGGTAATCGTGAGCTCGAGGAGGGCGCGCGCCCGATCCTGATTGTGGAAGACCCGGAGAGCCGGCTGCATCCGACCATGCTGGCGCTCGCCTGGGGATTACTTGAGCAACTGCCTGGCCAGAAACTGCTGACCACCAACTCGGGCGATCTGCTCTCCTCCTTGCCGCTGTCGGAAATCCGCCGTCTGGTGCGCCGTGAGCATGAGATTGTTTGCCATCAGCTCGGCGGTGAGCGCTACAGCAGCGATGATCTGCGCAAAATCGCCTTTCATGTGCGCATCAACCGACCCATGTCGCTCTATGCCCGCTGCTGGTTGCTGGTGGAGGGGGAGACCGAGATCTGGCTGCTTTCCGAGTTAGCCCAGCTGTGCGGTTATAGTCTGCGCGCCGAGGGGGTGCGCATTATCGAGTTTGCCCAGTGCGGCCTGACACCCCTTATCAAGATTGCCCGTGACTTCGGGCTGGCGTGGCACCTCTTGGCTGATGGCGACGAGGCGGGCGTCAAGTATGCCAATTCGGTGCGCAGTCAGCTTAAAGGCGAGCGGGAGAGGGAGCGGCTGACCGTGCTGCCGGCGGCCGACATCGAACACTTTCTCTATCAGCATGGCTTTGAGCAGGTCTACCGGCGTGAAGCCGGGGTTGGAGAGCGCACGCCGTTAAGTGCCAGTCGCATCATTGATAAGGCGATTCATCACAGAAGCAAGCCCGGCATGGCGCTGGCGGTGGTCGAAGAGGCCGAGCGCCTTGGTGAAGAGCAGATCCCGGCGCTGCTGCGGCACATGTTTGCCCGGATTGTGGCCTTTGCTCGCGGTCAGGGATGAGTCGATTGGGCGTCCTGCCCGCTTTGGGTATACTGCCTCCTTTTATGTAAGGAGCGGAGCATGTTTTCCCAGTTGACTCTCTGGCTATCTCCCCTGTTTGGTTTGATGTCATCGGGCGCACTGGCGCTGCTCGGTATTGTGCTGTGGCGCGGCGAGCTGTGCGCCGGCCAGCACTCGCGTATTAGCCAGCATTTGGCGTCGGTCTGGATTTTTGCTGCGTTGGCGCTGCTGCTGGCGGGCTCGCGCGATGCGGCTATCGGGCTGCTGGTTAGCGGCGCACTGGCGGTGTTCGGTGGGCTCGCTCTTTCTGTGATGCAATCGCGTCTTGAAGGCAAACGTTCGTTGCCGTCTTTGTGGTGGTGGGCGCCGGGTCTGCCACTGGCTGTTTTTGCTCTGCAATTGGCGACGCTACAAGGTTGGGGCTTGGCCCTGTCGCAGGCCCTCTTGCTGGGCGCCGTGCTGGCGCATCTTATCTTGCTGCGAGCTCGTCACCGTCTGCAGGCGTTTAACCTGTTGTTGCCACTGCTTGGGCTGCTGGGCGCCATGCTGGGACTGCTCTGGCTGGCCGTGCTAATACTGCGTGCGGCAGATACGGCTCATCTTGCGACCCTGGCGCCTTGGGTGATCGGCTATTGCCTTGTTCTGCTCGTCGGGCTTTTGACCTGGTTCTCCCCGCTGCTGCTGCGTCGTGACAGTGCGCCGGTGGTCGCCTCGTCGAGCATGGTGCTGCTGTTACTCTCCCAATGCATGGCCAGCTGGTTGTTTGGGCTTATATAGTCGGCACGGCTTTTTTCAAGGTGGCGCGGCAGCTCCGGCATGGGGGCATGGCGCCACTTGATGCAGCTCGTTGGCATAATTCGCTAGTTAATTGCGCGTATTGCGCAACAAAAAAGCAAACGAGTGGGGTAGAGCGAGAATTTTCTAAAAACAGCTTGCATTGTCACGGTATGCGCCTATTATGGCGACCTCTGACGCGGGATGGAGCAGCTCGGTAGCTCGTCGGGCTCATAACCCGAAGGTCGTCGGTTCAAATCCGGCTCCCGCAACCAACTTACCGATTGCAGTGTTACTTGATGTAACTGCTTGAAATGAAGTTAGATTGTCAGAGTGCCCGTTACTTCTGCTCGGTAACAGGCAAACAATTCGGACGCGGGGTGGAGCAGCTCGGTAGCTCGTCGGGCTCATAACCCGAAGGTCGTCGGTTCAAATCCGGCCCCCGCAACCAACTCAGCATTCCCAGTGCACTTGCACTGATGATGCGAGATCGGTCGCAAGACCTGCCCGTTACTTCTGCTCGGTAACAGGCAAACAATTCGGACGCGGGGTGGAGCAGCTCGGTAGCTCGTCGGGCTCATAACCCGAAGGTCGTCGGTTCAAATCCGGCCCCCGCAACCAACCCAGCATTCCCAGTGCGCTTGTACTGATGATGCGACTCGGTCGCAAGACCTGCCGGTTACTTCTGCTCGGTAACAGGTAAACAATTCGGACGCGGGGTGGAGCAGCTCGGTAGCTCGTCGGGCTCATAACCCGAAGGTCGTCGGTTCAAATCCGGCCCCCGCAACCAACCTCTTCTCTTATCCTTCTTTCCCATCTATGCCATTGCACCGCAGGTGTAACGCATCTGTTGCATCTCATGGTGACAGCGGCCGTGGCTCATCGTTATCATTAGCCCCTCATTTTCTGCGTTCGGGCTTTCTCATGCAGTATCACTTTCACGCTCCCATCATTACCTTTCATGACACTTCCTTAAGCGATCTGGCACAACTCACTGTTCCGGTCGCGCTGGTGGTTATCCCGAGCGAACAAAAAGCCGCGTGGCTGCAAAGCGACGCCGGGCACGACTTGGCGCTGGCCGACTCCCTCGGGCGCCCGCTAGAGCGTCAGGTGGGGGCGCAGTGGCAGCAACTGGTGTTTTTGCCAGAGCAGCCAGTCAAAGGCACCAAGCTCTATCAATCGATCCGTGATGCCGCCGCGCTGGTGGCCAATTTGCCCTGTAGCGAGCTGGCGTTGCATCTGGAAGGCTTCACGCCGGCCGCCGCCACCTTACTCAGTGAACTGCTGCTACAAGCGCTGCTCTCGGCTCGCATCCCGTTACCCAGTAGCAAGCACGGATCAGAGCCCCGTCCTGTGTTCACGACGATCCACTGCTCTCCGGCTGTGACCTTGTCGCTACCGGCACTGCTTGGCGAAGTGGAAGGCAACGGGTTGGCGCGCCATCTGGCAGCGATGCCGGCTTCTGAGCTGGGGGCGTCGCAATACCGGCAGCGGGTGCGTGAGCTGGCAGCCAAAGAGGGTTGGCACTGCCATGAGTGGGATCAGCGTGAACTGGCTCTGCGCGGCGCGGGCGCGTTTCTCGCGGTGGCCCGTGGCGCCGAGGATGATGGCGCGGCGATCGTCCACCTTCGCTACGCGCCGGCCAACGCCGGCAGTAAAGTGGCCTTGGTGGGCAAGGGGATCTGTCATGACTCGGGCGGTTATAACCTGAAAATCAACGGCGGCATGTATGGCATGCACCTGGACATGGGGGGCAGCGCGGTAGCGCTTGGCACCTTGCTCGCCATCAGCCGGGCCGGCTTGCCGATCGAAGTGGATTGCTGGCTGGCGATTGCCGAAAACCACATCGGTCCGCGCGCGTTTCGCCCCAGTGAAGTGGTGACAGCGGCCAATGGCAAGACCATCGAAGTGGTGGATACCGATGCCGAAGGGCGGATGGTGCTGGCCGATACGCTGGTGCTGGCTGCCGAGCAGGCGCCGGATCTGCTGATTGATTACGCCACCCTGACCGGCGCGTGCAAGCGGGCGCTGGGTAGCCGTTATAGCGGGCTATTTTGTAACCGCCCCGAGTGGCTGGCTGAGCTGGTCGAGATCGGCCAACACAGCGGAGAGCGTGTCTGGCCATTCCCCCTTGATGAGGACTACGACGACACCCTCAAAAGTGATTGGGCCGATCTGCTGCAGTGCGCGCCGGGTGCCTCGTGCGATCACATTGATGCGGCGCGCTTTTTAAGCCACTTTGTCCCGGCAACGCTACCCTGGCTGCATATCGATCTTTCCGGATTTCGTCACAAGGGGGGTCACGGGGTGGTGAGCAGCGAGATCACCGGTTTTGGTGTGCGCCTGACGCTGGCGCTGCTGGCGCAATCCCGCTTTATTGCTAACCGCGCCGTTTAACGTGTCGCACCAGGAGTCAAGTTGTATGTCTGCACGTCGTTATGACTGGGTTTTGTTTGATCTTGATGAAACCCTGTTTGATTTTCCGGCCAACGAGGCGCTGCTGGCGCTACTTGAACAGATCGGCCTTGCCCCTGACGAAGGCTTAATAGGTGAGTACAAGCGCACCAATCACGCCTTGTGGGAGCAGTTTAACGCCGGTGACATTGATTCGCACAGCCTGCAAAGCCGCCGGTTTTGCACCATTGGTGCCGCGGCTGATCGTTGCCCGCTTGAACTTAATCGACTGTTTTTAGAGCAGATTGTAGCAATAAGCCGTCCCCTTGACGGCGTGCTTGAGACCTTGGCGCAGCTGCGCCAAGCCGGGGTGGGCATGGGGATCATCACCAACGGATTTAGCGCGCCCCAGCGCGGACGTTTGCAGCGCCATGAGCTGGAGCACTGGTTCTCACCGCTGGTGATCTCCGATGAAGTCGGGGTCTCCAAGCCGCGCGGCGAGATATTTCAGCATGCGCTCGCGGCACTACCTCATATCAGCCGCGAGCGGGTATTGATGGTGGGGGATAATCCCCAGACTGACATCGGCGGTGCGGTGGCTGCAGGTCTTGCCACCTGTTGGTATGACCCTCATTTCAACGAGGCGCTCTGCCAGCCGACTCACCGTATTCATCACTTCTCCGAGCTGGCGAACATTGTGTTGGGCTGAAAATGACTTGAGCGCGGCTGATGATCATTGCGCAATATAAAAGAGCGGCGCCGCAGTGGGCGCCGTTTTTATGAACGCAGTCTGGCCTGCGCCCAGCGCTCTAGCAAGGTGACACCGCGCTCTAGCACCGCTTCATCAAAATCAAAGCAGGCGTGGTGGTGAGGCGCCGTGAGATTAGCCCCCAGCACCAGATACGCCGCTTCACCGCCGTGAGATTGCACCTGCTCTAGCAAAAAACCGGCATCTTCACTGGCGCCAAAGGGGCGCTCACCGATGACGGTGAGGCCAAGCTCAGCCGCAAGCTGGGTCAACGCTGGCAGTAGAGTCGCGGAGTTGGTCAGCCCAATGGCTTCTCCTTGCTTGATAATATGAAAATCGACCCCGTGAGCGCGGGCGCATCCCTCGGCAATGTGCTGCACGTGGGCAAACATATAGTCATTGAGGGCGCTGCTGGCGCCGCGGGTTTCGCCGCGCAAAATGGCCAGATCCGGGATCACGTTGCGTCCACTGCCAGCATTGAGCTGGCCGATATTGATGCGGGTCATGCCATCACGGTGGCGCGGGATCCCAAGCAGGGCGGTGGTGGCCATGCAGGCGGCCGCCAGCGCATTGGCTCCGGCATTGGGCTCGAGCCCGGCGTGGGAGGCGGTGCCTAAAAAGTGCAGGTCAAACTTGGTCGAGCAGAGAAAATCGGTGGGGTTGATCACCAGCTCGCCACTTTGAGCATGAATGCCCAGATGCAGGGTCAGCAGGGCATCCACATCATCAAGAGAGCCGCCTGCGGCAAGTGCCTTGCCACCGCGGCATCCCTCTTCGGCGGGCTGGAACAAAAACTTGATGCGTCCGCACAGCTGTTCACGCCTACTGGCCAGGCGGCTGGCCAGTGCCAACCCCATTGCCACGTGACCGTCGTGGCCGCAGGCGTGCATCCAGCCCTGATTACGTGACACAAACCCCTCTTTGACCGGGAAGTGAGTCTCTTGTGGGCTTTCGCCCACCTCAACAGCATCCATATCAAAGCGAAATGCCAGAACCGGGCCGGGGCGGCCGGTGTTTAGCTCGCCCATCACGCCGGTCAGCTCGCCAATACTATCCAACCAGTGCGGATCGGCCCCTTGATGCAAGGCCCTGGCTTTCTCGCGCGCCACATCAATATCGCGTCCCATCACATGCGGCGCCGAGAGCAGCTCATCCCCCAAGGTGATCGTTAAACCGAGGTCGCTTAAATGGCGGGCAATCAGAGAGGTGGTGCGGTACTCGCACCAGGCCGCTTCCGGAGCCTGATGCAGATCCCGGCGCCAGCGAGAAAGGTGTGCTGAATCCATGAAAAACCTCCAGTCGTGGAGCGGGTTATTGTGCGCTGATGTCCTCTTATCACAAGTAGAAAAACCACTTATGACCGCTCATTCATAAAATGTTACTGCTTATTCGCCACTATCTAGTGCAGCGGATAACGCAACAGGGCGGGGTGATATGGCGGCGAGGTGGAAGATCGATTGTGCGCATTATCGATCAAAAAATGCTCCATAAGGAGAGAGTATGATGAGCGAATTATCTGATGGACTATCTGGATGTATAGGTGGCTATTTGCCAAAAATTCGTGAGGCTAGCTGGACTCTTCATGAAATTAATTCATCGAAAATGACCGGCTCGTGGATGTAAACCGCAATCTTTTTGTCTTTTTTAAGGCTCAGCTATCGATTTGTAACCAATAGCATTGATTGTCACAGCTTTCTCTAAGGTCATACGCTGTAACAATCTTATATTGGGCGACGCCATCAGTCATAGCAACGCATTGGCGAAGTTGAAATGTAATGAATCAAACAAAAAATAAAATGTAAAACATCATTTTTTATCAGTTAAAAAACGCAGAATGGCCATATGAAGTGTTATTCTAAAGCCACTTTCCCTTGTTTTGTGTACATCAGTAAATTTCTTCAAATTCATCATCTTGTCATCGAGCCGATGAACACTCTCAACCAACAGGAGTGAAGGGGCCTCATGCCAGGCCTGCGGCCACAATGACCCCATAAAGAACCCTGTGAAATACGAAAGAATGGACTCTAAGGGGGCCTTTTTGTTGGTTTTAGTAAAAATCGAAATAGATAAATAGCTAATTTAATTGAGTGGTGAATATTTACGGCATCTTGACCTAAAGAATGCTTCTCTGTCTATTCACAAGCGGGTAGTATCAATCGGGCAATAATAAAAAACGAGAAGGAGTTCAGGAGTGTTACAGGCAACGCTACTGCGCCCATCACCTTATTTGGGCCAACTCTATGAATGCGGCATAAATGACTCGGATATCAATTTGGTACTCGAGGGTATGCGCCGTGACAGCGGCAGTGCACTTTCCTTGATCCTGCTTCGGGACGAGGAGAAGCACTTTGGCGTTCGTCTTTTTTCAAGCGGTCTTTCCGAGGTGCAGCAGCATTACTACCTGCAACACCATCGACAGGATATCTGGTTCAACCACTACCTGGAAAAAGGCTGCAAGGGGGTGGTAAAAGCAGACAGCCTCAGTAACAAAGCGGGATTGCTGGCCGGCTTTGGTGCCCGTTTTGCAATTGGCGGGGTTTGCCGCGTCAATGGCTATGGGGTCAGCAGTGTCAGCAGTTATCGAGAGACCCATCAATCCGATTTCACTGACAACGATATTTTACCTTGGGAGAGCCTCTATTTCGGACTGGCAGCCTGGAGCCGCCATTATTGGAATATGGTTGGCCTGGAATCACAAAACTATCAATTGCAGCAATTGGTTAAACACCAAGGGCGGGCTATTGCGATAGTAGACAGTAAAGGTTCGATACATTATTCCAACTCCGCGTTTAATCGCCTTGCCGATGAAAACCCGGAGGTCAAGATGTTGCAGGGTCAATTAACCATGCAAAGCAAGGAATTACAGCGTCAACTCAAAGAGATGCTGGCCGGATTTGCATATCTGCTGCCGGGCTCGTCGAGCTATCTGTCGATTCCTCGCACCCGTGGATTGCGTCCCATGCTGCTGCAGGCTTGCGTCATGAGCGGTTTGCGCAACATGGACCACTGCATCGAGCTGGAATTGCGCGATCCCGAGCAGAGCTTTACCCCTGACATTGATGCGTTGGCAAACCTCTATCCGTTGACCTCGGGAGAGAAGGAGTTGCTGCTGTTGCTCAGCAAAGGTTACAGCAGTGGCGATATTGCCGACATGCGTGGTGTCAAGGTGGAGACGGTGCGTTCGACCCTGAAGAGTGTGTTCAAAAAGACCGATTGTCATAGCCAGAGCGAATTGCTGCTGCTGCTGCAATCCATCTCCTGATACTGCGCCCGGCAACCCTTGCCGGGTCGGGGTGTGTGATCCCAGTCTTATGACTTGCGCCATGTGTGGGTGATCTTTAGGATCGCCCCATTGCTTTTTATCAGGAATCTCTCCCTTGTCTCTCTCTCTTCCTGCACTGCGAGCGCGCCTCGCCCATTGCATGAATCTCGATGCCCGCCAGCTGGGTAAACGCCTGCATGGCGCAGCCAAGGTTGCCGCGCCCAAGCAAGAGGCGGTGCTTGCGACCATTGAAGGTGACCTGCGCCTTGCCGAAGCCCGTTTTACCGCACGTCAAGCGGCTGTCCCCGCCATTACCTATCCCGAGAATCTGCCGGTTAGCCAGAAAGCGGCCGAAATTGCAGCTGCGATTCGTGATCATCAGGTGGTGGTCATTGCCGGCGAAACCGGCTCGGGCAAGACCACCCAGATCCCCAAGATCTGCCTGGAAGTAGGGCGAGGCGTGAAGGGACTGATTGGCCACACCCAGCCGCGCCGTCTGGCGGCGCGCACCGTGGCGGCGCGCATTGCCGAAGAGATGAAATCCGAGCTTGGACAATACGTAGGTTACAAGGTGCGCTTTACCGATCAGGTGAGCGAGCAGACCCACATCAAGCTGATGACCGACGGTATTTTGCTGGCCGAAATACAAAATGACCGTCTGCTGACCCAATACGACACCATCATCATTGACGAAGCCCACGAGCGTAGTCTCAATATCGATTTTATTCTGGGCTATCTCAAAGAGTTGTTACCGCGTCGGCCGGATCTCAAGGTCATCATCACCTCGGCCACCATCGATCCCGAGCGCTTCTCCCGCCATTTTGGCAAGGCGCCGATTATTGAGGTGTCAGGTCGCACCTATCCGGTTGAGGTTCGCTATCGTCCGCTGACCGATGGCGCCGATGATCGCGACGAATTGCAGGGGATTTTTGATGCCGTCGACGAGCTCAGTCATGAGGGGCTCGGCGATATTTTGATCTTCATGAACGGCGAGCGGGAGATCCGCGATACCGCGGATGGTCTTCGCAAACTCAACTTGCGCGACACCGAGGTGCTGCCACTCTATGCGCGTCTGTCCAACGCCGAGCAAAACAAGGTGTTTTTGCCCCATGCCGGGCGGCGCATTGTGCTGGCCACCAACGTGGCGGAAACCTCGCTGACGGTGCCCGGGATTCGTTATGTGATTGATCCCGGTACTGCCCGCATCAGTCGCTACTCCTGGCGCACCAAGGTGCAGCGCCTGCCGATTGAACCGGTCTCCCAGGCCAGTGCCAATCAGCGTAAAGGGCGCTGTGGCCGGGTGGCGGACGGCATCTGTATCCGCCTCTATTCCGAGCAAGACTTTAACGGTCGGCCGGCGTTTACCGATCCCGAGATCCTGCGCACCAACCTGGCGTCAGTCATTCTGCAGATGCTCTCGCTCGGCCTTGGCAATATGGAGGCATTCCCGTTTGTCGAGCCGCCCGAATCGCGCCATATCAAAGATGGCTTGAGCCTGCTCAAAGAGCTGGGCGCCGTGGAAGAGCGCCGTCACCGCGATGGGCGCGAAGAGCTCAAGCTCACCGAAACCGGTCGCCAACTCTCGCGCATTCCACTCGATCCTCGCTTGGCAAAAATGGTGATCACCGGGGCGGCAACCGGGTGTCTTAAGGAGATGATGGTGATCACGGCGGCGCTCAGTATCCAGGATCCGCGTGAGCGACCGATGGAGAAAAAGCAGGCCGCCGACGAGCAGCATCGCCGTTTCGATGACAAGGATTCTGATTTTCTCGCCTTCCTCAATCTCTGGAACTATCTCGAAGAGCAGCAGGCCGCGCTCTCGGCCAATGCCTTCCGGCGTCAGTGCCAAAAAGAGTTTCTCTCCTACCTGCGCGTGCGCGAGTGGCAGGATATTCACTTTCAGCTGCGCCAAACCGTCAAAGAGCTGGGCTTTAAGAGCAACCACGAGCCGGCAGACTACCAGAGCATGCACTGCGCCATCCTCACCGGGCTGCTTAGCCACATCGGTAACAAGGATCTGGAAAAGCCTGAGTTTCTCGGTGCCCGCAATGCCCGGTTCCACCTGTTTCCGGCGTCAGGGTTGTTTAAAAAGCCGCCCAAGTGGGTGATGGCGGCCGAGCTGGTTGAAACCTCGCGCCTCTATGCCCGCATCAATGCCCGCATCGAGCCACAGTGGGTCGAGCCGCTGGCAGGACACCTCATCAAGCTCAGTCACAGCGAGCCGCACTGGTCGAAAAAACAGGGCGCGGTGATGGCCAACGAAAAGGTGACCCTGTTTGGGCTCACCCTGGTGGCCGAGCGTCCGGTCAATTACAGCCGAATTGATCCGGCCCTGTGCCGTGAGCTGTTTATCCGCCATGCGCTGGTCGACGGGGATTTTGAAACCCGTCACCGCTTCTTTAGCGATAACCGCAAGCTTCTGGCCGAGGTGGAGGCGCTCGAGCACAAGTCGCGCCGGCGTGACATTCTGGTCGATGATGAAGACTTGTTTCGCTTCTACGAGGCGCGAATTCCAGAAGAGGTGGTCTCTGCCCGCCACTTCGATGCCTGGTGGAAGGAGGCACAGCAGCGCGATCCTGAGCTGCTCAACTTTGAGCGCGAGATGCTAATGAAGGGCGATGCCGCGCACGTGAGCGAGCTCGATTACCCCAACCTGTGGCATCAGGGACGGCTCAAACTCAAGCTCAGCTATCAGTTTGAACCGGGTGAGGCGGCCGATGGCGTCACGCTGCACATACCGCTGCCGCTGCTTAACCAGGTTGAGCCGGTGGGCTTTGAGTGGTTGATCCCGGGGCTGCGTCATGAGCTGTTGGTGGCGCTGATTAAATCGCTGCCAAAACCTGTGCGCAAAAACTTTGTGCCGGCACCTAACTACGCCGATGCTCTGCTGGCTGCGCTCAAACCGGAGCAGGGGCCGTTACTCGATGAGATTGAGCGTCACCTTAAGCGCATGACCGGCGTCAGTGTGGCGCGCGAGTCGTGGGATTGGGCCGCGGTGCCCGATCACCTGAAACTCACCTTCCGGGTGGTCGATGAGCGCCAGCGCAAGGTGGCCGAGAGCAAGGATCTGCTGGCATTGAAAGAGTCGCTGCGCGAGCGGGTGCAGCAGACCCTCTCCAAGGTGGCCGATGACGATATCGAGCAAACCGGGTTGACGCTCTGGAGTTTTGGCGAGTTGCCGCGCGAATACAGCCAAAAGCGCAGTGGCTTCGAAGTCAAAGCCTATCCGGCGCTGGTGGATGAAAAAGACTCGGTGGCCATCACGCTGGTCGAAAGCCCGGTGGTGCAGGAGCAGCTGATGTGGGCCGGCCAACGCCGCCTTATCTTACTCAACGTGCCATCGCCTATTAAATATCTGCAGGAAAAGCTGCCCAACAAGGCCAAGCTCGGGCTCTATTTCAACCCGTTTGGCAAGGTGAGTGAGCTCATTGATGACTGCATTGCCTGTGGCTGTGACAAGTTGATCGAGCAGCACGGCGGACTGGCGTGGGATGCAGAGCGTTTTGAGACCCTCAAGGAGTTCGTGCGGGCCGAGCTCAACGACGTGGTGGTCGAGGTAGCGAGCCAGGTCGAAGCGGTATTGACGCTTTCTCACGAGATCCGCAAATGCCTCAAGGGCAAGATGCAGCTCGATACGGCCTTTGCCATGTCCGATATTCAGGTGCAGCTGGAGCGGATGATCCACAAGGGGTTTGTCAGCCAGAGCGGTTGGAAGCGGCTGCCTGATCTGCTGCGTTACCTGCGCGCCATTGAGCGCCGTCTGGAGAAGGTCAGTGTCGATCCCAACCGGGATCGGGTTTACATGCTCAAGGTACAAAGTGTCGAGAAGGCCTATCAGGCGCTGCTGGCCAAGGTACCCAAAGGACAGCCGGTGGCGCCGGCGGTGGCCGAGATCCGCTGGATGATTGAGGAGCTGCGTGTCTCCTTCTTTGCCCAGACCATCGGCACCCCCTATCCCGTGTCGGACAAACGGGTGATGGCTGCCATTGAGGCGTGTTAAGGTTGGCAGCGTTATTGCGAAGGAATAACAGGAGAGAGGCGGCATGCTGGCCGGATGGGTATTGCTCACCTCGGTGACGATCAGTGGTTATCTGCCGCTTGCCGAGCAAACCTGGGTCGCGCTCGACCCGGCTTGGTACCCACCGGGTCAGCCGGTGCCGCAGGTATTTGTGGCCTGGCACGGTAATCAGTATCCGGTGCTCGACACCGAGCAGCGTAACGGCCGCTGGCAGTTGCTGTTTCCGGTGCGCCTGACGCCGCCTTTTACCCTGTTTGAAGGGCAGGCGAGCCCAACGCGCCGTTACCTTGAGCGTCTTAAACGCATTGATGAGATGGCTTACGGGATTGACCTCACTGCGGCGCCCCCGGCATCTGGCGTCACTGCTGGTTTGGCGCCAGCTCGCAGTCAGGCTCCCTTTATGCCCGGCTTGGCAGGCTGGCAGGAGCCTTGGCCGGGTAGCGCCGTCTCTGGCAGCGCTACGGCGGGAGCGCCGGTCAACGAAACCTATGTTGCCGGCAAGCCCTGTCATCAGGTTGTCGCCGGTGAAACCCTGTGGCGCGTGGCTGACCGGCTGGCGCGATCGCAAGGGGGCGATACCTACGCCTGGGTGCTGGCGTTTAATGAGAGTAATCGCGAGCGGCTGGGGCCACGCGCCCAGACTCGCGTTGGCAGCTGGTTGACCTGCCCGGTTGCCAAGCAGCTGGTACGGTATCAATCCATGACCATTGCGGCGCGACAGGCGGCGGTTGTGGCACTGGTTCGCTAGTCTTCCTTGCACAGGAAAGGGCCGCGTGATAGTATTCGCGCTCGTTTTGCGAGGTGTTGGCCGGTCGCAGTCAACATCATTTACTCATCTTAAAAAGAGATATTGCTATGTCTTTCGTATTCCAAGCTGAAGTCCGTTCTGACATGGGGAAAGGTGCGAGCCGCCGCCTGCGTCATGCTGACCAAGTTCCGGCCATCGTTTACGGTGCTGCCAAGGAAGCTGTTTCTGTGACTCTGGATCACAAGAAGCTGATCATCGCCCAAGCCAAGCCGGAGTTCTACACCGAACTGCTGACCCTGGTTATCAACGGCGAAGAAGTTAAGGTTAAGGTCAAGGATATCCAGCGTCACCCGGTTAAGGCCAAGCTGGTTCACCTGGACTTCGTTCGCGCTTAATCGCTGACGAGCCTCGCAAAAAGCCACCTTCGGGTGGCTTTTTGTTTATCGGGCGTGTGGCAAAGAACAGGGGGCGGCGCATAGCGACACCCCTTGCGTTTACCAGATGGGTTGGGTCAGGTAAGGGTTGCTGACTCGCTCGCGGCCAAAGGTGGAGCTGGGGCCGTGGCCGGGGATAAAGACGATGTCATCACCAAGGGGCAGCAGTGTATCAGTGATCGAGCGGATCAGCGTGGCGTGATCGCCGCGCGGGAAATCCGTTCGGCCAATACTGCCAGCAAACAGCACATCTCCGACCCAGGCGACCTGCAGCGAGCGTGACAGCAGCACCACATGGCCCGGTGTGTGGCCGGGGCAGAAGTAGACCTCCAGCGATTGGTTACCTACTTCAATGCGATCCCCTTGTGCCAGCCAGCGATTAGGGGTAAATGCCTCGGTGTGCTCAAAGCCAAACATCTGTGATTGCTGCGCTAACATCTCGAGCCAAAAGGCGTCTTCAAGATGAGGGCCTTCAATCTGGGCGCCGAGCTCCCGGCGCAGCGTATCAGCCGCACCAACGTGATCCAGATGGCCGTGGGTAAGAATAACCTTGTCCAGGGTCAGTCCCAACTCTGCCACCCGGCGCATCAGCCGCTCGGGCTCACCACCGGGATCAACCAGCGCAGCGCGCTGGGTCTCGTCACACCAGATCAGGGAGCAATTCTGGGCAAAGTGGGTGACCGGAATCACCTCGAATTTCAGCATGAGTCGCGCTCCATAGAGCCTGCCTGACCGGCAGGCAACGCATTGAGATATTCCAGACAGGCTGCGCGATCACCGCGAAACACGATGCGCGTCTGCTTATGCTGGATCTGATAGAGATACATGGGATCGTAATAACGCTCAAGCAGCAGGGTGATCCAGGCCAGATGCCGTTCACAGTCACCCATCTGTGCTTGCACGGCCAGGGCTTGGCGCATCAGGTTATCGAGCTCGCGCCAACCGAGATCGCCCAAGCGGCGCTTGAGGCGCTCCAGGCTGTCGAGCAGGGCGGTTGAAAATTGCAGCCAGCCGTCCTCCACACCAAAAACCGCGCGGTAGCGAGCAGCCAAATCCACCACATAATCCTGGCGGATCTGCTCGGCGCGCTCGGCAAGCGGGACTTCCAGCACCACCACAGGTGCACTGCCCATGCGATCAAACAGGGGCAGGGGCAGGGCGCAGCGGCCAATTAAGTGACTTTCATCCTCGACCACAAAGTGATGCTGGCCTTGCTGCTGGCGCTTGAGGATCTCGATAGCCAGGCCGTTCTCAAAATTGATGCTGGTCGGCTGGCCTTGTGGCAAGCGACCAAAGGAGGAGCCACGGTGGTGAGCGTGACCTTCCAGATCGATGGCCCGGGACACCTTGTGCAGCAGGTGTGTCTTGCCCGAGCCGGTCATGCCGGTGAGCACGGTCCAGCTATCTTCCCGGGCACTGCGCGCTTGCAACTGGATCAGAAACTGGCGCATCGCCTTATAGCCGCCAGCCACTCGCGGCCGCTCTACGCCGGCCTCGCTAAGCCAGGCTTGCACCGTCTGGGAGCGCAGACCGCCGCGAAAACAGTAGAGCACCGCATCCGGGTGGCGAGTGAGGTGGCCAAGCCACCCTTCAAGGCGCGCCTCTTTGGTGGCGCCTCCGACTAACTGGTGACCCAGTGCAATCGCAGCGGCCTGACCGTGCTGCTTGTAGCAGGTACCGACCTGCGCCCGCTCATCATCGGTGAGCAGCGGCAGGTTGATGGCATGGGGAAAGGCGCCATCAACAAATTCGATGGGGGCTCGCACATCCATCAGCGGTACATCGCCCAAAAACAGAGCGGCGATGTCGGTCACCAGCGCCGGGTTAGCCATAACAAACCTCGATAAAGTGGGTCTGTCGCTCTTTGAGGGCGCCAACCGGCGTGAGGCTAAGACCGGCCTGCGCTGCGATTGCGAGCAGCTCGGCTTCACTCTCTTTGCCCACCGCCACCAGCAGACCGCCGCTGGTTTGTGGATCGCACAGGATGTTGCGGGTGCGATCATCGATGGCGGGCAGCTTGTGGCCGTAAGAGTCGTGATTGCGCAGGGTCCCCCCCGGTACGCACCCTTCGCTCAGGTAATAATCCACCTCAGGCAGCAGCGGCAAGGCGGTGAAATCGAGCTCGGCCGTGAGGTTGGAGCCTTCGCACATCTCGAGCAGGTGGCCTGCTAGGCCAAAACCGGTTACGTCGGTCATGGCGTGCACCCCGGGTAGCTCGGCAAAGCGGGCACCCAAGGTATTGAGCGTACACATGGCCTCGGGCGCCAACTGTTCATGCTCGGGCTTGAGTTTGCCTTTTTTCTGCGCGGTCGAGAGGATCCCGATCCCGAGCGGCTTGGTGAGATAGAGGATATCGCCGGCGCGGGCCGTGTCGTTTTGCTTGATGCGATCAAGCGGCACGATACCGGTCACGGCCAGACCGAAGATGGGCTCGGGGGCGTCAATGCTGTGACCGCCAGCCAGGGAAATGCCGGCATCGTGGCATGCCTGACGGCCACCATCGACCACCTGCTGGGCAATTTCGGGCGCCAGCAGATTGACCGGCCAGCCGAGAATGGCAATGGCCACAATCGGCTTGCCACCCATGGCGTAGATGTCACTGATGGCGTTGGTGGCGGCAATGCGGCCGAAGGTGAACGGATCATCGACAATCGGCATGAAAAAATCGGTGGTCGAAACAATGCCTTGGCCGTTCCCGATATCGACCACGGCGGCATCGTCCTTGCTGCTATTGCCAACAATCAGGGTCGGGTCGTTAAAGCCCGGAATGTTGCTCTTGAGAATGGTGTCGAGCACCTTGGGAGAGATTTTGCAGCCACAGCCGGCACCGTGGCTGTATTGGGTCAGGCGAACAGAAGACATGTTGACCTCGCAGTGTGGCGGCAATGCCGCCGATTCTGGCATCGATGCGGCGACGGATCGTCGCAGAGTGAAAAACAGGACGGTGTATTATGCCACAAAGTGGGGAGAGGGAAGGCCACCGAAACGGTGTAGTGGGTCGGTTTCTGGCCGATGAGCGTGCGCCATGCGCTGAGGTAAAAAGGGCGCTGCATAGCGCATCGCCCTCTGGGTAAAAGGGGAGCAGCGCGCTCTGGTATAAAAAGGGCGCCGCGCCTTTGGCATCACGTTTAACGGGCGCGAACTACCAAGCCCTTGAGGTAGAACCCTTCCGGATAGGCAGTGCCAATCGGATGGTCCGGCGCCTGGGAGAGACGCTCGAGGATCTGGGCATCACGGCCAGCATCGAGCGCCGCATCAGCCACGATCTTCTGGAACAGATCGGCCGGCATCAGGCCTGAGCAGGAGTAGGTGAGCAGGATGCCACCCGGCGCCAGCAGTTGGAACGCCAGCAGGTTGATATCCTTGTAGCCACGGCAGGCGCCATCAAGTTGCGCCTTGCTTTCGGCAAACTTGGGCGGGTCGAGCACGATGACATCGAACTTTTCACCGTTGTCGCGGTATTCACGCAGCAGCTTGAACACATCCTGGCGCAAGAAATGGGCGCGGGAGAGATCCAGTCCGTTGAGCTCGGCATTCTGGCGGGCAGTGTCGAGCGCCGGCTGCGACACATCGACGTTAACCACTTCGCTGGCGCCCCCCTTGAGGGCATAGACGCCAAAACCGCCGGTGTAGCAGAAACAGTTGAGGACCCGCTTGCCAGCGGTGTATTTGGCCGCAATCTGGCGGTTGTCGCGCTGGTCGAGGTAGAAGCCGGTCTTGTGACCGCCCTGGATGTCCACCAGGATCTTGATCCCCTGGTTTTCTTCAATCACGACCGGTGCGCTGGGCGCTTCGCCATGCAACACGCCGACAAATTGCTCCAGCCCCTCTTTTTTGCGTACCGCGACGTCGGAGCGCTCGAAGATGTTGCTGGTGGGGAAGAGGGTGCGCAGCGCCTCGACGATCAGTGGGCGCTGATAATCCGCGCCCGCCGACAGCAGCTGACAGACCAGGTAATCGCCGTAACGGTCGATGGTCACACCGGGCAGACCGTCGGATTCGGCGGCGCAAAGGCGGTATCCGGTCAGCCCTTGGCGGGCGATCAGATCGCTGCGGGCTGCCTGAGCGTCAGTCAGACGGCGCAGAAAAAAGGCCTGATCAACCGCTTCATCGCGATCAAAGGTCCAGATCCGCACCCGGATCTGCGAGCTACCCGACCAGGCGCCACGGCCGAGCCACTGACCGCCTTCGGAGAACACGTCCACCGTCTCGCCATTGGCGGGCTTGCCCTTGACCTTGTCGATGGCCTTGGAGAACACCCAGGGGTGACGGCGAAGCAGGGATTTTTCCCGCCCTTTGGCGAGAGTGATGGATGCGCTCATGATGACTCGTGATGACCATAAAAAAGGGGCCACATTTTAGGTGGCCCCATCTGAAAAGGCAAAGACAACGCAGGTCAGATCCGCAGACCTTGCAGCGCCTGGGCCAACTCGGTGGCGGTGGCCTTGAGCCCTTGGGTGCCGGCCACGGCGGCCGAGGCGGACTCTTCGACCTCCACCGATTCGCGGCGCACCTGATCGAGCTGACGGGAAACATCGGCCGCTACGCTGCTTTGCTCTTCGCTTGAGGTGGCAATCTGCTCGCTCATGGCAAACACCGCCGCGCTGTGCTGGCTGATCCGGTCGATATCGTCACCCACCTGGCTGATGAGATCGCGGCTTTCGGCGGCGCGTACCACGGTCTGCTCCATGATGTCATTGAGCGTCGAGGTGCCTTGCTGCAGCGTCTCGAGCATCTGCTGGATCTCGACCGTGGCCTGCTGGGTTCGGCCTGCCAGGGTACGCACTTCATCTGCCACCACGGCAAACCCGCGCCCTTGCTCGCCAGCGCGGGCCGCTTCAATGGCGGCATTGAGCGCCAGCAGGTTGGTCTGCTGGGAGATGGCGTTGATGACGCTGACCACCTCGTTGATGCGTGAGGCATTGGCGGTGAGCTCTTCCACTGCACCGGAGGCGTGAGTCACTTCGTCGGCCAGTGCACGAATGGCATCGATGGTCTTGCTGACGCGCGCTGCGCCGCGCGCCGCTTCATCGCTCGACTCGCGTGTCTGGCTCAGGGTATTGCCAGCATTGTGGGCCACGTCGCGAATGGCGGCAGACATCTGATCCATCGCTGCTGCCAGCGAGTCCATGCGCTGACGCTGGGAGCGGGCCAGCGCCTGACCCTCCGAGGCGTGCTCACGAAACTCATCGGCCGCAAGGCCCAGTGCATCGGCAGAGGCATCGACCAGCTGCACGATACGGTGCTGCCGCTCGGTGCTTTGATCAATGCTGCTCGCGAGACTAACCAGCTCGTCACGGGCGGCATTGAAACGCATTCTGACCGTGAGATCGCCACTGGCAATGGCTTGCAGGGTGCGCTTGGTCGACACCACCGAGCCGCCGAGATGACGGGTCAGTACCACACCGACCATCAGCGTGATCAGCACAAGCCCCCCAAGCTGGATCATCAGTGATGCTGACCAGCCATCGGGGATGCTCGCCTCATCCAGCGTACCGACCACCATACCGGCTTTACCGGCAGAGGCTTCAACCCGCACCAGTTCGCCCTGTGCGACGACCCCACGGGCGACCCCTTGCTGTAGCTGCAGATCCGCTGGCAGCAACAAACCTGATTGCTGGGAGAGGAGAGAGGCAGCCGTCTCAACCCGTTGCTGCAGCGCCTGGGTTTCCAGCGCCAGCATCTGCTCGTGACGGGCACCGAGCTGGTTGATGGTCAGCACCACCATCGCCAGCAGGGGAATGGCTAAAGCGACCAGACATTTCTCACCGAGAGTGAGACGAATGAGATAGCGGTCAATCCATCCTGTCTTGACTTCTTTCATAATGAATGACGTTCCTTGAAGATGAGCGAAATGTGCTGCCGTTATTATCGTTTGCGGCTGACCAATCTTAATGACAAGGGCTGAAAAATGGGAGAGCAATCGTTTGTCGTTCGCATTTATGGGGTGGTGCAGGGGGTGGGGTTTCGTTATTTCACCCGCGAGCAGGCGCTGCGGCTGAAGTTGCGCGGCCACGCCTACAACTTGCCCGATGGCTCGGTGGAGGTGTGGATTGCCGGGCCGCGCGAACAGGTGCAAAGCATGCTGAGCTGGCTGGAGCGTGGACCGCGCACCGCGCAGGTGTCGCGTATCGAGATCATGGCCAGTGATGAGTTTCCGCCCTCTGGCTTTCATACCAATTGAGCCCTGATGATGCGTAGCGAGATAGAAAAAACGCGACTCAAGGAGTATCAGGAGGCTGCCCGGCAGGTTAACAGCTGCGCCGATGACGAGGCGGTGCACAGCTACCGGATTGCTGCAAGGCGGCTGCAGTCACTGCTGGCATTGTGGCGACCGCTTATCTATGTGCCGCGTCTGGAGCGCAAACTTGGCCAAGCTGTGAATAGTTTATCTGCGCTGCGCGATGCCCAGGTTCATGCCCAAAAATTTGGTAGCAAGGTGTCCAAGGCACCACCCGGCGTCGTGCTTCCACTGTTTGAGCCCGCGCTGCGTGACTGGTGGGAGCAGCGTGAGGCGTGGGGCAACCAGCCACAGCTAGGTGTTATTTATGCCATGGCGCTCGGTCATCGTCTGCTGATGTGTCTCGACCGCCCCGAACCGTGGGCGTTGCGTGACTGGCATCAACTGCGACTACAGGTCAAAGAGGCCCGCTACGCCATTGAGCTCTTGGTTTGCGCTGGCATTGCCTCGCCCTCTTGGCTCAGCGAGCTCACCGAATGGCAGGAGCTGCTTGGTCAGCTGCAAGACCGGCGGCAGTGGCTTAAGCGCTTGCCCGGTCAGGCGCTCAGCGACGAAGAGCAAAGTGCCCGCGCTGTCAGTTTGCAGCAGCAGATTGAGGCGCGGCTGACCACGCTGAGTGAACGCAAACCGCTGCTGCGGCAATTAGCATTGGGACTGCTTCGCACTGGCCGGCATGTCTGAGGCTGGCACATCACGAGGTATGAAAAACAAGAGGGACCGATGGGTCCCTCTTGCTCATATCCCGCGCGTTTTATTTCACACGCATGCCCGGTTGGGCGCCGTCGTGGGGCTCTAAGATAAAGAGATCCTTACCCCCCGGACCTGCGGCCAGTACCATACCTTCTGACAGGCCAAAACGCATCTTGCGCGGTGCCAGGTTGGCAACCATCACGGTCAGCTTGCCTTCCAGATCTTCCGGGTTGTAGGCCGATTTGATGCCGGCAAACACCTGACGCACTTCACCACCCAGATCCAGTTGCAGCTTGAGTAGCTTCTCGGCTTCCGGCACGGCTTCGGCTTTTTTGATGAGGGCGACACGCAGGTCAATCTTGACAAAATCCTCATAGCTGATGGTCTCGCTGATGGGATCGTCTGCCAGAGGACCGGCCGGCTTTTTGGTCTGCTCCTTGGCCAAATCTTCCTTGGAGGCCTCAATCATGGCTTCAATCTTGGCCGGCTCGATGCGCGAGAAGAGTGCCTTGAAGGGGGCAACCTGATGGGCGGTCAGCGGGGCTGTAATTCCCTCCCAGGTGAGCGTTTCACAGAGGAAGCCTTCGGCACGTTCGGCCAAGAGCGGCATGACCGGCTTGAGGTAAGCCATCAGCACGCGGAACAGGTTGATACCGACCGAGCAGACGGCTTGCAGCTCGGCATCAGCGCCTTCTTGCTTGGCAAGCACCCACGGCGCCTTGTCGTCAACATAGCGGTTGGCCTTGTCGGCCAGCGCCATGATCTCGCGAATGGCGCGGTTAAATTCACGGGCTTCGAAGGCATCGGCGATGCTGTCGCGGGCGGCAACAAATTCGGCATAGAGCTCAGGCTCGGCACAGCTATCGGCCAGCTTGCCGTCAAAACGCTTGGCGATAAAGCCGGCGTTGCGCGAGGCGAGGTTCACCAGCTTGTTGACCACATCGGCGTTGACGCGCTGCACGAAGTCTTCGAGGTTCAGATCCAGATCATCGATGCGGCTGTTGAGCTTGGCGGCGTAGTAGTAACGCAGGCACTCCGGATCGAGGTGGTTCAAATAGGTGGAGGCCTTGATAAAGGTGCCCTTGGACTTGGACATCTTGGCGCCATTGACGGTCACGTAGCCGTGCACGTTCACCTTGGTCGGCTTGCGGAACTGGCTGCCTTCGAGCATGGCTGGCCAGAACAGGCAGTGGAAGTAGGCGATGTCTTTGCCGATGAAGTGATAGAGCTCGGCGTCGGAGTCAGCCTTCCAGAAGCTGTCAAAGTCAATGTCGCCACGCTTGTCGCACAGATTCTTGAACGAGGCCATGTAGCCAATCGGCGCATCCAGCCAGACGTAGAAGTACTTGCCCGGTGCGCCCGGAATTTCGAAACCGAAATAAGGCGCGTCACGGGTGATGTCCCACTGCTGCAGGCCCGATTCAAACCACTCCTGCATCTTGTTGGCCATCTCTTCCTGGATGGCGCCAGAGCCGCGCACCCAGCCTGAGAGCCAGCTTTCAAATTGCGGCAGGTCGAAGAAGAAGTGTTCGGACTCCTTCATCACCGGCGTGGCACCAGAAACGGCTGACTTGGGATCAATCAGCTCGGTCGGGCTGTAGGTGGCGCCGCAGCTATCGCAATTATCGCCATACTGATCCGGCGACTTGCACTTGGGGCAGGTTCCCTTGACGAAGCGATCCGGCAGGAACATGGCCTTTTCCGGGTCGAACAGCTGAGAGATGGTGCGGCTTTTGATCTTGCCCGCATCGCTCAGTCGGGTATAAATCAGGCTCGCCAGCTCGCGGTTTTCCGGGCTGTGGGTCGAGTGATAGTTGTCAAAGCTGATGTGGAAGCCGCCAAAATCGGCTTGATGCTCCTCGGAGACCTTGGCAATCATCTCTTCCGGTGCAATGCCCATCTGCTGGGCCTTGAGCATGATCGGAGTACCGTGGGCATCGTCAGCGCAGATGAAATGCACCTGGTGGCCGCGCATACGCTGGTAACGGACCCAAATATCGGCCTGAATATGTTCGAGCATGTGGCCGAGGTGGATGGAGCCATTGGCATAGGGGAGGGCGCAGGTGACCAGAATTTTACGAGGATCAGTTGCCATAATGCGTTCTTGATATGCTGGAGTGAGTGTTAGAGTGCCGAGCATGTTACCCGAAATGGGCATGGACTGCCTAGTTTCGCCACTTGACCCACTGGGTCTGGCAGCGCATGAATGGATGCCCGTGGCAGCATCGCCAAACATAACCACAACTTGGTGGGGATATGACAGTGATTGATGCAGTAAAAACAATTCTTACCGAATTTAAACCGAAATTCTGGCAAACCGACCTGGTCTCGGCCGGATTTGTCAAACAGCTGACGCTGGAGGCGGGCGAGCTCAAGATTGAGATCGTGCTGCCGTTTGCCGGTCTCGGTTGGCAAGCCATGTTGCAAGAAGAGGTCGAGGGGCGTCTGCGTCAGCTAGATGGCGTCAAGCGCATCAGTTGGCAATGGCACACCGAGGTAGCCAGTATGCCCCGCGCCGCCAATCTGCCGGCCATTCAGGGAGTGCGCAATATTCTGGTGGTGGCATCGGGCAAAGGCGGGGTGGGCAAATCGACCACCGCCGTTAATCTGGCGCTGGCACTTGAACGTGAAGGGGCGCGGGTGGCCATTCTCGATGCCGACATCTATGGCCCATCGATCCCCATCATGATGGGCACGCGCAAGGCGCGTCCAGTCAGCCTCGATGGCAAGCTGATGGAGCCGGTCGAAGCGTGTGGCTTGGCATCAAACAGTATCGGTTATCTGGTCAGTGAAGACGATGCCACTATCTGGCGCGGCCCGATGGCCAGCAAGGCGCTGGCGCAGATCCTTCACGAAACCCGCTGGGGTGAGGTGGATTATCTGGTGGTGGACATGCCGCCCGGTACCGGCGACATCCAGCTCACCATGGCCCAGCAGGTGCCGACTACCGCAGCCCTGATTGTCACCACGCCGCAGGACGTGGCGCTGGCCGATGCCCTCAAAGGGGTCGCCATGTTTAACAAGGTCAACGTACCGGTGCTTGGGGTAGTGGAGAACATGAGCTACCACGTCTGCAGTGCCTGTGGGCATCACGAGGCACTGTTTGGCACTGGTGGTGGACAGAAGATGGCCGAGCAGTGCGGATTGAGGCTGCTGGGCGAATTGCCGCTGCACATCGATATTCGCCAGCACATGGACGATGGCTGCCCCATCGTGTTTCGCTCCCCGGAGCACCACCTGTCCTTGGCGTATCAGAAGCTGGCGCGCAGTGTGGCCGCCTCGCTCTATTTCAGTGCCAAGCCGGTGGCGACGCCGCTGTTTACCCGTCAGTTGGATGATTAATGGCCGAACGTGCGCCATGACACGTATTGAGGGTGGGCATGGCTCACCCTTTTTCTTATAATGGATCGGTTTAAACTCATTCCAACCGCTCTTCTTTTAGGTATTTGTCATGTCTGAGACCCAACATTCGTGTGTGATCATCGGGATCGCCGGTGCTTCTGCATCTGGCAAAAGCCTCATCGCCCAAACCATTTACGAAGAGCTGGTCGCTGAGCTGGGGGCAGGTGAAATCGGGGTGATCTCGGAGGATTGCTACTACAAGGATCAGTCGCACTTGACCATGGAAGAGCGGGTCAAGACCAACTACGACCATCCGAGTGCCATGGATCACAGCCTGCTGGTTGAGCATCTGCAAACCCTGCTCAAGGGCGAAGGTGTCGCGATTCCCCAGTACTCCTACACCGAGCACACCCGGATCAGCGACGTGCTTAACTTTGCGCCGCGCAAGGTGATCATTTTAGAAGGGATCTTGCTGCTGACCGACCCGCGTCTGCGCGATCTGATGGATGCCACCATCTTTATGGATACTCCGCTTGATATCTGCCTGATCCGCCGCCTGGTGCGTGATGTGCAGGATCGCGGCCGGACCATGGAGTCGGTGCTCAAGCAATATCAGAAGACGGTGCGTCCGATGTTCTTGCAGTTTATCGAGCCTTCCAAGCAGTACGCCGACGTGATTGTTCCGCGTGGTGGCAAGAACCGCATCGCCATTGACATGCTCAAGGCGCGTATCCGACACATGTTGGTCGGTTGATAAATATCAGACAGGCCGGGCTCGCCCGGCCTTTTTCAAATAGATGGAGACGATATGCGTCTGTGTGATACCGATATCGAGCGCTATCTCGACGATGGCGCGATCGTGATCGAGCCGCGGCCCGCCGTAGACCGTATCAGCGGCGTCAGTGTTGACGTGCTGCTGGGCAATGAATTTCGCGTGTTTCGCGATCATACCGCCCCTTATATTGACTTGGGCGGCACCAGTGCCGAGATGGCCGATGCCATCGAGCGGGTGATGAGCGATGAAATTCATATTCCTGATGGGGAAGCCTTCTTTCTGCACCCGGGTGAATTGGCACTGGCCGTGACCTTGGAATCGGTGACTCTGCCGGCCAATATCGTTGGCTGGCTCGATGGCCGCTCGTCACTGGCCCGTCTGGGGTTGATGGTGCACGTGACAGCGCACCGGATCGATCCGGGTTGGTCCGGTCGCATCGTGCTGGAGTTCTACAACGGCGGCAAACTGCCGCTGGCGCTGCGTCCGAAGATGAAGATCGGCGCGCTTAACTTCGAATTGCTCTCCGGCGAAGCGGCGCGTCCCTACAACAAGCGCGAGAACGCCAAGTACAAGAGCCAGCAGGGGGCGGTAGCCAGTCGAATCAGTCAAGACTGAACCTTACTGTCCCGCGCCGATTAATGTGGGTTTCAAACATAACAAATTAATCGTGGCAAGCCTTGTGAGTGGTGGGTGCGACAGCATTTGCCACTTATTTTTTTTCATAAAAAATTAATTACAGCCCTATTCATGGGTCATCCATCTGTCATAATCCGCGCACTTCCTAAACGAGGTGAACGTTCGTAATGTTGACAATCTTTGAAGGGATGAATCTGTGGCTGATTATCGGCCTGGTTCTGTCTGTGGTATTTGTGCTGGCCTATGAATTCATCAACGGCTTTCACGATACCGCTAATGCCGTGGCGACGGTGATCTATACCAAAGCCATGCCCGCCCATCTTGCCGTCATGGCATCCGGTTTATTCAACTTTTTTGGTGTCATGATGGGGGGACTGGGTGTTGCCTACGCCATTGTCCATCTTCTTCCCATTGATCTGCTGCTGGGTATGGATTCCCGTCAGGGGCTGGTGATGATTTTCTCCCTGCTCTTCTCGGCCATCGCCTGGAATTTGGGAACCTGGTACCTCGGTATCCCGGCTTCCAGCTCCCACACCTTGATAGGTTCAATTCTTGGCGTCGGTGGTGCGTATGCCTGGCTGGTTCACAAGCCGCTGTCCGAAGGGGTGAACATCGGCAAGGCGATTGACATCATGCTGTCGCTGATTGTCTCGCCGACCGTCGGGTTCATTCTGGCTGCGCTGGCGCTGTTTGCCATGAAGCGTATCTGGACTGGCAACAAGCTGCACAAAACGCCGGAAGAGCGCCTCAAGATTGACGGTAAAAAACATCCGCCGTTCTGGGCTCGTCTCACGCTGGTCGCGTCTGCCATGGGTGTGAGCTTTGTGCACGGCTCTAACGACGGTCAGAAGGGCATTGGTCTGCTGATGCTGGTGCTGATCTGCATGGCGCCGTCCCAGTTTGCCTTGAACATGAGCAGTAGCTCCTATCAGCTCGATCGTACTCAGGATGCGGCTAACCGTATTGCTGAGCTCTATCACCGCAATCAGAGCATGGTTGGTGGTGTCGTGGATTTCAGCAA
Organism: Aeromonas sp. RU39B; assembly: GCF_900156095.1. Taxonomy (GTDB): domain Bacteria; phylum Pseudomonadota; class Gammaproteobacteria; order Enterobacterales; family Aeromonadaceae; genus Aeromonas. The sequence goes on from NZ_FTMJ01000005.1 coordinate 179,136, forward strand.
GGAGTCTAAGGCATCTGAAACCGTCATGGAGCACTGCGTTGCCGGTGAAGCGCTCTCCAATATCGCCACTCTGGACGACCGTCTTGGTAAGGTGCGTGATTACAGCGAGCTGAGCCGTGATGATCGCCGTGAAGTGCGTCGTCTGCTGCTGTGCATCGATGATACTGCCAAGAAGGTATCTAAGCTGCCGTTGCCGGCTCAGGAGCTTAAAGACCTGGCTACTTGGCGCAAAGATCTGGTAGCAACCGCTGAATATGCTCCGACTTGGGTTATTGTCTCGATCGCAGCTGCACTGGGTTGTGGCACCATGGTCGGTTGGCGCCGTATCGTTCATACTGTGGGCGAGAAGATCGGCTCCAAGGGCATGACCTACAGCCAAGGGATTGCGGCGCAAATCACCGCAGCCTTCTCCATCGGCGTTGCCAGTATTACCGGGATGCCGGTATCGACCACCCATGTGCTCTCATCGGCCGTGGCCGGTACCATGGTGGCCAACCGCTCCGGACTGCAGACTCAAACCATCAAGACCATTTTGATGGCGTGGGTGCTGACGCTGCCGCTGACCATGCTGCTCTCTGGCGGCCTGTTCCTGTTGGCGCATGCGATCTTTGCCTGATTAAGTTCGTTTGAATAACAAGCCGACGCCACAGTGCGTCGGTTTTTTTTATTCCCAAAAAACGTCCGTCCGGATGAAGTTTAGGGAGGGGGGGCGCCTTAATGTAGCGTCGCTAACCGAAGAGGGACATCGCTAAGTCCGTCGTCCAACGCCCAAACCCACGCCATCGTTAAGAATGGCTCCGTATCGATGGTGGAACGTGGTCAATCTTCGATATTGACCTATCACGTTAGGTACAATGGTGCAGCGGCAAAACATTGTCTCTATTTTATTCTCATATGCCATCTCACTGGAGTTTTTTCTCATGACACAACACATCCCGCGTATCTTGATGGTCTGCATGGGAAACATCTGCCGGTCACCCACGGCGGAGGCAGTGCTACGCAAAATGGCTGAGGAGCGTGGCATCGCCATTCATATCGACTCGGCGGGTACGCATGCCTACCACGTGGGTGAAGCGCCGGATAGACGTAGCCGCAAAGCCGGTGAGGCCAGAGGTTATGATTTCTCGGTGCTGCGCGCTCGCGCAGTGTGTAGTGAAGATTTCGAACGCTTTGATCTGATCCTGGTGGCGGACCAAGCCAATTTGGCCGAGCTGCGCCGCCGCGCCCCAGCATCTTATCAACATAAGCTGAGTTTACTGATGGCCTTTGCCGGTGAGCCGCAAGGGGAGGTGCCAGACCCCTATTATGGTGGTGAGTCAGGCTTTGACACTGTGCTTGATCTAGTTGAGTGTGCCTGCTGCGGTTTGCTCGACTATCTGGAGCAACACCAAGGTGCCACGTTCGTCGTGCGCGATGCCTGATAGCTGAGAGAGTGTGGTCAGTGCGATAACTCGCACATTCAGTGCTAAACAGCGCACAAAAGAAAAGGGCCACATAACGTGGCCCTTTGCACAATCAGATTTTATTGCTTCTCAGGCAGAGCAGCAGGGCTGCTGGCCTGGTTGAGCGCAGAGCTGCGACCACCGTGACGGCCAGAGCGAGAGACTTCGTCACGCACCAGCGGCGGGTAGTTAACAGGCTCGCGAGCTGGCAGCTCAGGAGCGGCAGCCGGCGTAGCCATCGGCGCAGTGGCACGGCGAGCACGAGCCAGCAAACCTTGGCTGCGCATGACTTGCATGGCCAGCGCCTTGGTTTGCTTGTTCAGTACTGGCGCAGATTCCTCCACGCTGGCAACCGGGGCGGCAGGCGCAACGTCAACGACAGTGGCAGCTTCCACAGCCGGCGCCTCAGCGACCGGTGCACTGGCCACAATCGGAGCGATCTCGGCAGCGACAGGAGCGGCATCGGTGACCACGTCAACAACCTGTTGAACCGGCGCTTCAACCACTGCCGTCTCAACAACCGGGGCGGTTTCGACGATGACGGGGGCTGCGGCTTCTGCCACCGGAGCCACTTCTGCTACAACGGCATCAGTATTCTCTTCGGTGACCGGCGCAGACTCTTCCTCACGCTGACGACGCGCGTCTTCGTTGATGCGCTTGCGACGTTGCTGACCGTCGCGCGGGGCGCGCTGGCGACGCTGACGCGGCTCACCATCGGTGGTTTCCACATCGGTCACCGGCTCGGCAGCCACAGGCTGTGCGACAACGTCTACCGGCAGATCCTGGCTTACCGGGGTAAGCAGGGTCTCGGCTTCGTCGGCGCTGGTAACAGCCTCGACCACCTCGGCACGGATTTGCTTGCGCAGCTGGCGACGCTCGCGGCGCTCGGCAACCTTCTGCTCTTTCTCCTGACGCGGGGCCTTTTCTTCAGCCACTACCTCGGCAGCAACCACCGGCTTTTCGGCGCGCGGTTCGCGCTCTTTACGCGGTGCACGTTCACCACGCGGCTCTCTGTCAGCTTGCGGCTCGCGCTCTTTGCGCGGACGCTTGCTGCGAGACTCTTCGCCACGGGCATCGCTGCGCGTATCGAGTTTCTCTTCCTGACCCGGACGAGCACTCTTCTCTTCGGAGCGGCGGCGGTCACGACGACCGTCGTTGTCACCGCGTTCACGGCGCTGCTCTTCACGCGGTTGACGACGGCGCGTCTCGCTCTTCTGGTGCGCCTTTTGCTCGACGGCCAGGGTTTGCTCTTGGGCAACCGGCGCCGTGTCAGCCTTGCTCTGCTCGCTACCGAACAGGGCGCCAAACAGACGGCTCAGGAAACCCTTGGTCGGGGCAGCGGCAGGAGCCTCGGCCTTTTGCACCGGAGCTGCAACGGCTACCGGAGCCGGTTGGGCCGGTTGGCTGAAGCCTTGCAGCAGCGGCTGCTCGCGCTCAACCATCTGAACCTGACGCGGCTGGTACGCCTGCTTGACGACCTCAGTTTTGAGCTCGTAGCTGGCCGCTTCGGGGATCTCGTTCTTGCGAATGCGAGTGACCTCGTAGTGCGGGGTTTCCAGATGCTGGTTCGGGATGATGTAGACGCGCACATCGTTACGCTGCTCGAGGCTGGCGATCACGGTACGCTTTTCGTTGAGCAGATAGGCGGCCACGTCCACCGGAACCTGGGCATGCACCTGCTCGGTGTTGTCCTTCATGGCCTCTTCTTCGATGAGACGCAGAATGGAGAGTGCCAGTGACTCGTTGTCACGCACCACACCGGTACCCTGGCAACGCGGGCAGATATGGCTGCTCGATTCGTTGAGGGAGGGGCGCAGACGCTGACGGGACATCTCAAGCAGACCGAAGCGGGAGATGCGGCCGAGCTGGATACGGGCACGATCCTGATGCACGGCTTCACGCAGGCGGTTTTCCACCTCGCGTTGGTGACGCACCGGGGTCATGTCGATGAAGTCGATGACAATCAGACCACCCAAGTCACGCAGACGCAGTTGACGGGCAATCTCATCGGACGCTTCCAGGTTAGTCTGCAGCGCCGTCTCTTCGATGTCGCCGCCCTTGGTAGCGCGGGCCGAGTTGATATCGATAGAGGTCAGCGCTTCGGTCGGGTCAATGACGATGCTGCCGCCGGAGGGGAGGCGCACTTCGCGCTGGAAGGCCGATTCAATCTGACTTTCAATCTGGAAGTGGTTAAACAGCGGCACTTCGCCCTTGTAGAGCTTGACGCGGCTGATGAAGTCGGGACGGACCAGTTCGATGTGCGCCTTGGCGCGTTCAAACACGGTCGGGTTGTCGATCAGGATTTCGCCAACATCGCGACGCAGGTAGTCACGAATGGCACGAACAATGACGTTGCTCTCCTGGTGGATCAGCACCGGAGCGGCCACGTTTTCCGAGGCTTTGCGGATAGATTCCCAGTGGTTGAGCAGAACATTCAGATCCCACTCGAGCTCTTCCTGGGACTTGCCAACACCGGCGGTGCGAACAATCAGGCCCATGCCGTCTGGTACAGTCAGACCGTTCATGGCTTCCTTGAGTTCGGTACGCTCATCACCCTCGATACGGCGGGAGATTCCACCTGCGCGCGGGTTATTGGGCATGAGAACCAGATAGCTACCGGCCAGACTGATGAAGGTGGTCAGGGCTGCGCCCTTGGTGCCACGTTCTTCTTTGTCGATCTGGACGATCACTTCCTGGCCTTCACGGACCACTTCTTTGATGTTGGGACGACCCTGATAGGAGTAACCGGAGGGGAAGTAAGTGCGGGCGATCTCCTTAAGAGGCAGGAAACCGTGGCGCTCAGCGCCGTAATCGACGAAAGCAGCTTCAAGACTGGGTTCTACGCGGGTGATTTTACCCTTGTAAATGTTGGCTTTTTTCTGCTCATGCCCAGGACTTTCAATATCGAGATCGTAGAGCTGTTGTCCATCAACCAGCGCTACGCGCAACTCTTCTTCCTGAGTTGCGTTGATCAGCATTCTTTTCATTGAGTTCTCGTTGTTGTGTCATGTGTGTTCCTCCACAGGACCCTGTCCGCGCCGGCCTCGAGTCTGCAGCATACCGTGACAACCTCCCGGTTGGAGTATGCATGAGGCGCAACTTACGTGGGCGCATCGGTCATGCCCTGAACAAAGGCAGGGGATGAAAGAAATCCGGTGTGGAGACAAAATCAACGGTTTTGTGCACTGCGCGCTCTCCATGCTTCAACTTCGCTCTCTGGCACAGTGTCGTCTGGTACGTGACCTTGGCCCGACGGGCGAAACGGGAGATGAAATGCCCCGTTGAACAAGGCTTGAGCGGTCTGACAAAACCGGATTTATTATCCCATTTAAAACGCTTTTATAGCAAGGCAGCATTTTTCATGCTTTTTACGAATACAGGGCAGCCAAGGGGGGAGGAGAGTGCTAGAATTCGCGGCCTATGACACAGATCACACAACAAGTGCAGCTGCTCACCATCGAGGCTGAGCACGAAGGGCAGCGCATCGATAATTTTCTCAAGACTCAGCTCAAGGGCGTTCCCAAAAGCCTCATCTATCGGATCCTGCGAAAAGGCGAAGTGCGCGTGAACAAAAAGCGCATCAAGCCCGAGTACAAGCTGGAAATTGGCGATGAGGTGCGGGTGCCGCCAGTGCGCGTGGCCGAAAAGAACGAATTGCCGTCGGCCAACCTCGGTAGCATTCAACGTCTCGAAAGCCAGATCCTGTTTGAAGACGACGCCATCATTGTGCTCAACAAGCCCAGCGGCATGGCGGTACATGGCGGCAGCGGGCTCAGCTTTGGCGTGATTGAAGGGTTGCGCGCTCTGCGCCCTGATGCCCGCTTTATGGAGCTGGTGCACCGGCTCGACCGTGATACCTCCGGCGTATTGCTGGTTGCCAAAAAGCGCAGCGCCCTGCGAAGCCTGCACGAGCAACTGCGCGTCAAAACCATGCGCAAACAGTATCTGGCACTGGTGCGTGGTCGCTGGCAGTCGCACGTTAAAGTGATTACTGCGCCGCTTAAGAAAAACGAGCTGCAATCGGGCGAGCGTATTGTGCGCGTCAGCGCCGAAGGCAAGCCGTCAGAAACACGCTTTCGGATTGTGCGTCAGTTTGCCGAGGCCACCTTGATGGAGTGCAGCCCGATCACCGGACGTACCCACCAGATCCGTGTCCATACCCAGCATGCCGGCCATCCCATCGCCTGCGATGACAAATATGGCGAAGCCCAGTTTGACGACAAGATGCGTGAAAAGGGGCTCAACCGTCTGTTCCTGCATGCCTGGCGTCTGACGTTCAGCCATCCTGCCGATGATCGGGAAATGAAGGTTGAAGCGCCGCTCGATGGAGCGCTCGAGCGTTTCCTCGATAAATTGGAGAAGTAATCCATGGTTCGCTTGGCCATCTTCGATTGGGACGGCACTCTGATGGATTCGGTCGCCCGCATCGTAGCTTGTTTGCGCGGTGCGGCCCGTGATTGCGGCCTGCCTGAACCCGCCTATGACGACGCCTCGCACATCATTGGCTTGAGTCTGGATCGGGGGATGGCCGAGCTGTTTGCGCTGGATGGTGCGTCGGACGAGGTGGCGGCGCTGGTCGAACGCTACCGTTATCACTGGTTTAACGACCCGACGCCGAGCCCGCTGTTTGAAGGCGCCCAAGCGCTGCTGCGCGATTGGCATGCGCGCGGTATCCAGTTAGCCGTCGCGACCGGAAAATCTCGCCGCGGCCTAGACCGGGTGCTCGATGAAAGTGGCCTGCGCAGCTTGTTTGTGGCATCGCGCAGTGCCGATGAGACCCGCTCCAAACCCGATCCTTTGATGTTGACCGAGCTGCTGGCTGAACTGGGTTGCCCTCTTGATGAGGCAGTCATGATCGGTGACTCGGTGCACGACATGGGAATGGCGGCCAATTGCGGTATGCGCCGTATCGGCGTGACGTGGGGCGTGCATCAGCGTGAGCAGTTGCAGGCGTTTGCACCGTGGGCGGTGGTTGACTCATTGGCCGAGTTACAAGCTTTGCTGTAATCGCCGCACGGCGAGTTAGAGAAAACGCAACGGGGCCAAGCTGGCCCCGTTGTTATTGGCGCGGTCAGGGCAGAGCGATGCCGTGGCGCTCTAGAAGCGCCACCAGCGCGATCAGGGGCAAGCCTATCAGCGCATTGGGATCGCGCCCTTCCAGCGCCTTGAACAGGGTGATGCCCATCCCTTCACTTTTAAAGCTGCCGGCACAATCAAACGGCTGCTCTGCGTTGAGATAGCGCAGCAGCGCCTCATCGCTTAACGAGCGAAAATGGACGGTAAAGGGTTCAACCATGGCATGCCGGGCTTGGGTGCGTGCGTTGATCACGCAAAGGCCGGTGTAGAAGATCACAGATTTCCCCTGGGCGCGTTTAAGCTGCGCCAGCGCGCCATCCAGGTTGCCGGGTTTACCCAAAATGATGCCATCACATTCGCACACCTGATCAGAGCCGATCACCAAGCCGTGATCACGCGTGGCGGCCACAGCTTGCGCCTTGGCAATGGCAAGACGCAGCACTAACTGCTCAGCTGACTCATTAACGAGCGGCGTTTCATCAACCTCGGGAGCGGATTGCTCGAAGGGGAGACCCAGTTTGGCCAGCAGAGCGGCGCGGTAACGGGAAGTCGAGGCAAGAATCAATTTTTCTGGCATACTGCAAAACCGGTGGGGAACAATTCCGTCATTTTAGGGAGTTGTGCGTTAAAAATCATCGCAATATGTGGTTTTCCCTTTGACTAAAACCTCTTGGATCTATATTATTCGCGCCCTATGCAAAAGGTGAAGTTGCCCATTAAGGTTGATCCAGTCCGTAGTGCCTTGAAGCTGCTCGACTATGTCGGGATAGTGGAAAAGTCGCAGATGCCCAGACTGGAGGAATCAACCGCTGGCTTGCTCGGTGATGTGAACGTATCACTGCACTTTGGTAAAGATGTCCAGAACCTGATCGTTATGAAAGGCACTGCCCATGCCGAGGTCAATCTGGTTTGCCAGCGTTGCGGAGAGTCGTTTCCTTATCGATGTGAAGCCGAATTCATCTATACTCCGATGTTCGAAAGAACTGACGAGGAAGAGCTGCCGGAAGCTTATGAGCCCATTGAAATGGACGAAAATGGCGAGGTAGACCTGCATCAGATCCTAGAGGATGAACTCATCCTCTCGCTGCCTCTGGTTCCCATGCATGACCTGCATGAGTGCCCACGGGGAAGCATGGAGATGACCTGGGGTCATATCGAACCTGCTGATGAGCGCCCGAATCCCTTTGCAGTTCTTGACGAACTCAAACGTAAGTGAATTAGGAGTTAGCCTACAATGGCCGTACAACAGAACCGTAAATCCCGCGCCAAGCGTGGCATGCGTCGTTCCCACGATGCTCTGACCACTGCTGCACTGACTGTTGATCAGACCAGTGGTGAAATCCATCGTCGTCACCACGTGACTGCCGATGGTTTCTACCGCGGTAAAAAGGTTATCGCCTAAGGCGTGCCTTTGTCTGCGCTGACTGTTGCGTTAGACATGATGGGGGGAGACAACGGCCCCCCGGTTACAGTGCCTGCCTCCGTGCAGGCACTGTCGCTTTTGCCGCAGCTCTCTTTGCTGATGGTGGGCGACCTGCCTCGTTGTGAGCCTCTGTTGCGCCAGCACGGGCTGCTTTCTCATCCGCGTGTACGCCTGCTGCACGCCAGTCAGGTGGTGGGAATGGGGGACAAGCCCATTCATGCCGTGCGCCATCTCAAAGACTCCTCCATGCGTATCGTGCTCGACCTGGTCAAGTCCGGGGAGGCGATGGCCTGCGTCAGTGCCGGTAACACCGGTGCGCTGATGGCGATGGCCAAGTGCTTTCTCAAATCCCTGCCGGGTGTCGATCGTCCTGCCCTTATCAAAGGGTTGCCGACCCGTGATGGCAAACGAACCTACCTGCTTGATCTTGGCGCAAACGTCAGCTGCGATGCCGACACCCTGCTGCAATTTGCGGTGATGGGGTCCGTGGTGGCCGAGCGGGTAGAGAAGATTGCCTCTCCACGCGTGGCCTTGCTCAACGTGGGGGAGGAGGAGATCAAGGGCAACGATCTGGTTCGTCACAGTGCCGAGCTGCTCGCGCAGTGTCCGGCGCTCAATTTTGTGGGCTTCGTGGAGGGCAACGAGCTCTTCACTGGTAAGGCCGACGTGATTGTCTGTGACGGCTTTGTCGGTAATGTGGCGCTGAAAACGGCGGAAGGGGTCGCCCGAATGATGGCAGCCATGTTGGGAATGGGGGGCGATAAACGCACTATTCTTGGCCAAATCGCCTCATTTGTGCTCAAACGACGTTTTTCACACCTGAACCCCGACCAGTACAACGGCGCAAGTCTGTTAGGATTGCGCGGTATTGTGGTAAAAAGTCACGGCAGCGCCACCGAGCGCGCCCTATGTCATGCGATCCTGCTGGCGGCGGAAGAAGCTACGGCACAACTTCCGGCCCAGATAGCCGATCGTCTGGAAACTGTCCTCTCCGACAGGGATCAATAAGCACATCTATGCACAGCAAAATTCTGGGAACCGGCAGCTATTTGCCTGCCTCGGTACGGACCAATGCCGACCTCGAACAGATGGTGGAAACCAGTGACGAGTGGATTGTAGAGCGTACCGGAATTCGCGAGCGACGCATTGCCGATGAAGGTGAAAGTGTTGCCAGCCTGGGTTACAAGGCCGCCTTGCGCGCGCTGGACGCCGCAGGACTGACCGCCGCCGATCTTGACCTGATTGTGCTGGCTACCACCAGTGCCGAAAATGCCTTCCCGGCTGCGGCCTGCGAGCTGCAGGCCATGCTGGGGGTGACCGGCATTCCGGCCTTTGACGTGGCCGCCGCCTGTGCCGGCTTCACCTATGCCTTCTCTGTTGCCGATCAGTTCATCAAATCCGGTGCGGCCCGCCATGTTCTGGTGGTTGGCGCTGATGTTCTCTCGCGCATGTGCGATCCCCACGATCGCAGCACCATCATCATCTTTGGTGACGGGGCAGGGGCCGTGGTACTGGGTGCATCCGACACCCAAGGCGTGATCGCCACCCATCTGCATGCCGATGGCCGTTATGGCGACTTGCTCAAGCTGCCGCAACCGCGCCGTGGTATGAGTGGTGCCGAGATGGAAGCCTACATGTATATGAAGGGTAACGATGTGTTCAAGGTTGCGGTCACGCGCCTGAGCGAGATCGTGACCGAAACCCTGGCGGCCGCGGGCATCGAACCCTCCGAGCTCGATTGGCTGGTGCCGCACCAGGCTAATTTCCGCATTATCAGCGCGACCGCCAAGAAGCTTGGCATGGGGCTCGATAAGGTGGTGTTGACCCTCGATAAGCACGGCAACACCTCCGCGGCATCGGTACCGATTGCCCTTGATGAAGGGGTGCGCGATGGCCGCATCCAGCGTGGGCATCTGGTGCTGCTGGAGGCCTTTGGTGGCGGGTTTGCCTGGGGCTCTGCTCTGGTTCGCTTCTGATTTGGTATTCGATTTCCTCTTTGCTAGGAGTGTGACATGACTCAATTTGCGATTGCTTTCCCGGGACAAGGTTCCCAATCGGTCGGCATGCTGGCTGAGCTGGCCGAGCAACACCCGATTGTGAAAGAGACCTTTGCCGAGGCCAGCGCGGCACTGGGTTACGATCTGTTTGAACTGGTTTCGCAAGGTCCGGCCGAAGAGCTGGGTAAAACCTGGCGTACCCAACCGGCACTGCTGACTGCCTCGGTTGCCCTGTGGCGTCTGTGGCAAGCCCAAGGCGGCAAGCAGCCGACCGTGATGGCTGGTCACAGCTTGGGTGAATACTCTGCACTGGTCTGCAGCGGCGCCCTCGATTTTACCGATGCGGTTAAGCTCGTTGAGCTGCGCGGTCTGGCCATGCAGGAAGCCGTTCCGGCCGGTACTGGCGCCATGGCCGCCATCATCGGTCTGGATAACGACAGCATTGCCGCTAACTGTGAGCTGGCTGCCGAAGGCCAAGTGGTCTCTCCGGTCAACTTCAACTCGCCGGGCCAGGTGGTGATCGCCGGTCACAAGGAAGCCGTTGAGCGTGCCAATGTACTGATGAAGGCCTCTGGCGCCAAGCGTGCGCTGCCGCTGCCGGTCTCGGTGCCGTCACACTGCTCCCTGATGAAGCCTGCGGCTGACAAGCTGGCGGCGGCGCTTGAGAACATTGAGATCAAGCCCCCGGTCATCAGCGTGATCAACAACGTTGATGTCGCCCGTGAAACCGATCCGGCTGCTATCAAGCAAGCGCTGGTACGTCAGCTCTACAGCCCGGTGCGCTGGAGCGAAACTGTGGTCGCCATGGCCGATGCCGGTATTACCCTCGAGATTGAAATGGGACCGGGCAAAGTGCTGACCGGTCTTGCCAAGCGCTGTGATGAGCGTGTCGAAGGCATCCATGCCAACGACTCAGCCTCGTTTGACGCGGCACTGGCCAAGGTTAACTAAGCAGGAGTAACGAGATGAGTTTTACTGACAAGGTCGTTCTGGTCACCGGCGCTAGCCGTGGCATCGGCCGTGCCATTGCCGAGACTTTTGCCGAGCGTGGCGCCAAGGTGGTGGGGACTGCCACCAGCGAAAGCGGTGCTGATGCGATCAGCGCCTACCTGGGCGAGCGCGGCTGTGGTCTGGCACTCAACGTCACCGACGTCGCTTCCGTTGAACAGGTGCTGGCCACCATCAAGGAGCGTTTTGGGGACGTGGACATCCTCATCAACAACGCTGGCATTACCCGCGATAACCTGCTGATGCGCATGAAAGAGGATGAGTGGTCCGACATCATCGAGACCAACCTCACATCTCTGTATCGCCTGAGCAAGCCAGTGTTGCGAGCCATGATGAAAAAACGGTATGGTCGCATCATCAGCATTGGGTCTGTGGTGGGTACCATGGGCAACGCCGGTCAGACCAACTACGCGGCGGCCAAGGCTGGTCTGGTGGGCTTCACCAAATCCCTGGCCCGTGAAGTGGCCTCTCGCGGGATCACTGTCAACGCAGTGGCTCCCGGCTTTATCGAGACCGATATGACCCGCGCCCTCAACGAGGATCAACGCGCCGGGATCATGAACCAGGTTCCGGCAGCCCGCTTGGGCGATCCGAAAGAGATCGCTGCCGCTGTCGTGTTCTTGGCGTCCAGTGATGCTGCCTATATCACCGGCGAAACCCTGCATGTTAACGGCGGGATGTACATGGTGTAACCAATTTGTCGTGAGTTCTGCTCAAATTTGCGATCATACGACCACGTTCGTGCATTTTCGTGGTTTGACCAGAGGCAAGTGGCTTGCAAACTCACGGCAATTGAATAAACTACTGCAACCAGACGCAATTGCGTATTTTTAAAGGAAAATTCAGGTCATGAGCAACATCGAAGAACGCGTAAAGAAAATCATCGTCGAGCAGCTGGGCGTTAAAGAAGAAGACGTCAAAAACAGCGCTTCCTTCGTCGACGATCTGGGCGCTGACTCCCTGGACACCGTTGAGCTGGTAATGGCCCTGGAAGAAGAATTCGATACCGAAATTCCTGATGAAGAAGCCGAGAAGATCACCACTGTTCAAGCGGCTATCGACTACATCAACGCCAACCAGGACTAATCCAGTTCCTGCGTTGCGAGAAGCGGCCCAAGGGCCGCTTCTTCTATCTCGCTTTACCCCTTCCTCTCGGAGACTACCTCAGTGTCAAAACGCAGAGTCGTGGTGACCGGCCTGGGCATGCTTTCCCCGGTAGGCAACAATGCTGAAGCCAGCTGGCAAGCCCTGCTCCAGGGTCAAAGTGGCATTGGCCCCATCGAACACTTCGATACCACCGATTTTCCCACCCGTTTTGCCGGTCTGGTCAAAGATTTCGATGCCGAACACTATGGCATCAATCGTAAAGACGCCCGCAAAATGGATCTGTTCATTCAATACGGGGTTGCCGCTGGCCTGCAGGCCATCGATGATGCCAACCTAAGCATTGACGAGCGCAACGCCGAGCGTATCGGTGTGGCCATCGGCTCTGGCATTGGCGGCCTCGGTCTGATTGAAACAAACCATGAAAGCCTGACCAAGGGCGGCGCCCGCAAGATCAGCCCCTTCTTTGTGCCCTCAACCATCATCAACATGGTGGCTGGCCATCTCTCCATCATGAAGGGGATCCAGGGTCCGAACATTGCGGTGACCACTGCCTGCACCACCGGTACCCATGCCATTGGCATGGCCGCCCGCATGATCGCCTATGGTGATGCGGACGTGATGGTCGCTGGCGGCGCCGAAAAAGCCTCCACCCCGATGGGCATGGGCGGCTTTGCGGCAGCCAAAGCACTCTCGACCCGAAACGACGAGCCGCAAAAGGCCAGCCGTCCGTGGGACAAGGAGCGCGACGGTTTCGTGCTGGGTGACGGCGCCGGTGTACTGGTGCTGGAAGAGTACGAACACGCCAAGGCGCGCGGTGCCAAGATTTATGCCGAGCTGGTCGGTTTTGGTATGAGTGGCGATGCCCACCACATGACCGCTCCGCCGGATGACGGCAGTGGCGCAGCCCGCGCCATGCAGGCCGCTATCAAGGATGCCGGTATTGATGTCTCCGCCATCGGTTACATTAACGCGCACGGTACTTCCACCCCGCTCGGTGACGTAGCTGAGCTGCGTGGCGTCAAAAAAGTGCTGGGCGAGCATGCCAAGTCAGTGATGGTGAGCTCCACCAAATCGATGACCGGTCACCTGCTCGGTGCGGCTGGTGCCATTGAAGCTATCATCACCGTGCTGGCCCTGCGTGATCAGATTGCGCCGCCGACCATCAACCTGGACAACCCGGATGATGAGTGCGACCTGGATCTGGTTCCCCACGTTGCCAAGAAGGGCAGCTTTGAGTATGCGTTGTCCAACTCCTTTGGTTTTGGCGGCACTAATGGCTCGCTGATCTTCAAGCGCGTATAATCGCCCCAGGGCGTGATGCGAAAAGCCCGATACCCTGGTATCGGGCTTTTTTGTCCCATGTAACCCACGATGGAGGTGGCATGAGTCTGGTCAACGGCGTGCAACAGACGGTCATCGATCTGATGGATCGCGGGCTGGCCTATGGCGATGGGCACTTTACCACCATGCAGGTAGTCAATGGCCGCATCGTGCTGTGGCCTCGTCACCTGGCCCGCTTGCAACAGGCCTGTCAGCGTCTTGGCATGGTAGCCCCCGACTGGGATGGACTACGAGCCAGTGTCGATGCGGCCATCACCGGAATCGATGTTGGCTGCGCCAAGCTGATGGTCACCCGTGGCTCGGGCGGGCGCGGATATTCGCCGGCCGGTTGCGATAGCCCGCGCTGGGTGCTGACGCTCTCCGCTTATCCTGTTCATTACTTGCAGTGGCAGGAGGAGGGGATCGATCTTGTGGTGTGTCGTCAGCGACTGGGGGAGCAACCGATGCTGGCGGGCTTGAAAACCCTGAACCGGCTCGAGCAAGTGCTGCTCAAGCGGGAACTTGAAACCCGTCAGGCAGTCGAAGGGGTAGTGCTTAACACCCGTAACGTGCTGGTTGAAGGGGTCAGTGCCAATCTGTTTTGGCGTCGCGAACGCATTGTGTTTACACCGGACCTTAGCCACAGTGGCGTCACCGGCGTGATGCGGCACTGGGTCATGGACGAGCTAAAACAGATGGGTATTGAACTGCGGGTAGTGGAGGCACCACTTGAATCGTTGTGGCAGGCACAAGAGGTCTGGTTGACCAACGCCCTGATGGGGCTGGTGCCGGTTCGCCGCATCGAGCAAACCAGCTACCCGCATCGAGAACTGATACGCCAATTACAGGAGCGTTTACGAATTGAAGTCTAGGCGACTCAAACAGGTAGCCGCTGTCGTGGTGTTGGCCACGCTGGTCGGTGTCGGTTATGCCTACCGCGAGGTAGCAGAGATTGACCGGGCGCTGACCAAGGGCCCCACCGGTCTCTTTACTGTCGAAAAGGGCGATACCGCCGCCCGCTTGGTCGAGTCTCTTGCTGCTGAGCCGTTGCCGGGATGGGCCGTGCGCTTGTGGCTGAGAAGTCATCCGGAGCTCGCCCAGATCAAAACTGGCACCTACGAGGTCAAAGAGAAAACGCCACTGGCACAGACGCTAGCACTGTTTGCCTCGGGCAAAGAGTATCTGTTCCACCTGACCTTCGTCGAAGGCTCCCGCTTTGAAGATTGGCGCAAGCAACTGGAAAGTGCGCCTTATCTTGAGCGAGTCATGGGTGATCTGAACGAAGACGATCTTGCCAAAGAGTTGGGGGTGGAAGGGGGTCATCTGGAAGGATGGTTCTTGCCAGAGACGTACGCCTACACCACCCACAGTACCGATCTGGCCATTTTGCGCCGCGCCCATCAGGACATGACTCGTTTTCTGGACGAGCAGTGGCGCAAGCGTCAGGATAATCTGCCCTACAAGACGCCTTATGAAGCGCTGGTGATGGCGTCTATCATCGAAAAAGAGACCGGCAAACCCGAAGAGCGTCCGCGCATTGCGTCGGTGTTTATCAACCGGCTGCGTCTTGGCATGAAATTGCAAACCGATCCGACCGTGATCTACGGAGTGAAAGATCGCTATGACGGCAATATTCGTAAAGCCGATCTGACCGATAACAATCCGTACAACACCTATGTGATCGATGGTTTGCCACCCACTCCGATTGCGATGCCGAGTAAGGCCGCTATCGAAGCCGCCTTGCAGCCAGAAAGCAGCGATTATCTCTATTTCGTGGCGAAAGGTGGCGGTGAGCACTATTTCTCCAAATCGCTTCCGGAGCATAACCGCGCCGTGCGCGAATACATTTTGAAGAAACCCTGATGTCCAAATTTATCGTCATCGAAGGGCTCGAAGGAGCCGGTAAGAGTTCTGCAGTGCGCTACGTCACCGAGTGGCTGGCCGGGCACGGTATCACCGACATCGAGTGTACCCGTGAGCCGGGTGGCACACCGCTGGCCGAGCGAATGCGCGCCATCGTCAAAGAAAACCACAGCGAGCCGCTCACCGTCGAAGCGGAGTTGCTGCTGATGTATGCCGCCCGGGTGCAACTGGTTGCCAACCGTATCAAACCAGCGTTGGCGCGCGGCGCCTGGGTAGTCGGTGATCGTCATGATCTCTCATCGCAAGCCTATCAGGGTGGGGGCCGCGGCATTCCGGCTGAGCTTATCAGCCGCATCAAGCACGCCGTGCTCGGTGAGTTCAAACCTGACCTGACCCTCTATCTCGATATCGACCCGTCGCTGGGTTTGACCCGCGCCCGTCATCGCGGCGAGCTGGACCGCATTGAGCAGGAGCAACTCCCGTTCTTTGAAAAAACGCGAGCGCGTTATCTCTCACTGGCCAGTGGTGATCCCGCCATTGCGGTGATTGATGCCAGCCAGTCACCTGATGAGGTTAAATCTGCCATCGAGCAGGCACTGGAACAGCACCTATGTATCCCTGGCTAAGGCGCGATTGGCAGACACTCCTCGACGTGGCACACGCTGGGCGCCTCGGTCATGCCTGGCTGCTACTCGGTGATGACGGGCTTGGCAAAGAGCAACTGGCCGATGCGCTGGCGGCGCTGCATCTGTGTCAGCATCCCACGGCAGACGGTGCCTGCGGCCAGTGCCACGCTTGCCAGTTGCTCGATAAAAGCCATCACCCCGATTTCAACCGGATTGGCCGCGAAGGAAAAAGCATCGGTGTCGATCCGGTGCGCGAGGTGTGCAGGCGCCTAAACGAGAGTGCTCAGCTCGGCCTTGGCAAGGTGCTGATCGTTGAGCAGGCCGAGCGAATGACCGAGGCGGCCGCCAATGCACTGCTTAAAACCCTTGAAGAGCCGCCCGGTAATAGCCTGATTGTGCTATTGACCAGCCAGGCCTCGCGCCTGTTGCCAACCATTCTCAGCCGCTGTAACAAGCACCACTGTTTGCAACCGGCCGAAGAGGTGACGCTCTCCTGGCTGCAAGGCCAGGGGATCATGGCTACGCCGAGTCAGGTTCGCCTCTGCCAAGGAGCGCCGCTGCGGGTCAAGGCGTATCTGGAGGAGGGGAGTGATGCCATGCGCCGCACCCTGCTTGAGGCGGTGGTGTCATTGCGCCGCGAGCCAACCCGCCTGCCCGAGGTGGCCTCGGCGATGGCGACTGATCTTGAGCACACCATTCCCTGGCTGCAACTGCTTATCAACGACGTGCTCAAGTGCCAGGCCGGTTGCGGCGTGTCCCAGTTAGCGATGCCGGATCTTGACAGCCAACTCCATGAGTTGGCCGAGCTGTGCAGCTGCGAACAACTGCTAGACAGTCAACGGGATCTGGTGGCGCTGCGTGAGCGTTGCCAGCCGGGCCAACTGGTCAATCCTTCCATCCATATTCAGCAGTGGCTCTCCCGCTGGCTGTAACCTTGAGCGTCTATTTATGATGTTGGTTGATTCCCACTGCCACCTTGATCGCCTGAGCTACGGTGACAAGCAAGTTGATATGGCCAGCGTGCTGGCGGCGGCGCACGCCCGTGATATCGGCTATTTCCTCTCGGTCAGCGTGACCTTGCAGCAGTTCCCCGAGATGATGACCGCCATCGCGCCGTTTACCAATGTGTTTGCCTCCTGCGGTGTACATCCGCTCAATCAGGAGCCGGTGGTGGATGCCGCGTTGCTGCGCGAGCTTGCGAGCAATAACCGGGTGGTGGCCATCGGTGAAACCGGGCTTGATTACTACTACTCGCCTGAGAATAAAAGCACCCAGCAAGCTTCGTTTCGGGAGCATATCCGGGTTGCGCGCGAGCTGGGCAAACCGCTTATCATCCATACCCGTGATGCCCAGGTCGATACGCTGCGGATCATGGCCGAAGAGGGGGCTGAGCAGGTCGGTGGGGTGCTGCACTGCTTTACCGAATCACTCGAAATGGCGCAGGCTGCCATGGCGATGGGTTTTTATATCTCGATCTCTGGCATTGTGACGTTTCGCAATGCATCGGCTCTGCAAGCGGTGGTCAGGCATTTGCCGCTCGAACGCTTGCTGGTTGAAACCGACTCGCCCTATCTCGCGCCGATCCCCCATCGTGGTAAAGAAAACGAGCCCGCATTCGTTCGTGATGTTGCCCAGTTTGTGGCCGACTTAAAACATGTCTCCCTCTCTGAGCTTGCTGACATCACGACTCGCAATTTCTTTGATCTCTTTAGTTTGGCCAAGCGTTAAACCAAACAGGGAATCCGCTATACCAAGCCGCTGCAGTTCAGCGGCTTTTTCTTTTTTGGCCGTCTGAATGCTCAAGCTGTTGCGTAATGATGTGGGGCTTTTCACGCAGAAAAATACAATCCTCAATGCGTTATCTCTAACGAGCCTCATTGGATCATGATGAGTTGTGAGCCTGTGCTCGGTGCTAATAAAAACGTTTTAAAAACACCCCTTATCAAGTAGCGATAATATTCATTATGGTTAGTTGATCTTCCCTGTTGATCCGGTAGGATCGTTTCATCTACCAATAAAAACAGTCAGTTACCTGTGCAATATCCACAAAAGGGAAGAGCGGGATCCAGCCAGCTTCAGAGCGTGTTCGATGAGGGGCTCAATAGCCGGGCACGTCGCTTTTTACGCAGTGCCAAAGCCGAAACCACCCTTAACGCCTACGAGGCTGACACCCGTATCTTTGTCGCCTGGTGCCAGCTACAACAACTCGAGCCGCTGCGTGCCACTCACCTTGATATCATGAATTTTCTCGCCGATCAGGCCGATGGCGTGCTGGCGCAGTGGGTCTGGCTGGATCGGGGAAAAAGCCGAGGGGAGTTACAAAGCGGTGCGCCGCGCAAACCGGCGACGCTGGTGCGGCGCCTGGCCGGAATTCGCTACGCCTTTACCCAAAAAGGGATCACGCCGCTTCCCACCGAGCACCCGGATATTCGCGAGATGATGCGCGGTATTGTCCGTCTCGGTGATACCCGCAAGGTTAAAACCGGCGCACTGACCCATACCCCGCTCACTGCTGTGCTCGAGCGCATCAACACCCAAGAGCTGGTAGGGTTACGGGACTACGCCTTGTTGCTGCTGATGTTTGGTGGGGCATTGCGCCGCTCGGAAGCGGCCAGACTCACAGTGGATGATCTGCAGACAACCGCTCGCGGTATCTTGCTGCGCATCAAACCCAGCAAACATCAACTGCATGATAGCGAAATAGCCCTGGTGCCAGGACAAGTCCATTGCCCGATCCGCGCCCTGCAATCCTGGCTTGCTGCCAGCGGACTTCGCCAAGGGCCGCTGTTTCGTCGCATCGGCCGCTGGGGAGAGCTGCGCGCCGATGGCTTGGGTCCGCAGGGTATCAATCTGATGATTAAACGCCGCACTGAAGAAGCGCAGCTTGATCTCAGTGTCAGTGGCCATAGTTTGCGCCGCGGTTTTATCACTTCGGCGGTCACTGCCGGCAAACCCTTAAACAAGATCATTGAAGTGACCCGCCACAAGGATATCCGCACCCTGCAGGAGTATTTCGACATGGCCAACCGGTTTGATGAGCATGCGATGAGCGGTCTGCTTTAAACGCCGCCCTCAACAAGGCCCCAAGATGGGGCCATTGGATAGTGAGGATTATCCCTGCTTGAGTACAATCTTTGACGTCACGTTGTGACTGAGCTGTGATGTCTCGCTGGCTGGCAGATCATGCCACCACGCGATACCTTGCATCGGCTCGCTGATAGAAAGGCGCTCACCAAAACGCGGCGTACTGATCTCGACATGGCGCTGCTTGGCAAGCGTGGCAATGCGCTCCATCGGCTCGGTCCAGGCATGCATAGCCAGGTCAAACGTACCATTGTGGATCGGAACCAGCCATTTACCACGCAGATCGAGGTGTGCTTGCACCGTCTCTTCCGGCTGCATATGGATATCGGCCCACGCCGGATCGTAAGCGCCATTCTCAATCAGAGTGACGTCAAAGGGCCCGAAGCGATCCCCGATTTGCTTAAACCCATCGAAATAACCGCTGTCACCACCAAAAAAGATCCGGTATGTGGGTGCAACCATCACCCAGGATGACCACAGGGTGCGATCACGATCGCTGAGGCTGCGGCCGGAAAAGTGACGAGAAGGGGTTGCTATCAGGCGAACATCGCCAATCTCAAACGCCTGCCACCAATCCAGTTGCTGTACCTTGTGGCGATCAATTCCCCAACCAATCAAGCGCTCACCTACACCAAGCGGAGTCACAAAGTGGTTCACCTTGTGCGCAATCGCCATCACTGTGTTTTTATCCAGGTGGTCGTAATGATCGTGTGAAAGAATCACCGCCTCGATAGCCGGCAATTGGTCAAGGGCAATCACTGGCGCGGAAAAGCGCTTTGGCCCGATAAAGGAGAAGGGGGAGGCGCGTTCGGCAAATACCGGATCGGTCAGCCAGAATTTGCCTTCCAGTTTGATAAGCACGGTGGAGTGACCAAGGCGCCACAAGCTGGCATCCGGTGCATTGGCAAGTTCGCCTTCCGTCAGCGGGAGAACATCCACCGGATGATCAGGCTCAGCTTGCGGGGACTTACCGAAGAAAAATTTTGGCATCGATGCCAACCCCTCCCACAGACCCATCCCGCGCACCGGCGTGGTGTTGTGGAATTTCCCGTCATGAAAGTGGCTGGCCACGGCGAGCGTGGGATCTATTTGCGGCGTTTTATCAAACAAAAGCGAGATGGCCATGGCGCTGACTCCGAGCAGGGCAATCAATGGAAGAGCTATTTTGGTGATGCGTAGCATAACAAGGTGGACGTAGTGAGTGGTTCACCGCGAGTGTCGCACAAAATAGCCTGAGTAATCACTCATTTTATTGCAAAAAGTGAGGATTATTTCCTCACTGTTTCTGCTTCCTTACCCACCTGACCCCAGGTGATATCAAACGCTGTCCGTTTGCAGGCATCCGCATGCTGTGGATGCTCAATAGCAAAATGGATGGTAGCTTGGGCTATCGCTGTCGATACCGCATTGAAAAACTCACCCGACAGCGCGCCCGGTAACCCGTCATAGCGGATCGTTTCAAACACCTGCTGAGAGTCACCGCACAGTTGCCAAGCTTCACTTTCCGCTTCCGGGGTCAGTTTGTCAGAAACCTCCAACTGCGCCATGGCACTGAACGCACCCGGATTGGCAATGCCCCAGTCAATCCAGTCATTCCACAATCGACGCATTCGCGTTTCAAGGGGCAGGGCGGGGTCCCAGGGTTGGCCCGAGCAGGAATGCGCCTTGCGACATTGATAGAGATACACCTCGTTGAGCAGCACATCCTTGGTCGCGAAATAGCGAAACAGGGTCCCCTCGGCCACACCGGCACGTTTGGCAATGAGCGCGGTGGGGGCGCCAAGTCCCAGCTCTGCGATCACCTCGGTGGCCGCTTCCAACAGGGCAATCTGTTTATCTTCACTACGTGGTCTTGCCATCAGTCCATGCCCAGCAAATAAATGAGTATGTAGTCATTTTATCGTGAGCGATCTTTTTGGTGCAAGGAGCAGGGCGCAATATGGCGCACAGGCGAAGCCATCTTTACAATATCGGCCGACATGAGCGGGCAGCGGATCGATACTGCTGGCGAAACATCCGCTACAAGGTTGTTCGCCGTTTTTCGTAACGCAATTTTTTATGTTAAATACGATTTTAACTTATTGAAATAAAACGGCCAC
This sequence comes from Aeromonas sp. RU39B, assembly GCF_900156095.1. Classification (GTDB taxonomy): domain Bacteria; phylum Pseudomonadota; class Gammaproteobacteria; order Enterobacterales; family Aeromonadaceae; genus Aeromonas. Next base: position 200,181 of record NZ_FTMJ01000005.1, read on the forward strand.
TTGGGTATGACTATCACGAAGATTACCCGAACAATGACTCACGTCGGCCAGGATGACTAAACGATTGAGTCGGTCGCTGTTAAGTGTGAGAGATAACGCGTGTCGTATTTAGATATTGAACTGCTCTTGGCTGGAGCTGAGAAGGCTGAGGTAAAAGATAACGCCGAGCGACAGCGCGATCATGTGCGGCGTAAACAAGAGACCCATACCCGTTTGCAGTGCTGGATCAGCCGCCGCCATGGTGATCGGCTGGCGGAGCTCACTGCCAGGCTGGAAGATTCACAAGCCTCGCTGATCGAGCAGGCCATCGATCTGCTTTATGCACAGGAGTGCGGTGATGAGCGAAGGTGACCTAGCGGCAGGCAAAAAAAACCAGGTACGAAGTCCATGTACCTGGTATAGGGGAATTGGCTCTTTGCAGAGCCGTGCGCTAACCGGGAGTGGGGAAGCGTTGGTCCAATAGTGCAAGCATAGTCAGCACGCTTGTGATTGCCACTTTTTGCACTTTTCCTGAAACAGAGTGCTAATTTCAGGATTCGAACAGGTTCCCATCTCGCACCAGATCGCGCGGCAGACTGTTTTTGATCCGGTTACCGACCCACTTGCCGATCCCCAGGGTGTAACCCTGATACCGAACCACCACTTCCCCTTGGCCGCTCTCGGCGTCAGGGCGAACATCACGGCCCATCATAAACTCGCGGGCCAGCGCCACATCGAGCTCGACCACTTGGCGATTGGCCCTGTCACCAAAGGCCAGCGCCCATTCGTGGGTCAGGCGATAGCCCTTCTTGAATGTTTCGGCCAGCTTGATACCAATCCGGTCAAAGCGGATTTTGCCCATCACCTGCGAAAGCGGGGTAGGGAAGAGCCAGATCTCCCCCTCGCGGCCATAGAGTTCGCCCGCCATGGTCACCCCAAACTGGGTGGTAATATCGTGCCGAAGTAACTCAGCATCGCGCGCGGCAAGCGGTGTAAACGGAAATTTCCCCAGCTTGCCCGGCTTGAACATGGTGTTGGGAACGCTCGTGTGTTTGCGAAGGCGCGCCACGAAAAAGCCTTCGCTATCGTAGATCTGCGGCCAGATATGCAGATAGCCCTCAGGGGTGCAGGATTCGCTGGCGCCCGGGAAGAGATCGCCAAGTGGTTCAACACTTAGGGCATCACCAAAACGTTCGCGCAAAAACGCGCAGACATCCTGATTCTCCTGATGGCTCAGGGTGCAGGTGGAGTAGACCATCACGCCGCCCGGTTTGAGTGCGTGAAATGCGCTTTCAAGCAGGGCTTTTTGGGTCGCGGCGATCTCGTTGATGCTCGCGATGCTCCAGTTACGCAGGGCATCCTCGTCTTTACGAATGGTGCCTTCACCCGAGCAGGGAGCGTCAAGCAGGATCGCATCAAAGGTCTCGGGCAACCACTGGCCAAAAACGCGCGCATCGAAGTGCGTCAGCGCCACGTTGGTCACGCCGCAGCGCTGGATATTGGAAAAGAGCCCCTTGATGCGGCTTGCAGAAAATTCGTTGGCAATCAGCATGCCGCGATTGCCCATCAACGCAGCCATCTGAGTGGTTTTCGAACCCGGCGCGGCGGCGCCATCGAGCACCATCTCAGCCTGTTCAATGCCGTTGGCAGCAAACAGCGCCGTGACCGGCATCATCGAGCTCGCTTCCTGAATGTAGAACAGCCCGGCCAGGTGCTCGGCGGTGTTGCCAAGCGGCACAGTATCGTCAGCTGGTCGAGTCAGCCAGAAGCCGGTGTCACACCAGGGCACCGGATCAAGCTGCCAGCCACGCGCCTGCATCCGCTCGATAAACGCTGCCACCGTGATCTTGAGGGTATTGACCCGGATACTGCGGCGCAGGGGCCGACGGCAGCAGGCGACAAACTCGTCAAGCGAGAGGTGAGAGGGCAAGATGCCGGCAATATGAGCGAGGAACGCGTCGGGGATATAGCTGTTCTGATGCACGCTTGGGCTCTGTCATGATAAGGAAAAGGCGCAAGATTTTAGCACAGACTCCCCCCCTCAAAAAGACGCAGCCCGGTATCACACCGGGCTGCAACATCGCGCGTGGCCTTTCAGGGCTTAAGCGTCGGGTCCCAGGCTTGCCACTCCTTTTGTGGCTCGCTATTGAGCACAAAGCGCTGGCCGCTGCGCACCAGCGCGCCGGGCTCTTTATCTGGGGTATTAAACGCGATACCACCGGCGAGCAGGCTTTGGATCGTTGCCACTTCAATGGTGCCACCGGTGAGCCCCACATCGGCTTTAAGACCGGAAACATTCCAAAAGCGGCTGCCGCTTCGCACCAGATGAGCATAACGCGGGGCGATGGTGATACGGGTTTGCACTTCGCTGCCGTCAGCGGCCAGCTCTACGGCGGCCACTTCACCCACCACCACTTTACGAAACAGGATGGGAGTCCCAACACTGACCCCGTTGAGCTCATGGCTGGTCAGCACCAGATCCAGTCCATTGGCCGGGCCCGATTGCAGGGCAAAGCGCTGGATAGCGGCACCCGTGCCGGGTGTTGCCTCAATGTAAGGGCCCTTTATCAGGGTATCGAGGTGATTCACGCCAGAGAGGCCGAGCTTGGCCAGCACCAACTGATACCCGGCGCCACGGCGCAGAAACGAAGCGGCGTAAGGCTCATCGAGCTGCGCCTTGATCTGCACCTGATCAAGCCCTTTACTTAGCGTCACGGCCACCACCTTGCCAATGGTGACGCCGCGATAACGCAGCGGCGCCCCGTCGCCAAGGCCCGGGTTGCTGTCACTGGTCAGCAGCAATTCACGACTTGGGGTGGTAGCCTCTTTGCGATCGGCAAACAGCTGGCGGTTACTGCGCAGCGCCTGCGGATCATTGGCAAACTCAATCCCACCGCGCAGCAGGTTGGCAAGATTGCCCATGCGCACCTTGACCCCATCGGCGCCCAGCTGGGCATCCACTGCCGGCAAGCGCCAGAAGCGGGTATGTTCGCCAATCAGGGGGGCATAGAGGGCGTTGATCTCAAGGGCAATGCTCACCCCGTCAGTGGCGGGAGAGAGCTCGGTAATACGACCGGCCTCCAGACCGCGATAAAGCAGCGGCGCGCCAACTGCCAGCCCATCGGCTTGTTGGGCCGTGAGTGTCCAGCGCAGTGGCTGGTTGCCAGGGCGCGCCAGACGAGCCAGCTCTTCGCTGGGGAACAGGGTATCCATGCGCGAGCCGGTCTGGGTCAGCAGGCTGATGCCGCCATCAATCCAGCCAGAGGCCGGCGCCGTGTCAACCTGAACACCGGAGAGATCGGCTTTGACCGACAGGGGCGAGCGCTTGTAGAAACGAGCCCCCTGCAGCAGATTGCGATAGGGCTCATACATCAGCAGTTGTACCGACGCCTCACCGCGCGCCGAGAGCTTGAGCGCGTCCACCTGACCGACGCTTAGCCCTTTAAACCACACCGGCGCCCCTTCCTTAAGACCAGAGAGATCGGCCGCTGCCAGCGTGACCGTCACCCCGGCACGCGGCGCATGGCTGACCACCTTGAGCTCATCAACAGGCGCACCGCCGCGGCTTTCCAGTCGCAATACCGGACCGCTTAACAGCCGCTCGGCATGCTGGATACCGGAGAGGGAGAGATCGACCCCCTCCATCACCAGCACGCTGTTGCTGGTGATCCGAAAACGCTGCTCATCGGCTATCAAAGCCGCCACATGGCGACCCGACTTATCCAGTGTGATGGGCAGTACCCGACCGATTTCAATGCCATCAAAAACGATCGACATCCCTTCGCGCACCGGCAACTCACCCACATTGAGGTTAATGCGATGACCGCGCTCGGCCGCTGCCATGTTCGGATAAAGTGAGAAGAGTGTATCAACGTCTGCCGGTTTGGCGTCCGTCGGAGCATCAAAGGTGATGCCGCCGCCGAGCACGCTGGCCAAATTGCCCACCTCGACTTTGAGGCCATCGGCCCCCAGAGAGCCGCGCACCCCGCCGGTACTCCAGAAGCGGCTGCTGTCACGCACCAGATGGGCGAAACGGGTATCGATCATCACATCGAGGCGAACATGGGTGTCGTCATCGGCAAGACGGGTATTGATAACGCTGCCCACTTCAAGACCGCGGTAGTAGACCTTGGTGCCATTTCCAACGCTGCCCAGGGTATCGCTCTGCAGGTGGACAATGCGCCCTTGTGCCTGCCAGCCGGGTGGCGGGCCGTCGAGCGCATCAAAGCGATCGACGGCCGGCGCCCCGTCACGCCCCGGCATCAAGGCGATGTAGTTCCCCGACACCAAGGTATCGAGGCCGGAGATTTCAGTGAGCGATGCCTTGGGGCTGACCAGCCAGAATTGGGAACCTTTGCGCACCAAGGGCATCGCCTGACGCTCGACCTTGACGGTGACCGCCACCCGGCGGCCGTCTTGTGCCAGATTAAGATCGGTCACCATCCCGATCGATACCCCTTGATAGCGCAGTTGGGTCTTGCCCGGCAAAATGCCGTTACCTTGCTCGAAGTTGATATGGATAAGCTGGCCCGCCTGCTGATATTGCTGGTAGAGAAACCCTATCGCCAGCAGCAGAGCCAGGGCAGGCAGCAGCCAGACGGGCGATATCAGGCGACGACGACGGACGACGGGCTCGGCCCCAATCATACTCACTCCTTACTTGATGCCACCGGTTTGGCGGCCTTATCCCACAACAGACGGGTATCGAGTTTTCGTGCCGACAGCATGGTCAACACCACGACACCGGCAAAGGCAGTCGCTCCCGGGCCGGCACTGACATTGAGCAGTGTGCCGTTATCCACCAGCGCCACCATCAACGAGATGACAAACAGATCCAGCATCGACCAGCGGCCGATAAGATCAATGATGCGATACATCACCAGCTGCTGCTTGCGCCGCAGCGGGCGAGGGCGTTGCAACTGCCAGCAAATCCAGCCGAGCCCCAGGATCTTGAGAATGGGCACCACGATACTGGCCACAAACACGATGCAGGCAATGCCACTCATATGGCTGCGAATAAGCGACTGAATGCCGCTAAAGATGGTGTCTGCCTGCAGGTTCCCCTTGTTATACAAAAGGGTGATAGGCAGCAAGTTGGCCGGCAGCAACATAAAGGTCGCCATGGCGAGCAGGCCCCAGGTCCAGGCCAGCGAGTTGGCAATGCGCGGATGCAAGGTGGCGTGACAACGCGGGCAGCAGGCCCCTGACTCGTAGCGCACCAGCAAGCCACAAGTATGACAGCGGCAAAGCCCGGCATCACGGGCGCTTTGCATTACCCGCTCCCTGAACGTTGACCTTCTCCCAAAATGGAGCCGGATCAAAGAGGATCAGTAAAATCAGATTGAGCAGCATCAAAAGGCCCAGACTGAACAGTCCGCCACCGAGCCGGGTTTCGGCAATATCCACCAGTTTGAACAGTGCTACCAGAAAACTCACCAGATAGACCTCGAGCATGGCCCAGTGACGGCACACCTCGACGGCCCGCAACACCCAGGGCAGCAGATGCCAGCGTTTAGCCAGCCCCGATGCCAGTGTAAATAGTCCAAGCAACAGACCGGTAGGGGCAATCACGGCGCACCACAGCACCAGGGTTGCGACCCAGGGCTCCTGCTCACCATAGAGGATGCCAATGCCGGACAGTACACTGGCCGCAGAATCGACACCGCCCAGGCGCAAATAGAGCAAAGGTTCAAACAGGGCACTGGGCAACAGCAGAAAACCGGTGATGGTCAGCGCCATCAGTTGGGAAGGGCGAAATGAATAGCGACCATACAAATGCTGGCGACAACGCGGACAGTGAGCGTGTCGTCTCAGGGGCAGCGTCTTGCGCTCAATCAGCAGATCACAGGCCGGGCAGGCGATAATGCGGTGTGGCTCACTCATCCGGTTGCAGAACACCTTGAAGCAGTGGGAGAAATGTACCCTAAAGTGACCCGCTTGTCTCTTGGCGAACAGCCGTTATCCGAAACGCAGTTCCAACATGCCATCCAGTATGCTGGCATCCCCCATCATGAGCGCCTGCATGATGGCGCGCTCGCGGCTATCTATCAGCGACAGGAACTCCTCGGCGCGTCCCATGTGACGGCATACCTGATAACCTCGTTCGACAAACGAGAACAGATCGCCCATGCCAGCCAGATGGGCGGGTCCGGAGATAAGCTTGAGCGTCGTACCCAAGAAGGGTTTGCGTGACAGGCGATCCAGCACATGACCAAGCTCTCCCACCAGCTCAATTTGTCGCTCACGCAGCGCGCGTTGCCCAACGTCACGGTAGGCCTTGGCGTAGCGCTCAGCACTCATCGTCTGCCCCTTGAGGGTTTGCAGCATCTGGTAATCGAGGGCTTCTGAGAGTGCATCAAGCTCGATGGCCTTGGCCAGCACCTCCAGTCCTGACTCTGGCAACAATCGCTCGGCGGTGGGGAGCAACTTGAGCAGATCCGCATCGCGTCGGCCGCTGTCGCCGGGCTCATAAAGATCGGTTAAAAAAAAGTGGGCGGCAGGGCCATAGCGTTTACTTTGCATCAGATCCTGATGAGTGCGCCCCAACCGCTCGGCTTGCCAAGTGCGCAGGGCATCACGCGCCTTGGCATCATCCGGGTGCGCTCGCAGCGTCTCACGCAGCGTGCTGACTTGCTGCAAATAGTGGTGCAGGCGAGCCTGAGGCGGACTGTCGGCGAGGAGGGAAGGTGGCAGCATCGTCGTCATAGAGTGTCCTATACAGCAGATCGGGTGCATCAGCAGAGCCGGATCTTAAGGATGGGGGATAGTCCCCTTTCATTTTAATGCGACAAAGGTCAGTACGCGGCAGAAATCACAAAAAATCTCATCCGACACCGCAGCTTTGCTAGGCAACTCTCACTTATGTTGCATCATCTATTCACTTGTTACCGCGCTGTGCATACTATCAACCAATGCCGACACCATTTGAGTATCACCATCATGTTTTTCTCCTCTGCCTTGAATCCCGACTTGGCCACTATCGAGATTGAGCGGCGCCACCACCTGGGGTTGGCGGCGGCGCGCCTGGCTGCCGAAGCGATTGCAGCGGACATGGATGAGCGTTTTGCACTCGACTACGAATGGGAGAGCAACACTGAACTTACCTTTCGCGGCGCAGGCGTTCGTGGCGTCTTGCAACTGGACGATAAGACTCTTTTTCTCAACGTCCATCTCGGTCTGATGTTATTACCGGTTAGACAAGTGCTTGAGCAAGAGATCCACGAATATATTGACCAATGGTTGCCGTGTGCTGCGGGTTAAATCATGGGCATAGCCTGTCATTTATGACAGGTTAAGGTTTTATTCATTAATGGTATGGCAACAGTATCCACAAAATACAATCCATTCTCATTGGAATGGATTATGCCGATATATAGATTCCTACGTTGATGTCAGCATCTATATTCCATGAAATTTTAAACATAGCCTGACAATGTATTTTATAAGATGGCTTTAATGCCATCGCGTTTTAATCTGGCGGGAGAGAGGCAAATGCCGTTGTGTGAATATATTTCCTGTGTTGATACGGCATGGCTGCGCATGGATCGACCGAATAATCTGATGCAGATTGTCGGCGTGTTGATGTTTGATGGGCAACTCGATGAAGCGCATCTGCGCGGCAATTTACTGCATACCATCGCCCTGAAACCCCGCTTTCGCCAGCGCGCCTGCGCCGAAGGTAGTGGCTATGTCTGGCGTGATGACCCCGATTTTGACCTCGACCAACACCTCAAACGCGTCATTTTGCCGGGCCAGGCCGGTCAGAACGAGTTGGAGCGGCTGGTGGCCGATTTTGCCTCGACACCGCTTAACCATCAGCGTCCACTGTGGGAGATGCACCTGGTCGATACGGCGCTGGGCGGACAGGCACTGGTGATGCGTTTTCATCACGCCATGGGCGATGGCTTTTCCCTGATCCGCGCCATGCTGACCATGATGGACGACAAACCGGGCGTGGCCATGCGCCCACTCCCAGAGCAGGAAGAAGAACACGCTCATGATCACTCGGGTAGCCGGTTGCTCAAGATGGGTCTTAAGCTCACTGGTAATCTTTGGGCACGTTATCTCGACGTGATCTCGCACCCGGGCAAGGCGGTGGATTACCTCAAAACCGGCACGGATGTGGCCAGCGAGCTATGCCATATCGCCACGCTGCCAGATGACAGTAACACCCGCTTTAAAGGGGAGATTGGCAGTACCAAGCGCGTAGCCTGGTCGGAGCAAATCCCGCTGCCGGATGTGAAGGCGGTGGGGCAGGTGCTCGGCTGCTCGGTCAATGATCTGCTGCTGGCCGCCGCTACTGGCGCGTTTCGCGGCTATCTCGAAGAGAAGGGCGACGAGGTCGATGGGATTGATATCCGATCCTTGGTGCCGGTCAACATGCGCGGCCCCGATGACAGTGGCAAGCTTGGCAACCGCTTTGGGCTGGTGGCACTGGATCTACCGGTGGAGGTAGAAAATCCCCTGCAGCGTCTCTACACGGTGCGCGAGCGCATGCTGGCTCTGAAAAATTCCTGTCAACCGGCTGTCGTGCTCACCTTGCTCGAAGCCATTGGCCTGGCGCCTAAAACCGTGCAGCAACAGGTGGTCGATCTCCTCTCTAGCAAGGCGAGTATGGTGATCACCAATGTGCCTGGGCCGCAGCAAGAGCTCTATCTAGCGGGGGCGCGGCTACGTCAGCCGCTGTTTTGGGTGCCGCAGGCCGGCGACATTGGCGTCGGCGTCTCCATCCTCTCTTACGCCGGCAAAGTGCAAATTGGCCTTATCACCGACAAGAAGCGGGTGCCCGATCCCGAGCGCATCGTCAGCCGCTTTGTGCAGGAGTTTGAGCAATTGCTGCTGTTGGTGTTGATGGAGCCGGTTGATCTGTTGCGTGCGCCTGATGAGCTGGAGCGTTATCTGCAGCTGCAGATCTGAACGCGCCGATAGGCAGATAAACATAGAAGGGCCGGCATTTGCCGGCCCTCTGTCATTATGCTCACACTCAATCTTCGGCAATCTCGTCGCGGGCGGCCTCCACATCGAGCCGCTCCATCGCATCCACCGGCTTGCACTGGACGGCCTCGGCATACAGCGCCTCAGCTTGGCGCATCTTACCCTTACCGTGCATCATGACCATGGCATTGGCGTACTCCATACGGGCAATGGCAGAGTCAGGTAGCAATGCGAGCGCAGCGTTAAAGTGACGCTCGGCTTCATCGCGCTTGGCGCCATAGGTCAGCCCGCCAATCATGCTGCCGAGCTTGTCGAGGATCTCCGCATGCCAGGCACCAAAAGCAATATGGGCTTCGGCGTGATCAGGGCAGAGCTCCAGCGTCTTTTCCAGCGAGGCGCGGATCTTGTCGCCCAACCCTTGGGAAAGTGCCTTGGAGACCGAAATCACCTGGCTGTAGCGTCCCAGCGCCAGCGCATGGTAATACCAGGCGTTAGCATTGCTTGGCTGGCTTTTTTGCAGGCGTTCGGCCTGAGTGGCGGCTTGCTCGAACGCATCGCGCTTGCCTTGGCGCTCTTCAATCAGATACGAGGCGTGGATCAGCAGCGCCTTGTTCGTGACGTTGAGCCCCTCGTCGCCAGCACTGAGGCCAAGCTCTACCGCGCGTTGAAAATCGCCGGCGTGGTAGGCGCGCCAGGCTTCCTGAACGGTGTCATCGGTCGGCCAGGGCTCGCAATCGCCCTGATGCAGCCTTGCCCAGTGCTGCTTGAGCGCATCGGCCGGGTAGTCATAGCTGACATCCTTCCAGGGAAACGGATGAAAAGCGGACGTGGTTGGATGGGGCATAGTGTCATTCTCCCTTCGTAACGGCGTGATTGGGGACAGAGGTGTATTGGGTAGCCAGGGATTGCAGATAGCGCCTTGCTTCAGGCTGCAGCAGCGGCGCGACCAGTTGCATCACCTGGGCGACGCCCAGCGCAATATCCGCCTCATCGTGCGGATGGACGGCACGCTGGAACGAGATCCAGAAAGTACCGACCAAGGCAATATTGCGGGCCAGGGCAGTCAATTCGTTGGCATCGGCCTGCATCAGGCCGGCTGCTGTCAGGGTGTCACACAGAACGTAGGCTGTGTGCTGCTTGCGACGCAGCAGCACCGGGAAGTGGCGCTCAATATGGGCATAGCCACTCATCAGGGTGCTGATGTCGTAATAGAGAAAGCGGTACTTCCAGATCGCTTCAAACATCAGGTGCAAGAACAGCCAGATCTCTTCCGGACCGCTGCGGGTCTGCTCCATGGCATCAAGCAGCGTCCCCATCTCGGTGGCAAACGCATCATACAGCGCGTTGACGATCGCCTCCTTGTTGGGGAAGTGGTAGTAGAGATTGCCCGGGCTTATCTCAAGCTCGGCGGCGATGGCGGTACTGGATACATGGGGCTCACCCTGTTGGTTAAACAGGGCGAGGGCAGTGGTCAGTATGCGCTCCCGGGTAGTGCGTCCGGGCTGTCGGCTAGTCTTGGTCATGCTCACCGTTAACAGGTTGCGAGCAGCGTCGCTGCAGTGAATCGCGCAGTCGCTCAAGGGCGCGATCGAGCGAATCGACCGCCGAGCTGGAGGGCGTGAGCAGCGAGCGTTCGGTATCTTGCAGCGACGTCAGATCCAGATGCAGGCCATGGCGCGCCAACACCGGCGCGAGCTCGTCGGCACGGCGCAGCAGATCGGCGCGGGTATGCTGATAGGCGTGTTCACACAAACGGCTGCGGTCGCGATAGCTGAACACATTGGTAAAGAACATCTCTCCATCGGCGCGGGAAGGCTCAAAGAGCACGACGTCGGCATGGGGATACTGCAGCTTGTAGCGATCCATCCCGACCTGCATCCGGGAATGGATGATGGCGCGGAACGTCTGTGCCAACACCACCGGCAGGCCGCAATCGACCAGATTGGTTGAGCCACACTCATTGCGCTTGGCCTGCGCCGCATCATAAGGCACCAGCGGATTGATACAGATGACCAGATCGGCTCCATGGTGCAGGGCAACCGAGGCGTGCAGGGTGCGAATTAGGGCGCCATCCACGTAGTGATGGCCCTTGATTCGCGAGGGGGGAAATAGTCCCGGCAGCGCGGCTGAGGCCTGCACCGCCGCGGAAATCGGCACATCGTCATGCCCGCGGCTGCCAAAGGCGATGGCGCGGCCGGTATCGAGCTCGGTGGCAATCACAAACAGGCGGCTGGTCAGCTCACGAAAATCGTTGCTGCGACCGGCGCGCGAGAAAAACTCAGTCAAAATTCGGTCCACGCCACGGCTGTCAAACAGCCCGGTGGGAATAGCTTTGGAAAGCACCTGCAGCGATTCAAACAGGCTGCGTTTCCAGGGTGATTTCAGGTAATCAAACAGAGCGCCGAGCAGCAGGTGCGGAATGCTACCGATGCGGCCAAGGTATTCACCAAAGGCCGGCCTTAGCAAGGTGGACGGGTCAAAAAACTCTCCGGTGTCATTGCTTAGCAAGATACGGGCAAGCTTGGCTGGGCTGATGCCGTTGGCCAGTGCCGAAGCCACCACAGCGCCGGCACTGACACCGACAAAGATGTCCGCCTGCTCAAGCTCGCGGCCACGCAGCGAATCGGAGAGCGCGGCGCAGGCGCCGATTTCATAAATTCCACCAAGCGGGCCACCGCCAGCGAGGGCAAGGGCAATCGTGCTCATGATGATACTTCCCCCTGGTTTCCAGCTGCGCCAAAAAATGTGCGACAACGTGGCACTCAATAAAAACCGGCCCTGGCGATGGGCGAGGGCCGGTTTGCTGCATCACGGACACTGCCAGCCTTATCAGGAGACGGCTGCTTCATCCTTCTCCTTTTCGGTCGGGCTGAGCAGCTCCATTTCTACAACCAGATCCTTGGTCTCATCCTTTGCTTTGGCCACTGGCGCCTTCTTTACGGCTGCCGGTTTTTTCGGCGCTGGTTTGCGTGCAGCGGCTGCCGGTTTGGCTGGCTCGCTGACATCGCCTTCTTCCTGGGCATCAATCAGCTGTTGAACGACCTCGGTCAGCTCAGCCATGCGCTTGCTCAGCTTGTCGATATCCTTGCGAGTCGGGATTCCCAAACTGGCGACGGCGCGAGCCACGCGGTCTTCAAACACCTGCTCCAGACGACCCCAGGTGCCGGTGGTTTTGTCGGTCATGGCGGCGATTTTCTCATCGGCGCTCTGACGAGCCTTGGCTTGCAGGGCTTCACCCTCTTCAACCAACGCTTCAAAAATCTTGCCGCCCTCTTCCTGGGCTTTGGCATAGGCACCAAGACCGGCCAGCCAAATCTGCTGGGTCGACTCTTTGATGGTGTTGGCAAGGTGATTATCAGTGACCGAGCCTGCCAATGATTTCAATTTTTTAGCCATGTTATCCTCCCGGGTTCATCTCAAATACAGACAGTGACATTCATTATTAAGGTCATCGGACCACTTAGCCACTATGCCGTTCTTTCCCGTTCAGTCTAGGGATAAAAAATAGAGGGTTCTACCTAATAACGGAACTCTCAGTATGAAAATACACGCGGTGGATCACGTTATTGAAATGCACCTTTCTATGTCATCGGGTGCATGATATAGGGTATCTCGAATAATCATCATGTCAGTAGCGGAAGTTGCCTTATGGAATATTTCATTACAGGTGGAAGTGGGTTTATTGGACGTCGCCTTGTCAAAAAACTGCTGCAACAAGAAGGCAGCAGAATTTATGTATTGATGCGTGATATTCACAAGGACAATCTGGCCGGATTGTATGAGTATTGGCAAACCAACAGCGAACGGGTGATCCCGGTTTATGGCGATCTGACCCAACCTATGCTCGGTGTCGCGCCCCATATTCCCCAGCAACTCAAGGGACACATCGACCACGTCTTCCACCTTGCGGCCATTTATGATCTGAATGCCAAAGCGGCCCTGCAGCAGCAGGCTAACGTAGAGGGCACCCGTCAGGCCATTGCGCTGGCTGAAGCCATTGAGGCGCGCTGTTTCCACCACTGCAGCTCTATTGCTGCCGCTGGTCTGTTTGACGGACTGTTTCGTGAGGACATGTTCGATGAGGCCGAGCATCTTGATCTGCCCTATTTTCAGAGCAAGCATGATGCCGAGGGGCTGGTTCGCAGCAACTGCACTATACCGTGGCGCATCTATCGTCCGGCCATCGTGGTGGGGGATTCCCAAACCGGTGAGATGGACAAAGTCGATGGGCCGTATTACTTCTTCAAGCTGATCCAGAAAACCCGTCGCCTGCTGCCCCCCTGGATGCCGACCCTTGGCATAGAAGGGGGGCGCATCAACGTGGTGCCGGTCGATTTTGTGGTCAATGCCATGGCGCACATCGCCCATCAGCCGGGTGAGGACGGCAAATGTTTCCACCTGTGCGATCCGCATCCGATGCGGGTGGGGGATATGCTGGCGACCTTCTCGCGCGCTGCCCACGCGCCTGAGCCGGCGTTTCGCATCAACGCATCGCTCCTAAGCATTGTGCCACGCCACCTGATGACCATGCTGATGGCACTGACGCCCATTCGTCGGCTGCGCGATGCGCTGGTGGCAGACCTTGGATTGCCGCGAGATGTGTTTCGTCTTATCAACTATCCAACCCGGTTTGATAGTCGCGAAACCCAGCGCGTGCTCAAAGGCAGTGGCATTGATGTTCCGCCGCTTTACTCCTACGCCTGGCGGCTGTGGGATTACTGGGAGCGCAATCTTGACCCGGATCTGCATGTGGATCGCACGTTGCGTGGTCAGGTTGAAGGTAAGGTGGTGTTGATCACTGGCGCGACCTCGGGCATTGGCAAAGCCACCGCCAAGCGCCTGGCCGAAGCGGGCGCTGTGGTCATTACCATCGCGCGCGATCCGGTCAAAATTGCCGAGACCCAGAGTGAATTTGCCGAGGCGGGATTGACCTTGCACGCCTACCAGGGGGATCTCTCCAATCTGGAGCAGGCGGAAGCTGCGACGGCGCAAATTTTGGCTGATCATGGTCAGGTGGAAATACTGATCAACAACGCCGGTCGCTCTATTCGCCGCGCCATCGAAGATTCGTTCGAGCGTTTTCACGACATTGAGCGCACCATGCAGCTCAACTATTTCGGCGCGCTCAAGGTGATCATGGGGTTATTGCCCTCTATGGTTGAGCGCAAACGCGGGCATATCATCAACATCTCCTCGATTGGGGTGCTGACCAACGCACCGCGCTTTTCGGCGTATGTTGCCTCGAAATCGGCACTGGACGCCTGGGTGCGTACCGCCGCATCCGAGTTTGCCGACAAGGGGGTGAGCTTTTCCATCATCAACATGCCACTGGTGAAAACGCCCATGGTGGCACCCACCAAGCTCTACGATCAGGTGCCGATGATGACGCCGGAAGAGGCCGCCGAGATGGTGTGCGATACCATTATCCATCGCCATGTGCGTCTGGCTACCCGGCTTGGGGTGTTTGGTCAGGTGGTGCATGCGTTGGCGCCGCGGGTGGCTCAGGTGATCATGAACACCAGCTTCCGAACCTTTGCAGAGGGTAAGGAGGGGGATAAATCCAAGCGCAGTGCCGATCAGGCGGCGGTATCCACCTTCATAAAGGGAATGCACTTCTAAACAAGACAGGGCCTGAATTCAGGCCCTGATTTTTTGCGCCGCCAACGCATTGATGCACTGCTTAAGCAAAGCGGGCAGGGCAGGCATATAGAGCAAGCTAAGGTGGCCCACGCCCGGCAGGGGCAGATCTTGCATGGCATCATGCTTTTGCCGATCTTGCGGCATCACAAAATTATCGTGTGTCGTGCGCACCGACACCGCCGGCACCTCGAGTGGCACAGAGGCAAAACGCTGTAACCAGCCCGAGCCGGGCTCCATTTCCCGGGCGTTGTCACCAATGCCGAGGTTTGCCAACTCGCTTCCCTGATGCGGGGTCGCCAAGGTGATCAGTCCCGCCACCTTGCCATGACCGTGCATCGCCAGATAATCGCGGCACACCAATCCGCCCATACTGTGCGCCACCAACATCACCTGACGGGTTTTGCACTTCAAAAGCACGTCATCAATGCGCTGCGCTAATTGCGGCACCATATCATCAATATGGCCAAAGGGCGGTAGCAGTGACACGGTCGCCACTACCTCACCGGCAGATTCAAGCCGGCTCACCAGCGGTTTCCAGATGCCGCGACTGCAACCATAGCCATGAACCAGCAAGATGGGACACGTTGCTGGGCGCAAACGGTCTTGCGGCATTAGCCAAGGCTCAAAAGGCAGATACACCATCGAGGTCCACAGATAGGCCTGCACTTCACGAGCTACCATCTGACACCATCCCAAGAGCCCGAGCGGTGGCGCGGGGGAGGCATAACAGGCGGCAAAACCCCAGGTGGCCAGCACCACCAAGGTGCGCAGCGTAACGATCAGCAGCGCGGTGACCACCACAGCACCGAACCAGCCCAGTGCAAACACCTGATGGCCGACACCCACCAGGATCATCCACTCCAGGCACAGCAAACATCGCAATTCCAGGGAGAGTTTCATGAAGGCCTCGCTGCAAAAGACACAAATGAACCATCTGTATTATCAGCTATTTTCCCCTCAAAGACCTGTGTTGAGTTATCACTCTATCGCCGGAAACCCGTTGCCGGATGCCGTTTTTTACTTTACTGTATATACATACAGTCACCCTATAAAATGACACTGACCAGGAGGCAACCATGGCCGTTGCAATTCACTATGTGGTGGTTCGGGGAGGAGTGGAGAAGATGACCTTCACCAGCAAGAAGGAAGCGGACGCCTATGACCGCTTGCTCGATACCGTGGAATCCTTGCAAACATTGCTGGCCGATGCGCCTGTTGAGCTAAGTGGCGAGCAGCAAGAGGCGCTGGCCTTCTTCATCGCTGAAAAACGTGACGTGCTGCAAGGCTTGCTTAAAGGTGCCAAACCTGGCGTCAGCGAGCCCAGCGAAGAGAAACCGCGCAAGCCTCTCAAACAAGTCGCATAACCTATCCCGCACGCCCCTGGCAGGTCTGGTACGTCTTCTCTTGTTGTTGTGTGAACGCAAGGGTGCCGCGCCTGCCTCCTGCTCTTTTTACAGATCTCAATCATGCATCCCGTAACACCACCGGCCATGCCGTTGTTTGACAGTCTTCACCATCTAGAAGAAGGTAATACCCAAGTAAATCAGTATCTTGCTCGTATCAGTCTGGATCAGGTACAAGATGCAGGATTCGTCTATGAGCTGGCTGTAGATTGGCTACTCGAGCAGCGTCATAGTGAAAACAACTACAAAGCTTATCGCAGCGAACTGACCACCTTCTTTTACTGGTGTTTTGAGCGCGAGCAGATCAATCCAAAAGATCTCACCCGGCGCATCATGATGCACTATCTGGACTTTTGTCAGGCACCGCCAGCCGAACTCATCGCTTATCACAATGTGGCGCAGTTTATCGAAAGCAAGGAGTGGGGCTGCCGTTTGGCCAATCCGGTATGGCGGCCCTTTCTTGGCAAAAAAGAGCTCGGCAAGGCGCTGCCGTACCGTTTAAGCGAACCGGCGCTTAAAACCAAGCTGGCCATCCTCTCCTCTTTTTTCCAATTTCTGGTGCAAGAAGAGTACATGGATCGCAACCCGGCCTTGTTATTGCAACGTTCGCGCACCACAACTGCTAGCAGCCAGGAAGAGATGTCGCCCGCCTTTAGCGAGTTGCAGTGGTCCTATGTGATGCAGGCCGCCGTGCAACTGGCAAAGGATGACCCAGCCCATCACGAACGCAGCCTGTTTTTGGTCAGCCTGATGTATGCCTGCTATTTGCGGATCTCTGAAGTGGCGGCGCGCCCTGGATTTAGTCCGGTGATGAGCCAGTTTCGCCGGGACCGTAAAACCGGAGTGTGGGGGTATCACATACCGGCAAGCAAAGGTGGCAAACGGCGTACCGTAGCGGTGTCGGCGGCCTTGCTTGATGCACTGCGTCGTTATCGAAGCTATCTCGGTCTGACCCCATTGCCAGAGCCGGATGAACAAACACCGCTGTTTATTCGACATAAAGCCGCAGGGCACGGCCGTGAACAGGGGGAGATCAATGCCAATCTCGGGATCCGTCAATTGCGTGAATTGGTGATGCAGGTCTTTGCCCAGGCAGCTCAATTAGCAGAGCAAGACAACTTCGTGCTGGATGCAGCTGAAATTCGCAGTATGACGCCCCATTCTCTGCGTCACACAGGCATTACCCATGACATAAACCTCAATCATCGGCCACTTTCGCATGTGCAGGCTGATGCCGGGCACGACAGCATCGACACCACCTCCAAATATCTGCACACCAGTCAGGTAGAGCGTCATGAGAGCGCTGTACAAAAACCGCTCAATCATCTGCGCGATATCACCTAATTGAATTTGTGAGAGATAACGAATTGAGTTTTCGGTAAATGGGTGTGGAATTATTCAGATAAGGAGTAGAGTAGGGCAGTCGTCAACAAGGATGTTGGCAATCGACACCTGCCTGCGCTTGTTCTGAACGGCAGGCCAACCGTTATGGTTAATCCTAAAAGTCATACCGCGTCAGGAACAATATATGCGCCCGGATCTTACCGATATACAGGTTCTGTTTGTTGCAGGGTTTGGCCCGATCACGCGAGATACACAAACCAGTAAAGCATTCTATGTCGATGCGCTGCGCCTGCCGCTAAAAGCGATGGACGGCAACAGCGACTATATGTTGACCGAGCAGGATACGCTCCCTGGCGTAAAACATTTTGCACTGTGGCCACTGTCTCAGGCGGCATTCTCCTGTTTTGGCTCCGAGCAGTGGCCAGAGCATATAGCAGCGCCGCAAGGGTGGATAGAATTTGAAGTGGAAGACATAGAGATAGCCACCAATACTTTGATTCAAAAGGGTTATCAGCTACTGGTTGCCAAAAGGGAAGAGCCTTGGGGGCAGACCGTTACCCGGTTGCTCAGTCCCGAAGGCTTGCTGGCAGGGGTGACCATTACGCCTTGGTTGCGTAACCCATAAAATAGAGGGCAGGGGAGATAGTGCGTCCCGGCAGCTTCGATTCATTCATGCCGAAGTAGGGTTAAGAATATATCTGTTGCTTTTTTAATCGAATAACACAACACCGCTGTGGCACAGCGCGATATAGCGTTCTATTGATTCTTGGCAGCAAGCAACACATGCAGCATGCAGATAGCCGTAGCCATACAGTGATTATCAAGATTATTGTTAACCCATAATGCCGATAACCGTATTTATCGGCATTCGAACGGGCGCTCTCTGCCACAGCCGGCAGCCTAGTAGGAATGATGGGAAACTGGGGTGATTATTCCGACGCAACGGAGCCTGTAGATCCGGATTTTCTGGTCGAGCGCTCGCCGGTTATCACCGAGCGTGCACCCGTTCTGGACAATGACGGCGCGTCAGAGCCATCAATTGACGAGTCTGGCAACTGAGTCCTGATGCTCGTGAGAATGAGCTCTGCGGCCAGCTGAGCGGCGACAACAACCTCTGGCTTCTCGTTTGCCAGCATCTGCTCAAGGGTTCTCATTTTGATGGCCTCGATCTTGTGTTGATTCTGGTTTGCTTTCATCCCAGTCCCAGCCAATTTCGTCGGGGTCGACGTTGGCCAGCAGCTCCGGTAAATCCAAACGCTCGAGGCCAACATCCGGACCCCAGTCGATTTCACCAGGTGGCGCCTCGGGGTCGCACTGGGCCAGCAGTTCATCCAGTTTGTAGCTTGGCTGGTTTGACATCCTAATATCCTCCCGCATCCGTCATTTCGCATAATATATATTATGTTAAATGACGTCTATCAGTAGACTACTACACGCTTCAATAGCCTGATGTTCAACAAACTCAAGAAGATCAGATACTTTGATGCAGTTATCATCTTTGTCCGTTTTTGCACGCTATCGTTGTAATGTCTACATACTGATCTGTACAAAGCGTCGCAGCATTCAGTCTGTGGAATTTTCCGATACTCTGTAACGGGTCTCCGTCATCCATGGTGCCGAAGACATAATTGCCTGAACGATCGCAGCGGCCATCACCTATTCGCGTTCCGCTCTCCCCCGGAGAGGAAACCAATTCAGTAAAACTGCGAGTATTCAGGTCATAGAAACCGATCCGAGATGCCAATCCCATCAGCATAACGTCTGTCTTTTCGGTGAGTGCGAATGAGCCGAGGCGTTCAGGCAAAGACCAGCGCGTTACCGCGTTACTATCTCCTTCAAAGGCGAGCAGCTCGCTACCTTCAATGTCCGTCCAGAACAGTCTGCGGGTTTTATCACACCAAAGGGGGCACTCTCCCAATGTGTTCCTGGCATCTACTGCAATTGAAAACATGTTAATCCTCCGGGAGTGAAAGAACCCATGGCACTTTCATAAGGTATTGTCGAACATCTACCCCAGGGGCAGACGTTCGTGAAGGTCAAAAATCAGAATGCCGCTTCGTTAGTGCATAAGGCGCTCAGCTAACCGATCACCGAACAGCATGATGACGAGCCCGGTCAGCATGACCAGCATTCCACTCAGCTTTATCAAAGATACGGGACGCTGGATGGTGCCCAGCAGACCAAAATGGTCGATGACCTGGGATGAGAGCAACTGTCCGACGATGGCTAACCCAAGCAGGGCTGAAAACCCGATTTTCGGTGCGAGCACGACATAGCTGAACAGCGCGCAAGCACCGATCAGGCCGCCAGCCAGACTCCACAGAGGCTGTGATGGAATGGCCGCAAGCGAGGTGAATAATCCGCCACGCAGCAGCGAGAAGATCCCAAGGCTGAATGCACCGGCCGCGAAGGAGAACAATGCGGCGGTGACCGAATCGCCCCCGAGTCCTCGTGCCAGCTGACTATTCAGAGTCGTCTGCAGCGTGATCCCGAGACCTGCGGCAAAAGCGATGACGTAATACAGCGTGCTCATAGGTTGCATACCTGTCAGTGTGCCTGTGCCAGCGGCAGGAAGGCGTCAGCAAAAATGTCATGCTCATACCCGGCGGCGGCAAACAGATGCTCACGGGACTCATCAATGGCGGCGCGAAGGCGCGTGCTGTCTACGCCCAGCACCTTGCCATGCTGCTTGACGATGCGTCCACCGATCATGACGGTATCAATGTTGCTGCGCTCTGTCGCATGCACCACGGTGCCAAAGGCATTGCCGGACGGGTAGAGGTTGATGTCACCAGCATTGATCAGAATGAGATCCGCCTGTTTTCCTGGCGTCAGGCTCCCTACCTTGTCCAGCAGCCCTGCACAGGCAGCACCATCGACAGTCGCCGATTTGAGGAGTTGGGCAGCCGGCAGCGTGGTCAGCGAGTGGTCGGTGCCGCAGCAATGCTGCTGATGCATGCCCATCACCCGTTGCAGGTAAAATGCCACGCGCATTTCCATAAACATATCAGTGCTGTAAGAGGTTTCATTGTCGACGCTGAGGCCAGGGTTGATGCCATGACGCTGTGCCGCCTGGATGGCAAACATACCGTCCTCGATGCCATAGTGCGCATCGGAGCGCGGGCAGACATTCACCCGGACACCGGCTTCTCGCAGGATCTTCCATCCCTCATCTGGCAGTGACGTGCAGTGATTGAAAATATTGTCCGGGCCGAGCAGACCGCGCCGATGCAGTGACTCCAGCTCAGATGCCATAAAAGAACCAAAGAATTCAGTGACGATCGGCAGTCCCAGTCTACGAGCCTCGGCCCACAATACAGGCTCCAGCTGGGCCATGACAGCAAGGGAAACCAGGCTCTCTGGGTTGTCCTTGAAATATTTCTCTTGCAGGCGTTGCCAGTTACCCGGCCAATGAGCCTTGTCCCATTCCCCCGATACCGGTGCGCCGGAGGCGTGTATGGCACGGATCCCTGCATCCAGCAGGGCCTCGACGGCGGCGTCCGAATGGGCTGCGGTGCGGCTGTTATGGGAATTATCAATGACGGTGGTGATGCCTGCATCAATGCAGCCCAGTGCCGTCAGCAGGTTGCCGATATACATATCGGCAGGGCGATAGTACTTGGCGAAAGAGAAGTGCGTGGCGTTGCTGTAGTCTTCCAGACAAGTGGCATTCGGATTGATGCGGCGCAGTTGTCCCTCCCAGGAGTGGCGATGAGAATCCACCATCCCCGGCATGGCGATCATGTTCGTAGCATCGATGACACGGGCACCATTCGCCTCCAGATTCTCGCCTATGGCCGTAATGGTTGATCCACTGATCAGGATGTCTCCACGTTCAATGTTACCCACGTTCTCATCCATGCTGAGGATCGTGGCTCCTTTGATCAAGATTGAATCTGGTCTTACATCTTGATTATTAACAATATTTCTAAGGTATCCGGTCATTTCAAGAGCCTCTTTTCTAGCCAATGGCAAAAAGATACGGCACTCTATTACCCTGAAAAAGATGACTAGACTGTTTTCATAATTCATGATCTTCGAATAATCATGGGAACTATCGGTAGAGGTATCATCTCAAGGGAGAAGGGCTGTGGATCGTATTCAGGCTATGCAGATCTTTATGCGGGTTGCTGAGACCGGAAGCTTCGTGCGGGCAGCAGAGACCCTCTCACTGCCTTCCTCGACAGTCAGCAGTACGATTAAAAACCTCGAGAAATACCTGCAGGTGCGCCTGCTGAACAGAACAACGAGGCGGGTGAACCTCACCCCTGAAGGCCTACAGTATCTTGCTCAATGCAGGGAAATTCTCTCATTGATCGAGCATGCCGAGTCCAGCCTGACGGAGGCTATCAAGCGGCCACAGGGGCGTTTGCGGGTTGATATGCCGAGCGGGATAGCACATTCCATCGTCATGCCGAATCTCAAAGACTTTCACCAACGTTATCCAGATATCTACCCGATGATAGGTGTGAGCGATCGGCAGGTTGACCTTGTTCAGGAAGGTGTGGACTGCGTGATCAGAACAGGAGAGCTAAATAACTCCACCCTTGTTGCCCGTCCCCTTGGCAGGTTTCGCTGGGTAACCTGCGCCTCTCCTGAATACCTTCGGGAAAACGGTATTCCTCAGTCCCCTGAAGAACTGTCTTTGCACCAGGCGGTCCACTACTTTTCGGGCCTCGCCAAGCATGCAAACGAAATGCGCTTTGTCCGCGGCACTGAGACTCTATCGGTTATTGTAAGCGGCGCTGCAGCCGTTAATGATACTGGACTTTATATCAAGATGTGCCTCAATGGCTTCGGCCTGATCCAACTTGCTGAGAACGTTGTACTGGAGCATCTACAATCAGGGAGACTGATCGAGGTACTAGCCGATTGGCAGCCGCCATCGGTACCTGTTACATTGCTTTATCCTCATCAGCGTTTTCTTTCTCCTGCCGTGCGTGCATTTGCTGATTGGATCGCCGAACTTATTCATAATGCCAGCCCGGAAAAACGAATGTGACGAGATAAGAAAATAACACTTTATATACTCAACATGTATAAAAACAGACTAAGCAACATCGTTATATAAACTATGCCAGACTACAAAAAAAGAGATCTCTTCACCTGAAGAATTTGACTCGGATACATTCACTCAGGTAGCCGTTGCCTTGCACGTGATATCTTCAGGCGAGTATTCAGGTATCAACCCGCACGCTCACAGGAAAGGTCAGCTGATACTGTCTTTACATGGCGCAGTCAGCTGTGAGGTACAGAATGCATTGTGGCTTGTTCCTCCCGGGCATGCGGTATGGATTCCTAGTGATACACCTCACAGTTGTCGTATAACGCAAAATGCCCGCACATGCTTTCTTTTTATTGAACCCGGCTCAGCAGTCATGCCTGAAACCTGCTGTACGATTGCTATTACCTCCCTGACTGAGCATCCGTTTTTGCCACTAGACGTGGACATGGATGCAAGTTTGCATAATGTGGTACATGTAGTCAGTTGTTAACTTATAGTTAAAATAAAGTTGAATGGACCCAGTACATGAACTGCTTTTTCAAGGCTAAGCGGCACAGTCCTTACATCAACAGCGTTTTGTACCCAAACAGCGTGATGTACTACCTATCTGAGAGATATTAGTTAAATAACATATCCTGATAGCCAAGGCTCATGCTCTCTACACCCGCATTCACGTGAAATGCAGACCATCCGCGGTTTGTCAGTCTCGCTCTCCACCCCATGACCCCAAGCTCGCTTATCGTGCAACGGTAGCAAAACGGCTAACTTCAGATCTAACCGGTTACACCATCAGATTCACAGTCACCATTACTCTCTACACACACTCTGATCTACGGCTCGGCACTACCACGCAAAGCCATTCACCACTGAGCTGATGATTTGCTCCAACATCTTGCTTTTTCATGCGCTGGCGTATGTCATTGCCTCAAAACAGCCAGCCATCTGTGTCACGCAGCCACATTAGCTTATGCCCCATAGACGCGATGTAATGACCCACTGAAATCCTGCTCAGGTCATAATGAATGGAGATAACAGGCATGAGCATCACGATGGACGAAGAAATCAAACGTTGGACGGCCAAGCGCAAGTCCGCCTTGGTCATGGAAATCATTCAGGGCAAGACCACCGTCG
>NZ_FTMJ01000008.1 GCF_900156095.1 Aeromonas sp. RU39B
GGCCGTCCAACGTTTGATTTCTTCGTCCATCGTGATGCTCATGTCTGTTATCTCCATTCATTATGACCTGAGCAGGATTTCAGTGGGTCATTACAAACCAGCCCACACTGTATAATGCAGTACGCGCAGCGCTGGACGAGTAGACCAAGAAGCCACTGAGTGAAGAAACGCTCAGTGTCGAGAAAGAGCACGGTCGCATCGATGGCAGCGAGTACCATGTGTTACCAGCCGGAGCACTATCAGAGCAATTTCCACAGTGGAAAGCACTGAAGAGTGTTGGTGTCGCAATATCCTATCGAATTGAAAATATGGAAAAAATTTCGATGGAGTTTCGCTACTTCATCAGCTCGGCTGAACTGACACCAGAGCAGTTTGCCTCAGCGGTACGAGGGCACTGGGCAATTGAAAATAGCCTGCACTGGGTTCTGGATGTCGTGATGAATGAGGATGCCTGCCAGATATATCGAGGTGATGCCCCTCAGATATTGGCCTGTGCACGACACATGGCGCAAGACATGCTGCGAGCCGAAACCAGCCGTAAGGCAAGCTTGCGGAAGAAGCAGCAATTTGCGGGCATGAGTAGCCCATATCTGGAAGAGGTACTGGATGCAGGTTAGCTAAACCGGCATCAATTTAACAATATATTCACGCTCTCGCCACAGTTATAGTGCAAACACCAATCATAAGATCTGCTAATGTTTAATGACTTGAATTAATTTTACTTATAAATAGGCTGGTGATATTAATTGATGGCTTAAACCAGAGGCATGCTTTGTATAAAGCACATAATAGTTAATCTCCAATGGAGAGTTAGCATCATTTGTGTTTCCCAACAAACTGGTGAAGAGTTCTATTGAGATACTCTTTGATGATAATATCTATTTAAGTGTAAATATAATTAAGATGCCATTTTTTATATCAGTAGCAATGTACTAAACTTCATTAGGGGAAAGTATGTTAAACAAAGATATAGCCAGTCATGAAATGGGACTGGGGAAATACTCCTGGCCGCAGGTAATAAGATGGCTCTTAATTTCTTTAGTTATCTATGCAATAGGTAGTGTATTAATAGCTAATCCATTCTCAATTTTTGTTGACCGCTACACACCAGTTGATTACTCAAGAATAATGTATTTCCATGGGCTGTCAGTCGGTCTTGCCGGTCTTACAGCCTTAATTGTAAGTCAAACTTACAATGTAGATGACAAGCTTAAACGTATAATTTTTTATTGCACTGTTGCGACAGTATTTTTTGGCATTACAGGTGGGGCAATAAACCGCTCAATGGAATTTACCAAGCTAATGCTATGGTATCAAATACTTGCATTTATTTCTCTTGATGTGATTTTGTTTGTAATGACATTTGGAATAATAGTGCTGAAAGACCGTGAGATTAGAAAATCATGCACTCACTATTTAGCCATAGCTGCATCATGTACTGCGGTAACTGCTGCGCTCATTGGTGACTTAGCTGGTTTCATTTTGGACTTTGGTGACGTGCTAGGTGCCTTTAGTTGGTACGCAGGTAAGATTGGATATACGTTGCCAGAGTGGCAAGATAGCCTACTTCGATCTCACTCTGATATGATTGTTGTCGCCGTTATTAGTCTAATCCTTTCCATCATAAGCAAAAAATATGGTCGAAACTTAATCGGTGTTGCATTAAAGCTGAAACTCCTTGGTGAATGGATGACAATCATTGGCTTGGTGCTGCTTGTCATCATTCTTGTTGTTTCAGGCTTTGGGGGTTCTGACTTACAGATCCCCCACATATTTACTGAAAAAGGATTTTTTGCCCTTCGTGGTCACAGTGTAGCGGGGATTGACCTCGCAGATTTTGTGATAGGCACCTTTATACTACATGGTGGTCTTGTCGTTGTTGGTGCAATATTGTTTGGAAATAAGGACACAGGCAATGAACTGACTAAGTCTGCCAAATATACCTTGGGCGGTATTTTCCTCACCTGGGGCTGCATACTGTTAACTGTTGCAGGCATGGGGTTCTTGGAGGAGTATAGAGCCGACCTTTATAACTCGGCCAAGGATGTACCGCTAGGAGACTTTGGCTTCGCGTTTAGAATGCTGCATCTTGATGTCAGTCTGATGCTATTCCCAGCGATTATGGTTGTCATGCTATTTGCACAGCATCTTTTAAAAGATAGCCATAATAAAACAATCCAGTTGTTGCTACGCATAGCGGTTGTGTTCTGTACAATCGGCTCACTAGTGTACATGGTTTTGAACCCAGCTCCTTTTGGTCCTGGATATTGGGTAGTGGCTGTTGGCGTTGTATTTGTAATTTCAGCTATGATTTATTTCTTCATTCATAGTGATAGTCGTGAGAAAGAAAAATTCAGTCAGTAGGACTTAATCAAGACAAGCATACCGCCGACAATGGCGGTATGCTCTAATGATTATCTGGTGCTATTTATCTAGTTTGTAGCAACAACATTACTCTTGAAGTTCATCGTTGCTCCCATACATGCAAGTGATATTAGAAAAATGCCAACCCATTGATAGAGGGTTAGCAGTTCATCCAAGATCACCATTCCTGCTAATGCACTAACTGCGGGTGATGCACTCATCAGAACACCAAATATGCTCTTGGGTACATACTTTAATGCAAAACTATCTAGTACCAGTGGAAGTGCTGTAGACATAATCGCAATTGTGCATCCAATAGTAAAAACATCTGTATTTATTTTTTCTATAACGCCACTATTGATGCCAAGTGGAACGATAAACATAGATGCAACAATAAGACCAAGTGAGAAGCCTTGACTTCCAAAGGAAGCGATCTTACTACCTGAACTAACGTACAGCCCCCAGAAAAGTGCAGATGCCCCCACATACACAACACCAAGAAGCTCTATAGACGTATTATTACCGCCAATAGGAAGAAGTGTTAGCCCGGTCACTGCAAACAAAATGGAAATTAAGTCTTTGGGTTGACGAGAGCTGAGCAGTGTAACAGCCAATGGGCCAATAACTTCCATTGAAATAGCAATACCTACAGGCATGTATTTGAAAGCCATATATATAAATAAATTCATTAAACCTAGTGTTACTCCAAAAAAGAGTATATTTACAAGTTCAGAGCAGTTACATCTTATTCTCCACGGTTTGGTGAAACAGCATAGTATTATTGCAGCGATTCCCACTCTGAGTGCAGACATTCCTTCTGGGCCTATAGTGGAAAATGCAGTCTTTGCTAAGGCCGCTCCAGTTTGTAGGGATATAATAGATAGAAGAGCGGCTCCGATTGGTAAGTATTGTGTGTGACGCATTTATATTAATTCCATGTTAGACATACAACACAAATTTATCAGATATCGACTTTTAGAATGATGCAAAGATAACCATAAATGGTATGATGTGCGCACGATAACTCCAATAAATCACTGAATTTGAATGAAAGCGTCAAAATTTATCACTGATACGATTGATAGACGGATCCTGGAGTTACTCCAACGTAATGCCAGAATGACTGTTGCTGAAATTGCCGAACAAGTTGGCTTGTCACCAACACCATGCGGTAGAAGAATCAAACAGCTTGAAGATGCAGGAATCATTGAGGGATATACGGCTAAGATATCGGAAGAAGCGTTAGGGCTAGGCATCTGCGTATTTGTATCAATTAAACTATCATTGCAGACACCAGAGGGACACTCTCAATTTCTAGATGCAATTAGAATGCGACCTGAAATCACAGAATGCATGATGGTTACTGGGGATAGTGATTATATGATCCGCCTATGGGTAAAGGATATCCCCTCACTTGCAGAGTTTATCCCGTCAGTGTTACAAGCAATACCATGTGTATCTGAAACATCAACTACTTTAATCTTGAAAAATATTGATGGGTTGAATTCCCTTACTTAACGTAGCATTCTTAATGCAATATGTATCTGCCAGCAATTACTCTGCATTTTAAAAAATACGGACATAACTTAGGGTTATGTCCGTTTGATTTGTGATGTTAACAACGTTATTAGTATGATGTTAGCTATGTTGGAATCTTTTTTTTGGCACTTGAACTCCAGGCTACTACTGCTCCTGTAACCACCAAAATAATCCCAGCGACAATAGGTATCTTCATATCCTTTTCAATTAAAATTCCAGCAATAGCTGTACCTGCCGAACCAGCAGAGATCTTCATTGCAGCCACCCACAAAAACACCTGTCCTTTTCCTTGTGCTGGAGCATATTCTGTTCGAGCAATTAGTGTTGCTGCAAAGAAGTATGAGTTGAGGATACCTGTGCACAAAAAAGCGATAGCAGAAGCAACTATAGAGGAGCAACTGATAATCGCAAACAACCCCCCACATATATAGATGGAGTAAGTTATCATGAGCTTGTCTGGATCACCGTAGAGTGGCTTCCTCATTATAAATACAGAGCCAGCCAAGTTACCGATCCCATATGCAGCTGTTAATACAGCTGCACTTGCTGCATGCTCACCTAATAAAGAGCTAACTTTTACCGCAGTTATTGGTAGTGCAGAAACAGCAAATGCAACTAGCATAGTCAAATATAGCGTCTGTCTAAGTCGAATATCTTTCAACATCACGCATATGATAGCCCATGTACTAGGAACCTTACTCAGATCCCCTCCATGTTGAGGGGGGGAGTAAGGTAACCTCATTATCAGAATCGCAGCTAAGATGGTTGAAATAGCCAGGCTGATAACAGCTATAGCAGGGGATGCATAAGCTGACATCCCCGCAACTATGGATGGCCCAATAGTCCCTCCAATGCCATATGACGCCACATCCCAGCCTTGGGAACGCCTTTGTAATTGCTGTGTTTCCCCAGCAACAGTCGATAGCCGACTACTAATTCCCCCTGTTAGTAATGGCCCACAGATACCAGCAATTGAAAATAATACTCCACTAAGAATCCATGATATATGCCCATAGCTTAATGCAGCAATTGTCATTACAACTGCATACACAAGGCATGCCAATGCAATCACTTTTCGCCCATCATCTGATGTATCAATTTTCCTGGCAACAAAGGGGCCAAGAAAGTGAGGGGCAGTGATACAGGCACCAAGAATGCCTGTAATCGCTCCTGATGCTCCATTTGACATGGCTAATAGGACAACACCGACAACCGCACCACCATCAGCGGCTCTCGCTAATGATGCAGCCAATACATAGTTTAAAAGCCCACGTACATTTTCAACTTCAGTAGATTTTCTTTGAAGCATATTGAATGACTTCATCAAGATAGGCTCAATGTACGAATTAACGACATTATCCTTTCTCGTTCATCACCTTGAATGGAATACAAAGGTAAGGGTAGACTAGGTGCCGAAACCAACCCCATCTCCTCCGCTATAGCTGCCACTACTCTTAAGCTTCCACCATTGTCTTTAAATGAATTCCATAGAGCTGTTAGGTTATCAGAAAGCTGAATAGCTAAAGCTGCATCGCCAGTACGCGCTGCTTTAGTAAGTGCCAAAGCTACATTGGGGAATATTCCACCAATTACAGAATACCAAATTTCACATCCGGCATTTAACCCAGTTGCAGCAAGAGCATCACCACTAATTCCAATTGTTACATGATTAGGTATTTTATCTCGTAGTCTCAATATCCTTTCTGATGCAGCTTTAGCATCTGTTGGGACTCCTGGGATTTTAATTGATGCAACATTAGGTAGATGAGCAATTCGTCCATGTAGTTCATCACTGAACGTAAAGTTGGTTGTACTAGGGTTGTCATAAACAACCAGGGGGACTGACAGATTGCAAGTTACTGTCTCATATAGACCAAAAACTTCATCATCTGTCAGCTTTTGATATGAGACTGGGGACAGTAGAACCCCCTTAGCTCCAGATCTTTGAGCATCTTCTGCCAACCTGAGAACATCATCAGTTCTCAAAGCGCCGATGCCAACAATGACAGGAATACCCGCTGCATTTTTGACTGCAAGGGAAGCAACCTTGGCTCTTTCCTCACGGCTGAGGTAGACATAGCTTCCTGTAGAACCCAGTGCTCCAATCGAGTCAACATTGGCTTGAGCTAATCGCTCTATCAGCTGGATATAGGCCCTGTCATCGATGCCATGATGGTTGACGGGCGTCAGGGGAAAAGCACTTAGTCCTGAGAACATCTCTCTTGCTCCTTCGTTGTGGATGAACGTTGTTCATAGTTCCCATATAATACTAAGACAATAACAATCTTTGGCATAGGACAAAATGAAGATCAAAGGTAAAACTGCATTAGAGATCTCTGATTGCATCCGAGAACTGGTCTTATGTGGGGAGATTGCACCAGGTGAAACGTTGCCTCCAGTGCGGGAACTTGCTGAAATACTTGGAGTTAATAGGAACACAGTATCTTCCGCATACCAACGACTGGTGAAAGCCAATGTAGCTACAACACAAGGCCGACTAGGCACGATTGTTAGTGAACCAAGAAAGGTTGGAGAGGTTGAAGGACTGACCCCCTCTTCATCGCTTGTAGATCTGGCTGATGGAAACCCGAATCCTGATTGGTTACCCAATCTACAGGAGGTATCTCCAGGATGTTTTCCTAAGGCTGTACTCTATGGAGAGAAAACCGTCATCCCAGAGCTGCTTGAGTTTGGTAGAAGGTGGTTTACTGAGGATTGTCCTTCTGAGTTTGAGCTTGAGTTGACCTACGGTGCTGTCGATGCAGTCGAAAGATTGGCAAACGCTCACTTAGTGTCGGGTGACAAGATTGCAGTCGAAGAACCATGTTTCCTTGGCACAATCAATGCGTTCAGACTGTCTGGCATGCAAATGCTGGGGGTTGAACTTGATGAGCATGGGATGAAGCCTGATGCTCTTGAACACGCTCTAAGTAATGGAGCCAGAGCCGTCCTCATTACTCCCCGTGCGCAAAACCCAACAGGATGCAGCTTAAGTAGACAACGAGCGTTAGAGATCAAGGCTGTACTATCATCGTATCCCAATGTACTAGTTATCATTGATGATCACTTTGCTCTTCTTTCGGAGACGCCGTACTTTTCCATTTTGCCATCCACAACAATATCTTGGGTTGTTATACGCTCTCTTTCAAAAGCACTAGGGCCGGATCTCAGATTGGCCATTGTGGCTTGTGATCAAACCACTGCTGGG
This sequence comes from Aeromonas sp. RU39B, assembly GCF_900156095.1. Lineage (GTDB taxonomy): Bacteria > Pseudomonadota > Gammaproteobacteria > Enterobacterales > Aeromonadaceae > Aeromonas. The sequence goes on from NZ_FTMJ01000008.1 coordinate 7,112, forward strand.
CAGTTGAGAACAAGGCTTGCTCCTGGGGTAAATTGGGTGAGCCATATTATACAAAGGATTGCTTGGTCTTTGCTGTCATCAACAGAGATTGAGAAATCGTTGCATGACACCTGTATCAAATACTCTACCTTACGTAAGGGATTGATATGCGCATTGCAAGAGAATGATGTTTTCACCCCAAATATTCAGGATGGATTAAATGTCTGGATTCCACTTGATGTAGACTCAAACAATGTTGCCTATGAAATGGCAAAGAGAGGATGGTTAATCCGGCGTGGTTCTGCATTTGATATTCAAAAGAAAACTCATGCAATCCGAGTCACTATCTCAAAGCTAGATACTGTTAAAATAAAAAAAATTGCTGGTGATTTAAGAATGAGTATTGATGCTGTAAGAGTGAAATGACCACTAAGTAATAAGCAGCAATACTGTCTGGCAGTATGAATTGATAACAATTCAACCTCCTTCTAAGATGAAGGAGGTTGAACAGTCTACTAAAGCTATATTGGTTTAGGCTTTAGCTTCAACGTATGTAAATTCAATTTGCGCATCTGGCATCATTTTCTTGAGACCAGAGATGAGTTCATCACTGGCAGCCTGTAAGGCTTCAAGCGGCATTTCTGGCAGACTTTCTAAAATGAACCACATCTTTTTTGCATGTTCATCAAGTCGAGTTCTTACACCTTGACGCCAATTCCATCTACGGCAGGTTACCCCAGTTTCATCTCTCCAAATGACTTCACCTTTCTCTGGTGGCTCATTTGCTGGCTGACCTGATTTAACTGTATCAAATGCTTCTGTACCTTCAGCAATTGTTAGGTGTGGTATCCCTACATATGCTTCGTAGTTTTCACCACCCACAGGAATTGCATATTTAATGCTGATGGCATTATAGAGATCAACGATAGGATCTGCACTTGTGATCCCACCATCCTTTAGGACTCGATTACGTAAAGCCTCCGCAGAGCATGGCGTTCTTTTCGGTTTTGCGCCAAACTTCTTGAATGCCTCTCCCCATGCAGCAAGGTGCGCTTCGGCCCAAGTAGGATTATTCTCATGCACACATTTATATGAGTCTAAAAGTGCCTGAGTCGCTACATCAGAATCAATTATCTCTGATGCCAAGACAGTTATGCTTATAGCTCTAAACCCAGGGGCAATCTCAAATATCTTTGGACTAATCAAAGGTATAACTGACATGCAATGCCTCCATCTATCATTTCTTCTTCAACCCTCTCATATTATACTCTTCCTGAGCATTACCAAAATCAATAAGCTTAGAGTAAATCACCCTCCAATTCACTTTCAATTCATTGATTTTTTCTGTAATGAACTTTTGAATACTCAATCTCTTATCTCCAAGATTGCAGAGAGGCTGACGTTATCGAATGACCAATATATTGCATAAAAGTATTCATAAGCTCAAATGATTAAAACTAAGCTGTCATTAGTCAAACTTATTAAGTTTAGTTGGCATTGCTCAACCTAGTACCTAAACATCATCAAGATTTTGATTAAGTAATTGAAACCAAAGGGATTTATTTACGCATAAGCTTTTCTTATTTTTCATGATTTCGATTCATTATTCTTATACTTGGAGGGCAGCTATAGTGATTACACCATATCAACTAAAAGGGGATAAACTATGGTTCTTAAAATTAACTTTCCTTCGGGTAAAACGGTAACTCTCACAAGATATACCGATAGCATTATTAATGCTCTTAGACAGGTTGGGATATCTTATTCATTAGAAAAAAACATCCCGCCAGCTAATAGATCAAACAAATAGCCACACTCAGTTTGTCACTAAAAATACTATTCATAGTTTGAAACGATATCAGACCTATGGCACAAGGGCTTGCTCGACAAACAGCCTAGCTGTAATGGTGGGCCCCAGCCTGGTCACTCCCGAGATGCACATGACCTAGCATGCAATCTGGATTGAATGAACCGTACCGGTTGATGAGTGAAGACCTAATCATACTGATGATGGCTTTAAAGAGCTGGTCAAATAACTGGGGTGTATGCACCACCAGTGGTGCAAGCTGTGAAAATGTGTAGTAGCCACCGCAACGATAGGCTGGTTTGTTGTCGTTGTGAGTCGAAGGCACTCTTGAGGTCAAACTACACTTTGTGTACTGTTAGTTGATGACGGGATCTAACGCGATATTCAGGTTTTAAATAGACCAAGATAGGTTATGGGATTTTTATAAATGAACCATATTTTCGTCTTAAATCATCAATATCTCTAATTACCTTGTTTTTCTTCTCTTCTAGATTTTTTATATCTTTTGACCTTTCTTTTAGCAACTGTTCAAACATTACTTTAGCCTGCTCTCTTGATTTAATCTCCACGATGCTTGCCAAGTCTTTGGATCTTTCTGTTAGAGCACTCTCTCGTTCTTGCAATGAGGTGAAGCTATCATTCAGATTTTTCTGTATAAGGTCTAACGAGGCAGACCGCCTACGCACTTCCACCTCTCCGGCATCAAGCCGAGCCTCTTTGGATTTAATTGTTCTAGTTATATCATCCACTTGTGTATGAAACTCTAACTTTAGTTCATCTAACTTAATAAGTTCATCTAGTAAGTCTTGCTTTCTATCAATTTCATCTTGTATATGATAGAGACGACTTTTAAATTCAGCTTCAAGAGTTCTATATCGGTCTTGTAAGATAATGATACTCTCTTCTGCCTTCGAGATAGATATATTTTTATCTCTTATTATTTCATCCCACTTTTTAAGAATTGAACTTGCGTTATTTTCTGAATGCCGAGCCTGTTCAATTACTCGTTGCAGGTTGCTTAGTTCTGATTGATACGTAGTTTTTACTGCATTGTACTCTTCACTGAGTCTATTAATATCAGATTGATGTTTTTTACTTAAGGATGAATACTCAGACTGTAAAACTATTAACTCACGTCTATTATGAGTGTGCATCATTTCGGAGAAGTTGCCTACAGGAGATACTGATAGCCATTTTTTAGGGCAGCGTTTAAGATAACCCCTAATATCTTCCTTTGAGATCGTCTCTCCTTTCACTCGAAATCCACTCAGATCAAGTTCAACGCAGGTTGCATTCACCTTTTTTAATTCTTTAATTTTCCCTCGACCACAAAAGTGCGTAACTGCAATTTCGATGAGAACCTTCTCTCCCTCGATGAACCCAATAACATCAGGTATAACTCTGCCCTCATAAACCTCACATACCATCTCATCAAAGGCTATATTTTTATGTATTGGATTTATAGTTCCAATAGGCAGTAACAACTGCCTATCCGTTGCTAAAACCTCTTTAGCCAGGATATGTATTTCTGTTTCAGGCTTCCAGGTACAGGAGTTCTGTTCGATTGAATTAGGCTCATGAGCAAAATAATGGGCTTTAATTGGCCCTTTCATTGCCCAGACAGCTCCCTGACAACCAATGCATGTGCAATTGCATGCTTTTCCACTCACAACGTCTTTGACATCAACTATATGGCCGCTGTCATCAAGAGCACGAGTCATCAGGATTCTTGCCATCTCTATCCTACCCACAAATGGATCTATGTATCAAAGCGCATTAGTTTATTCAGTTAAATTGGATGCTTTAACTACATCAGTAGTTACAACACTTTCATGAAAAATCATACACTTACATTTGATTGTTTTGAACTTCGTCAAGTTCCAATTGGATTTAGATGTATGACCACTCCCCAGGTGAGCTCATTGGGCTTTAGAGGATGCGTAGGAGCGGGCTGGTAATCAGGGGGGGGGGGGATGGATGCAGTACGGTGGAAGGCTCTGAAATTGATACCAAAGGAAGGGCGCACGAAAGTAGCGTAAAAAAGACACCGGTTTGAGGTCGGTGTCTTGTGATAATTAGAACCTCACAAGTCATTTCTGCTTATAGTCTAAATCTTGACTGTCCAGAATTGCTTCCAACGCCTCTGCTAATCCTGGATCTGAAAGTACTGTTCCTGCTGGAATCGGCCGCTTAGCTATCAGACACCCATCATTGTTGAAAGACAAACTCGGGTTAGATTGATTGAGCAGGTTTGAGATAACTTCCCGATTCAACTCACTCAATATTGTTGCTACCAAATTAGTAGTCCCTATCTCCATAGATACAACTGGTAATTTCTCGATGTTTCTCAATGCGTCATTTTGAGCCTTTAGCGAACGGACTTGGCCAATGAATATCATCATTTTATGCTGAAGAACTGGATCACTAATTTTTGCTAGATCTTGTTCATCAATTTGGATTACTCCATTATCAATTGTCTCAGTAATCTTAACCTTCTTCGCCGCCAGAACCTCTATCCAAGCATCGATTAAAATGGGATAAGGATTTTGGCCATTACGTTTGTTGTAAATAGTTCTAGTCGAGATCTTATACCCTTGTGTTCCTAATATTTTTACTACAGATGCGGCAGAAGGCGTTGAACCCTGTTTTACCAGCTTTGCACAGACCTCATGGATATTCGCAAGCATTTTCCTTTGGTCTGCTTTTCTATTTTTTGATAATTCCTGATACAAATCCTCTACTTGGCTAATTGTTACGGGTGTCATTGATCATTTTCCTTGTGCAGAATCTGACTAGATAACTGTAGTCTTGCCATTTCACGCGGCATACTAGGGGTAAAGCCAAGCTCTTCTAGGGTCACACTACCTGATTGCAATGCTACTATTTCATCTCCTGTAGCTCTAGTTACAAGGAGTTTTGCCAGGCTATCTGCAACTCTCCGTTTTTCATCTATTGTCAGCGGTAGCATCATGAGCGGCTTATATCCGTTGTTTAGAAGGATAATATTCATCACCTCATCACGTTCTCGCTCATAGTTTTCATCACGGTCATTGATATAAATTCTGCTTGCCTGAACAACGAGATCTAGTGTTTTGAAATTGCTAGGTGACTCAGCATATTCTATATCGAAGTGGCTTTGTGAGTGCACAACAAGATCAATCCCCCCTTCAGGACTTCCATCTGGTATCTGACGAATTTTACTGATGAGATTATGAGTCGCATGAAGCGAACGGATCAGAGTATCTGTTTCATTACTAAGGCGCTCAATTATTGAGTGTAATTTGTTAATATCAGTCCTCAATTTTGCATCAGGCTTTTCTCCAGCCTTCACGGCGATTCTTAAATTAACCTGAAGTTTATTCACATTTTCTGTGGCATCTTGAGTTGCCTTTATCTTTTTCTCTATCTCAAGTAGTAATTTGTTTCCGTGTACTATCAACTCCATTTTCCAAGGAGAACCGGTGATGAAATGACGGCAATTAATACAGTCTTTATCTGAAACCGCTCCATAAGTATTAGTTTTCCCATTTTTACGAATAACTTCTCCACCATCGTAACACCTCGTACCACCGTATGGGCAAATTCCTAGATGGGTTGCATTCCAAATACCGACAATGGCAGTACAATTTCTGCTTAATGCGATTGCAGCATCTTCACTATTGTATGCTGCATATTTTTTCACCTCATCCCACGAAGAACTCTTAATCCACCGAGCAAAGTCCTCCTGTTCCCTTAGCAGGATATTGTGACTGGCCTCATTCAGTATTTCTGTGACGTGAGCTACCGAATGTTTTATGTAATAGAGGGTCATGGTCAAGCTTTTGTGCCCAGCAACAAGCTTACTAAGCACATCAATTGGAACCCCTTGTTCTGCCAGTGAGGTTAGTCCCGCAACCCTTAATCCATGAGGTGTAAAGAATACTAATTGGGGTTGTCCAACCTCATTCCAATTAAGAACAAGTTGGATATCCAGTCCCTCTTCATTAAGCTGTTTTTCCAGTTCAGCCATTGCCAGATTCCAATACTGAACTAGAGAACGCTCAGTTGGAGGGACCATGCTAGTTGCAGCACTTCGTTTCGAGTTTATGCCCGAACGGAAAAGATAAAAACGGTCAGGAATACTATCTGCGATAGCCTGATTGGCTGTTTGAGGAAATACAGAATCTGGAATTTCTCTGGCAGAGACAGGATTGTAACACGGATTATACTTTTCCTGCCATGCTCTTAACTCTGTTGCCAGACGGATTATTTCGGGATGCTTCCAAGGAATTTCATAACCAGAAAATTCACTAAACCCCACATCTTTGTCTGCTGTTTTATTGGAGTTTATGTAAAGAACCAGATTCTGGTCACTCTCTTCAAATGAGCGAGATTCTCTCAGTAAACCACGGTCATAAACTCTAGCTTTAGGATCATTTTTCCAAAAATTAGCGGTACTTGATTTATTTGCAATCCATTTATTTAACTCTGGTGAGAATTGCTTAGTATCGCCCTCTCCAGAATCACACCGTAGCAACTGGATACGCCGAACTGGAATTTCTAACATCATCAGGTAGATATATGTAACTGAAGGCAACCAGAGAGGCTCACCTAGTTCGTTTGTTAAATGGTCACTATATTCACTACTTAATGTTTTTGGCCATGCATAATCTTCTCCTGAGAGCAAATCCCTTAACCTCATTCTAAGCCATAATGGCATAACCTCCTTGGTAGAAGATCCTGGCACATCCAAATCACTTTTATGCGAATTAAAAAAAGATTTAAGTGCTTGCGGACGAACTAATGGGTATGCGGCAGAAAATTTATCACCATTTTCTTCGGTGTCAGATAAATAGGTTTCGATAAACCAGTTGGAAAAATTCGTGTTGTATCTTACAAAATCGCAGAGAGCAGCCTCACTGGAAAATAATTTTTCATGAAACTTTGCTTCCGACCATGCTATGAAATCTACTGGTGGTTGTGAGCTAAAGAACTCTTCTGGCGATGGTATTTGGGTGCCAAAATAGACATCTTCCAAGAAGATACGAAATCGATGAAATGCAGTATGATAAGTTTTTAGCGTATAGTTACGAGTTGATTCAATATAGTGGTTCCAACGCTCAACCCATGAAACAAGATGCTCAGGCGGCTTAGCCAGAAGATCCTCGCCTTTGTTGACTTTATCTGAGCGTTTTACGTGAATCGCCTTAGAGAAGTTATACCCTTCTACCATTAAAGTTAGTAGTTGAGCTACCCCCTTTAAACCTGCTTTATCATGAATGCTTAGATCATTAATATACCGGTCACCGTCGGCGGTTCTTATAGGAGCTAAAAACTCCTCCCAGTCCTCCATAGTGACGTCATTAAGGTATTCCCTTTCCATCAGAAAAAGAAGTTCACTCGCAGCAGTGATAATATTATTGACGAGAGTGGCTCTTGCTCGCTCGCTTTTTGGGCTATTAGCAACCCCATGAGAGGCTATATCCTTTTCAAGCCTATCTACTATTGACTTTGGGACAAGTAGCCTTCTTAAATTTTTGGGCATGTACGACTGCCCATATCTAGCGTAAAAAAATTCAGACGTTACCATCCATTTACACGTTTTGTAGTTTTTTATCAAACGCTCAAAAGCATTTTCAGCCTCTCTTGAAACCTTGGATGCAGCAAAAGGAGAAATGATCATATCAGATAGGGTTATTTCATCATTTTGTTCAATTGCGTTGCCATTTCTTACACTGATACCGCGCAATTTCATTTGACCATTCCTATATTGTTTAGTTGTGAGCTAAGTGTGTAACTGGCCAAGATCTTCTGAACCTTATCTGGCGGTAGTTTTTTGTATACTTCTTGGGCATCAATGGTTCGATGGTGCATTACATTCTGAATTATCTTGGGCTCAACTCCAGCTTCGGCCATTACATGTCCAACGTGGTGCCGTAACGCATGCGGATTGAGTCCATAATCTCGACCACGCGGCAACTTACGCCCAAGTTTTTTCTCCAACCGCCCTAGAGCCCTCTCAAAAGATTTATCGAATGCAGCCATTGAGTAAGGAGCACCTCGATAGCTGATGCTTGCCCCACGATCTTCACCATTAGATACAAATAAAAATGGATGTTCGGTTCCGTGATTAGCCTTGTAGCTCTCCATTAGTAATGGACGATAACGGTTCATGTAGAGCAAATACATTTCCCAAAACAAGAACGAGTACGACTCATGTATGAAATAAACAGGCGCTGACAGCGTTTTTTTATCTACGGCCAGAGATTTCCAGGTAGCATGGTGACTTTTGCTAGCACTACTCCGATTTCTAGGTAACATTGTCCTCTGTGCCAAGTACTGTTCTCTGGTTTGTTTGTTGCTTCTAAAGCCTGTTTGTGCGCCTGATGGATGAAATAAGGTAACTGTGCATCCTTTCGCTGGTTCAGGCATGACATCATTAAACCAGAGATGAAATGGCTCCCCTTTTCGAAGCCCACCGCCCGCAAGCAATATAGTGATCATTTTGGCCGTCATGTCCTCTCGTTCAAATGGATCAGTTGCATGAGGATCACGAATGAAGCCGTGTGTTATTAGCTGAGGAATTAGCTCTGAAGGGAAGTCGTTGACAGTTCGAATGTTACCTATCGATTCTCGGGGATCATTACCCAATTCCATACCAAAAAAATGTCTCGCTTTATCCAACCCTTCCGCCAGCATTTTGACGTCCTTGGTGTGATATAGCATGGATTTACTGGCTATTTTGCTAGCTGTCAGCAGCCTTCTTAGGCTAGGTGGGACTTCTTCTAAATATCGAAGGAAAACCGGATCCTCTTTCCTGCTGGTTTCATCTTTCCAAGCGATAAACCTAGTTATGCTAGAGCACATCTTTTTTTGCACAGAAAGCGAACTAGGGGCCCAATAAAGACCAGTCTTGTCTTGAAAGGTCTCTCTATCAATTGTGCCGTTAAGAAGAGATAGCGAGAATCGACGGAAAAGCTCTTGTCTTGATAAACCTAAACTGGCAACAGCAACGGAGAAATCATATAGCAGGCCCAGCGCTCTAGATGTTTGTCTGGCCCACGACAAGCTAGTATTCGGTCGAGCTTTGAGGTACTCAACGAGAGGCCAGAAAACAGAAAGCCCGTTTGGAGTAATCAAGTATAACATTGGTAGCTTCATGGTTGAGACATCAGCCAACTTCTGGATGACCACAACATGAGACCTACCTATAGGAGAATTCTCTTTCAACCTCAAAGCAACCACCATTTAACATGACATTCCATGTGTTAACTTGATGGTAAGATCTGTTAGGGGGTTGGTCAAATCAATAATCTATAAAATTTTGTTGATTTACGAGATTTATCAGCCTATCATCCGCACCATAAAGCGCTTAGTAGTAACCTGTGGTAACCTAAGTAAAGGGGTTAGAAGAGCAACGGCCTTCTAAGCCGTGGGTCACAGGTTCGAATCCTGTAGGGCGTGCCATTACAATCTGCTGTAAACTCAATGCCTTGGGTGATGTATTCTGGCCTGTGAAAAACGGGTGAAGCCCAAGGGAATCGTCAAAGTTGGCCACGTTTGGCCAACCAAAATGGCGAGAATTGAGATTCAAAAGAGTGCAATGGTGGCTATAGCTCAGTTGGTAGAGTCCCGGATTGTGATTCCGGTTGTCGTGGGTTCGAGTCCCATTAGCCACCCCATTATCTCTGCCGCGCGTCGTCGCGTGCGGCATCACTTCTTGGCGGAAGTGGCGAAATTGGTAGACGCACCAGATTTAGGTTCTGGCGCCCTAGGCGTGTGGGTTCAAGTCCCACCTTCCGCACCATGAAAAACAAACCCGGTACCACGCAAGTGGCACCGGGTTTTTTGTTTTAGTCCCCGCATATTCAGATGCCTTGGCACCGAGGCACTCAAGGTCACCATGGCTGAGTCGCTGCTAGACAACTCGAATCTTAAGGTGCTCTATCGCAAGTTGGCGATGGCGCTGCATCCCGACTGGGAGCAGGTTCTGGCTCGGCGGGAAGAGAAGACCTGGATCATGGGTGAGCTCAGCCTTGCCTGGGAAAATCGGGATCTTTTTACTCTGTTGCAGCTGGCCCACAGCTATTTGCCCGAGGCCGACAACCTGCTCAGTGAAGAAAATCTGGCTGCCATCAACCCAGCACTCTGGCAGAAGAAACGTGATCTCGAAATCTGCCTCTACCGTGGCCATGAGGGCGTCATGGGGGGCTGTCTTGCGTAAGTTCAAACAGGGCTCGAAAAAGAAGACTGAGCTTGCGTTCGAGGAGCACCAGCGGTATTTAAAGCGCGATATCAAGCAGCTGCATGCACAGCTTGCCACCATTACAACCCTGCAGACTCTCAAGCCTTATCTGGCCGAGCGCCAGCAGGCTATCTGGGACTGTGCACCAAGCTTTGATGAGATCTTCTTTCGATAAGTACGGTCACTCCTGTATGGTGCCTATCGCATCACAGACTCTAACTACACCTGAGAAGGAGAACGCCTTGGCCAATCAAGCCCCCCATTCTTCTGAACTGATTGATATTGCCGAAATTAAAGTACAAAGCGGTGAGGCCAGCTTTGCCAAGGGGATGAAGCTGGCCATTCAGGGCGCGGTGCAGCTGCTTGGCCAGGATGGCGATAGCATCACAGCCAACGTGCAAGGCGGCCATCTCTATCAGGTCAGGCTGGATTTGGGACGGTCGCTCGTGAGCCACTGCAACTGTCCCGCGGCTGACTATCAGACGCTGTGCAAACACGGGGTCGCCACCGCGCTGGCCTTCAATATGCAACTGAGCGGTGTGCGGGAGGAAAAGGGGACGTTGGCGAAGGTGCCCGATGAGCGGGCAAGGCTGCGCGATTACTTCGAGCGACAAGAAAAACCGGCGTTGATCGAGGTGCTGCTCGATGAACTAAGGCATGATCACAAGCGCTGGAGCTTCTGGTTGAGGAAAGTGGACCTGAGTGGACAGGATATCTCTCCTGCCAAACTGAAGAGTCTTATCAACAAAGCGCTGCCCAAGCGGGATGTGTGGGAGAGGCAGGCGGTGCGCGACTACTTTAGTGACGCCACCGAGCTGTTTGAGGATATCTGGGAGGGGGTCGATACCCTGCCCCTCGAGCCCCAATGGCAGCTGACCTATTACGTTCTCGAGCGCCTTAATGCGGTTCTGCTACATATCGATGACTCCGATGGCGAGCGCTTCGAGCTGGAGGCGACACTTTGCGAGCGTCTCCCCCCGCTCTTTATCCGTTTGCCCTGGCCAGAGAGTGACAAGGTCGATTGGCTCTTTACACATCTGCTAGAGCAGCCGCTGGATATCTTCCCCGAAGAGGAAGCATTCGGCGATCTTGTCCAAAGCCCGGCCTTTCTGGCTCGCTGCGAGCAAAAGCTCGCCAGCTTACAGGCGGTGCGAGAGCCGGACCATGAGTATAACTGGGCGCTGCGACGTTATGCCCGTCCCTTGCTGGATGCGGCCAGGGCCATAGGCGACTGGCGGCACGAGCTGACATTGCTGGCCAGTATTGCCAGCACCAGTCGAGATTGGCTCGATCTCTGCACATTGTGCTGCGAGCATGATGAGCCGCTGGAGGGGGAGTTTTGGTTCACCAAGGCACGCAAGCAGGCAGACTCCTCCTACGAGAAAAATGCCTGTGATGAGGCCGAAATTGCACTCGCGATCGCTCTTGGTGAGAAGGGACGGGCATGGCGTATCGCTCGCACACGGTTTGAGCAATCCCCCTTTTTTGACGGATTCCAGCGTCTGCGGCAGTTGCAACAGCAATTGGCTTGGCAGGACGAGACTTTGTTGCCTTGGGTCGAGCAGTGCTTCAAGGAGCAGGCTGCGATCAGGCAACCGTTCAATTTAGTCACGTCTCAGGATTCGCTGGTGCGCTTTTATCTCGATCAGGATCGGGTGCAGGATGCCTGCGACTGGGTAGCTACGCACAAGATAAGTCCGGAGTTATTGCTCACCTTGGCTGACAAGATTGTTTCGGACAACCCGTTGCTGGCCATCAGTTATACCTTCCGGGTCGCCGTCAGCTACGTGGAAACCGGTCAGAACTATGGCTATGAGCAAGCGCTGGCAGCGCTGCGAAAGCGAGCGTTGTCACTGGGGGATGACAAGGCGCTACAGGAAAACTTTAACCTGCAGCTTGGTGTCTTGGCCACCGAACATAAACGCAAGCGCAACTTTATGAAGCTGGTGAATCAGCATTTTTCCTCCCGCTTCTGAGTCTCGGCGCTTGGACTGCTTTTCTGGCCGCCTTCTGTCTGCTGGTTCGCAAGCGAACGAGTCAGCACGGCGGCCACGAAGAGGCTGGCATGTCTGCCTAACTTGTCGCAATTTAAACCGCACAACGTCAAACACTGGAGTCTGATCGGATTGACCCATCTACAGATGCTGCTATCTGCTACTGACGTGAATGTCATTGCGCGACTGCTGCGATCCACTGAATTTACGAGAAGCGCCTTCATTTTGGGCGGCAAAGATGTCACTTGTTAGCAGACAGATCTGTCGTCTCCCAAGCTGTCTGATAACGGGAACTTCGTCTTCCGCCAGCTAGTATGACCACTCCCTTTTGTGGGGGCCTTGTTGAACAGACACATATTCGAGTTATTTCTGGTAGATAAATCAGAGGATTTCTCTGTGCCGATTCATGTTCAAACACAGGATTGGGCCCTTCAAGCGAGTATGTTGAGTTTCACCAGAGAAATATGCTTTTCATTTCAATGCGGGGTTTGCAGGTCAGAATTGCCATAACAAGGGGTCGCCACAGAAAACGGAAAATAAAGCATGCTACGCGTGCGCAGAGGCAGGAATCCAACGGTATAGCGTAGGAACGGACACGCCGAGATTCTTGGCCACATCCTTGGGGGGCACTCCGCTGGCCAGTAGCTTCTTGGCTGACTCGATCTTGCTGTCGGTCATTTTCGGCTTGCGACCACCTTTACGACCGAGTTGCTTGGCAACGTCTAGCCCTGCCCGGGTTCGTTCGACGATCAAGTCTCGTTCCATCTCCGCGAGGCTTGCCATGACATGAAAAAAGAATCGGCCCGACGGCGTGCCGGTATCGATAGAATCGGTGAGGCTCTTGAACTGGACGTTTTGTTTGTGCAGAGCGCTGACCAGCTCTACCAGTTGTTTGACTGACCGGCCCAATCTATCCAGCTTCCAAACAACCAATGTGTCACCCTCACGCAGCATGTCGAGTGCCTTGCCCAAACCGGGCCGATCAGCACGACTACCACTGATAGTGTCTTCGAAAACCTTTTGGCATCCCGCTTTTGTCAACGCGTCTAGCTGAAGCTCCAGGTTCTGAACTTGTGTCGAGACGCGCGCATAGCCGATCAACATGATTCATCTCTCGCTTGATCTGCATTTTGGAGCACGTCGGACAACTGTTTGAGCAGTTCTGGCAGCCATTCCTGAATTGTGTTCCAGACAATATCGAGGTTAATGTCAAAATAGCCATGAGCCATTCGGTTCCGCATATTCCGCATGCTGCGCCACGGCACCTCGTTGTGCGCTTGGGTAAACGCGGTATAGCCATCCATTATCTTTGTGGCAGCCTCACCGATGATGATAAGGCTCATGATGACAGCTTGCTGAGTCCGCTTGTCAGCTAAGAAGTCTTCTTTGGCCAACCCCTCCACGAAACTGCGCGCATCGATTGCAGCCTGTTGTATGTGATCGAGATAATCGGGCAGTCGGTTCTCGTTCATACCGGCTTGGCCTCCGCAAGCACTTTGGCTCGGAACTTCAGTGGAAGATCGTCAGGGGTCAGCAAATCAACGTCAACACCGAGCAGTGATTTCAGTTCGTCCTCCAAATCCCCCAAATCTAACAGCGTTGCACCAGGTAGCGCATCGACCAGCAGGTCGAGGTCACTACCATCTAGGTCGGTGCCATACAGCACTGAACCAAAGACTCGCGGATTGGCAACACGGAAACGGCTTGCCGTCTCACGAATAATGTTTCGTTTGAGATCGAGCGCAACGGATGGCCTCATAATGGGTATCGCCTTATCAAAACTCGTTGAAATGATAGGAAACTGAGAATAATGTTTCAAGAATGATTTTCGAGAATCATAACCCCTTGATCTGCTGTTGTACCCGAGACCTCTTGGCGTTGCTCTTACATCAGTCAATTTTGGGGACAGTTGCTCCCGCCCACGAACTCTTCTCAGCCATAGGCACTGATGTGGCATTGATACCTCCATGCTCTGGGCATGACCGCGATGGTTTCGCACTGCGTTGTTCCCCGGCGCAGCGGCGCTTGGGATATATGCGTTAAAACGCGACATGTGCAGATGACCAGTATCGAGCGATTGCTCAATGATGGATATGCTGGCGCCATCGATTGCGTTTTACGGAGCGCGTTATGACTCGCACCCCATCCCTGCTTATGTTAACCGCACTGCTGCTCTGGCCACTGGCCGGCATGGCTGACTGCACTTATCGGCCGGATAGTCTGGGCAATACCCGCTATCAGTGTGACAACGGACAAAGCGGCACCCTGCATCAAGACGCCCTGGGTAATGTGCGTGATAGCGGCACTGACACTACGTGGCGCAAAGATGCTCTTGGCCATCTTCGCAGCAGTGAAGGGGACGTTTATCGCAAGGATGCACTCGGTAATCTGCGTGGCAGTGACGGCACCACTTGGCGCACCGACAGCCTCGGTAACCTGCGCTCCTCCGAGGGCACGGTTTGCCGCAAAGATGCGTTGGGCACGCTTCGATGCGATGGCGACGAAGCGCCGCCGGTGGTGTTTGAGGGCGGTAAGGAGTAACTAACGATCTCTTCTCTTTCCATTCATCAGCGCCCTGACCGCAGTAGCTGTGGTCAGGGCGCTTTCACTACTCGCCTTGGCTCTCGACAATAGCCTTGAGTCTGGCGAAGGTTCTCATCTGCTCGTTGGCCGGCATATCCGGGTACTGCGGGTTGTAGGCATGCAACAGATAACCGCCCTGGCTATTTTTGTGGACTACCCGCAGCAGATATTGCGGCTGGCCGGTCTCGTCTTCCTGTTCGATAGCCATGACATTGCCAGTGATGGAGCCGGCGCTGGTGGCCGTGACAAGTTCCAGCAAGAGCAGATCGCCGTTTTGAATTGGATGCTTGCCACCATTCATCGAGTTGCCACTGGCACGAGCAAAAAAATGGCGAGCGGGATCGAGCCCCGACCACTGCTCACTCACGGCGACCATTTCAGCATCACTGCCATCGCCATCCTTGAAGTGCCCACAGGCAATCCTGAGATTAGGAAAATAGGGCAAAGTGGTCGTGGCCGATGCGTCGCCATCGTCAGGTGGATTGATTGCGGTTGTGACGGATTTCTCGCTATACGGGCGTGTGGTTTGCTTAAGCGAGCGTTTTTGATCGAGCGATACCACCTCTGCTGGCGCAGCGGTTTGCGGCGATGTTCCAGCTTGCAGCTTACGGTGTTGGTACTGTGCCAGACGCAAGTCCAGCAACTCTTGCACCATCTGATGCAGGGTCTCCACCTCGGTGTCTTGCACAGTAAAACGAGGGTAAAAACGATCATCCCTCACTTCAAACCAGTAATCGACCTTGCTACCGGCACTGCCACTGCTGCTGTGCTTGATCGGATTGCTCTTCCAGTAGGACAACCATGCCGCACTGTCCGCAGCCAGCAGGCGTTGCTGTGCAGGCAGGTCGATGTTGATAAGCGCTGGATGGCGGTCAAACAGATAGCGCGAGTGGCTGGCGAGGGCTGCCAGTGTGGGAGGTCGGCGCAGGCCATCGATCTCCAGCAGGGCCTGCAGCAGGATCAGCTTGAAGCTTTTAACCAAACTGGTGGTTTCGACCCCTTTTAGCAGGAAGTCGACATGCCGGTTGAGCGTGGCTTGTTGCACCTCTTCCAGATCACCTTCGCCGGCCAGCATCTTGAACCAGCCGCCATAGGGTTTGCTATCAAAAACATGTCCGTTTTTTTGTGCCTCTTCCCACACCTGCAGTGCGGTGGGACGAAACGGCTGCCCGTCTTTCAACGATCGATAGATATCCACCAATGCCGGTCGTTTTGGCTGGCGGATTTGCTCCAATATAGGGAGCAAGCGCGGGTCGATATTGATATGGCACCCTTCGACCAGTACGGGGGGGCCTCGGTGACCGTTTGTTCTGTCTTGGCTGCGAGTCAGTTGTTCTTGCAGTAGTGCCGGCTTGAACAGACAGGCTTTGTGATTACCAACCAGATCGATCACCACCAGTTGCTGCTTGCCCGGATGCAGGCGCAGACCACGGCCCAGTTGCTGCAAAAATACGATGCGCGATTCTGTGGGGCGTAGCATCAGCACGGTGTCGATGATCGGCAAATCGGTGCCTTCGTTAAACAGATCGACCGAGAAAATGATCTCCAGTTTACCGGCGGCCAGTTCATTGAGCGCGACCTGACGATCTGTGGCCGACCCCGCATATACTGCCGCAGCGCGAATGCAGGCATCACGGAAATAGGCGGCCATAAACTCGGCATGATGGGTCGAGATACAGAACGCCAAGGTGCAGTGCTGGCGCAGTTGCTGCCACTGTTTCAGCGCGTGGTCGGCACGCTTGCGTGTGGCAAAGGCATTTTCCAGTGCTGTGGGGTCAAATTTACCGTTGCGCCATGGCAGGGCCGCGTAGTCCACCGTGTCATCCAGAATGCCGTGATAGGTCAACGGCACCAGCATGCGCTGCTCAATGGCATCGGCCAGCCCGCGCTCAAACACCAGATTGCCGTCACACAGCGCCAGAATGTCGGTTCGGTCGGTACGGTTCGGGGTGGCGGTCAGACCGAGCAGAAACCGTGGCTGGAAGTGATCGAGCAGCCGGCGATAAGAGGGGGCTGCTGCATGGTGAAACTCGTCCACTACGATGTAATCAAAGTGGTCGGGCGCAAAGCGCAGCAGATGATTGGCTTTGCCAATGGTCTGAATCGAGGCAAACAGCCAGTCAGCCTCATCTTGCTGCTGCCCCAGATAAATAGCGGTTTGTGCATTCGGCGCCATCTGCTCGAAGGTGGCGCGCGCCTGATGGAGGATCTCCTCGCGGTGAGCGACGAACAATAAGCGAGCCGCCTGCATGTGGCGCACGTCAAAGGCAGAAAGCCAGGTCTTGCCAAGGCCGGTCGCCATGACGACGACGCCGCGCTTGTAACCCTGATCGCGGGCGGCTTGCAGTGCCTCAAGGGCTTCTTGTTGTACCGAATGCGGAATGGGTGTTTCGCGCAGTTGTTCGGCATCCGATTGCTGGTCACCGGTGATTGCGCGTAAGGCTTGCAAAGGGCTGGTGCGGTAACGGACCAGATAAGCGTCGATCCAGTTGTGAGTCAGTGGGACCACGCGTGGATCTTGCGCCAGGAGTGCCACCTGTGCGCTCAGTTGTTCCAGACTGGCCCGACAATCAGCCGAACTGTTTGCATCGACAGTCAGTGACCAGTTCCACTCCAGCGACTCGCACAATGCCGCTTTGGAGACATTGCTGGAGCCGACAAACGCCCGACCTTGCAGCGGCGCGTCTGCCTTGTGGTTGATAAATAGATAAGACTTGAGATGGAAACCTCGATTGCCCTGACTTTGGTAGATCAGCATGTTGCTGCGTGCCGGATCAAATTTGAGCAACTCGCGCAGGGCCACGGGCTCGGTAACATCCAGATAATCCGAGGTAATCACCTGCAGATAGGCGCCGCGTTCGACTGCAAGGTGCAGCGCATCGCGAAGCAGCATAAGCCCGCTCTGGCGGATAAACGACACGCACAAATCAATGCGACTGCCGGCACCGCACTGGTCGATAGCTTGCAGCAGGTGATCTAACAGGGGGTCTGTAAAGTGGAACCGGGTGTCGTTGGCGTGGCCCCCACCAACCAGATGCAATCCTGCCACGTTATGCCTTCCTCAAAACAGCATTGAGCCAGCGCTCGGATTCACGGCCGGGTCGCACATCGCCGGTTTGCCAGGATTCAACCACCTTCAGCGGCAAGTGGTTGAGTAACTGGTTCAAGCCATCTTCATCCAGATTGGTAAAACTGCGGCCGCCTCGGCTGACTTCGCCGCGTCCGTATTTGAACGAGCAGTAGAACACTCCACCGCTAACCAGTTGTTGACTCAGTTGCCCCATCACGCTGTGTAGTTCGGACGCGGGAACATGCAGCAGGCTGGCGCAGGCCCAGATCGCATCGACCGGTGCCGGCGCAACAAACTGCTCAAAGCGGCAAACCTGTACTGGCTGACCGATTACCTTGCTGGCGATCTCAGCCAATTCGGTGCTGCCGTCAAAGGCCGTAACCACAAAGCCATGCTGCAGGAAATAGAGTGCATCGCGCCCCGAGCCACAGCCTGCGTCGACGATGTGGGCGCCGGCCGGCAGTAATGGAACAAAATGCTGATAGAGGGACTGCATGTCGACCGACAAGGTGCCTTCGACAAAGGACGCTGCATGCTGGTTGTAGTAGTCAATGGTCATGGTGATCCTGCTCGTCAGATGATTTCCCCACCACTGTCAGTGGTTATTGGAACATGGCATGGCAATGTGCCGATGATGGCGCGAAGCCCCGCTCGATATTGCCACACAGGTGGATGGTCTATCGGGGTGGTGACAACGAGCCATCCTGTGATGGCCCGAACGGCAGCGGCGGTTATTTTCAATCTTTCCCCAAATCCGCGCTTTTGAGCTTAAAGGTGCAGCCTTGCTCAATCAGTTCGCTGCGGTTTTGCAGCACCAGCGGGTGGTGTAGGGGGTGGGTCTCATGCCCTTCATCAAAGCTGACCTGCATCCGCTCGAGGGCGTAGTGCATCAGCGGGATGCGCTGGGTCAGACGCAGTTCGCCATTTTTCATGGCGTAATCGCTGGCGATGATCTCGCGCTGCTTCTCACCAAGGGCGGGGTTGGGCACCACCACGGCGGTCACCTGGGTGTTCCACTCCACATCCTCATCGCGGCCATGGCCGGAGGCATCAAGCAAGTCGGGTTCGCCACGAAAACGGCTCATCACAAAATCAAGATACTCGCCCTTCTTCTCGCAATAGGCGCGCACATGCCAGCGGATCCCGTCGTAGATCAGGGTATGGGGCACGATATTGCGGCCACTCTGCTCGGCTGAACTGAGCGACACATAATCCACATCGACCCGTAACTGGCCGCGGGCCGCCTGCACCAGGCCGCGCACCATCACCGGATCAATATGGCGGGCCGGCACATCCAGAATTTCGATATGGCCGTAGCGCAGATCCATCAGTGGCAGGGTCAGCAGCGCCTCTTGCTGGTGGCGGGCGTGCTGTTTTTCCCGGTGCAGCAGCATCAGGTATTCGTCCACCTTGCCAGTGCTAAAACGTGGTTTGAAGGCGTCAGTCGGACGGTAGCCCTTGAGCTTGGTGTCATACGCGAGCCCATCCGGCGCGAATTCGTTCTTGTAGCGGTTGATGTCTTTGGATGCCTGCTGTCGACCGATATTGAAGGCGGTGCAAAGGTGGTTGGTGGTCAGGCGCCCTTCCCACTGCAAGACAATCTCCAGCAGACGAAAGCGCAGGGTCTGATCCCAGGTCAGCTCGGTGGCGGTCATGAAAAGTGTGCTCCAAAACGCGACATGTGAATGTAACCAGTATCGGCATGACTATACAGGCTACATATACTGGCTGCATCAAAAATGTGTGCCAAAGGAGAACGTCATGTATAGCCAACATGCAGTGCTACGAATGCAGCAGCGGGGGATTTCCGAGCAGGTTGTCGAGCATCTGCTCGCCTTTGGCCGTACCAGCTATCACAAGGGGCGTGAGGTGGTCTATTTCGATCATCGAACGCTCTCCCGCCTGCAGCGGGTGGGGGAGGTCTGCCCGCAGATCTGCCAGAAACTGCGTCGCCACTATCTGGTGCTGCAGGATGGGGATGTGGTGACCGTTGGCCACCGCACCGTGCATTTCAAGCGCGATCGCCATTGAGGTGCCATGAGCTGTAACCATCATGACTGTGACGAGTGTTGTCCGCTGGCCGAGCAACCTGCCTGCCCACGTCAATCACCCCCTGAGCTAAGCCGCAGCGTTGCCACCGGGCAGGATGATAGACAGAGTGCAGATAGCCATCTGCTTACCACCTTGGCCGAAGCGGTGCTGTTTTGTGGCCAGGAGAGCCCGGCTGCCTCGTGGCTGCTGGCAAGGATCGAGCCGCTGCTACCTCGGTCACTCACGCTGGAGTGCCGCGATGCCCTGCGCCTATTTGCGCTGCTGTTGAACCGCCTGCAGCAAGGGGGGCGCGGCAGTCGGCAGGCCAAGCTCGATGCGTTAAGCGTGCCACGGGATGATGGCCAGGCGTTGGCGATGCAGTCACCCAATACGGCGGCGCTACTGCGTGGCAGCTGGCGCCGCAAGTCTCGTGGCGAGCTGGGACACGCCAGTTGGCTCGATGCGCTGGAGGCGGCGCTCTGGTGTTTTTGGCACAGCGATACGCTGCGTGATGGCCATCAGCTGGCGGTCACCTTGCTGGCTCACAACCGGCGCGCAGCACTGATCTATGGCTGGTTGGCCGGGCTGTTTTATTGCCGCCGCTAAACGGGGAGGGCAGGCCTTAAAAACAGCACGCCGCGGCAGCACAGGGCAGACCGCGGCGGGCAGGCGAGAGGGGGATTACAGACCGAAGGTCTCTTTGAGCTCTTGCATGTCGTTGGCACTGACCCCTTCGGGCTCAAAGCCGCTGGCCAGACACATCAGATGCAGCTTGGCGCCCTTGTTGGCCACGTCGATAAAATCGAAGGCTTGCAGCGCATCGACGCCGGTGGCGACCGCGCCATGTTTTTCCCAGATGGCCACATCATGATGACGCAGCTGCTCGGTGGTGCCATCGGCCATCTGCTGGCTGCCCGGCATGCAGTAGGGCACGATGCCGATACCGCGTGGCACGAAGGCGCGCACTTCCGGCAGCATCTGCCAGCAGGCGTGGGTGTAAGAGGTGCTGTCATGGGCATAGCGCGGATGGTGGGAGAGCGCGATCAGCTCAAGCGGGTGGGTGTGCACCACGCAGCGATCGGCGCGGCCGGCGCGCTGCTTGTCCATGACAATCTCGACGTGAGAGATAAATTCGCTGGTCGGCTTGTAGTCGGTCTGGCCACGGCCGCCCCACAGGATGTGATAGCCACGCGCCTGGTCATCAATGCGCAGCACGCAACCAGCCAGAGCCGGGTCACGCAGTTCGCGGATCCGCTCGCCGGTGCCCTTCACGAAGAACACATGACCGGCGCTGTCGGCCGGGAAGGCGCTGCTGCCACCGACCATCGACAGCGGGCAGTGGGGATACTGGTCAAGATTGGCGGGCGCCGGGCCAAAGATATCGGTCACGTCGACCGAGATATTGCCCCCGTTACGCTCGGCCCATTCGCGTTGCCACAGGTAGGCAGAGACCTCGACCACTTTTTCGATTTCAGCCTGCACGGCCGCGTTCAGTTCAATGTTGTGCATGACTACCTCTGCTGTGCCCAAAGGGGCAGTGCGGTTGTTATTGTGATGACTCTACAGTGATGGCTGGCCGCTCACCTCAATCTGTTTGCCATCAAATCAGGTGGGTTGGCAGAATTTTCAAGACGACCCTGTGATGAGCGGATCGCCCCGCACTCTTGGCAGGACGACACTCGTCATCAGGACCAGAGATGTTCAGAACAATCTGATAGGTTGTGGTCATCGATAATGTGCTGAGTTGGGGGTTAATGGGGCCTCATTTGCGTTCGCAGAATAAAGGTCGGTATGACCATGAAACACGTATAAGTCCCACCAGTGTAAGGAACTAAGCGTTGGGCTATGTGGGCGTTTATGCAGAGCCTTCGGGATAATGGCATTGCGCAGACCCCTCCAATGCGGGAGTCATTCTTGCGTAGGATGTATCCCAATGAAGAGTTCAAACGGGGAAATCTGTGTGAGCTCTCCTACTTCCGCCATACCGTGATCCAGAAACTACCTGCCCCAGAATAAGCCGTGCCGGTATTTTGAGGTTTCACATAGTCTGGGTTGATTGCAAACCTGCTGAATAATCAGCCAGCGTTTAGTCGTCAGCGACGACACTGATGTTTCCTTTTGCCTTTCTGAAAACAAATGGCCGACCTTTGCGATAAAGGTCGGCCATGTTGTCTTGCTGTTGTTGGATGCAACCTAGGCGGGAAACGCCTGATGCCACTCGTTTTCAAACTGTAGCAGTGCCGAACTCAAGGCTGGCATCGAGAGCAGTTGCTCGGTGACATCGAGCGGCAGGGTGATGGCGCTGCAACCGGCCAGCAGGCAATCGAGCGCCTGGCGTGGGGTGCGAAATGAGGCGGCCAGTACTTGGCAGTGCGGCGCATGCAAAGTGAGCAGGCGCTGCAACTCATCGACTGACTTGATGCCATCGCCGCCCTGAGCATCGATGCGATTGACGTAAGGGGCCACATAATCGGCGCCAGCGAGCGCCGCCAGCCACCCTTGCTGTGGGGTATAGACCGCCGTGCCCAGAGTCGGAATTCCCTCTTTTTTCAATCTTTTGATGGCAGCCAGCCCTTCGGCGCTGACCGGGATTTTGACCACCAAATTGCTATCCATGGCACGCAAGGCTCGGGCCTCGCGCACCATCTCCGGCTCTTCTCTGCCCAGCACCTGGGCAAACAGCCTGGCATCTGGCCCCAACACATCGCGTAGTGCCGGCAGCAAGGTTGCCAGCGCTGTTCCACCTTTCGCCACGATGGATGGATTGGTGGTGACGCCAGCCAGCGGCAGGATGCGCGCCCAGCGACGGACGGCGGCCACGTCGGCGGTATCAAGATAAAGCTCCATAAGGGTCTCCTTTATCACCCTGTTAACTGTCGTCATGGTGGCGCAAGCTTCGCTTTATTTAATTGATCGAAATCAAAACAACTTTCGTTCGAAAGTGAAAATAATGGCATTCATAAGGAGGTGGTATGATCTTCGATCTGCAACGTTACTCGACCCACGATGGTCCCGGTATTCGCACTCTGGTCTTTTTCAAAGGGTGTCCGCTGGCGTGCCGCTGGTGCCAAAACCCGGAAAGCCGCTCGCCCACGCCCGACCTGCTGCTTGATCGCCGCCTCTGTCTGAGCGGGTGCGAGCAGTGCCAGCGTCAGTGTCCCGGTGCCATCGGTCGCACTGAAGAGGGCATCCGTTTTTTGCGCACCCTTTCTTGCGAGGAGGTGGAGAGCCTGCGTGGCTGCTGCCCGAGCGAGGCGCTGACGGTGTGCGGCGAAGCGCGCAGTGTCGAGAGTCTGCTGGCGGCCATCTTGCGCGATCGTCCCTACTTTGCGCGAAGTGGCGGTGGCGTCACCCTCTCTGGTGGCGAGCCTTTTATGCAATCAGCGCTGGCGGCAGAGCTGCTGGCCGCGTGCAAACGTGAAGGACTGCATACGGCGGTGGAGAGCTGCCTGCACGTCCCTTGGTCCTACATTGAGCCGTCGCTGCCCCATCTCGATCTGTTACTGGCCGATCTCAAGCACGTTGATGACGTGCGCTTTTTGCAATGGACCCGCGGTCATGCCAGTCGGGTGCTGCGTAACCTGCACCGGCTGGCCGAGCGGGGCGTGCCGATGCAGATCCGGGTGCCGCTGATCCCGGGTTTTAATGCCGACCGTGAGAGCGTGCGCGCCATCATCAGTGAAGCTGCGAAGCTTGCCACCGTGCACGAGATCCATTTTCTGCCCTATCACACCCTGGGCATGGGCAAGTACGCCCTGCTCGGATTGCCTTACGAGGCGCCGCTACAACCGCTTGCCGACCCTGATCTGCTGGCCTTTGCCGATGACCTGGCTCGCCAGCACAACCTGACCCCTGTTTTGCGAGGATAACGCCATGACCGAACTCAACCTGACCCGCCTGAGCAATCGCATCCGGGCCCATAAGGAGAGCCTGATCCACATCATCCGGCCACCGGTCTGCACCGAGCGGGCGCGCCACTACACCGAGGCCTATCAGACTCACATGGCCAAACCGTTGCCGCTGCGCCGGGCGCTGGCATTGGCCCATCACCTGCGTGAGCGCACCATCTGGATCAAGCATGACGAGCTGATTGTCGGCAATCAGGCCAGCGAAGTGCGCGGGGCGCCGCTGTTTCCCGAGTACACGGTGAGCTGGATTGAAAAGGAGATTGATGAGCTGGCCGAGCGGCCGGGCGCCAGCTTTGCCGTCAGTGAGCAAGACAAGGCGATCATCCATCAGCTAACCCCGTTCTGGCGCGGCCAGACGGTGCAGGATCGCTGCTTTGGCCTGTTTACTGATGAGCAAAAAGCCCTGCTCGATAGCGGCATCATCAAGGCCGAAGGCAACATGACATCGGGCGATGCCCACCTCGCCGTCAACTACGGTTTATTGCTGACGCTAGGGTTAGAAGGATTGCAGTCCAAGGTAGCCGAGCGGCGCAGCCGGCTCGATCTGGCCGATCAGGGGGATCTGGAGCGCGAGCAGTTTTTGCATGCGGTGGCCATCACCTTTGCGGCCGTGAGCGAACATCTCGAGCGCTACAGCGAGCTGGCCACCCGCATGGCGCAAGAGGAGAGCCGGCCGTGGCGGCGCGACGAGCTGGTGCACATTGCCGCTAACTGCGCCCACATTGCCCACCGTCCGCCCGAAACCTTCTGGCAGGCGCTGCAGCTGTGCTATTTCATCCAGTTGATACTGCAGGTCGAATCGAATGGCCACTCGGTCTCGTTTGGTCGTATGGACCAGTATCTCTATCCCTGGTATCGCCGTGAGGTTGAGCTGTCGGAATCACTGCCGCGCGAACGAGCCATCGAACTGTTGCACGGCTGTTGGCTCAAGCTGCTTGAGGTCAACAAGATTCGCTCTGGCAGCCACTCCAAGGCCTCGGCCGGTAGCCCGCTCTACCAAAACGTGACCATCGGCGGGCAGTTGTGGGTTGATGGTGAGATGCGCGATGCCGTTAATGGACTCTCGTATGCCATTTTGGAGTCGTGCGGCCAGCTGCGCTCGACCCAGCCCAACCTTTCGGTACGCTATCACGCCGCCATGAGCGACGATTTTCTCGATGCCTGCGTGCAGGTGATCCGCTGCGGGTTCGGCATGCCGGCCTTTAACAACGACGAGATCGTGATCCCGGAGTTTATTCGTCTGGGGGTGAGCCCGGAGGATGCCTGCAACTACTCGGCCATCGGTTGTATCGAGACGGCGGTGCCCGGCAAATGGGGCTATCGCTGCACCGGCATGAGCTTTATCAACTTCGCCCGCATTCTGCTTGCGTCCCTTAATGGCGGGCGCGATGCCACCAGTGGCAAGGTGTTTTTGCCCGAGACGCGGCGCCTGAGTGAGGGGAACTTCGCCTCGTTTGACGAGGTGATGCAGAGCTGGGATCGGCAGGTGCGCTACTTTGCCCGCAAGTCCATCGAGATTGATTGCGTGGTCGATACCGTGCTTGAGCAGCAGGCGCACGACATTCTCTGCTCAGCGCTGGTGGATGACTGCATCGAGCGCGGTAAGACCATCAAGCAGGGGGGCGCCATTTACGATTGGGTCTCCGGTCTGCAGGTGGGCATCGCTAATCTGGGCAACAGTCTGGAAGCCATTCGTACCTTGGTGTTCGAGCGTCATGCCGTGGATCAGGCGCAATTGGCCAAGGCTCTGGAGAACGACTTTGCCGGTATCGATGGCGAGCAGCTGCGCCAGCGCCTTGATAAGGCGGCGCCCAAATATGGCAACGACAACGATGAGGTGGACCAGCTGCTGGTGCAGGCGTATCAGAGTTACATCGACGAGATTGCCGGTTTGCACAACACCCGCTTCGGGCGCGGCCCTATTGGTGGCACTTATTACGCCGGCACCTCTTCCATTTCGGCCAACGTGCCGTTTGGGGCGGCGACCATGGCGACGCCAGACGGGCGTCACGCCCATGCGCCGTTGGCAGAAGGGGCGAGCCCGTCGTCTGGCTCGGATCGTCACGGGCCGACCGCGGTGTTCAACTCGGTAGGTAAGCTGCCGACCGAGGCGATTTTGGGGGGCGTGCTGCTTAACCAGAAGCTCAATCCGGCCAGTCTCGAAAACCGGCAAGACAAGGCCAAGCTGATGGCGCTGCTGCGCACCTTCTTCGAGGTGCATCGTGGCTGGCACGTCCAGTACAACATCGTCTCGCGCGAGACGCTGCTGGCTGCCAAGGCCCATCCGGATCAGTATCGCGATCTGGTGGTGCGGGTTGCCGGTTATTCGGCATTCTTTACTGCCTTATCGCCAGATGCGCAGGATGATATCATCGCCCGAACCGAACATACCTTGTAATCAGGGTGATGCGATCCGGAACATGGCGCCTGCGGGCGCCATGTTGATTGTCCGTCTGTCGAGTTGAGCCGATGAATCCACGCCATCAATTGATCCTGACCCTGGTTCACCAGGCCCGCAAACTGAGTGTCGCCGAGCTGGCGCAGCAGACCGGCGTGTCGGAGGTGACGATGCGTAACGATCTCACCACCCTTGAAAAACAGGGATTACTCAAGCGGGTTCACGGCTCGGCCATCGCCCTTGACACTGACGATCCGGATGCGCGCATGAGCATCAATTTCCCGCTCAAAGAGCGCCTGGCCGAGCGAGCTGCTCAGCTGGTGGAGGAGGGGGAGACCGTCTTTATCGAAGGGGGCAGCGCCAACGCACTGCTGGCTCGGCGCCTGAGCCATCTGCGCCGGGTGACCATCATCACCATCAGTAGCTATATCGCCCATCTGCTCAAAGAGAGCGACACCCAGGTGGTGCTGCTCGGCGGGCTATACCAGCATCAGAGCGAGAGCGTGGTCGGCCCGTTGACCCGCCTTTGCATCGAGCAGGTGCACTTTTCCAAGGCCTTTATCGGTATTGATGGCTACCACCTCGAGGCTGGTTTTACCGGCCGCGACATGATGCGCGCCGATGTGGTCAACTGCATCCTGGCCAAGGGGGTGACCAATATCGCCATCACCGACAGCAGCAAGTTCGGGGTGATCCAATCCTGCGCCCTCGACGGTGGCCCTATTCATCAGTTGGTGACCGACGATGCCCTGCCTGCTGATTACCGCACCCGGCTGGCGGCCAGCCATACCCGGCTGCATCTGGTCACGGCCTAAGAGCGTCGGAATCAAGCGCCGGCTCTGGCGCTTTTGCCTATTTTCCCTCTTGTCAGTCATCTCCCCGCATCCAACGCTGCGGCGAACGAGTGCGCCCGATTGTTTGAACGATGAACAATTAAGGATACGTGTTTGCGGTTCTCATCGGTTGCGATGTGGTTTATGTTATAACGTATCACTTGCATTCCGAGACTTCTCATGTCGCGCTCTGTTTCATCGCTGCTGACGCACTCTGCCGTCAAGCGTCTGGTATTGGCGATGCCTCTGCTCGCCTTGCTTTGGGCTGCCATTTTCTGGGCGGTGCAGCTGCCATGATCACCTTGGAAAACCTCGTCACAGGGTATCAAGGGCAGCCGCTCACCCGGCCGCTGAGTGGTTGCTTCAAACGCGGTTCGCTCACTGCCATTGTCGGTGCCAACGGGTCGGGAAAATCGACGCTGCTGCGCACGCTAGCCGGCTTACAGCCTCCCGTTACTGGCCGCGTACAGTGTGACAGTCCACTGCTGGGTTGGTTACCGCAGCGCAGCGAGCTGGATCGCCACTTTCCCATCACCGTATCGGATGTGGTGGCCATGGGCTGCTGGCCGGCCACCGGATTGCTGCGAGGCTTGGGCTCAGCAAGGCAGCAGCGCATTAACGAGGCACTAGAGCAAGTTGGGTTGATAGAGATGGCGCACAGTGCGATTGCTCGACTCTCCGGTGGCCAGTTTCAGCGCATGCTGTTTGCCCGTCTGCTGGTGCAGGATGCGCCGCTGATGCTGCTCGATGAGCCGTTTACCGGCATCGATAGCCAGACCTGCGATGCTCTGCTGGCGATCATTGCCACTTTGCACCGCCAGGGAAAAACCCTGCTGGTGGTGCTACACAGCCAGCGCATCGTGCAGCAATGGTTTCCCGAGACGCTCTGGATCCACGAAGGGCACTACCACTGGGGGCAGACGCGCCAGGCTTTTGCACAGTTGGCGGCCACAGAGCTTGAGCCCGACCTGCTGAACTGCTCTGCGCTGGAGGCCTGACCCATGCTGCACGATATGGTGGAGGCGTTTGCCCATTTCGGATTTATGCGCCGCTCTTTGGTGGCGTGCGTGGCGCTGTCGATCAGTGTGACCCCGCTCGGGGTGTTTCTGATGCTAAGGCGCATGAGCCTGATTGGTGATGCGCTCTCGCACGCAGTATTGCCCGGTGTCGCCATCGGTTACCTGCTCTCAGGGATGTCGTTGCTGGCCATGGGGATAGGCGGTTTTGTGGCGGGGCTGTTGGTGGCGCTGCTCTCGGGTTGGGTCAGCACCAAGACCACCTTGTCAGAAGATTCCAGCTTTGCCGGTTTTTATCTCGGCTCGCTGGCGCTGGGGGTGACGCTGGTCTCCTTGCGCGGCTCGAGCGTCGATCTTCTGCATCTCTTGTTTGGCTCGATTCTGGCGGTGGACAGCCCGTCACTCCTTTTTATCGGCGTGATGACCAGCCTGACGCTGCTCACTCTGGCGCTTTGCTACCGTGCGCTGGTGATGGAAGCGTTCGATGCCACCTTTTTCCAAAGCCGCTCCCAAGGGGTAGCTCGCCTTATCCACGCCCTGTTTCTGGCGTTGCTGGTCATGAATCTGGTCGCCGGATTTCAGATCCTCGGCACCCTGATGACGGTCGGCTTGATGATGTTGCCCGCTATTGCCGCCAGTTGCTGGTCGAGCCGCTTGCCGGTGGTGTTGGTGCTGGCGGCGTTACTCGGTACGTTCAGCTCGCTACTTGGGCTCACCGGCTCCTGGTTTTTATCCCTGCCAGCTGGCCCGGCCATCGTGCTGGTGGCCACCCTGTTTTTCTTCCTTTCGGTGCTGTTCGGCACGCAAAAGGGCCTCTTTGCGGTCGGCGTTGGCCGCCGTGACTGATTCTCACACAAGGAGAAAAGATGAAACGAATCCAGATTGCTGCACTGACCTTGCTGGCGGTGTTAAGCCCAAGTGTGCTTGCTCACAACGTCAACGCGGTGGCCAGTTTTTCCGTGCTTGGCGATATCGTGAAGGCGGTGGGAGGCGAGCATGTCTCGGTCACCACGCTGGTAGGGCCGGATGGTGATCCGCACACCTTCGAGCCATCACCGCGTGAAAGTCGCCTGCTCAATCAGGCCGATCTGGTGTTTGTCAGCGGGCTAGGGCTGGAAGGGTGGATGGATCGGCTGGTCAAAAGTTCGGGGTACGCCCATCCGGTGGTGGTCGCCTCCAAGGGCGTCACCAGCCGGACCATGGAAGAAGATGGCAAGACCATCACCGATCCGCACGCCTGGAACAGTGCCCATAACGGCGCTATCTATGCGCGTAACGTGATGGACGCGCTGATCAAGGCCGACCCTGAAGATGCTGCCGCGATTCGCCAGCGTGGCGAAGCCTATATCCAGCAACTCGAGCAGCTTGACCGCTGGGCCAACACCGAGTTTGCTGCGATTGCAGCGAGCAAGCGCAAGGTGTTGACCAGTCACGATGCCTTTGGCTATTTCGGCGCAGAGTATGGTGTCCATTTCCTGGCTCCGGTTGGCTTTTCAACCGAGGCTGAGGCCAGTGCCAGCGACGTGGGCAAGCTCATTGAGCAGCTGAAAACCGAAGGCATCCGTACCTACTTTATCGAAAACCAGACCGATCCGAGATTGGTACGCCAGATCGCTGCCGCAACCGGAGCTAAATCCGGTGGTGAGCTCTACCCCGAAGCACTGAGTCAAGCGGATGGCCCGGCGCCCACCTACGTGGCCGCGTTCAAGCATAACGTTAACACCATGCTGGCCAGCATGCGTTAACCGTTGTTTATCTCATACCGGGCATCCGAAGTTGGATGCCCTTGTTGTTTATCCAGATGGATGATGGTGGTTGGCGTCGGTGTTATAAGTTGGCCCACATTGAATCTCCAATGAGAATTACTTGCATTCGATGAATAATGATGGAAAATGTTATGATATAACATAAATGGAGGTTCATCTTGATTCTGCTTCGTATCGCCAGCCTACTGCTGGCTTTTATTTTGTCCCCGTTAGCACTGGCCAAGCCGTTGCAGGTCGTGGCCCCGCTGGAAGTTAGCTCGCTTGAGCCCGACCAAAACGGCTATCTGTTTACTCGGCTGCAGGTGGCCGAAACCCTGGTCACGGTGGATCGCAGTGGCAAACTGATCCCGCAATTGGCGAGTGCTTGGACGGTTGAGAATGACGGCCTTACTTGGCGCTTTGCCATTCGAGACCACGTCGTGATGCACGATGGTTCAGCGCTGGATGCGAGCTTGGTTCAGCGCGCACTCGAACGTGCTCGCAAAGGCTCCGGCGTGCTGGCACTGGTCCCCATTTCACGCATTGATGCCAAGGGTCGTGAGGTGCTGATCCACCTATCTCGCCCGTTTGCACCGCTCGCTGCCTATCTGGCCAACTACAGCACTCAGATCCTGGCCGATAGCTCGTTTGACGCCGCAGGCAAGACCGTTGCCGTCATTGGCTCGGGGCCCTATCAGGTGAAGCAGATCAGTACGCCGCTCAAGGTAAGCATGGTGCGCTTCGAGCGTTACTGGCAGCGCCCTGCACACATCAAGGAGGTGGAGTATCTGGCTGTCGGTAAGGGCGAAACCCGCGCCCTGATGGTTCAGAGCGGACAGGCCGATCTGGTCTTTTCCTTGCTGCCGCTGTCGGTCAATGCCGTCAAGCGCGCCCCTAACGTGGCACTGGATGTGGTCACTTTGCCGCGCACTCGCCTGCTTAAACTCAATGCCGGCTCTCCTTTCTTCGCCGACGTGCGTGTGCGTCAGGCGCTGAGTCTGGCGCTGGATCGTCCTGCCTTGGCAAGTGCGATTTTGCGCAATCCCTCTCTGGCGGCTACGCAGCTGTTTCCGCCGTCGGTGGCCGCATGGCACGACAACCGCTTGCCGGGACTGACGCACGATCTTAACAAAGCGCGGTCTCTGCTGCGTGAGGCTGGCTGGCAAGCGGGCGCCGACGGCATCTTGCAAAAGGATGGTCAGCCGTTTCGGGTGACCCTGACCACCTTCTCCAGCTGGCCGGAACTGCCGGTGCTGGCTACTGCCATTCAGGCTCAGTGGCGTCAGATTGGGGTGGAACTGGCGGTGTCGGTCGGAAACAGCTCTGAGATCGTCAGCAAGCACCGTGATGGCACACTGCAGGTGGGATTGCTGTCGCGCAACTTCTCCTTGACCCCTGACCCGCTCGGTACACTCAGCAGCGATTTTGGTCCCAAGGGCGGGGATTGGGGGGCGATGAACTGGTCCAGCAGTGAGCTGACCTCCGCCCTGCAAACGTTAGAAAGCGGCAAGGCCAGTCAGAGCGACAATCAGCAGTTGCATGGGGTGATTTTGCGTCATCTGCAACAAGAGCTGCCGGTGATCCCGGTTGCCTGGTCCGAGTTGGTGGTGGCCAGCAGCAAGCGGTTGACTCATCTCTATGTCGATCCGTATGAGCTCAGTTACCACCTTGCCGAGCTGGAGTGGCAGCCATGACATTGCGATCTGGCCTCTGGCTGCCGCGATTGGTGCAACTGGTGGCGGTGTGCGTGCTGGTTACCACCCTCTGT
Organism: Aeromonas sp. RU39B; assembly: GCF_900156095.1. GTDB lineage: Bacteria > Pseudomonadota > Gammaproteobacteria > Enterobacterales > Aeromonadaceae > Aeromonas. The sequence continues at coordinate 38,468 of NZ_FTMJ01000008.1, forward strand.
TTTGCGCTGCTGCACGCCCTGCCGGGCGATCCGGCGATGCGGATTGCCGCTGGCCGTTATGGCCCGGATGGCATGAGTGCGTTGGCCGCCGAGCAGGTGCGCAGCGAGCTGGGACTGGATCGGCCGCTTGCAATGCAATACCTGGCCTCACTCGGGCGGTTGTTGACCCTCGATCTCGGTTACTCGCTGGTGACCGGTGAAGCTGTCAGCGCGGCGCTCACTAGCCAGCTGGGGCACAGCCTCATGCTGGCAGGCTGCGCGTGGTTGCTGTCGCTGCTGCTGGCTATTCCCTTGGGCTCGCTGAGCGGTTGGCGTCATGGCGGGGTTATCGACCGCGCCTCGCTAGCCGGTTCAGTGCTGCTGCGCAGTGTGCCACCTTTTATCGTGGCGCTGTTTTTGATGTGGCTGTTTGGCTATCAGTTGGGGTGGTTGCCGGTGGCCGGGTTTGGCTCTGCGCTGCATCTGGTGCTGCCCTCACTGACGCTGGCGTTGGGGCTCTCGGCAGTCTCATCACGGGTGATCCGCAGTGCCGTGCGCGAGGTAAAAACCAGCAGTTATCTGCGCTTCGCCCGCTACAAGGGATTGCCACTCGCGGCGCTGTTAGCTAGCCACACCGCACGTAATGGAGCGATACCGACGATTGCCTATCTTAGCGTGCAACTGGTCACCCTGATTGAAGGTGTGGTGGTGGTCGAATCCCTGTTTGCCTACCCCGGCATTGGTCATGCATTGGTGCATGCCATCATCGACCGGGATGTCCCCATGTTGCAGGGGGGCGTGCTGGTGATGAGTTTGCTGTTTGTCGCTATCTCGCTGACAACCGATTTGGCGAGTCGCTGGCTCAATCCACAGGAGGAACGTACTCATGGTGAGTAATGCCGTGACGATCACCCGCCTGCTGGGCTGGGGGGGGCTTATCGCCATAGTCGGCGCAGCTGCAATGGGGCCATATTGGCTGGCGCATGATCCGGCCACTCAGGACCTGTTTGCCATCTTATTGCCGCCCGGCAGCAGTGGCCATTGGCTCGGTACTGATCACTATGGCCGCGATGTATTAAGTCGTCTGGTGCATGGCAGTCGGCTCTCCATCAGTTTGGCGCTGCTGACGGTCGCCTGCGCGGCCGTGCCGGGGGTGGTGCTTGGAATAACCGCCGCCTGGCGCGGGGGTTGGCTGGATCGTGTGCTCGGTTACCTGACCGATACCGTGATGGCACTTCCGGGGTTGTTGCTGGTGCTGCTGGTGATGGCATTTGCGCCGGGCCAAGCACTGACGCTGTTTCTGGGCTTGTCACTGACGCTGTGGGTCGAGTTTTTTCGCGTTAGCCGCAGCCTTACCCGCACCCGCCTTGCTACCTCGCAGGTTGAGGCGGCTCGGCGATTGGGGTTTGGGCCTGTGTATCTCTTGCGCCGGATTGTGCTGCCTCATCTGCTGCCGCAGATCGCCATGCTGGCCGGATTTGCCATCACCACCGCCATTGTGGCGATCGCAACCTTGAGCGCTATCAGTGTTGGTTTGCAGCCGCCCACTGCCGAGCTGGGAACCCTGATTGCCGAAGCGATGCCCTATTACGCCGATGCCCCTTGGCTGGTGTTAGCGCCCTCTGTGGTGATCCTGCTGTTTGTGTTATCGATTCAACTGTTGTCCGGAGAGCGCCGCCATGAGTGAGTCGCTGCGTGTTGAGCACCTGACCATCCGTCACGGTGAGCGGGTGCTGGTCGATGATGTGTCATTTACCCTGCGACCGGGCCGCCCTTTTACGCTACTGGGGCGTTCGGGGGCAGGTAAATCGCTGACCCTGCAGGCGATCATGGGCTCGCTGCCGCCTTCTCTTTCTATGGAGGGGAAAATTTGGCTGGGAGAGCACTGCCTGTCGGCCTTATCCGCGGCTGAGCGCCAAGCGCTATGGGGCCGCACGCTGGCCATGTTGCCACAAGAGCCGTGGCGAGCGCTCGATCCGACGCGCCGCGCTGGGTTGCAGATCCGTGATGTATTTCGCTGGGTACGCGGCTGGCGCCGTCATGAGGCCAAGGCAGGCACCGATGCGCTGCTCGAGCGACTGGCGTTGAGCGCCCATCAGCTTAAATATCCGGCTGAGCTGTCAGGAGGCATGTGTCAGCGTATAACGGTGGCAATGGCGCAGGCCGCCGATTCTACCTTGCTGCTCGCCGATGAGCCGAGCAAAGGGCTCGATGAGTCGATGAAACAAGAGGTCGCGTCACGCTTGCTCGGTGCCTGTGGCGAAGATCGCCTGCTGCTGACCATTACCCACGATGTGGCGCTGGCCGAGGTATTGGGCGGCGAGATCGGGATCTTGCGTGAAGGAAAGTTGGTGGAGTGCGGTGAAGCCTCACAGCGACTGGCGAATCCAACCCATGATTACACCCGCACCTTGCTGCGCGCTGAGCCACGTCACTGGCCAGCTTGGCACAAACCACCGGCTCGCGCGCCTTGGCTTATCCGTGCCGAGCAGGTGAGTCATCGCATCGGTGACCAGAGCCTGTTTGAGCGGGTCAATCTCACGCTCAGTGCGGGCCAGGTCACGGCGCTCACGGGCCCAAGCGGTGGTGGCAAGACCACGTTGGGTAATCTGGTCACCGGATTTAGACCGCTGCAGTGCGGGGTGGTTACGCGTCAGTCAGGTCTTGGCGATTTGCAGATCCAAAAGCTCTATCAGGATCCGCCGGCTGCGTTTATTGCCTGTCTGCCACTGGCGGTGCAATTTGCCGATCTGCAGCAGCGGCACAACATTGATAGCGCCGCCGTGCATCACTGGCTGGAGCAACTGGGATTGCCCCCTGATCTGCTGGCCAATACGCCAGAGCAGGTGTCGGGCGGTGAACTGCAGCGCCTGGCGCTGGCGCGAGCGATGCTGCTCAAGCCCAAAGTGCTGTTTGCCGACGAGGCGACCTCGCGGCTGGATCCGGTCAGTCAGTTACAAGTGATGACGTTGCTCAAACAGTGTGTCGAGCGCGATGGGCTGTCGTTGCTGCTGGTGAGTCATGATCCGCATTTAGTGTGTCATATGGCCGATTCGGTGGTGACGGTCGGGAGCCGCCGCTAAGTAGATTGCGCACTGTTATTTAGAGGGCGCAGACATACTCTGCGCCTTTTTTATTGAGCGAGTGTTCAGGGGTATGAGCGTCGATTTGGTCCTTGGTTGCCTGAGCAGATGCCGGCATTTTTGCACCAAGAGCAATAATGAGTTGTTTTTACAGGCATTGATCGCTTCCAAATAGATCAATAAGGTGCCAAGTTACCAGCGCCGGCGGTGATGATCACCGACTGCCTTGCCCTTACATTGAACAGGAGTGTGTCATGAACAGCTATGTTCCCCCCAAGGTTTGGACTGCCCCCACTCAAGGCTCCGGCCAGTTTGCCAATATCAACCGACCGGTGTCCGGTGCCACCCATGACAAAGCTCTGCCGGTCGGCAAGCACCCGCTGCAGCTCTATTCGCTCGGCACGCCTAATGGCATCAAGGTCACTATCATGCTCGAAGAGCTGCTGGCGCTTGGGTTTAGCGGCGCGGAATATGATGCCTGGCTGGTTCGCATCGGCGAAGGTGAGCAGTTCTCCAGCGGCTTTGTCGAGGTCAATCCCAACTCCAAAATTCCGGCGCTGCTCGATGTAAGTGGCGAGCAGCCGCAGCGCGTGTTCGAGTCGGGCAATATTTTGCTCTATCTGGCCGAGAAATTTGGCGCCCTGTTGCCCCAGGATGTAGCGGGTCGCACTGAAACCTTAAACTGGCTGTTTTGGCAGATGGGTTCGGCGCCGTTTGTGGGCGGCGGCTTTGGTCACTTCTATGCCTATGCGCCGGAGAAATTCGAGTACCCCATCAACCGTTACGCCATGGAGACCAAGCGTCAGCTGGATGTGCTCGATCGCCTGCTGGCCACCCGTCCCTATGTGGCGGGTGAGGCGTACACCATCGCCGATATCGCCATCTGGCCTTGGTATGGCCAACTGGTGCGTGGTGAGCTCTATCAGGCCGGTGAGTTCCTGGCTGTGCATGAATACCCCCACCTGCAGCGCTGGGCCGAGTTGATTGCCGCCCGTCCGGCGGTCGTTCGTGGCCGCAAGGTCAACCGGGTGATGGGTGAGGGTCCCAAGGTGGCCGAGCGTCACGACGCCAGCGATCTCGATTAATCCCCACAGGACCTGTTCTCTGCTATTGGCCTCGCTGTTTAGCGAGGCCAATTTATTGGCATAGGCTTTTCGCGAACGTTTCTCTTCAGGTTGAGCGGCCTTTTACAAACACCTTGACACCATCTCTGGTGACACCCGGGTGGTCAAAATGCCAACTGTCGCACGCTTTTAAATGAAACCGGTTGCAGCAACCGGTTTCATTTTTTAATCTGCAACCGGTTTCAGGCTGTACCCGATTCAGAACGCACCCATACGACATAACAGAGATAACAAGGTGGTTGACTCATGGCTAAGGTCAGAGATTATGCCCAACTTGCCAGAGATATTCTGGCGCTGGTGGGCGGTCAGGAGAACATTGTCAGTTTTTCCCGCTGCGCAACCCGCCTGCGCTTGGTGTTGAAAAATACGCCCGAGCAGGCCGAGGCTCGTGTCAAGGGCTTACCCGGTGTCATCACAGTGGTGCTCAGTGGCGGTCAATTTCAGATCGTTATCGGTGCACACGTGGCTGATGTGTTTGATGCGCTCGGTGGCATGGTTGATGCCAATCTGCAAAAAGAGGGGGAGCACAAGGTCCGCTTGCTTGATGCCGTGATTGCCTCCATGTCTGCTATTTTTGCGCCGATCATCTTTGTGCTGGCTGCAGCCGGGATTTTACAGGGGCTGCTGATTGTCGCGCGCCACTTTGCCCCCGATTTTGCCAGCACCGGCACCCACCAGGTGCTCAACTTCATGTCGTGGACACCGTTTGTGTTCCTGCCGGTGTTTATTGCCATGACGGCGTCGCGTCATTTTCGCTGCAACCCCTTTATCGCCGTGCTCTGTAGCTGCGCGCTGATCAACCCGGACTGGGCGGCCATTGCCGGCCAGATTGCCAAGGGGGATGTGGTGACCTTCCTTGGGATCCCGCTGGCCAAGACGGTCTATACCGCTTCGGTGTTGCCACCCATCTTCATGGTGTGGGGGATGGCCTATGTCGAGCGTTATGCCAAGCGAGTGATCCCGTCGGTGGTGAGCGAGCTGTTCACGCCGCTGGTGTGCATGATTGTTATGGTGCCGCTCACCTTAATGCTGATTGGCCCCATCACCAGTGCGGCGGCTGCCACTATCGCCGGTGGCTATAACTGGCTGTTTGAAACCTTCCCACCGCTGGCGGCCGCGCTGGTTGGCGGGGTGTGGCAGATGATCGTGATTTTCGGGGTGCACTGGGGGATCACGCCCGTGGTCATGTCCAACTTCGAAATCTATGGCCGTGATTCGTTCCAGGCATTTCAGACCATTGCCGTGGTGGCCCAGATGGCAGCTGCCTTTGCCGTGGGTTTTCGCTCGCGCAATCGTCTGTTCAAGACCACTGCCTTTTCAGCCGGTGTGACCGGGGTATTTGGTATCACCGAGCCGGCGCTTTATGGCGTGACCTTGCGCCTGAAAAAGCCGTTTATCTGCGGCTGTATCGGTGGCGCGGTGGGCGCGGTGGTGACCAGCTTCTTTGGCAGCTACTACTACGCCTATGCCGGTTTGCCCGGCCTGCTGACCGTGGTCAACGCCATCAGCCCTGAGCATCCCATGTCGTTTATCGGGGAGATCACTGGAGTGGCGACCGCCATTATCACCACTACGGCACTGGTTTATCTGGTGGGCTTTGACGACCCTAAAGAGATCAGTGAGCCGGCAGCTGCAGCCGTGCAAGGCGACCCAGTACTTCAGACCAGTAACCGCGCGAGCAAGCTGATGACGCTGCTCTGCCCCCTTGCCGGCGAGCGCGTTGCGCTGGAGACGGTCAACGATCCCAGCTTTGCCCAGAAGCTGCTCGGGGATGGCATTGCGATTAAACCCTCGGAAGGGGTGGTCAAGGCGCCGTGTGATGCGGTGGTCTCGTCCGTTATCAATAGCCAGCACGCGGTCGGGTTGACCTGTGATAACGGCGCCGAGCTGCTTATCCATGTGGGTCTTGATACCGTCAATCTTAAAGGGGAACACTTCCGTACCCTGGTGGCCCTTGGGCAGCGGGTGAGCGTCGGCGATCCCCTGATCCAGTTTGACCGTCAGCCGATTGAGGCGGCGGGGTTTGATCTCACCACACCGTTTATCGTTCTCAACAGCGAGGAGTTCTCCCTGACGTTGCTGGGCGAAGAGGGTCAGGTTCATATCGGGCAACCGATGATTCAGATGTCATGAAGTAAGGAGTAAATATGAGCAACGTATTCCCTGAACACTTCCTGTGGGGCGGCGCAGTCGCCGCTCACCAGCTGGAGGGGGGTTGGGACAAAGACGGCAAGGGTGTCAGCGTCGTCGATGTATTGACCGCGGGGGCTCATGGGGTTCAGCGCCGTATCACCGACGGTGTGGTGGCGGGCGAGCAATATCCCAACCAGGTCGCCATCGATTTTCACGGCCACTTCCGTGAGGATATCAAGCTGTTTGCCGAGATGGGGTTCAAGTGTTTTCGAACCAGCATTGCCTGGACCCGGATCTTCCCGAACGGTGACGAGGCTACGCCCTGCGAGGCGGGTCTGAAGTTCTATGACGATCTGTTCGACGAGCTGCTTAAGTACAACATCGAGCCGGTGGTGACTTTAAGTCACTTCGAGATGCCCTATCACCTGGCCTGCAAACACGAAGGTTGGATGAGTCGCGCCGCCATCGACGAGTTTGTCAAATTCGCCATGACAGTCATCACGCGCTATCAGCACAAGGTCAAATACTGGATGACCTTCAACGAGATCAACAACCAGAAGAACGTCGATGCCGACATCTTCGGCTGGATGTGCTCGGGGGTGAAGTTCTCGGCCAAAGAGCGCCCGGAAGAGGCCATGTATCAGGCGGTGCACCACCAGTTTGTGGCCAGTGCTTTGGTAGTGAGCCAGGCTCATGCGCTGAACCCGGCGCTGAAAGTGGGCTGCATGTGCTCGATGGTGCCCTTCTACCCGTTCTCGAGCAGACCCGATGACGTGATGCTGGCCGCCGTGTCGATGCGCGATCGCTTCTACTTCTCCGACGTGATGATCCGTGGTCACTATCCGGCTTACGCCAAGCGCGAGTGGGAAAACAAGCAGTACCACATCGTGATGGAAGAGGGCGACGAGCAGATCCTGCGTGACGGTAAAGCCGACTATCTGGGCTTTAGCTACTACATGTCCAATACGGTCGATACCTCGGTGCATAACTCCACCGCCGAGAGCATGGACGGCAGCAGCGTTCACTCGGTGAAAAACCCCTTCCTCAAGGCCAGTGACTGGGGATGGCAGATTGACCCGGTGGGGCTGCGCTACTGCCTCTCTACCCTGTATGAGCGCTACGAAGTGCCGCTGTTTATCGTGGAAAATGGCCTCGGCGCCGTGGACAAGGTCGAAGCCGACGGCAGCATCAACGACAGCTACCGCATCGATTATCTGCGCGAACACATCCGCGAGATGAAAAAAGCGGTCACCATCGATGGTGTGGATCTGATGGGCTATACCCCGTGGGGCTGTATCGATCTGGTCTCCTTTACCACCGGCGAGATGAAAAAGCGTTACGGCTTTATCTATGTCGATAAACACGATGACGGCAGCGGCACGCTGGCGCGCAGTCGCAAGCAGTCGTTCTACTGGTATCGCGACGTGATCGCCTCCAACGGCGAAACGCTGTAACCGACCCGATAGCGGCAGCCGTGATGGCTGCCGCACCCCATGACACGGCACTTCATGTTAAGCTGTGCCACCTCAAACGGTCGGGATTAGGGAAGGGGCACAATGGTTACCATGTTGGATGTTGCCAAGCGGGCAGGGGTTTCCAAAGCGACGGTATCCCGGGTGCTCAATGGCAAGAATGTGGTCAGTGCCGAGGTGGTCGCGGCGGTCTTTAAAGCCATCGAAGAGACCGGTTATCGTCCCAATCTGCTGGCGCGTCAGTTGGCGACCCGCAAGACCCGCTTTATCGGGTTTGTGATGACCAACGCCCTCTATAACGGCCCCTATTTTTCCACCCTCGTCTATCACGCCGCCGCCTTTAGCGAGCAGCATGGCTATCAGCTGGTGATGGCCGATGGCAAGCACAGCGCCGACGATGAGCGCAGCGCCATCAACTTCCTGCTCGACATGAAGTGCGCCGGCATTCTGGTCTATCCCCAATATCTCGATGCGACAGCCCTAACCGGCATCATGGATGAGGGCGACACCCCGATTGTGGTGCTCAACCGTCAGTTGCCACACCACCAGGAGCGCAGTGTGGTGACCGATCACTACCACAGCGCGGCGCTGTTGATGGACCATCTGCTTGAGCAGGGGCATCGCGATATCGCCTTTATCTGCGGTCGTCCGGGGTCGGCCACCGGCGGACAACGTTATGCCGCCTATCAGGATCGCCTGGCGCTACATGGGATTGCGCTTGATTCAAACAAGGTGCTGCCGGGAGACTGGACGCCGGAGAGCGGCTATGACGCCGTCGAAACCCTGCTTAATCGTGGTGTGGCCTTCACCGCCGTGCTGGCTGGGAATGACGAGATGGCCTTTGGTGCCATCAAGGCGCTGCACGCCCACGGGGTACGTATTCCACAGCAGGTCTCCATCGCCGGTTTTGACAACAACAAGTTCTCGGCGTTTGTCACGCCGGGGCTGACGTCGGTGAGCGTACCGCTTGAGCAGATGGTGCAAAAGGGCATATTGCTGGTGCTGGGAGAGCAAGAAAAAGCTGCAGCGGTTAACCTGTCCGGCTCGCTGATGGTGCGTGAATCCGTGGCCCGCGCCAGTTAAGCGCAAGAAAATACGACCCTTGTCGGCGCGTCAGGCGCGGGCGTAGACTCCTGTTTTCTGCTCCGCTCGGGGCTGCTTGCAAAGGAGTGAACTGTCGTGTCTGCCGAGAGCCTGTCTTCTGATTTACAGCAATCACTGACCCTGCTGCGCCGCCAGCTGCATGCCGCGCCCGAACTCTCGGGCTGCGAGCAGCACACTGCCGCGACCTTGCTGGCCGAGCTGCAAGCCTGCTCACCCGATAGATTGTTCACCGGTGTTGGCGGGCATGGCTTGATTGCCCTGTTTGATAGCGGCCGCCCTGGCCCAACCGTGCTGCTGCGTGCTGACATGGATGCGCTGCCCATTAGCGAAAGCGGGAGCCAGGCTCACTGTTCACGTCATCCTGGCGTTGCCCATCTGTGCGGCCATGATGGCCATAGCGCAGCCCTGATGGGAGTGGCCAAGCTGCTATCTGCCGCGCGAACAGCCAGCGGGCAGGTGGCGCTGTTGTTCCAGCCGGCGGAAGAGACCGGCAGCGGCGCCCGCGCTGTGTTGGATGACCCTGCATTTGCCGCCATCAGGCCGGATCGGGTGTTTGCTTTTCACAACCTGCCAGGCTATCCCCTCGGTCAGGTGGTAGTGCGCGCGGGCTCGTTCACCGCTGCCGTGCAGAGCCTGATTATCGAGCTCGAAGGCTGCCCGACCCACGCCGCCGAGCCCGAGCATGGCCGCAATCCGGCGCAGGCGATAGCCGAGTTACTGCAACTGGCGCAGGCGCTCTCTTGCAATCATCCCGAACGTCCCGATTTTGCACTGGTCACGCCGGTTTACGCTCACCTTGGCGAGCGTGCGTATGGCACAGCCGCAGGAGAGGGGGAGGTACACTTTACCTTGCGCAGCTGGACCCAGCAGACGATGAGCGAGCTGGAATCGCGCTTGTTGTCGCAACTGGCAGCCATATGTGAGCGTGACGGTTTAAAGGCTCGTCATCGCTGGATTGAGGCGTTTGCTGCCTGTGACAACCAAGCCGATGCGGTGGCCCTTATCAGCAAGGCGGCCGCCGAGGAGGGGATGAGTTGCGTGACGCGGCCCATGCCTTTTAAATGGGGCGAGGATTTTGGCCTGTTCACCCAGCGTTTTCCCGGTGCGCTGTTTGGCATCGGCGCAGGTGAAACCCAGCCAGCGCTGCACAACAGCGACTACGACTTTCCCGACGCCATCTTGCTGCCGGCGGCGCGGCTGCTCTATCGTCTGGCGCGCTCGGTGACCGATACGCCAAACCCGAACATGGATTAGCGATCGCCTCGCAATATATAGGCCGGGATCTGCTCGAGTGATATTTCGCGCGACACCGCATCGAGCTTCCTGGCCTCTTTGGGCATGCCATAGACCACGCAGCTGGCTTCATCTTGCCCGAGCGTCAGGGCGCCCGCTTCATACATTTCCCGCAGACCCCGCGCCCCGTCATCGCCCATCCCGGTCATGATGATGCCGGTGGCATTGGCACCTGCTGCGCGGGCGGTAGAGCGAAACAGCACATCCACCGAGGGCTTGTGACGGCTGACCGGCGGGCCATCCACCACATCCACCATATATTGGGCGCCGCTGCGTTTAAGCAGCATATGGCGGCCACCCGGCGCAATCAGGGCGCGCCCGGGTATGACCCGATCGCCGTGGCGTGCTTCGCGCACTTCTATCTGGCACAGATTGTTCAATCGCTCGGCGAAGGCGGCGGTAAAGCGCTCGGGCATATGTTGCACGATCACAATGCCCGGACAGACGCGGGGCAGGGCGGTGAGCACATACTCTAGCGCTTGGGTTCCTCCCGTGGAGGTGCCAAGCGCCACCACACGCTCGGTGGTGCGGGTCATGGCCGAGCTGCTGCTGGCTGCCGGTAAAATGGCATCGGCACTGAGCTTGGGGGGGGCTGCGGGCGGCGGCGCGGCCAGTTTGCGGATCTTGGCTTGGGCGGCGGCCTTGATGGCGTTCACCAACTCCTCAGTGGCATCGACTAAAAACTGACGCAGATTACCTTGCGGCTTGGTGATGATGGCAACGGCGCCAGCAGCCATGGCTTCCATGGTGGTGGCAGCACCCTTTTCGGTCAGGGTAGAGCAGATCACCACCGGCGTCGGGCGCTCGGCCATCAGTTTTTTCAGAAATGAGATGCCATCCATACGCGGCATCTCGACATCCAGCACGATCACATCCGGCCATTCGCGGTTCATTTTATCCATGGCAAACAGTGGATCGGCGGCAGAGCCAATCACTTCAATGCCCGCGTGGCCAGAGAGGCTGCCAGTGAGAACTTGGCGCACAACGGCGGAGTCATCAACGATCATCACCTTGATGTTTTTCATGACAGGGAAGCCTCGTTACGTCGACCAGGGGTCTGCACGGGATTAACATGTCGGAGCGCAATGTGCCCACTCCAGATGTCGAAGATCAGATTACGGTGGCCTTCGCCGCCCACATGGGTTGCGTGGCAAGGAAGGCGATGGGCGGTCAGTAATGCCAGCCCGGCTTCGATATTCTGCTGGCCAATTTCATAACGTACCGGCCGACCAAACATATTGCCCCCGCCAAACAGGCTGATACGGTATTCACGGGCTTTGGTGCCGGATTCTTTGATCTCATTGAGCAGCATATAGAGCGCCTCATCAGCGTAACGACCATCCGGCTGATGGGGGGAGCCGTCATGCTGCTTTCGAGTGGGCAGCATGTAGTGACACATGCCGCCAATCAACGCTTCGCGATGCCACATCACAATCGAGACACAGGAACCGAGCAGGGTACGGATCCGCGTGTAGCGGTCGCCGAAGTAGAGCTCGCCCGGCTGCAGGAATATCTCGATGATGTGCTCGGGTTTACGCATGGGGCTTCCGGTATATCGAGGGGCGCACAGCCTGTAACTCTTCGCTGACCCCGTTGAGGCTCTCGGAATGACTGACAAAGAAGTAGCCGCCCGGTTTGAGGTGGGCGCACAATCTCTGCACCACCTGGCGCTTGGTGTCATTGTCAAAATAGATCATGACGTTGCGCAGAAAAATCACGTCGAATATCCCCACTTCCGGCAGTGGTTGGTTGAGGTTGATCTGACGAAATTGCACCCGCCGCTTGAGAGACGGCGCCAGGGTAAACTGCCCGTCGTGTTGTCCGGTACCCTTGAGGCAGTGCTTGTGCAAAATGGTGCGTGGAATGCCTTCGGCATCATCCAGCGGGTAGCAGCCCTCGCGGGCTTTATCGAGAATACGGGTGCTGATGTCGGAGGCGAGGATCTCCCATGGCCGTGCCTGCAAGGCGTCAGCCAGCAGCAGGGCCAAGGTGTAGGGCTCTTCGCCACTGGAGCAGGCCGCGCTCCAGATGCGTAGGGCTGAGCTACCGGAGCGCAGATCCCCTTGCAGTTTTTCACGCAAAAAATCGAAGTGCTTGGGTTCGCGAAAGAAGTAGGTCTCGTTGGTGGTCAGCAGATCCACGGCGGTTTGCAGCTCGCCGCGATCTTTCATCAGCAGCTGAAAATAGTCGCCGTAGTTGCCTAGTCCATAATGGCGCAGCCGTTTGCTTAGCCGACCGGCGATCAGCTGGCGCTTGGCATCGGACATGGCGATACCGGCAATCCGGTAGATCAGGTCCCGAAATTGCTGAAATTCCCGATTCGTTAGCGCAACGGCGTTCATACCCGAGTCCTTCTTCATGGGGCTCAATCCCTGTCCCGCGACCTAATCCATCAGCTGGCTAAGCCGAGCTCCGGGTTGTGACTGTTCTCGGCCAGCCACCGCATCTCTTCGAGTGACAGCACCCGGCCGATATCGAGCAGGACCACCAACTCCCCATCAATCTTGCCCATGCCGCGAATAAAATCAGTGCGGATATGGGAGCCAAAATCGGGGGCTGGCTCGACATCGTGCGGCGGGATCTCCCGCACTGCATTGACTGCCTCGACCACGATCCCCATCGTTTGGCGCTGCTGGCCGCGCTCGACCTCCAAGATGACGATGCAGCTGCGCCGACCAATCTGGGTTTGTCCGCCCCCAAAGCGTTGGCAGAGATCCATGATTGGGACGACTCCGCCACGCAGATTGATCACTCCCAGCACGCTCGGTGGCATCATGGGGATGGGTGTCAAGCGGCCATACTCGATGATCTCCCGCACGTTACTGGTGCCCACAGCGAAGGTTTCGCTGCCCAGCGAGAAGGTCAGATACTGCTCGGTGCTGGCCTGGTTGCTGTCAGTGAATCTGTTCATGAGAGTGGACATGCTGGTTCGCTCCCTCGGGCGCCTGGCGGCGCCCGTTTAGCTAATGACCCGTGGTGATTCTGTCTGTCAGTGTTCGAAGCGGACAAATCCACTGGGTACACTCTCATCACCCTCTTCCGGCAGCACCTCCTGACGGCGTGGGGCCTTACGGGAAGGCGCGAGCGGGCTGCGTTGACTGGCACTATGAATTGATTTGCTGCCACCGGAGACCTTGAAGAAATCCATCAGGTTTTGCAGTTGCTCGGCCTGACCGCTCATCTCTTCAGCCGTGGCTGCCAACTCTTCTGCCGCCGAGGCCGACTGCTGGGTAATGTCGCTCAGCTGGGTCATGGCGGTGTTAATTTGGCTGACACCGGTGGTTTGCTCTTCGGACGCAGCGGCAATCTCTTGTACCAAATCAGAGGTCTTGGCGATGGAGGGCACCATCTGATCGAGCAAGGTGCCTGCACGCTCGGCCAGTGAGACGCTGCTCTTGGCCACTTCGCTGATCTCTTGCGCTGCCACCTGGCTGCGCTCAGCCAGCTTGCGCACTTCGGCTGCGACCACGGCAAACCCTTTGCCATGTTCCCCGGCGCGGGCGGCTTCGATGGCGGCGTTGAGTGCCAGCAGGTTGGTCTGGTAGGCGATGTCATCGACAATGCTGATCTTCTCGGCGATGGTCTTCATCGCAGCGACCGTGTCTTTCACTGCCTGGCCACCTTCATCGGCTTCACGGGCCGCTTTGCTGGCCATGCCGTCAGTCACCTTGGCGTTTTCCGTGTTCTGGGCAATCGAGGCGGACATCTGCTCCATGGAGGCGCTGGTCTCTTCCACCGAGGCGGCTTGCTCAGAGGCACCCTGGCTCATGCTCTGGGCCGTCGAGGAGATCTGCTCGGAGGCGCTAGTGAGCGAGTCAGCATTAGTGCGTACTTCGGCAATGATCTGCGAGAGCTTCTCCACCATCAGCTTGATGGCGGCCAGCATACTGCTGTTATCACCTGGCTTGGTCTCAACGCGAAGGGTGAGATCCCCTTCAGCAATACGACTGACCACATCGGCCGCATAGCTCGGCTCACCACCCAGTTGACGCAGCAGGCTGCGCGTTATCAAACCACCAAACAGACCAATGACAAGCAGGGTGAAAAAGGAGACAACGAACGAGATCAGGGTTGCCTGCTGGCGGGTGGCTTCAGCCAGAACGCCGCCATCAGTGGCCATCTTGATGTTGTAGTCACGGTGCTTGCTCAGCGATGCGTTGAGCTGCGCAATGGCTCGGCTTTGTAGCACGATCATGGCGTCACGAGCCTGTTCGTTCTGGTTGTTCCGTGAGAGGGCCAGGACCGCTTCAGCGCCTTGCTGGTAGTCATTAATGTCTTTGCGATCGGCATCGAGTAGTTGGCGGTCCTGCTCGTCGGAGACCAGCTTGGCATATTCATCAAGGGCCATCTGAATGTCACCGCGGTTGGTGACGATGGCTGCATCAATGTTGGCCATGGTTTGGGCATCGGTACTCAGTACATGGCTGTAAATCAGCTGGATCTGGGTATTGAGAGCATTACGCAGCTTGTTGATAGCTACGATGCTGGGCACCGAGTTGACGTTGGCGTAGTTGGCGGCGTTATAGACCTGGTTCATCTGATAATACGACACCCCCGAGAGCAGGAGGATGCCGAGCAGGGCCGACATCACCAGGAGGATCATTTTTTTGCTGATGGTCATTTTCAGGACTCCTGTACGCATATGCGCAATCAAATTAGGTACGGTCGGGGATTAACCAGCGAGCGACGCGATTTGGTCGACGTTCAACACCTGCTCCATGCGAAGCAGAGTGAGAAACTGTTCGTCCACACGTGCCAGGTCTTCGATATATTCGCTACGGATACGACTGCCGAAGGCCGGCGCCTGACGTAAGGCAGCGGGTTCGATCTCGGCAACGGCGCTGACGGCATCGACCAATGCGCCCATCAGATAGGTTTCCTCCTCATCCTGTATCTCGACGATGACGATGCAGGTCCGGGCGCTGAGTGCACTGCGCCCTTCACCAAAACGTTCTGCCAAATCGATGATGGGCACCACGGCTCCGCGCAGGTTGATGACCCCGCGCACCAGTGCCGGCATCATGGGCACATGGGTAACCTCATCGTATTCAAGAATCTCGCGCACATAGCGGGTGGCCACGGCATACATGTCGTTGCCAACCCGGAAAGTCAGATATTGCTGCAGTTCGCCGTCATCGCTCTTGCTTTCCAGCGCCTGTTTCAGCGTTTCATTGTTCATTGCAGGCTGCTCCTTGCGTTGCTGATGCTGACCGGCTGGTTGGCTGCAGTGGTGCCGGCTTGCCCGCGATAACTGTTCTGAATCACCTGGGCGAGCAGCCCGGGGATATCCAGGATCAGGGCCACGGCGCCGCTGCCCAGAATGGTAAATCCGCTCAGGCCCGGCACCTGGCAGAACACCTTGCCAAGCGGCTTGATGACGGTCTGGAACTCACCGAGCAGCTGATCGACCACCAGTCCGGCGCGGGTGCCGGCGTAGTTGACGACCACCACGTTTTCACGGCGCGGCGGCTGGCTGTGCTCTTCAAAGAGTTGACGCAAGCGGATGAAGGGCAGCACGTCACCGCGCAGGTCCAGATGCTCGCGCCCATCAAGCTCGCGAGTGGGCAGCTCGATACACTCTTCGACCATATCGAGTGGGATGACATAGCTGGCGTGACCGATGCTGATAAGAAAGCCGTCGATGATGGCCAAGGTCAGCGGCAGCCGAATCCGCACGCAGGTGCCTTGGCCGAGCACGCTGTCGAGATCGACCGTGCCACGCAGAGCCGTAATATTGCGCTTAACCACGTCCATGCCGACACCGCGACCAGACAGGTTGCTGATCTGATCGGCTGTTGAGAAACCGGGCTCGAAGATGAGGTTGAAGATCTCTTTTTCGGTCAGTGGCTGGCCTTCAGCCACCAAACCTCGTTGCTGCGCCTTAGCGAGAATTTTCTGCGGGTTGAGCCCACCGCCATCATCAATGACCTCAATGACGATACCGCCGGCTTCGTGGTAGGCGTTCAGGCGTACCACCCCTTGCACCGGCTTGCCGTTCGTCTGACGCAGTTCAGCCGACTCAATACCGTGGTCCATGGCGTTGCGCACCAGATGGGTCAGGGGATCGCCGATTTTTTCGATGACAGTCTTGTCGAGCTCTGTGTCGCCGCCACTTATCTGTAGCACGATGTCCTTACCCAGCTCGCGTGACACATCACGCACCACGCGCTGGAAGCGGTTGAAGGTGGCGCCGATTTGCACCATGCGCAGGGTCAGTGCCGAGTCACGTACCTCTTCGACCAGCCGTGACAGGGTTTCTGCTGACTCGCTCATGTCCACCAGACCACTGCGCTGGGCCAGCATGCGGGTATTGGCGCCGGCGATGATGAGCTCACCGACCAAATTGATCAGTTGATCGAGCTTGGTGGCATCGACCCGGATCAAGTTGGCATCGTTATTACCACGTTGCCCATCTTTGCTGCTCTTAGCGGCACTGCTGCTGGTAGAGCCTGCAGCTGGTTCACCCGGCATGGCCTCGGCTTGCGCTGCCGTCGCCGGCTCTTCGCTGTCAGCGTCACTGTTAGTGGGCGGGTTTTTCAGTGCGTCCAGCTCACTCTCGGTCAGGCTCTGGCAGCGCAGCAGGCGGGACTCCTGGGCACTGCCTTCTGCTGCGCGCAGGCCCAGCAGTTCGCCATAGCGGGTCAACGGTGCGCTCGGGGCAATGATCTCGATGCTGCTGTCATCACGGACAAACTCAAATGCCCCTTCGATGGCGGCAAGTTCAACGTCACTGACAAACGCCACTTCCAGTCCGAGGTAGCAACTCTCCGGATCCATCTCTTCCAGCGTTGGTAGCGTCTCCAGCACTGGCTCGATGTGGCACAGTTCGCCGAAAGTGGCGAGGTAGCGTAAAAATGAGAGTGGATCCATGCCGCTTCGAAGCGTATCAATCCCAAAGCGCAGGGAGAGATGCCAATGGGCGCAGCTTGCGCTGGCGCTATTGATAACGGCTGCGGGCGGGGCAACCTCGGCATCGTTCTGCTCGGCCTTTTCAGCCGATGCATTGAGATAGTGGCCAAGCAGGCGAATAAGCTCTGCTTCAGTCGCGCGGCTGCTGTCAGGCAAACTCGCCAGATCCTGGCCCGCCGACAGATGGTTGATCATCGTGGCCAGATGGTCGCCCACCCGTAGCATCAGTGCGATCAGATCGTTATTAAATGCCACTTCACCGGCACGAACCCGATCAAGTACGCTTTCGGCCACATGGGTAAAGGCGACAATGGAGTCAAAACCGAACAATCCGGAGGAGCCCTTGATGGTATGCGCTGCCCGGAAGATGGCGTTGATGAGCTCCGGATCTTCAGGTGACTGCTCAATTTGCAGCAGCGCATCTTCCATCTGTTGCAGGAGTTCCCGACTCTCGGCCAGGAATGTCTCGATCACGCTGTCGAGGTTCATCAGTGAGCTCCTTCCAGAGGCAACAGCACACTGATTCCCAGTTGCTGCAGCAGGGCCGATACCGGTGGGGTGACGCCTTCAAGATGCAGGGCTATCTGGTGACGGCGAGCCTCGATGCTGGTGGCCAGCAGGAGCTGCAGTCCAGCGCAATCGATCTCTTCCACGGCGCTTAAATCCAGGTGCACTTCCAGCGCACCGTGCAACGCAGCCAGTAACTGCAAGCGGGTGTCGGCGGCGGTGTAGATGGTCAGTGCGCTGTCGAGCATCAGTTGCCGGCTCTGATCCGGTGAATCAGTCATAGCGCCTCCCGCGTTCAGGGCAGAATCAATTTGGAAACGGCATTAAGCATCTGGGCCGGCTGGAAGGGTTTGACCACCCAGGCCTTGGCGCCGGCAGACTGCCCTTCGGATTTCTTGTTGTCGCCGGCTTCGGTCGTCAACATGATCACCGGGGTGAACTTGTAGGCTGGCATCTGCTTGACCTGTTTGAGGAAGGTCAACCCGTCCATGTTGGGCATGTTGACGTCGCTGATGATGAGGTGGATCTTGCGCCCATCGAGCTTGGTCAGGGCATCGACGCCGTCAACGCCTTCGATCACCTCGTAACCGGCGTTTTTCAAGGTCATGCCCACGACCTGACGAATGGAAGTGGAGTCATCGACAATGAGTATGGTCTTGGCCATGTTCGCTCCTCAGAAGAAGGTGATGTCGGAATCAGCGCCGCTGCTGTCATTGGCGCGGCCGTGATGGATATTGTGTTGCTCGGGGGTGGTGTAGGTTTGCGACAGCTCGTCCAGCCAGCTGCGGGCATCTAATCCGCTGCTTCTGGGCTGCTCCAGATGCTGCCCCAGTTTGTTGATATCGCTGCTTACATGGCCCAGCATCTGGCCAACCCGGTCCTGAAACTGCAGGGCCACCAGAACCTCGGCAATCTCGTAACCCAGCGCCATGTTCTCGTTCTGCATTCCTTGGCTGCGCTCGACCAGTCGGGTGGCACCACTGCGAAATCCAGCCACCACGTCATGAATCACCTGGCTGGCGTTTTCCAAGGTGCCGGCATCGCGCTTGGCGTGGTCATTGGAAAGCGCCAAGGTGTGTTCGATGGCACTGCTGACGGTTTCGATGGTCTCGCCGATGCGACGGCCGGTCTGCTCGGAGAGGGTCGAGAGTTTACGTACCTCGTCGGCCACCACTGCAAAGCCGCGGCCGGCTTCCCCGGCTCGGGCGGCTTCGATGGCGGCGTTGAGTGCCAGCAGGTTAGTTTGCTTGGCTACATCGCCGACCTCTTTGGCCATGGTGCGCAGCTGGGTGGTATGAGCATTGAGCTTTTCAACTTCAGCCAGCAGGCTCTCTTTGCTGGTCAGTGCTTCGCGCAGTTGGCCGACGATTTCTTGCAGATCCTGTTCACTGCGAGAGAGCAGCGCGACCAGATCGTCGCTGTCTCCCTGCATACCGTTTGCAACGGCGGATTGAAGCCGCTCGGCCAGCAGTTGGAAGCGGCTGCTCAGTGATTCGATGGCACCCTGAGTTTGCTGACGCACGTTATCAATGTGTTGGGCCCAGATGGGCGTGATGGCTTGGCACAGCTCTGGCAGCCCTTTGAGGTGGGAAATATCGTTGTCCGCTTGCCCTTTTGCTTCACCTTGCGCGAAGGCCTCTTTGAGCGCCTGTTGCTGCCGAGCGCCTTGGTGTTGTAACCAGATGCCGGCGACAACGCCCGGGACCAAGGCCGCACTCAGCCAATAGAGAGACGGGGACGCGATGACACACCAGATAATGGCCAGCATTGACAGCGTCAGGAGCAGGGCGGGAAGCCAGACGGGGCAAACAGTTGAAGTTGTTCGGGTCACAGTGTTACTCCACCGGTGCGTCTTCACAGAAAACGTAGCCACAGATGGAATGAGCATGGTCGAGTAACCCAGAATGGGCCCATCGTAGGATTCTGACATTGCTGTCAGAATTTACGCTCTCAGGGGTAGGATTATTCTTACTGACTTAATTGGATCTGCTTGCTCGGTGGGGCGTGACCAATCAGATTATTCCGCCAGATCGTGCGTTATCGCGAATTTGACCAGATCGGCAGTGGAGCTAAACCCCATCTTCTCCATCAGTCGGGTCTTGTGGGTGCTGACGGTTTTGTTACTGATAACCAGTTGCTCTGCCACCTGATTAACACTCAAGCCCTGCGCAAGCATGCGCATAACCTGAAATTCCCGGTCGGTGAGTTGATCCAGTTCGCTGCTATCTGGCTCGGCGCTGGCAAAGGCCAGCAATTCGGCCATGCGCGGGTCGAGGTAACGCCCGCCTGATGCAACCTTAGCGATAGCTGAGAGTAATGTTTCGGGGTTGTGGTCCTTGGTCAGATAGCCATTAGCGCCGGCGCGCAAGGCGCGTTGGGCGATTTGAGGCTCGTTGTGCATGCTCAAGATGAGAATTGGCAGTGACGGGTAACGACTGCGTATCCGAGTGATCAAGTCTTCACCACAAATGCCGGGCATGCGCATGTCGAGCAGCAGTAAATCGAACTGACCGGCGCGTAGCAAATCCAGCACTTGAGCACCATGTTCGGCTTCGGCGATCACTTTTAGCTGTTTATCAAATTCAATCAGTTGCTTAAGGCCACTGCGAACAATGGCATGGTCGTCTGCGATCAGAATGCGAATCATGAAGACTCCTGACTTTCGTTAGCGGGGAACGTCACTTGTACCGTGGTGCCTTGGCCCGGGTGGCTGAAAATGACCAGCTCCCCGCCTAGGCAAATGCCACGCTCACGCATCCCGGTCAGTCCCAGCGAATGCTTGCCGACATCGTCGGGAATAAATCCACGGCCGTTGTCGGTGATATCCAAAATATAGTTCTCGTCGAGTTGTTCTAGGCTCACCACGGCGCGAGTGGCTCCGGAGTGGCGAGCGATATTGGTCAAGGCTTCCTGCACGATACGAAATGCAGTGGACGCTTGTGCGTCACTGAGTTTTGGCTCACCGCTATGGGCCACAAATTCGCAGGCGATCTGGGGGTGATCAGTACAAAACTGGTTGATGAGCCACTCCAGCGCAGGATAGAGCCCCATATTGAGCGCGGCGGGTCGCAGGCTGGTTGCAATGGAGCGAACGACTTGAATGGTGCGATCGCACAGCCCCATCAACCGCTCAACTTGCTCTGCCAAACCTGGATTGTGTTCACCAAATTGCAGGCGAACCAGAGAGACCCCCATGCGTAGTGCGGTCAAATGCTGACCCAGTTCATCGTGGATCTCGCAGGCCATCAACTTGCGCTCTTGTTCACGCACGCTCTCACGCCGATTGGTCAAGGCTCGCAGTTGGCGGTTACTGTTGGCGAGCCGCCGTTCGGCTTTGCGGATTTCGGTGATATCACGCCCCATTGAGATGACGCTGATGACTCTCCCTGCGTGATCCCGCTCTGGAACCAGCTGGATCAGGAAGTGGCGTTGCTCCTTAGCAGGGCTATCGATGCCATGGATCAGCTCCTCTTCCATCGGCTCACCGGAGCGGGCTACTTCGTGGACCAAGTCTGCCAGAATATCAATCTGGGCATTGTCACCAAACGCCTCGCGGGCCGGGCGGCCACGCGCTTCAACCAAGGGGAGCCGACAAAGTGCCTGCAGGGCCGGATTGGCATAGATCAGCCTGAAATCAGGCGTCAGGCGGCCAATTGCATCAGGGATATTTTCAATAAGCGCGCGAAATTGTTCCTCATGCCGAGCTGGTGCGCCCGATGGCAGCTGGCCAAAACATAACAGTAATGGGTCATCGCCAGGGTTGCACAGGCAGCGCCATGAGAGGGTTTGCTGCGCGTCAGCATCGCGTATCAGCACGCCAGATACATCATCTGAAAAAGAGTGACATCCCAACCATCCGGCCCGGGCAAGCGCATCTGCAAGGGGGCTGCCTAGCAACGCTTGGGGGGGGAGGCCAAGCAGCCGCTCTGCTTCGCGGTTGAGCGCTGTGATCTGTTCCTGCCGATCAATGAGAAATAGAGGGCTCTGACACTCATCCACCAGGGCAGCTATCATCTCTGGCCCTAACCTCGCCCAGCTAATCGGCTTGAACATCCAGAGTAGCTCTTCGTTGCCAGAGGCGTTATTAGCGAGATGTTGTACCGTTACGTTACAGGGTCGCAGCTGACCCTTGTTAAGGGACAGTGTGAGTGACGTTTGGATGGCACAATCGGGGGGCCGCCGTAATGCCGTGATGAGCTGTGCCAGCAGATGTCGCTCGCTATTGATAACAAGAGAGGACAGATGCAGCGAGTCGTGGTGCTTAGAAAGTGGCAAGCGTTGCTGCATTGCGTGGCTGGCCATCAGGATTGCACCGTCACAGTCGGTTATCAGCAATTCATCCGCGGTGAGGGACAACCATTGCTGCAGTACGTTGTGGTCCTGATATGGCATTCAAGAACTTCCTTGTTCACGAATCAGAAGATAGCAACATCTGGTAACTAGTGTAGATCTCCCGCAGAAAGGGATACGTATCCAAATGAAAATAGCTGGCGAAGGTCACATCGCTTGCTCAAGGGGAATGGGAGAGTGCAACAGGTTCGCTCGGGGTGACACTAGAGTGCCGCGATCTTGTCGATGATGGGCGTACTGGTACCGGGTAGATGGTTCTGCCACTCGGGAGGGAGGGGCTCACCTTTTGATTTGCAGTAGAGCCCGAACAGGATGATGGCGGATTGCGACTGTAGATGGTGTTCTAGCAGATCGCTGGGGTGAGTCATCATAGAGATCAGATGACATATGTCATGGGGCAGTCCCCACAACGTCATGACATAGGCGCATAATTGCCACTCATCTTGGGCTTTGAGCAGCGTAACAAACTCTTCGTTGGCGACTAAATCTTTGCTATCGATGGCTTTAATATATTTTCCTATACCGGTAAATAACGCGGCAAGAAAGAGTGATTCGATGGTTGTCTTGCTCAATCCCAACTCTTGTGCAACTGACTGGCAGTGCATGGCAAAGTCGAAAGCGCGGTGATTGATGGTTTGCTGCTCATTAATACTGATACGCTTGGCATAGGCATTTTCTGCCGTGCTGGCTAACACAATCGCATGTGTTAATTTGACCCCTACTCGTTTTATCGCATCAGTCAGTGATACCACTTGATTGTGGTATCCAAGAAATGATGAGTTGGCTAATGTGACTATTCGGCTGGCGGTGGCGGGGTCTTCTGCAATCAGGTCTGCTAATTGTTCAATTTGATAATCTTCAGAACTAAGCAGGCGATTTATCTTTTCGACAATTTCAGGAAGCGGAATGAGATAATTGATATATCCCAAAAAATATTTAATCCGTTCATGGAGTGGGATCGAAGCTAAATATTCTGAACGTTTAAAGATATCCTCGAGCTCTAGGTCAGAGAATGGTTTGCTGAGAATGTAATGAGCAAGCCGGCTCTGCTTAACGAACACGTCGCTGCTGGTTTGCCCGGTCAGTAACACTCTAATGGCACGTGGATAGACGACCATTGCCTGCTCAAGAACCTGATCGCCATTCATGAAGGGCATCAGGTAATCGGAGATGATGATGTCAGGTTGTGGTCCGTTATCCAGCGGTTCGGACCAGGCCATTGGGCTGTCCGTGTG
Source organism: Aeromonas sp. RU39B (assembly GCF_900156095.1). GTDB lineage: Bacteria > Pseudomonadota > Gammaproteobacteria > Enterobacterales > Aeromonadaceae > Aeromonas. Next base: position 61,657 of record NZ_FTMJ01000008.1, read on the forward strand.
GTAGTAGTGCCAGTCTGGACGCAGACGACGCGAAGCTCGCACCAGCGCTTTGAGCATGCTGGCCTCGTCATCCACAAACAGAACGGTTTGTTGCTGGACACTCATTATGGAACCGCCCAAGAAAACACAACACTGACTATAAAATAAATACTACTCGCTTTACTCTCTCTGTCAAACGGCCAACTTGCGCAAATAGGGGTTATGAATTACTTTTAATTAAGGTTTGTCGGATATAATGGTTTGGGTGAGCAATGACTAGCAATGAATCACTAGATGAACACCCCGTAATCCTGTGTGTGGATGACGAGCAAAGTATCCTCAAATCACTGACAAGATTATTTGCAAGCAAAGAGTATCACGTTATTAGTGCTGAGTCGGGGGCCATAGCTCTTGATATCATGGAGCAGCAGACTGTGAATCTGATCGTGTCTGACATGCGGATGCCACAGATGACCGGTGCTGAATTTCTTGGATTTGCTGCGCAAAAGCAACCGGATGCGTATCGTATTTTGATGACGGGTTATGCCGATCTTACCTCAACCATTTCTGCTATTAATAATGGTAAAATACACCGTTATATTCAAAAGCCTTGGGATAATCAATTGTTAGTCGAGTATGTAGAAGAGGGGCTTTCCTTATATCGGCTAACTAGGGCTAATAAACTCCTCACTAAGAAGTTGAATGTTCAAAATAAACAATTGAAAGAGTTGAATGGTAACCTTGAGAAAATTGTGCAACAGCGAACTGCCGCCTTGCAAAAAGCCATGCAAGGTCTAAATGGCATGCTGCGCAAGCGTGAAGAAGAGCAGCGAGCTACGCTGGAGGTATTGTATAACATTATTAACAGTCACCCTTATCTGAGCGGAGATTTCGCTATCAAAGTGGGTGAGTCGTGTTACGATTTGGCTATCAAGCTCAATTTACCACCCCATATTGCGGCCATGATTGGAAAAGCTGGGCAGTTTTCTGAAATTGGTAAGGTATGTTTGACCAGTGGCGAATTAACAAGGTCTTTTGAAAAGCTTAATAATAATGAACGCGCGCACTACTATCAGCATGCCCAGTTTGCTGAGGATATATTGTCACCTGCTATTCATCTTCATGATATGGGGAAAATGATTGCCCAGCAATATACCCGTTACAGTAGTGATCCGTTCCCCTTGGATGATGAGCACTATATTCAAACTGGCGCCCAGATCCTCTCCGTCTGTCGTGACTACTGGATGTTGACTCATGGTGATAAGACGGATATTGCCACCGACCAAAATAGTGTCGTCGGCGAGCTGAGAAAATATACCGGTACCAAATATCATCCCGACATCCTGGCGGTGTTTATCGAACTGCTCGTTGAGCAGCGGGGAGCTAAAAAACGTCAATTTGTGGAAGGGTTTACGATCGGTCAGTTGAAGTCGGGAATGGTGCTCAAGAGAAACGTCTATAGTAGCAAGATGATGCTGCTGTTACCGAAAGGGCACATGCTGACTGCTCATACCATCGAAAAACTGAATCATTATCAGCGGTGTCAGATAGAGCCAATCTTGGTGGATATCGAGCCGCAGACAGACTGACCGCAGTACCAAGCCACTCAAGGGAGGCAGGCCACAATGACCAGGATAACGATTGCAGACGACTCGATGCTGTCGAGGAAAGCACTCAGGAAAGCATTGCCCCCCGAGTGGGAAGTCGATATCTCTGAAGCCTGTAATGGTAAGGAGGCGTTGGCGGCCGTTGAGGATGGTCGCGCTGAAGTGCTGTTTCTTGATTTGACTATGCCTGAGCTCGATGGCTTTGAAGTGCTCAAGTTTCTCCACGACGTGCACTCCAAGACCGTGGTGATTGTAGTCAGTGCCGATATTCAACCCGAGGCCAGAAAGCTGGTGGATCAGTACGGCGCTTTTCGTTTTTTGCAAAAGCCAGCCAATGCCGAAGTGCTGCGTGAAACACTGTTCGACATGGGGTTGATATGAACTCTCTGGTGAATGAATATCAGCGCGACGCACTGCAAGAGCTGCTTAATATCTCTATGGGGCAGGCGGCAGATGCCTTGGCACGATTGATTGATGCCAAAATCAAACTATCCATTCCGAGGATCTCATCGGTCTCGCCGGAAGATTTCATTGCCATGATCCATGATGATCATAACTGGCGAACCCGACAGTCGTTCAATGGTGTTATCACTGGTGAAGTAATTAGTTTATTATCTAGAACTGGCTGTGAAGATATTGCTGAATTAATGGGGTATAGCGTGCCATTAAACAGTGTCACGTTGGAGGAGTTGTTACTCGAAGTCTCCAATATTCTGGCTGGGGCATGCCTGCGCGGATTTGCCGATCAGCTTGATATTGATACCAATCTCAGCATGCCCACCATGTTCAAGGCTGATAAATATCTCTGTATTGATAACTATCAATGGTCGACCACCTTGATGATGGAGGTGGATTTCAAGGTCGAACTGAGACAATTCGACTCCAAGATCATGATTTGCCTCGATACCAACTCGATTGCGCCCCTGATTGAGAGAATCAATCATCTGTTGGAGTAGTGCTCTCATGGATGCGGTATTGCAACAACAGATTATGGATGAGCTTCCCCTAGGTGTGTGCGTAGTGGACGAGGCATCATGTGTGGTGTTCATGAACAAGTTTTTCCTAGGTCATCTGGGTAAGAGCAGTGAAGAGGTGCTTAACCGCGATATCAAGGAGATGTTTCCGGAGGCGGCCTCCATTCTCAGCAAGAAAATTCGCAGCGTACTGGTTCTTGGCAACTCGACGTTCTCCTATTGGGAGCATAATCCCCACGTTTTTGATTTCGCCAGCAGTCGACCTATTACAGGACGAGATCATCAGCTTTTTCAGAATATCGAATTTCGCCCTTTCAAGATTGATTCCAGCAAGGTCAATGCGGTCTGTATTCTGGTTCATGATGTCACCGAGTTGGCCGGTATTTACAACGACCGTAGTGAATTGACCGAGCGGCTGGAGCGTGAACATGCTGCGTTGCAAGAGCTAAACAAGAAACTGGAAAATGCGCAGAACCAGTTGCTGCAGAACGAAAAAATGGCAGCAATAGGTCAGTTGGCAGCTGGCGTTGCGCATGAAATCAACAATCCGATCGGCTTTGTCAATTCGAACCTGCAGTCCTTAAATGATTACCTTAAGAAGATCATGCAATTGCTGGTTTTTTATCACAAGGTTGTTAGTAAGGGTGAGGAGAAGTATCAGGCGCTGGAAGTCGATATGCGAAAAAAAATGCAATTCGACTTCATTGAAAATGACATTATGGAGCTTCTTTCTGAATCCATTGAAGGTATTGAGCGAGTTGCTGCGATTGTCTCAAATTTAAAAGCCTTCTCTCACGTTGATAACAGTGAATGGAAATTCAACAGCGTTGTCGATGGAATGGAAAATACCATCAAGATTGCCATGAATCAGATTAAAAACAAAGCCCAGATTCACCGTGATTATCAGGATGGCATTCCGGAAGTGTACTGCCAGGTGATGCAGATTAATCAGGTGTTTCTGAATGTATTGATCAACGCAGTGCAGGCTATTGAAGGCTATGGTGATATCTTCATCCGGATCTATCAAGAAGATCAGCATGTCTGTATCGCTGTCCGCGATACCGGTTGTGGCATTGACTCCGACAACTTGAACCGGATCTTTGAGCCCTTTTTCACGACTAAACCGGTCGGAACGGGTACCGGACTTGGTCTTTCACTCTCTTACAGCATTATCAAAAAGCATCACGGCGATATTCGGGTGACCTCCGAGCCGGGTGTGGGCACCACCTTTACCATCGAGTTGCCTGTCGAAGCGCCAGCCGCACCCTGACCTGACTCTGTTGCCTGTTTGAATATCGACGAGCTATAGGTCTAACTTATTGATATTAAAGTTTATATATCTTTGGTCGTTAAGTAGTAGTCAGTCACTCGGTCTGGTTCTGTATGGCCCTGAGCCGATGGCCCGTGCTGTGAAAACAGGTCTGGTGTATCGGCTAAGGGAAGAGCATATGTCGTCAAACGAGCTCGAGTTGTGGCGAGAGGCATTACGTAACCATCCCAAGGGATTGATGGTTAATGTCGGAGCGACACTGGGCGTCGGGGTAATACTGAGCAAGGCACCAACTTGCTGGGTGTGGGCATGGCTGCTGGTCTCTCTGTCGCTGACCGTATTGCGTTTTACCGGTTATCTGGTTTTCTGGCGCGCACTGAACCGTAATGCGGTTACCAGGTGGCATCAGCCATTAATGGAAATCGGGGTGCTGACATCAGGATTTATCTGGGCTTCTCTGGCATGGTGGGGGATCCCTTATTTCCAAGGGGATGAGCAGTTTACCATTCTGGTGATTCTCTCCGCGCTGGCTGGCGGAGCTACGGGAACCTTGGCTCCCTTGGCGCTCACCGGCACGCTGTATACCTTGCTGATGATCATTCCGGCCTGTCTGCAGCTGGTATTTATCGGAGGCACCGACAATCTCAGCCTCGCTATCCTCGGTGCCATTTTTGCTTGGGTGATGGCCAGTACCCATCGCAGCAACCATGAGCTGCTGGCCCGCACCATCTCGCTGGCCCGTGATAAACAAGATCTGATTGAAGAGCTCTCCAGCTCGACCGACAAACTGACCAGAGCCAATGTGAATCTTGAAGAGCGGGTGGAAGAGCGCACCAAGGCGTTGGCCCATTCGGCCAATCATGACCTGCTGACCGGGCTGCTCAACCGTCGGGGCGTCTTGCAAGAGGAGGAGCGGTCAGCGCAGCCGGGTGAGCACTCCCTGCTGGTGCTTTTTATCGATCTGGATCGCTTCAAGCAAATTAATGATGGACTGGGCCACGATTGGGGTGATGTAGCGTTGCAAGCGGTCGCGTCGCGGCTGCAAGAGTGTGTCAGCCAATTGGCACTCACCTGCGCGCCAGTGCATTGCCGGATTGGTCGCTGGGGTGGTGATGAATTTCTGTTGGTGTTGACCGGCCCGTTTGATGAGCAGCCGGTATGCGCCGAATGGATTGAGTCGTTGCAAAGGCGTCTTTGCGAGCCTTATGAAGCACAGGGCCGCATACTCTCGCTCGGTGCTTGTATCGGCGTCGCCCAGACGCCTTTTGGCAGCCAGCTTCCTCTGAATCAGACTATTGCCTGGGCAGACATGGCGGCGGGGGAGGCCAAACGGCAAGGGCGTGGTCGGATTGTGCACTTTAGCGACACCCTGTTGCAGCGCCAGCGCCGCAAACTCAACCTGCTGGGACAGCTGGCCCATGCCCATCAGGATGGCAGCTTACAGCTGCTATTTCAGCCGCTGGTGGATGCCAAAACCCGTCTGGTGGTGTCCTATGAGGCGTTGCTGCGCTGGAACTGCCCCGGGCTTGGCCCCATCTCGCCTGCCGAGTTTATCCCTCTGGCCGAAGAGTCTGACCACATTCTATTACTGGGCGAGTGGGCACTGCAGGCTGCCTGCATGCAGGCAGCCAGTTGGCCCGGTGCACATCCACCCAAGGTGGCGGTGAATACCTCGCTACGCCAATTGGTGGAAACAGATCGCTTCTGCCGCTTTCTGGATAATCTGTTGGCCCAGAGCCAGTTGCCTGCTTCCCGTCTGGTTATTGAAGTGACGGAGAGTATTTTTGATGAGCACAATCTGACCAGAACGCTGGAGACCTTGCGTTATCTGCGTCAGCGCGGAATTGAAATCCATCTGGATGATTTTGGGACCGGTTATTCGTCGTTGGCTCGGTTACACGACTTTCCACTGCATGCGATCAAGATAGACAAACACTTTGTCTGGTCACGCGATGAGCGTTCGGTGGCGGTCATTGAAGGGGCACTACTGATTGCTCACCGTTTTGGGCTGCGGGTTATTGCAGAAGGAATTGAGCAGCTGGAGCAAGCTGATCGGTTGGCGACATTAGGAGTGGATGAGCTGCAGGGATACTACTTTGGTTACCCTCGTCCGGAACTGGTCCATAACGAGTTGACCCTGCAGCTGGAGGGCACGAGTCGCAGCTAATCGTCGAGCGGCTCGGAGAGATCGACGATATCCAGATGCACTTCTGCCAAGGATTCGTCTTGGTCAGCGGTGTTGTCATCAGCGGCTACGGGTGTCATTTGCTGTTGCATGTGAGCTTGCCTCATTACTGAAACGGAGCAAGCCGGTGGGAGAATCCATGTTCCATCGGGCCATCCTGAGGCCCATTCCGGCAAAAAGTGCGCGAAGGGTAATGAACGGAGCTTAAAGAGTCAACTGATACTGTATGAAAAACACACTGGTTTGACCACAAACAAAAAAGCCTTGTCGTGAGACAAGGCTTTTAAGCGGGGAATAATGGTCGGCGTGAGAGGATTTGAACCTCCGACCCCTGACACCCCATGACAGTGCGCTACCTGGCTGCGCTACACGCCGACAACGTCAGACTGAGCTGACGGGAGGCAGTCTAATGAGGGCAGCCAGGCACTGCAAGTCCTTTTTTATCAGCATGATGCCGTTTGCTTCTTTATTGCGCAGCCACCGCAGGGCTGGGGAAACGCGGGCTTCTTTGCCATAATCGCAAGCCTTGGTGGCCATCTGGCCTGCACTGTTTTATGACCGGTACTGTGATGAATGAGATAACGCCAGCAACCCCTGATCACACCGACAAGGATGAACACTGGATTCGCCATGCCATGCAATTAGCATCGCGCGCCGAGGCGTGCGGTGAGGTGCCGGTGGGGGCGGTCGTGGTTCTCGGTGACGAGATCATTGGCGAAGGGTGGAATCTTTCCATCTCATCGCACGATGCCTGTGCCCATGCCGAAGTGATGGCGCTGCGTGCCGCCGGCGCCAAGGTCGGCAACTATCGTCTGATCGGTGCCACGTTATATGTGACGCTCGAGCCCTGCTGCATGTGCGCAGGCGCCATTATCCACAGCCGAGTTGCGCGCGTTGTCTATGGGGCGGCAGATGCCAAGACCGGCGCCGATGCATCGGTCTTTGCGCTGTTGCAAGACGGGCGGCATAACCACAAGGTTGAGGTGCAAGGCGGCGTGTTGGCGGCGGTGTGCGCTGCCCAGATATCAGGCTTTTTTCAACGTCGCCGCGCCGAGAAAAAAGCCCTGCGTGCCTGCCTGGTTGCATCGGCGGCCGAGGGGGCTGACGCTTCCACAGCGAAAGAGTGAGTCCGTTTTTTTCTCTTAAATGACAACAAGGGTCGAGTCGCGCCGCCTTTACCGCTAAAATAGTTCCTTTTACGAAGTCTGGATCCTGATTCGTGTCACGCCTCTCCTCACTGCAATACGACATCCTGACCACCCTGCTGGTGCGCCGCCCTCTCTCCACGACCCGTCTGGTTGGCCTGTTTCCGGGCTGCGCAGACGCTTTGGCCGAGTTGGTTGAACTCGAACTGGTGCGTGAGCGCGGAGAAGGGGTGTGGGCGATTGCTGCAGAGGGCGTGCTTGTTTTGGTGCTGGCAATTCGCGCCGGACGTCTGAGCGCGCCGGCCTGGCCCGAGTCACTGGATTGGCTGGCCAGCCTGCTGTCACCGGTGATGGCTATTCCGGCCAATCTGCCTCATACCCTGCTCGAGTTACTCGAGGTGCCACAAGCCATGCAGTTGCTGGCCGGCTCTTCTAGCGATTGGCAGCTGTTGATGATTGATTACTGGTCTGCCATGGCGCTGTTGGAAGGACACGCACCCGAGATTGACAGTGCGCTGTTGGATGCGTCCGCCAGCGCCCGTCTGGCGCTTTGGCAGTCAGAGGCCCAGTGGTGGCTCGGCAATGCGCCATCGCTTGGTCACTGGGATGCGTTTTCGCGTCTGTGGCAGCCCGAGCAGCTCTCATTGGAAGGTGTGCTCACCATCGGACAATCGCAGCCTGCCGATGTCATCTTCTCCACCTTGGTTTGGTTGGGGATTGTGCAGCAGCACGATCCGGCCTTGGCCGCCCGCGAGCGGAAAAATCTGTTGCGAAGCTGCCGGCATCAGGCCGCGCTGGCCGATGCGCTGCGCCAATGGGATGGCGAGCGCCACTCGGTGGGCCTGTTCGAGATGCTGCAATTGCCGGCTGATGAAGTTTTTTGGGGACATCTGTGGATTGATCTGTGCGCCCTCAGTCGCCACGGCGATAGCAGCGCGGCGCTGCAGACCCTGCGGCGCTGGTCCCTTGATGAGTGGCTCGATAGCGCTCCCCGTCATCGTCTGATGGCGCTGTGCCAGGACCTGCTGCGTCTGTTGGTGGGACGGCCGGTGGTCCATGGCCCACTGGCCGGGCTGGAAACATGGCAAGATGATGAGGAGCCGGCCAAGCCGGCAGGTTGGCTCAACTGGCTGCAAGGGCTTGGGCGCAGTGCCAATGCTGGGAAAATTAAAGAGCGGCTGATCTGGGGTTTGCAAGCTGACGGTCCGCTGCTGGAGTGCCGCATTCAGAAACTCGGGGTTAAAGGCGAGTGGACCGCAGGGCGGCGCATTGATGTGGCGCTGGTGGCCACTCAGTTTCCGACCCTGCTTGATGAGCAGGATTGGGCACTGCTCAAGCAATATGGCAAAGAGTCGCGCGACTGGTCACACGCATTCTGGTCGCAGCTCGCCGCCCATCCACGACTGTTCAATCATCAGGGGCAACGTCTGCAGTTAGCGCTGACCCAGCCGCTGCTCTATCTGGGGGCAACCGGTGAGATCAAGCTGTATCCCGAAGTGAGCGATGCCGCGCGCATCGTGCCGCTGACGTCAGATCTTTGGCAGGTGGTGCGCTTGCCCGAGACCCTGGCTGAGCTGTTGCCGCCCGAGCGCCACTGTGAACCGGCTGCGTTGCCGGCACTGGCTGCCCGCCTTGGTGAGATGGCCGATGTGCACTGGTGCGCTGAACTGGCATCTTTGGGTGGCAATGCCCGACTCGCGCCCTGGCCGGGGCAACCCGGTGTGCAACTGGATTGGCGCAAGGGAGAGCTGACCCTCTCGTTTGTCACCCTGGGTGAGGGGACGCCGAACCTGCCTTTGGCGCATGGGGATGCGGTGGTGCGTCAGGATGTTCGCAGCGCCGATTACTGGCAGCGTGACCTGCTCGCCGAGCGTGAGGCGTGGCGTGATATGTGCGGCCGTCTGGGACTCGACACGCTGCAGCTTAGCTGGCGTCTGGAAGAGGCGCCTGCGCTGGAGTTTTTAAGCCAGCTACCGCATTGGGTTGCGCTTGGTATCCACATCTATTGGCATGAAGAGAGCCAGCGGCTGCGCTCGCTCGATGAGGCGACGCTGAGCCTGCGTATTGAGCAGCGGCAGGAGTGGTTTGCCCTGGAAGGCTCGGTCGCACTGGATGAGCATCAGGTGCTCGACCTGCGTCTATTGTTGCGTCAATTTCGGCCCGGTCAGAAGACGGTGCTGCTCGACGAGCAGACCAGCGTCATCATCAGTGACAAGCTCTCCGAGCGTCTTACCCTGCTTGGCGCCATGCTCGATGAAGAGCAGCGCATTTCACGGCGCTTGGCCTATCCGCTGATGCGCCTGCTTGGTGCCATCTCGACCGAGGGTGATGATGCCTGGCACCACCTTGAGCAGGAGTGGCAGCAGAAGATTGAATGCCCTGCCGAGCTGATGGCGGGGCTGCGTGACTATCAGCGCGATGGCGTTAACTGGATGGCGACCCTGGCCCAGCATGGCTTTGGTGCCTGCCTGGCCGATGACATGGGACTCGGTAAAACCCTGCAAGCTCTGACGGTATTACGCCTGCGGGCCTCGCAAGGGCCTGCATTGGTGGTGGTGCCCAAGTCAGTGCTCACCAACTGGCAGGAAGAGGCCCAACGCTTTGCGCCAGAGCTTGAGGTTGTCACCCTCGATCAGGCTTATGGCTGCGCACAGCGGATCCGCGATGCGCGAGCGGGTCAGCTGGTGCTGATCAACTACGGCTTGCTGCCAAGTTTGTCAGAGGCCCTCAAAACGGTGACCTGGACTTCGCTGGTGATCGATGAGGCCCAGCAGATAAAAAATGCCGGTACTCAGCGCGCCAAGATCCTGACCCAGCTCGACGGCCAATTTCGTCTCGCGCTCTCCGGCACGCCGGTGGAGAACCACCTCGGTGAGCTGTGGAGCCTGTTTGCCTTTATCAACCCGGGCATGCTTGGCAGTCAGCGGGATTTCAAGCGCCGCTTTGGCCGCGCCAGCCGCGAGCCGCAGCATATGGCCATGCTGCGTTCGGTGATCCATCCCTTCGTGTTGCGCCGCCTCAAGCAGGAGGTGCTGGCCGAGTTGCCCGAGAAGACCGAGATCGTGCATCACATCAATCTCTCGCAGGCCGAGCGTGAGCTCTATGAAGCGACCCGCCGCGAGGTGGTGCAGCAAATTCAGAGCAGCGACGGTCGCACCCTGATGCACGTATTGAGCGGCCTGACCCGCTTGCGTCGTCTCTGCTGCTCGCCGAGTCTGGTGCTGCCCGAGTGGCAGGAGTCGTGCAGTAAGCTCGACGAAGCCATGAGCCTGCTCGAAGAGGCGATTGATGGCGGTCACCGGGTGCTGGTCTTTAGCCAGTTTGTTGACTTGCTGACCTTGCTGCGTGGGCGTTTGCAACAGCGTGGTTGGGATTATTGCTACCTCGATGGCGCCTGCTCAATGAAAGAGCGGCAGCAGGCGATTGCCCGCTTCCGCGAGCAAGCCGTGCCGCTGTTTCTCATCAGCCTCAAGGCGGGCGGTACCGGTCTGAACCTGACCCAGGCCGACACTGTGTTGCACCTTGACCCTTGGTGGAACCCGGCGGTGGAAGATCAGGCCAGTGATCGTGCGCACCGTATGGGGCAGACTCAGCCGGTGACCGTGTATCGGTTGGTGTGCGAGCAGACGGTCGAAGAGAAAATTGTGGCGCTGCACAGTGAAAAACGCGCCTTGGCTGACAGCTTGCTCAGTGGGCAATCCGAAGCCGGACCGCTGGATCTGGAGAGCCTGCGCAATTTGCTGATGAGTTAAGCGGCGTTACACGTCCCGCACAAAAATGTGCATCCGCTCGATCAGCAGGCGATCACTGCCACGGCGATCGCTGCGGATCTGCCGCATCTTGGTTGGATAGTGTCCCAGCGCTTTGGCGCGCGGCACGCCGTCACTACAGACGATCAGCGGCAGGCTCGCCTTGACCTGCTGTTTGTCGGGCAGGCGATCGCCCCAGCGCAAGTTGGCCATGGGATGGGTTTTAACGGCGCGCCGGATGCGAAGCTCAGTGTCTGGCCCGAGCCTGCGCACATCGATCATCTCTTGCTCCACTCTAGCCTGCCACTCCTCCCTGTGCATCAGTGCCGGAACATACCCCTTGCTGCGCTCTAGCATGGCCATGGCTTCTTCTTTGCTTATCTTGCGAATGGCCTGTTTGTCTGCCCAGGTAAAGCCGATAGCCAACAGCTCTCCGACATGCAGCGCCAGCTGACGATACACTTGCAGCGTGATGGTGCCGGGCAGGGCGTCGTGCACCAGATCAAATTTCTCATCGCGACCACCGGCTTGCTGCACTTCCTGTTTGAACTGGATTTTGAGTTCGTTCACTCGACTTACCAGAGGGGCCAATCGGGTGTGGCTGGCGGCAGGAAAGTGTAACCAGCCGGGCAGGCGAAACGTGGCCTTGCTTGAACAACCTGGGCGCAAGGTGTATTCACTAAAAGCGGCAATGGCCGCCTCACGGGCCGCATCGCCTTCCAGCGTGGCGACGTTAATTCGCACGATGGGCTGTTCTTCACACCCTTCGGCCACGTCTGGCAAGGGGTGTACTCTGGCAAAGCGCAGCGGTTCGTTTTGCAGCGCGGATGCAAGCTCACGGTGGGCGACATCCAACTCATTCATGATGGCCCGAATTCTGGCGCGCGGCGTAAAGGTCAATTCAGGTTCGTTCATGCGCCCTCCAGGTTATTAATGTGTTAAATGCATGTTTTAAGTGTAAATTTACGTCTGTGTAATCCATGAGTTCAGGGTCTTTCCCCATGGTATATTTGCATACAAGAGCATGCGGTTTGCATAGTTAACCGTCATCAGCTCAGCATAAAATACCGTGCGATTCCATCTTCCACATGTTATTCATATTTATCCTTTAAATTCAAAGGATTAATATGTGAGGTCGGTCCACTTTGACCATTAGATTTACTAATGGATTGTATTAAAATTCGTCAATTGTGGCAGTTGATTGACTCTCCTACACTTTGCGCAAATCAACAGAGGAGAGACATCATGGCTGACATCACCTACGTAGAAGCGCATCGCGAGCTTAAAGGCGAACAGTCCTTGGTGGCCCGTATCAAGTTCATGATGATGACTTGGATTGAACGCAGTCGCAGTCGTCGTCAACTGGCTGAAATGCCTGAGTACCTGTTGCGTGACATCGGGCTGAACGAAGCGGATCGCTATCAGGAAACCAATAAACCGTTTTGGCGCGGTTGATTGGCAGGGCACGGATGCCTGCTTACCTCCCGGCTTGGCGCCGGTAATGTATGGTTAATGTTTGTTTTTCTTGAATAAGTTGTGATGCCTCCGGCGCCGAACCTATAATCGGACTCACTGGTGTTGAGTGAGGTAGGCATGATTCCCCATCACGATTTTCTGGCCCTGAGCCGAGCCCATGAGTGGCAGCTTGAGCCCTTCTCCTTTTCCTTGCCTCACGGCGATCGCGTCGAGGTATGGGACACCGGCGTTCTGCTGATTGATCCTCTGCACGCAGGTCATCGCGCCCAAATCATCTCTTGCGGTATTCACGGTAACGAAACGGCGCCTATCGAGCTTTGCAATCAACTGCTTGGTCGGTTGCTCGCTGGTGAGCTGCGCGCTTGCCACAAAACCCTCTTTATCTTTGGTAATCCTGCGGCCATGAACTTGGCCGTGCGTGAAGTCGAAGAGAACCTCAACCGTTTGTTCAGTGGCGCGCACAGTCGCGGCGCCGGGCACCATAACCGGGAGCGGCAACGGGCAGCGCGCCTTGAACAGTATGTAGAGCGCTTCTTTGCTGGCGAATCGCGCGAGCGCTGCCATTATGACCTGCATACCGCTATCCGTGATTCACGCTACGAGAAATTTGCAGTTTATCCATATCTTGGTGAAGCGCGTAGCTACAGCCAGGAGCAGGTCCGTTTTCTGGCCGCGTGCGGCGTGCGTACCTTCTTGCTCTCGGCCTCACCGACGACCACGTTCAGCTATTTCAGCTCGTCACGTTGCCAGGCGCACGGCTTTACCGTCGAGCTTGGTAAGGTGCGTCCATTTGGTGAAAACGACATGAGCCGTTTTGCCGATACCTACGCTGCACTCGAAGCACTGGTCACCGAAGATGCGTTACCGGCTGCGCCGTGGCAACGCGACGAGTACCGCTTCTTTGCCATAGCGCGGGTGCTAAACAAGCACAGTGACGCATTTCGTTTTCTGTTTGATGACGATGTGGCCAACTTTACGGCTTTCTCCCGTGGCACTGTGCTGGCAGAGGATGGCGACCTGCGCTATCAGGTGGAAGCCGAGGCGGAGGCGGTCGTGTTCCCCAATGCCAAGGTGGCGATAGGGCAGCGAACAGTGCTGTTGGTGGTTCCCACCACCCTGTGGCAATGACCCGCAACGGGGGATTCGTTTCGACATTTTTTAGAAATGGTGTAAAGAGTGATCTGCGTCTATGAGAATTCGTTTGCTAATCAGACAACTCAACGTATAATCATTCGAGCTAGAAAACGGCGTTATTTATGTCAATCAGTTTGATGTCTTGCATCTTCCCCTGTTGTTCATAAGTCACTCCCACTTTCAAGCTTTGTCCGCCGAAAGGCACGAGTAATTTTTGAATACAGGTTTATAAAATATGTCTAACGTAATCACCGGTACCGTCAAGTTCTTCAACGAAACCAAGGGCTTCGGCTTCATCCAGCAAGAAAACGGCCCGGATGTGTTCGTTCACTTCAGCGCCATCCAAGGTAACGGTTTCCGTACCCTGGCTGAAGGTCAGAAGGTACAATTCTCCGTGACCCAAGGCCAAAAGGGTCCGCAAGCTGAGAACGTAACTGCCCTGTAATAGGCAACCGATTCTGAAAAAGCCGCTGCACTGCAGCGGCTTTTTGTTTTTGGTGTTTGTGAAAAATGCGCTCACTCCAGTCTGAGCGCGGTCAGCAGATGTTGCAGATGTTCTACCTGGGTGCGGCCAAAGGCAGTCAGATAGCCGCCATCCTGCTCTTCGATCAGACCTCGTTGATGCAGACGCAGTGCGGCTGCATGCAAACCGGCGGGACTCTCCTTATGAAGCTTGATCCCCTGATGCAGATTGGCGCTATCAAAGCAGGCCAGCACCTTGAGTTCGTCGATAAAATCCTGGGTGATGGGAGTGGTTCCCGGCATGTTGCTACTCCTTGGGTCGGGGAAATGGTGACACCTTACCACTCCTGAAAGGCCATGAATGGGGCCTGCCTCAAACTCTGAGCGCCTGGCGCCACGGCTTTCGTTCATCAATGCGGCTTCGTGCTAAGATGGCAACCTCTTCGTCCCCTGGAGTCTTTCATGCCTCGTATTGTGCTGGTTTCCCTGCTGCATCGTCATGCTGCGCGCTTTCCTGTCTATCCGGTCGCTCAGTTATGCTCCTTGCTAAGCGCTCATCCCGGCAAGGTGTGGCTACCACCGTGCGAGGGGGAAGAGATCGCTGCGCTGACCCGCGCTGCAGCAGATCGCCCGCTTGGCCAGTTGGCCTCACTGGCGCAAGGGTGGTGTGAGCTTGGGATCCAACCCCGCGACGGTGACAAGGCTGGATTGGCGCTGGCTCAATACGATGAAGAGCTGCTGGATAACCTGGCCCACTACTGGAGTTCGGCCGAGCGGATTAACCGCCCGATCACCGATAACCTGTTTGAGCTGCGTCGGGAGGTGGTGGACGAGGCGCTCGGTAGTTCCCTGAGGCAAGGCTGGCTCAAGGGGCAGCAGGCCCGCTTGAAACAGCTGCTTACCAATGGTGAGGAGCCGCAGATTGCCTTTGTTGAGGTGGAAGCCTGCTACTGGTTACGTGCGCAGCTTGCCGAACAGCGCGGTGTCGAACTGATCTGGCCCGAGCTATGAGCCGTGCTTGTCGGCACTGGACAAGGTGGCGGCAAGATGTGACCATAGCGCCCCAATTTATGCCCCTTTACCCCAAGGAATGCCCATCATGAGCTACACCCTGACCGATACCGAGCGCAACGCCGCCCTGCAACTCAATGCCGATTATCGCTACGAACATTTCGTCAGCAAGCTGGTCGAGCACGGTGAGCTCTATGTGCTGACCGACGAGCACGGCGTCATGATGCTGACCACCGATGATGAAGATTGCATCCCGGTATGGCCGCATCCGGAATATGCCCAAGCTTGGGCGCACGGTGATTGGGAAGCTTGCCAGCCGCAGGCTGTGACGCTCAAGGTGTGGCTGGAGCGCTGGATTGATGGCATGGAAGAAGACGAGCTGTGCGTTGCCGTCTTCCCGACGCCGGATCAAGAAGGCATTGTGGTCGAGCCGCGTGAGCTGGCCGATGCCATCGCCAAGAAGCAGGCCAAACGTCAGGGCTGATCTGCGCCCTGAGTTAGCCTCAAAAAAATCCCGCCGTCATGGCGGGATTTTTGTTTCAGCGTGGGTCACATCAGTGCGGCTTATAGGTCTCATCAACCCGAGTGATCACCTCAAAACGGGCGCCGGATTTTAACGCCGCCCGGGTTTCGCGCTTTCTGGCCTCGTCAATCCAGAACAAGCCGCCATAACTGAAGCCTGAGTTAAAGCCATCAAGCGGCCAGTAGAGGGTGTCACTCTGTGGCGTACCCGGTACTGAGGGTAGGCGTATCCAGCGCCACGCGCCTTCACGGGTGTAGGGCACCTGATAGGCAGGTACAAAGCTTGCCAATTCGAATAGCCGCGCCTGGATCTGGCGTGACAGCTCGGCCTTTTTGGCAAAGTCGAACTCCTTGTCAAACTGCTCAACTAATCCGGTCATGGCATCATCATCGATGTTCATGATGTTGTTGGTTTGCGGCTTGTTGGCATTGGCCTTGTGGAAGAATTCCCAGTAGGCAGGGTAACGGCCGCCCGCCCACGCCATCCAGGCGCTTTGGTGTTTTTTCTCCAGCATGGCTTTAAAGCCGGCCGAGGCATCCATCAGGTTGAGCTGCAGATCCAGCCCGGCTTTTTTCGCCTCTTCCCGCAGTAGCGACAGGCGCTGGGTATGCTCGGCTGTGGTGTAGGTGACCGTCAGTTGCAACGGTTGATTGGCACTGTTGCGTAATATCCCGTCCGCGCCCTGAGTGGTAAACCCGGCTTTGGCAAATTCGGCACGGGCCTGTGTGGGGTCAAACGGGCGGGCTTTGATATCGCTGTTGGTAAACTCCCCCTGACCACTGCCAAACGTATTCAGGCGCTGATAGTCACCGCGCAGCAATTTGCTGAGCATCAGATCAACGTTCAGGGAATACTGGATCCCCAACCGTACATGCAGATCCTTGAGCAGCGGATCTGCATTATTGAGATAGAGCCCCATGGGCGGCTGCGGGGTCTGATTGTAAAACCAGGTGCGCTCAATCAGTCCCCGTTCAAATTCCGGGGTTTTGGTCTTGTCATGCCACCAGTTGGGCATCACCAGCGGGAAAGTGTCGAGATCGCCTTTGAGGAAATGTTGCCAGGCGATGTTGAGATCGCGCAGCACCAGAATGCGGATGCGATCCACATTAAAGCGGTGCTGGAAGTAGCGCTCATCCTGTCCCCACCAGTTTTTTACCTTGGTCAACGTCACCGATTTGCCCATTTTGATATCAGTCACTTGATAAGGACCGGTGACCGGCAAAATGGTCCAATTTTCCCGTTTTACCCAATCTGGCCCCAGCGTGATCGCATGGCTGGGCTCGGGGGCAAAGGGCAGTGTATCGAGCAGGTCTTGCCGGCTTTTGGGATAACCACTGGTCACAGACAAGGTGCGATCATCGTACTTGGTCACATCGACAATCTGGGTGGTGTAGAAGTTGTTATACCAGGGCGCGTTGATCTCTTTGCTACGCATCATCTTGAGCGTAAACAGAAAATCATCGGCTGTGACCGGCACACCATCAGACCAGGTTGCGTTGGGATTAAGGCGAAAATAGAGGGTTTTGTGATCCTGACCAAAGGCCCACTGGTTGGCCAGCATTGGCATGGGTTTTCCGGTCAACGGATGCGTAGCCAGCAGCGGCAACCGGTTTTCCCGCATATAGGCGGCAAAGCCACCATTGGAATCGGGCCCATAGGTGCGCAGTGTCAGTGGAAAACTGGTCATAAAGGTCGTGAAGATGCCGCCCGGTTGTGCTGCCGGATCAGCAAAAACCGGATCGTCGTTGTTGCTCTCCCACACCAGATCGGAGGGGAGGGTGGCGCTCAGCGCCACGGCGCTCCAACAGAAAAATAGAGCAGTCAAAAAACGCGGGATGGGCATGGGAATGCCTCCTTGCTATCAATCGGCAGATGCTTGGGAAACACGGCGCTGTGGCAGTAGCCGAGGACCTAGCAGATGGATCACAAAACCGGTGAGCACCAGTGCAGAGCCCAGCCACTGCCACGGGCCAGGGTATTCACCTAACAGTAAGCTGGCCGCCACCATACCAACGCACGGTACTAATAGGGTCAGTGGCGCCACCTGTGCCACCGGATAGCGGCCGAGAAGTCTTGCCCAGATACCGTAGCCAAACCAGGTCGCCACATAGGCGAGGTAAGCCACGCACAGCAGGGTATTGATAGTCATGCTGGCCAGCCCTTCACTGATACGGGTCGGCCCTTCAAACAACCAAGAGAGTGCCAGAAATGGCAGGATGGGAATGAGCGCGCTCCAGGCGACCAGACTCGGCAGGGCGACACGAAACGCCATGCCAATGCGCCGGTTGACTACATTACCAAGGCCCCAGCTAGCGGCCGCGCAGAGAGTGAGTACAAACCCCAACAGGGTCATGTTCCCTTGCGCATGAGCGGCGATGAGATAGAGCCCTAATGCCGCAATGGGCAGTGCGATGGCCTGATGCAGGCGCCAGCGCTCACCAAGCCAGAACATGGCAAACAGCAAGGTAAACAGCACCTGGGATTGCAGCACCAAAGATGCGATACCGGCCGGCATCCCCAAATACATGGCGCAAAACAGGAAGGCAAACTGCCCGAGGCTGATAGTGCCGCCATAGGCGAGCAGCCAGCGCAGCGGCAGCGCAGGTCTTGGAATAAAGAACACGGCGGGAAAAGCGACCGCCAGAAAACGCAGGGCGCCCAGCAGCAGCGGTGGCACCTTGTCGAGCCCCCAGCGGATGACGACGAAGTTGAGACCCCAACAGACAACGACCAGCGCTGCCAACAACTTGTCCTGATTTTTCATTGTCTTCTCTATCCTTGTGACAAGCGGCCAGCATATCGCGGCGAGGCGGGGAGGCGTCAACCCCGCCGGCGCAATGAGAGCAGCGTTGCGGTGCTTTTTATTACTCGCCGATAAACGCGCGGCAACACAAGGAGTTGTGGCTGGTCACATTCGCTCAACAAAGCCCATGCAATGAGTAAAAGGGTAGATTAAGATGTGATTAATATATGGCTTTGGCATGAGGGAGAACCGTCATGAGTGAACACAAACTGCTTCCCCATGGTGAGGACCTGCGCCGTGCAGTGCGCTGGCTGAGTGAACAGCACCGTTATGACAGTCATGCCATTGAAGAGGCCAGCCAGCGTTTTTGCCTGTCACCGCTTGATGAGGAATTTCTGCTGCAGCACTGGTTGCAACGTTCTGAAGAGGGGCGTTAGCCGATGAACGGTTCGAGCTCAATGCCGTAATCGCGCGGCTCGACCACACTTTCAATGGTATCGCTGCAGCCGGCCTTGGCCAGATCAAGCACCTTAACGTCCAGATAGTGGCGGGCGGTTGCGTGATAAAACACCTTCACTTTGGGCTTGAGTGGCTGCTCGGCATTACGCTCAATCACCAATGCCAATCGTTGGTTGGACAGTAGCACCAGCGTGCCCACCGGATAGACTCCCAGACACTTGATAAACTGGTTCACCAGTATGCCGTCAAAATGGTCGGCCGCGCCTTTGAGCAGGATACGAAACGCCTGAGTCGGCTGCAGCCCCTGTTTATAAACCCGATCGGCTGTCACCGCATCGTACACGTCGACGATGGCACTCATCCGGCTATAGAGCGAGAGTTGATCCCCCGAGAGCCCCAGCGGATAGCCAGAGCCATCCATCCGCTCATGATGATGGGAAGCCACTTCCAGCATCACTGGCGTAATACCGGGCGTCTGCCCGAGGATCTCGCGGCTGTGCACTACATGCTCGCGCATGATGGCGAACTCTTCGTCGGTCAGTTTGCCCGGCTTATTGAGAATGGCGTTGGGCGTCATAATTTTGCCCACATCGTGCAGCAGCCCACCCAGGGTGAGCTCTTTAAGAATGGCGCGCTCGATACCCAGATAACGGCCAAAGTTGGCCAGCAAAATGGCCACATTCATGGAGTGTTCCATGAGATAGGCATCTTTGGCGCGGATCCGGGCCAGGCAGAGCATGGCATCGCCATGGGTGAACATGGTGTCGACCATCTCTTCGGCCACTTCAGCCAGTGGGCCCACGTCGATGGGTTCACCCTGCTTGAGCTGGCTGAGCAGTTTTTCTTGCAGTTCGCGCGCCTCGCTGTAAAGGCGTTTGATCTTGAGGGTGTTGCCTTCGCTGCGGCACTTTTCCTGCGGGCTATCCTCACTGGCAACCTGTTGCTCGGTGCTCTTGCGGCTGCGCGTCGGGCAGATCTGCACCGTCTGGACGCCCATAGCGACCAGCTCGGCAATCTGCTGCTCGCTGTTAAGGTAACCGCTGGTGGCGACCTCTTTCTGGCCGAGTTGGCGAACGATGGCGAGCACAAACATGCCGGGACGAAGGGCACTGACGGGGAGAGTTAAAACAGAGGCGGTGCGTGACATCGAAACCCATGGCAAACAACTCAAGGTTGGCAGAGCTTAACACGAAGCCAATGGGATGCGAAAAGGACTCACTGTTCTTGTGCGCCAGGCCCCGTATAATGGCCGCCTTTATCAGTATGACGACTGCAAGGGGGGCCTGTGCGTCTCGACAAATTTCTCTGTGACTGTTCGGATCTGACTCGCACCATGGCGGGTAAGCTGATCCGTCAAGGGGAGGTCTTGGTAGATGGGGTAGTCATCAAACAGCCGGCCTTTCATATCAATGAGCAAAACGAAGTGGAGTTCGACGGCGTGGTGCTGACACTCACCCCGGGACACCGCTACTTTATGTTGCACAAACCGCAGGGGTATGTCTGCTCGAACGATGATCCGGACCATCCCACCGTCTTCTTCCTGCTCGATGAACCTTCGCCGGCCAAGCTGCACGTGGTTGGGCGGCTCGATCTCGATACCACGGGATTGGTGCTCATCACCGACGATGGCCAGTGGTCGCACCGGGTCACATCGCCGCGCCACGAATGTGCCAAGACCTATCATGTCTGGCTGGCCGACCCGATTGCGCCAGAGACTGCTGAGCTGTTTGCCGAAGGCATTCTGCTGCGCTCCGAGCGGGATAAGACCCGTCCGGCCAAGCTGGAGGTACTTGGTGAATGTGAAGCGCGCCTGACCATTCACGAAGGTAAATATCATCAGGTTAAGCGGATGTTTGCCGCCGTGGGCAATAAGGTCATTGGCCTGCACCGTGAGCAGGTGGGTGATCTGGTGCTGGATGAGGCGTTGGCCCCCGGTGAATACCGTGAGCTGACGGCCGAAGAGATAGCGGCATTTTGATACGAGAAGGGCCCGTGTGGGCCCTTTGCATTAGGCGCTGAGTACCAGCGCCGTCCCGGTGGTTGCCAGTAAGGCGCCGATCCAGGCCGGCAGAGTCGGACGTGAGCCGGTATGCCACCACAACAAGGGCAGCAGGATAACTGGCGTGGTGGATGAAAGAATCGAGACCATCCCGACGTCCCCGAAGCGCAAGGCGACCAGGATCAGTGTCATGCCGAGCGCCATCGCCAGAAAGCCGTTGACGCTGATCAGGGCGAGGATCTCCCGGTTGATTGGTCGCTCTGGCAGCGACAGCGGCATACGGGTTAATCGCAGCAGGGAGTGCGCCAAGAGCGCAGCCGCCATGCGTACTCCCGAGGCGGTAACGGGATCCACGGCCGGATTGGCCATCACTGGCTTGGCAATCACGGCGCCAAGACTTTGGCACAAAGCGGCCAGGAGCCCCAACCCCACACCAACCCAGAGCGTGCCGCGTACGGTTTCCCAGTCGTGGTCCTGGCTGCGCCGCCCAAAAGCAATGGCCAGCCAGACGCCGCTTAATACCAGCATGGCGCCCCACAGCCGTTGCCCCGAGAGCGCTTCGCCAAACAGCCAAAGTCCGAGCAGGGCCGAAAACAGTGCGTGACAGGAGAACAGCAGTCCGCTGCGCCGTGGCCCCAGCCGGTTCATGCAGGCAAACAGGGCGGTATCGCCGATAAAAATACCCACCAGCCCGGAGAGAGCCAGTGTCGGCCAAGCACTGAAGGGAAGTTGTTGCCAACCGCCGGTAAACAGGCTGCCGGTGGCCAGCATCAAGGTGACCATCAGCATCCGCCAGCGGCTGTATGCAAAAGCGCCAAGATGACGGGCTGGTTTGACAGAAATGAGGGCTGCAACCGCCCAAAGGGTGGCCGCAATCAGGGCACACCACTCGAACCCCATAAAAAACTCCTGAAAAAAGCCCGAAAGGCTCCATCTTCTCTGGAAGGTCGTTACAATACGGGCCGATTGTCAGGAGAACAAGCGCCAACGCTTTTCCACGGCGCAATAGATAAAGGTATTCAAGAGGTAGTTACGGTGCGTTATTCCCGTTTTTTCTGGCTGGCATACTGTCTTGCCGGCTCACTGCAAGCATCCGATGCAGTTGTCACCGCACCTTCGCCTGCCCAGGTGATTCAGACTCTGGTCAAGAGCAACGGCGATGAGCCCGAATCGCTCGACCCGGCCAGAGTGCGTTCCGGTTTTTCCGAAGAGGCCATTTTGACCGATCTGTTTGAAGGTCTGGTCAATGAAAATGGCGCCGGGGAAGTGGTCCCCGCTAACGCACTGCGCTGGGAGCGCAGCAACGACGGTTTGGTCTGGCGCTTTTTCCTGCGGCCCAATCTGCGCTGGTCCAACAATACGCCGCTAAAAGCAAGTGATTATGTCTATGCGTGGCGCCGTTTGATTGACCCGGCCACGGCATCTCCCGCATCGTCGCTGGTGATGGCGGCGGGGATCAACAACGCATCTTCCATCTATGCCGGCGCGCTGGATGTCAAAGAGCTGGGGGTCGAGGCCGAATCGGACCATATCCTGCGGGTCACCCTGGAGCATCCGGTGCCCTATTTCCTGCGCCTAGTCAGCCAGCGCCCGTTTGTGCCGCTCTATGAGCCGTCGGTGAGCGATGATCCGACCTGGATGAACGCCGGCAATCTGGTCAGTAACGGCGCCTATCAATTGACCCATTGGGTTGCGCATCAGCGTATCGAACTCGGTCGCAATCCCAACTATTGGGACAATGCACACACCCGTATCGATCAGGTGGTCTATCTGCCCAAGCTCTCTGCTGCGGCAGAGCGTGAAGGTTACGATGCCGGTGATATTCAGATGACCAACCGCATTCAACCCGATTACTACCAGACCATCAAGCAGAGTGAGCCAGAGCGGGTGTGGGGCTTGCCGTTACTCGGCACTGCAGTGTTCAGTTTTAACCTGCAGCAGCGCGAAGTGGCGGATGTGCGCGTTCGTCAGGCGCTCTCGATGGCCATCGATCGGGAAGTACTGACCCAGACGGTGACCAGGTTGGGTGAGCCGATCGCTTGGTCGCTTCTGCCGGCGTTGCCGGGCTATCAGCCCTATCAGCCCGGTGAGTCGGCCTTGCCGCGTAGCGAACGTCTGGCGCGCGCTGCCGAGCTGCTCAAGGCGGTCGGTGTTGGGCCCGATCACCCTCTGCATCTGGTGATTACTTACAACACCTCGGGTAATCACAAGCGTCTGGCTGAAGCGATTGCCCTGATGTGGCAGCCGCTGGGGATTGAGACTGAGCTGCGTAATCTCAG
Organism: Aeromonas sp. RU39B; assembly: GCF_900156095.1. Classification (GTDB taxonomy): domain Bacteria; phylum Pseudomonadota; class Gammaproteobacteria; order Enterobacterales; family Aeromonadaceae; genus Aeromonas. The sequence continues at coordinate 84,652 of NZ_FTMJ01000008.1, forward strand.
CTGGGGTGATTACCAGTCGGCCAAATCGGCAGGGGATTTCACGGTGGCGCGATCGTTTGTCTTTGGCGATTATGCCGAGCCGTCTGCGGTGTTGAACCAGTTTCGTTGCGGCGATCCGCAAAACGAGAGCGGCTATTGCGATCCCCAGTTTGATCGCCTGTTGACCGATGCAGCCAATACACTCGATGAGTCCCTGCGTAATCAGTTTTATCAGCAGGCTGAGCAGTTGATGATGTCGGCCCAGCCGGTCATTCCGCTGTTCCATTACAGCCAAATGAGATTGATCTCCCCGCAGCTGCGTGGGTTGCCGACCCAGAATGTGCGCGGCGTGATTGCCAGCAAGGATCTCTATTTCGCTCAGCAGCAGTGAGGTAAGTGATGAAAATTGCCCTGATTGCCGATATTCATGGCTGTTTGCCGGCACTTGAGCGTGTGCTGGCGCAGCTTGAGGTGCTCAAACCGGATCATCTGCTGCTACTTGGTGATCTGCTCAACCACGGACCGCGCAATCCGGTGCCTGACGGTTATCAACCGGCGCAGGTCGCCGAGCGGCTCAATACGATGGCCGAGCGTATTATGGCGGTTCGCGGCAACTGTGATTCGGAAGTGGACCAGATGCTGCTGACATTTCCCTGCACGGCGCCTTACAACCAGTTGCTGGTGGACGGGCGTCGCTGGTTTGTCACTCATGGGCATCTCTATCAGCCGCAAGAGGTGCCGCTGCCGGCGCAATCACTGTTTGTGAGCGGACACACTCATGTGCCGGTGTTAGAGCACAAAGAGAGGCGGGTGTGGGTCAATCCTGGCTCGGTGACGTTTCCGCGGCAGGGATGGCAAGCCAGCTTTGGCTGGTACGAGGGCGAGGTGATGCAGATCAGGGCGTGCGCGGATGGCGCAGTTTTCAACGAGATGCGGTTAGGCTTTGATGCTGCGTGAGCGGGTGCCTGAACGGGTATGGCCGCGGGCATCGTAGGTCAGGGAGTTGCGATCACGCAGTTGCGCCAGCAAACCGGCAAGACGTCGGTTGGCGGTGATGGAGAGCTCCAGCAGTTTGCCATTGATGTCATTTTGTTCTTGGCAGGCTTGCAACAGGCTGGTGATCTCTTTGACTTGCGGTTGATGCTGTGACGCGGCAGCGGCATCAAAGCTGGCAATCTGTTCGTCAAGTGACTGAATGTCGCCAACCAGTGTCTGTTTACGCTGGGCCAGCTCGGGAAGGGAAAGAGCCTGACGCTGCTCAATGAGGAAAAATTCCTCTTGTAGCAGCGCCAGCATGTCCGCCAGATGTGCGTGTTGCCGATTCAGCAGAGAAGGAAGGTCGTTCATCCGAGCAGCTTGTCCAGTTGTCCTTCGAAGGCGGACATTTTTTTTGCCACCCGCTCGCTGTCTACCTTGTATTCACCGGAGGCAATCGCCTTCTTCAGGCTCTCAACACGGCTTTCGTTACCGGTAGTGGAAGCGGAGAGGCTTTTTTGCATCTGCTGCAACTGTTGGGCCTCGTTAGTCAGGGAGACAGAATCGGTCTTGGCGGCGGTTGCACGGCCATCAGTGGCAGCCACATCACTTCCGGTCTTGCCGGCAACAGACTGACTCGAACCGCTGTTTTGCAGGCGGTTGTTAGCCATGTTGTTGATATTGTTGATAGCCATATCGTTATCCTTCATCTGCTAGGGTCTTGCTTACCCCATGTATCGGCAAGCGTTAGCGAAGCTTTAGCAAAATTACTGCATATTGATCACGGCACTGCCGACACCCGAGACCTTGGCACTGACCTCCCTGCCAGACTGCAGGTTGGTGACGCGGATCATGTCTCCGAAACTACCATCTTGCAAGGCGCGTACCATCGATTTTATTTGTAAATTGGATGTTTGAGCAATCAGGGTGATCTGGTCGCCTTTACAAATTACACAGATCTGACTGGCTCGGATGGGCTGACCCGGTCTGATGTCTCGCTTGCTGCGAGAGCCGACCAAAGACGCCGGATCGACCAGAAAGTCGCCGCGCATCATTTGTTCGTCCTGATAGGCAAGCGTCAACTTGTCGGCGCTGAGCAAGTCACCCTTGGCCACGATGTCGGTGACGGTCACAAAAGGTTTTTGCAGGCTGACTCTGACCGGCAAGTAGACATTCCAACCGGGAGACTCCTGGCAGGTCAGTAAGACGGTTGTATTACGACGAATCGTCATGTTGCCTGGCAGGGTAATTTGCAGCTTGTCCTGGCAGGTAGTGAGGGGAAGCCGGCTATCGATGGGGCCGGCAGTGACCAGCACTCGGGTGGCCGGATCGGCGTCGATCTGGCTTAACACGAAGCTTTCGGCGGCTTCACGCAGGGTATTGCGAGTTTCATCGCTGACCTGTGCTATCGCCCCGAAAGGGATTAGGAGTAACAACAGAAGCTTGCTAATCATTTGAAACGGCTGGCCGATAAAGAAATTGTTAACCTACATCAGATCAAATTAACTATGCTTGCTTCAAAGACGGACCTCCGTACTTTGACATCAAGCAGCACACAACAGCGCATGCATGAATGGTGCCAAGCGTCTTTTATTGAGGGAGCATTTTTATGGCCAGTATTCTGGACTCGGTCAACCAGAGAACCCAGTTGGTGGGGCAGAACAGACTAGAATTGCTGCTGTTTCGCTTGAACGGCCGCCAGCGCTTTGGCATCAACGTATTCAAGGTCAGGGAAGTTCTGCAATGTCCTCCGCTGACCATCATGCCAAAAATCCATCGCTGTATCCGTGGTGTTGCCCATATTCGCGGCCAAACCATCTCTGTCATCGACATGAGCATGGCTACCGGTGGTCGCCAGATTAATGACCTCTCCAAGTGCTTCCTGATCATTGCCGAATATAACCGCTCGGTTCAGGGGTTTCTGGTCAACTCGGTTGAGCGCATCATTAATATGAACTGGGAGTCGATTCTGCCGCCGCCAAAAGGTGCGGGCCGCATCAACTACATGACTGCGGTGACTGAGGTAGACGGCGAGCTGGTCGAAATCCTCGACGTGGAAAAGATTCTCAACGAAATCTCGCCGATCCCGACTGATGTGAGTGAAGAGGTGCGTGAGGCCAGCATCGCTCATCCGCCTGCTGACCGCCCGGTTCTGGTGGCCGATGACTCCTCTGTCGCCCGTAAGCAGGTTCAGCGTGCTCTTGAGGCGATCGGTATTCAGTGCATCTTGGCCAAAGATGGCCGCGAAGCACTCAATATGCTGCTCGAAATGGCGCAGAAGGGGTCGGTCAGGGATCAGATCGCTCTGGTCATCTCCGACATCGAGATGCCCGAGATGGATGGGTATACCTTCACGGCAGAAATTCGTAGTAATCCAGCGCTTAAGGATTTGCATGTTATCCTGCACACTTCCTTGAGCGGGGTGTTCAACCAGGCCATGGTTCAGAAGGTTGGCGCCAATGACTTTATTGCCAAGTTCCAGCCTGATGTGCTGGCCAAGGCAGTTCAGAACGCCCTCTAGACAGAAGAAGAACGACGCTGAATGAAGACACTGTCAGACGATGTATACAAGCAGTTCAGTACCTTTCTGGAAAATCAGAGCGGTATTGTGCTGGGCGATAACAAGCAGTATCTGGTTAAGAGCCGGTTGTCGCCCCTGCTGACCCAGTTTGGCGCGGCCAGCCTCGATGATCTGATTGCTCGTTCAATGAATGTGCGCGAGCGGGATCTCAAGATGGCTGTGGTCGATGCCATGACCACCAATGAAACGCTCTGGTTTCGTGATACCTATCCGTTCCAGATGCTGACAGACAAATTGTTTCCCGAACTTGGTAAAAGTGGCCGAGCAGTCAAGATATGGTCTGCGGCTTCATCGTCCGGGCAAGAGCCCTACTCGATTGCCATGACGTCCATCGAGCACCAGATGAAAAAGCCGGGCACTCTGCCTGGCGGCGTACAGATAGTAGGTACTGATATATCTACCTCCATGCTCAATCAGTGCAAGGAAGGGGTATATGACAATCTGGCGTTGGCCCGCGGTCTATCTCCTGAGCGCAAGAAGATGTTCTTCGAGCCCCACGGCGACAACAAAATGCGGGTGGTGGAGCGAGTCAGAAAATTGACATCGTTCCGCCAGATCAACTTGCTGGAAAGCTACAGTCTGCTGGGCAAGTTTGACATCATCTTTTGCCGCAACGTGCTTATCTACTTTGCTCCTGAGGTGAAATCCAAAATCCTCAATCAGTTTGCAGGCAGCCTCAATCCAGGTGGCTACCTGATGCTGGGCGCTTCAGAATCTCTGGCTGGTCTGACCGAGCGGTTTGAGATGATTCGCTGTAACCCCGGCATTGTTTACAAAGTTAAGTAATCCCTCCTAAATTCCTGGCACACCCCTTGCTTATATTCGGTTAAGCAGGAGGTGTGTCATGGCTCTTTCGTTTGACAAGGCGTTCGGTGTTCATCAATACACGCTGGGAGTTCGTGCTCGGCGTGCAGAGGTGCTCGCCGGTAATATCGCCAACGCAGATACCCCGGGCTATAAGGCCAAAGATGTGGATTTTTCCCAAGCGCTAAAAGACGCCCAGAGCGGTCAGGGCTTTGGCTTGTCCACAACAAATGAACGGCATTTTGCTCTCAATCTGGGAGGCAGCGGGGATGTGAAGTATCGCAATCCTCTTCAACCGGATACGGGTGATGGCAACACGGTAGACCTGCAGCAAGAGCGCAAGGATTTCATGCAAAACAGCCTTGAGTACCAGACATCGCTGGAGTTTATGAACAGCAAGATCTCCGGTCTGCTCAAGGCGCTCAAAGGAGAGCAGTAATGAGCTTGTTCAATGTATTTGACATCTCGGGCTCGGCCATGAGCGCACAGTCAGTTCGCCTCAATACGGTAGCCAGTAACATGGCCAACGCTGACAGTGTCAGCTCGAGTGTGGACAAAACTTACCGGGCGCGGCGGCCGATCTTTGCCGCCCAGCTTGAACAGGCGGTGTCAGACCGGCAAGCGGGGGTGGGGGTTGATGTTAAGGGTATCGTCGAGAGCGATGCGCCTCTGCTCAAGGAGTACAACCCCAATCATCCGCTGGCTGACAAAGACGGTTTTATCTACAAGCCCAACGTCAACATGGTTGAAGAGATGACTGACATGATCAGTGCTTCGCGCAGTTATCAGACCAACGTACAAGTTGCCGATGCCGCGAAGAAGATGCTGCAGCAGACGCTCAGCATGGGCAAGGGTTAAGGAGCTGAGCGATGGCCGATAGTATCAGCAATCTCTCGTCGACGACGAGCAGCAGCTCGAGCAGCACGACCACCACAGCGAAGAAGACGCTGGATCAGGAGTCGTTCTTCAAGCTGATGACCATGCAGTTGTCCTATCAGGATCCGTTCAAGCCGGTCGAGAACTCGGAGATGCTCTCCCAGATGACCTCGATGTCCACGGCAGAGGGGATCTCGAACCTGACGAGTCAGATGACCAACCTCAATACGGTCATGACATCCAGCCAAGCCCTGCAGGCCTCTGCATTGGTTGGGCAGGATGTCCTGATTGGTTCCAACAAGGGATACCTTGAATCAGGTGGTTCCATGAACGGCACCCTGATCATGGGTGACGGTGCCAGCAACGTGACGGTCACGGTCGAAGATGCCAATGGCCAGGTGATTCGTCAGGTCAAGCTGGACGGCACTCAGAAGGGCAACGTTGCCTTTACTTGGGACGGCAAGGACAACAGTGGTAATGCGGTCAAGGAGGGCAACTACCAGCTCAAGGTGTCCGGTACGGTCAATGGCAAGAATGAAACCTTTAACGGTCTGGTTTACAACCGGGTTGAAAGTGTGACCTTGGGAACCAGCACCAATCCGACCACGGTCAAGCTCAAGGGGATCGGTGCCGTTTACCTGACCGATATCCTGGAAATAGCAGGTAGTAAAAGCAATACGTCCAGCGGGACGGGCTCCAGCACTTAAGGCGATGAAAGGAGAATACCATGTCATTTAACAACGCCCTGAGCGGAGTCAACGCCGCTCAAAAAGATTTGAACGTTACGGCCAACAACATCGCCAACGTTAACACCACTGGCTTTAAAGAGTCCCGTGCCGAGTTTGCCGATGTGTATGCCAACTCCATCTTTGTCAATGCCAAGACTCAGGTCGGTAATGGTGTGGCAACCGGCGCTGTTGCCCAGCAGTTTCACCAGGGGGCGTTGCAGTACACCAACAACCCGTTTGACATGGCGATTCAAGGAAATGGTTTTTTTGTGCTCTCCGATGGGTTGAGCAACCTAGATCGAACCTTTACCCGCGCTGGCGCATTCAAGCTCAATGAGAGCAGCTATATCGTTAACAATCAGGGAAAGTACCTGCAAGGCTATGAAATCAACCAGGATGGCACGCCCAAGGCGGTGAGTCTCAACGCCACCAAGCCAATCCAGATTCCGGATAAGGCTGGCGAGCCAAAGATGACCGAAAAGGTTGAGGCCAGCTTCAACCTGAGCAGTACCAATGATACGACAGCAATGGATCCGGCTAACTTTGACCCGACCAACAATAAGACCTTTAACCATTCCACTTCGGTCGTTGTCTATGACTCGCTGGGGTCACCTCACACCATGACTATGTACTTCGTCCGTCAGCAGGGGGCGACGGCTGGTGTGCCGCTCGATCCTCCAACTTGGCAGATGTATTTGTATGAAGGAAGCAATGCTATTGATGTTACCGGTGGTACCTCCCCGGGCGGTACTGTGCCGCTGGGGGTAACGTTGGAATTTACCTCTGGTGGTAAACTCAACACCACCACACCCGCCACCATCACGACTGAAGCGCTGGGTACGCCGGGTGCTGGTATTATCACCAATGGTGCCGACCAGACTCAAACCATTACGATGGAACTTGAGGATGTAACACAATATGCATCTGCTTTTGAAGTCAACAAACTGACGCAGGATGGCGCCACGGTCGGTCGTCTGACCAAGGTGGAGATCACCGACGACGGTATCGTCTCGGCCACTTATAGCAACGCAACCACCGTCAAGGTCGCCATGGTCGCCATGGCTAAGTTTGCCAACTCACAAGGGCTGACCCAGGTGGGGGATACTTCATGGCAATCTTCGCTGCTCTCCGGCGATGCTTTGCCGGGTTCCCCGAATTCCGGTTCATTCGGCAGTATCAAATCGTCGGCGTTGGAGCAGTCCAACGTGGATTTGACCACCCAGTTGGTTAACCTCATCACGGCGCAGCGAAACTTTCAGGCCAACTCACGGGCGCTAGAAGTCAACAGCACCCTGATGCAGAGCATCCTGCAGATCCGGTAAGCCGTCATAAAGCTGACGCGAGGGACGCAATGCGTCCCTTTTTTATTTTATAAAACATGAGGTTATGTTCTTATTTTGGGCTTTGGCACTGCTTTTGCAGAAATGATGGCAGCAAGTCATGACCGTCAGTGAGGAGAGCCATGGACCATCTGCTTTACATCGCCATGTCGGGGGCCAAGGAGAACATGAACAGCCTGGCTGTTCGCAGTAACAACCTGGCTAATGCCAACACCGTTGGCTTCAAATCCGACTTTGAGCAGGCACGCAGCATGCAAGCTTTTGGTGAAGGGCTGGCAAGCCGGGTGTTTGCCAAGACCGAGCGACCCGGGCAAAACCTCGAGCACGGCATGCTGATGACCACAGGACGGGATCTTGACGTGGCTCTTGATGGCCAAGGCTGGATTGCCGTACAGGATCCCAAAGGGGGAGAGGCGTTTACTCGCATGGGCAATTTGCAGCTCAGTGCCACTGGCAACCTGCAAACCTCCACGGGCCTCAATGTGGTCGACGATGCCGGTAACCCGATTATTTTGCCGCTGCCGGTCGAGAAAATTTCTATCAACCGTGACGGGACCATCTCGGGCCGTCCGGAAGGGGCTGCCCCCAACCTGTCAGAGAACTTTCAACGTATCAAGCTGGTCCGTCCGGCCAATGACGCGGTGGAGAAGGGGGAGGATGGTCTGTTTCGACGCAAGGACAAGCAAGCCGAGCCGGCGTCGGCCACAGTGGGACTTATCTCTGGCGCACTGGAGGGAAGTAATGTGAATCCTGTGGAAGAGATGACCAACCTTATCCGTCTGCAACGGCAGTTTGAAACCCAGATCAAAATGATGAAAACAGCGGAAGAAAATGATGAAGCCCAGACTCAACTGCTGCGTATCAGCTAACCAAGGAGTATGAGATGAATCCTGCACTCTGGATAAGCAAGACCGGACTGGACGCACAGCAGGTCAATATCAGTGTCACCTCCAACAACTTGGCGAACGCCAGCACGGTGGGATACAAAAAAGGCCGGGCGATTTTCGAAGATCTGCTCTATCAGAACATCAATCAGCCAGGCGGACGCTCTTCGGCTGATACCACCATGCCCTCCGGTCTGATGTTGGGTGCTGGTGCCAAGGTGGTGGCCACCCAAAAGAACCACAGCCAGGGTAACGTGCAGACGACCGACAACTCGCTCGACATGATGATAAGTGGTCGCGGCTATTTTGAGGTGCAACTGCCCGATGGTAGCGCCGCTTACACCCGTAATGGCCAGTTCACCCTCAATGACGAGGGAACCATCGTGACCCCCGGTAACGGCTATCCGCTGCAGCCCGAAATTCAGATCCCGGAGAACGCCCAGAGCGTCACTATCGGCACTGACGGTCAGGTATCGGTGCAGCTGGCAGGTCAGAGTGACAGCCAGGTGGTTGGCCAGATCAATATCTCCGATTTCGTCAACCCGAGCGGCTTGCAGCCGATGGGTGAGAACATGTTTTTAGAAACCCAATCCAGTGGCGCCCCAATCCAGGGGACGGCCGGTGCCGATGGGCTTGGTGTGATCAAGCAGGGGATGCTGGAAACGTCCAACGTCAACGTGACCGAAGAGCTGGTGGACTTGATCCAGGCACAGCGGGTTTACGAGATGAACTCCAAGGTGATTTCAGCCGTTGACTCGATGATGTCCTATCTGACACAGCGGGTGTAACAGGAGTGCTGTCATGAAAACCGTCTGGATGCTGGGTTGCTTGTTGCTGGCTGGATGCAGCAGCACCCCCTATACACCGCGACCCGACGATCCCGATTACTCACCGGTCTATCCGGATAGCGAATCGGTGTCGGTGCGCCCAACCGGGGCTATTTTCCAGCCCGATCAGATCAACAGCATCTATTCGGACATCAAGGCGCACAAGGTCGGTGACCTCATCACTATCGAGTTGGCGGAATCGACCTCCGCCACCAAGAAGGCGAACACTCAGACCGGCAAAGACAACAGCTTTACGCTCAATCCCGTCAAGGTGGGTGGAGTCGCGGTCACGGCGGGGGGGTATTACGATCTCTCTGCATCGGCAGATCAACAGGCCGCCTTTAAAGGGCAGGCCAAAGCCGACCAGAGCAACAGCCTGCAGGGCAATATTTCGGTCAGTGTCTATAAGGTGTTGCCCAACGGCAATCTGATGGTTCGCGGCGAAAAGTGGATCATGCTGAATAACGGTAATGAATACATCCGGATCACCGGCGTGATTCGCCCCGAGGATGTCACCTCAGATAACTCGGTGTCGTCACAGCGCGTCGGTAATGCCCGGATCTATTACGGTGGAACCGGTGACTTGGCCAATACCCAGGAGCAGGGATGGCTGACCAGTTTCTTCAACGGTCCCTGGTGGCCCCTGTAGTGGTTGGAGGCTTTATGCGTGTTTATCACCTCTTGATGCTGAGTGTCTGTCTGTTGCTCCCGCTGGGCGCACAGGCGACCCGTATCAAGGACATTAGCTCGGTGGAAGGGGTTCGCAATAACCAGCTGCTCGGTTATGGCTTGGTTGTGGGCCTGCCGGGGACTGGCGAGAAGAGTAACGCATTCACCGAGCAGACGTTTCGCACCATGCTGAACAACTTTGGCATCAAGGTGCCGGAAAATCTCAAGCCGAAGATCAAGGACGTGGCTCCGGTGGCTGTGCATGCCGACCTGCCACCGTTTTCCAAGCCTGGCCAAACCATTGATATCACGGTATCTGCAATTGGCGAGGCCAAGAGCCTGCGCGGTGGCACCTTGCTGCAAACCTTTTTGAAGGGGCTTGATGGCCGGGTCTATGCGGTGGCGCAAGGTAGTCTGGTGGTCGGTGGTTTGGGCGCTGAAGGGGCGGATGGCTCCAAGGTGGTCATTAACACCCCGACCGTAGGCCGAATTGCCAACGGCGCCACGGTTGAGCGCGAGGTGCCCAACGCATTTAGCCAGGGCGATACGATTACGTTCAACTTGCAGCGAGCTGACTTTACGACGGCTCGCCGCGTCTCCGAGGCGATTAACTCACTGGTTGGCCCGAACACGGCGCAGGCGATGGATGCAACGTCAGTCAAGGTGTATGCACCGCGCGATCCGGCGCAGCGCGTTTCCTATCTCTCGACGCTGGAGAATCTGGAAGTCGATCCTGCTGATGAGGCCGCCAAAATTATTGTGAACTCGCGCACTGGTACCATCGTTATCGGCCGTGAAGTGAAGCTCAAACCGGCGGCCATCAGCCACGGTGGGCTGACCGTGACCATCGCCGAAAACCAGCAGGCTTCTCAGCCTAATCCTTTGTCACAAGGGCAGACCGCGGTCACCAACAATTCGACTATCAATGTGCAGCAACAAAATGGCCGGATGTTCAAGTTTGATACCGGCGCATCTTTGGATGATCTGGTTCGAGCTGTCAATCAGGTCGGCGTGGCACCAGGGGATTTGATGGCGATTCTGGAAGCGTTGCAACAGGCGGGCGCGATTCAGGGTGAGCTGGTCATTCTTTAATCAGGGTGGCAATGGGTTGCCACCTGCGGCAAGAAGTGAAGTGAGGCAAGTATGGCAGGCATCGATAACCAAGGGGTCAATCTGGGCTTGGTCAACGATGTCCAGAATCTGGACAAGTTGCGTCAGCTCGGTCGAACCCAACAGGGTGAGCAGCAAGCACTGCGTGCGGCGGCTAACCAGTTTGAAGCGCTATTTAGCCAAACTCTGTTTCAGGGTATGCGCAAGGCGGGAGCCGAGCTGACCAAAGACAACCCGATGAACAGCAGTTATACCGAGTTTTACGAAGGTATGCTCGATCAGCAGCGGGTGTCTGACATGGCCAATAAGGGAGGGCTGGGGATCGCCGACATGGTGGTCAAACAGCTCTCACCGCGCACCTTTCAGCATAGCGATGGTCGCACGCTGCGTATGCCGGAGCGAACCGAGCGGGTTTATAAGCCCTATGCCGAACATCTTGCCGAACAAAAGCAACTTGCTGAAAAACTTGGCAAAGAAATTGCTGACACTGGTAGTGAGGGTCAGCAGGAGCCGCTGCAGGCGAGTCAGGGGCACCGTCATAGCCGTACCATTCCCCCGATGGGAAAACTTCAGACTCAGGCCAAGTCGCAAGACGACTACCAGGATGATGGTACGCCGGCATTCGATTCCCCCCGTGAGTTTGTCAATCGGCTGATGCCGCTGGCGAAAAAAGCGGCGGAGAAGCTGGGACTGGATCCGGCGGTGTTGGTGGCTCAGGCCGCACTCGAAAGTGGCTGGGGCAAGCGGGTCATTCGTAATGGTGATGGTGAAGTGACCCATAATCTGTTTGGTATCAAGGCTGACTCTCGCTGGGATGGACAAAAAGCCGTTGTCAGTACCCTGGAATATGAAAAGGGCGTGGCGTCACGGCAGAAGGCTGCGTTTCGGTCGTATGAATCGTTCGAAGAGAGTTTCAACGACTACGTGGATTTTCTGACCTCAGGCAAGCGCTACCAGCGCGCTTTGTCCAGTGTGGATACCCCGGAGCGTTACTTTGACGCCTTGCAGGCGGCCGGTTATGCCACCGACCCTCACTACGCCAGGAAGCTCAAGCAAGTCCTGCACAGTGATGCTATCAGTCAATACACGGAAATGGAGACCTGATTCATGGCGTTCGATCTACTGGGAATTGGCACCACTGGCGTGCTGTCGCACCAGAAAATGTTGCAGACGACCAGTAACAACATCGTCAACGTCAACAGTGCTGGCTATGTGCGCGAGAAGACCGTCCTTTATACCAACAGCATTGGTTACGGGGTCGGTGAGTCGGTGACCTCCCGGGTGATCAACCAGTACATCCTTGGCGAATATCGTCGGGATACCTCGGCGTTGGGCTATGCCAACGGCCGCTATGATCAGCTCAGTTATGTCGATAGCCTGGTGAGTGACAGCTCCAACAGCGTCGGCAATACCATCATGTCTTACTTCAACGGCATTCACAGTGCCAACGAATCTCCGTCAGAGCTGGCCGCCCGTACCCGACTGCTTAGTGAGATGGATACCATGGTCAGCCGCTACCACACACTGGCTGGCAAGCTGGAAGATCAGACCACCTCGATCAATAACCGACTCACGGACGGGGTGAAGAAGATCAACGGATACATCAGTAGCATCAATGAGCTCAACGAGTCCATTCTCAAGACCCGGGGTACCGAGGAAGAGAACCTGATGCTCTATGACCAACGGGATGAGGCGATTCGTCAGCTCTCGGAGATGATGGATATTCGCACCGTGGATCAGGGTAATGGTGCCGTGTCGGTCAACTTGGCCAATGGCCAATCGCTAGTGTTGGCGGGTACCTATGCGCAGTTGGCGGTCACCACCGGAGACCCAGACACCAAGCAGACCCAGTTGCAGTGGAAGCTGGGCACCAGTACCACCAATGTGGATACCGATAACGTTGGTGGCACCTTGGGCGGCCTCTATCAAGCGCGCAAAGATCTCGAGCCCGCCAAGCGCCAGCTTGGTCAACTGGCCGTTGCTATGGCCGATTCCATGAACCAGCAAAACAAGATGGGGATGGATCTCGATAACGAGATCGGTTCGGATCTGTTTTCCATCAGCAGTTCATCTGCGCTGGCCTATCAAAAAAATACCGGTACGCCGAGCGGTACCGTTAACTTTGTTGCCGGTAAAGGTGGCGAAGTGACCACCTATGACTATGAGGTCCATTTTTCCAGTGCGACGGGTTATGAGGTGTTCTCTGTTGATGCCGACGGGAATGCCACGTCGGTGCTCACTGGTAGCACACCGCCAGCCACCTTTGAGGTGCCTGGGCATGGAATTGAGCTCACGCTGGGCGGCTCTCCAGCCAGCGGTGACAAACTTCTGTTCCAACCCACCAAGGAGTCTGCGGTTCAGCTTAAAAAAGTGATCACCCGCGGTGAGGATCTGGCGCTGGCTGCCCCTCTCAAGACAGACAAGAATTCACAGAACCTGGGCAATGGCGTGATATCGCTTAACGGTATCTATAACACCAGCACCGGCTCTGGCTTTTCCGGAAACAGCTTGTCCGCCACCGCGCCTCAGATCGTCAAGATCAATGCCAGCGGTGACTACGAGGTCTATCAGTCTAACGGTACTACCCTGATCGGTACGGCGGCAGCCTCGACCAAGGGACAAAACCTGATGGCGAATCTGGAAAATCCGGCGGGTTCGGGGACCAAGGTCTATACCGACCCGACCCAATCGCCAGGCTATGAATTCAGTATCACCGGGCAAGTAAAAGAGAACGATAGCTTCTCGCTGGGCTATAACAGCAATGGTTTTGCCGATAACTATAACGGTTTGTTAATGGCTGATTTGCAAACCCAGGATTTGGTTCGCAAGCCCAGCAGTAGCACCAGTGACGATAAAATGACTTTCTCTGAAGCCTATACGGCGATGGTGGTCGATATCGGTAACAAGACCAGCTCGGCCAAGACGTCGGTGGCGGCGGCAACGGCTAAACTTGAGCAAAGCTCCGGTATTTTTGAAAGCACCGCCGGAGTCAATTTGGAAGAAGAGGCGGCCAACCTTATCCGCTACCAGCAAGCCTATTCGGCATCAGCTCAGGTGGTCAGCACAGCCAAGTCCCTGTTTGATACTCTGCTCTCTTCAGTGAGGTAACCGGTATGCGCATCACGACCAACATGATCTACAACCGTAACCTCAATGCACTGTCGGGCATCAACGAGCGGCAAAATGTGGCCTATGACCAGCTGATGACCGGCGAGCGGTTCAAAACATCCGGGCAGGACCCATCCGGGATGGGGCAAAAGCTCGAACTGACCAATGAAATCGATCTGTTTAAGCAGTACACGGTCAACGGTGGGTTACTGCAAAACAGTTTGAGCCATGAAGAGACCATTATCAGCTCGCTGAACGATGCGATGATGAGTGCCACTACGCTGATCCAAAAATCCAACAGTGGCGCCATTAGCCAGGATGAACGCGAAGCGATTGCCAACGAGTTGACGGGTCTGCAAAAGCAGATGTATGACCTGATTAACTCGAAAAACTCACAGGGTGAGTACATCTTCGGTGGCAATAAGAACATGATTCCTCCTTATGTGCGTGATGCCTCGGGGAATTATGTGTTCCAGGGCGATACCGGTCAGCGGCAACTGCAGGTATCCCCAAGTGTCAAAATTGCGGCCAGTGACAGCGGCATGGATCTGTTCGAGTCAATTCCCACCCGCCGCACAGCTACGCCATCAAGTGCCAACCTAGCGATCACCGTCAAGGAGCAGTCGCAATTCGACAGTTACTACTCCAGCGTCTACCAGCCTTCGGGTAGTAACAGTTATACGGTGAGCACCACGGCTGGCTCACCGGATACTTACCAGATCGTTGACTCAGGTGGCACTGTGCTACAGACCGGGGACTATGTCAGTGGCGAGAGTATCGCTTTTAACGGACTGGAGTTAACGGTGAATACTCCGGCGGGCGGCACGGCGCAGACCTTTGCGCTGGATCCGGCCACCAATGATAACATCCTCAACGGGATGGAGACCTTTATCAATAAACTCAAAGATCCCACTATCACGCCAGACGATTTTCAGGCCGCGGTGGCGGATGCGTCGGTGCACATGAGTAATGCCCGTTCGCGGACCGATCGCGCCCTGGGCGATATCGGGGCACGCATGAACAGCCTGGATCAGGCGCAGGATTCCAATAGTGCTATCGATACCTTTAACCAGGAAGTGCGTGCCAAAGTCTCCGAGGCGGATATGTATGAAGTGGTCTCGGCACTAGCCAAAGAAGATGCCGCTTTGTCAGCCGCCCAGCTGTCGTTTAGCAAGATAAGCAAGCTCACGTTGTTCGACTATCTGCGCTAATCCCTGTTTGCCAGAAAAAACCGCCCTTGAGGCGGTTTTTTCATATTTATCCTAAAGCACCCAGCGTGGTTGCCGATAACTAGTTAGGCCGGAGATGAAGCAGGCAGCGAATAAAAAAATGCTAAAGCTTTGCTCGGCAAGACCGATAAACAAGTAGGCGCAAAAAACAATAAAAGCCTATTTATACAAACGCTTAGGAGAAAAATCATGGCAATGTATATCAACACTAACGTGTCGTCGCTGAACGCTCAGCGCAACATGAACAACGCCACCAAGGCGCTGGACACATCCTATACCCGTCTTGCTTCCGGCCTGCGTATCAACAGCGCAAAAGATGATGCCGCCGGTCTGCAGATATCCAACCGTTTGACCTCCCAGATCAACGGCCTGGATCAAGGGAACCGTAACGCCAACGATGGTATTTCGGTGGCTCAGACTGCCGAAGGTGCAATGGATGAAGTGACTTCCATGCTGCAGCGCATGCGCACCCTGGCCCAGCAGTCATCTAACGGCTCTAACAATACTGATGACCGTACTGCACTTCAGCAGGAGTACGATCAACTGATGACCGAAATCAACCGTGTCGCCACTGACACCACATTCGGTGGTCAGAAGTTGCTTAACGGTGGATATAAAGGAACATTCCAAGTCGGTGCTGATGCAGGTCAAACCATTACCTTCAAGATGACGGCAGCCTTTACCATTAAGGGCATCTCATCCGCCACGAAGGGCAGCGCGACCATCACCACTAACGCAAGCGGTGAGCCTTATACCATTACTGCACAAAATGGTACTGCGGTCACCACGACCAGTCTGCAGAGTATCAAGTCTGCCAGTGCTGCCCAGACTGCGATGGCTAACCTGGACTATATGATCAAGGCGGTGGATAGCAAGCGAGCTGAGCTGGGTGCCGTACAAAACCGGTTTGATTCGACTATCCGTAACCAGACCAACGTATCTGAGAACGTCAACTCAGCACGAGCTCGGATCCGTGATGCAGATTTCGCGGTGGAAACAGCGAACCTGACCAAGCAGAACATTCTGCAACAGGCAGCCTCCACCATTCTGGCGCAAGCCAACCAACGTCCGCAGTCGGCACTTTCCCTGCTGCAGGGCTAATATAAAAAGGTGCAGGGCGGTTGTTCAGGCCGCCCTGCGAGGATGGAACAAAGGGGTGTTCGGATCGCACTTTGTTCTATCGGGAAGAGTTACACGTCTTCTTATGACAAATCCAAGTGTCGTTCAGTATTCAGCTACTGTCACGCCTTGGTGCTAATCTCCTGAGCGTAAGCTCTTTTAGGCCGGTTTACCGGCCTTTTTTTGTTGTGTCGATAACCCGACACTTACTTCCCATATGCACTATGTGTGCCAACAAAAATCCCCCGCGATATCCCTTCTAAAAATGCTCAGGTGACGAACAGAGGCTCTCTTTGTCCAAAACAAGCGGAGAAAAGTTGCCGCCTTGGGCAATAATTTTCCTAAAGGATTCTTTTACCCCGCCGTTACAGAGAATGAGCAAATCGAGGGGTGTTCGGAAACCACAAAGTTTGCACTGCTGCGGGTCATCTGTCCGTTCAACAGATACCCGCCAGGGGAGGAAGGACCGTTCAACCTGACTCCCCGATCGGTGGGACGCCGTTTGGCTGGCGCAACCCGCAGTTGACAGTTCATCGGGAGAATTTCTTATGGCCATGTATATCAATACCAATACGTCATCACTGAACGCCCAGCGTAACTTGATGAATACCAACAAATCCTTGGACACGTCTTATACCCGTTTGGCTTCAGGCCTGCGGATTAACAGTGCCAAGGATGACGCTGCCGGTTTGCAGATCTCCAACCGTTTGACTTCTCAGATCAGCGGTCTGGATCAAGGTAACCGTAACGCGAATGATGGTATCTCGGTTGCCCAAACGGCCGAAGGTGCGATGGAAGAAGTCACCAGCATGCTGCAACGCATGCGTACTCTGGCTCAGCAATCTGCCAACGGCTCCAACAACACGGATGACCGTAGTGCACTGCAGCAGGAATACGATCAACTGACGACTGAAATAAACCGTATTTCCAGCGACACCACCTTTGGTGGCCAGAAGCTGCTGGATGGTAAGTACAAGGGTAACTTCCAGGTTGGTGCTGATGCAGGTCAAACCATTACCTTCAAGATGACCTCTGCCTTTACCATCAAGGGCATCGCTTCTGCTACCAAGGGCAGTGCAACTATCACCACTAACGCAAGTGGCGAGCCGTATACCATCACAGCACAAAATGGTACTGCTGTTACTACTACCAGTGTTCAGAGCATCAAGACTGCCAGTGCGGCACAAACTGCGATGGCTAACCTTGACTACATGATAAAGGCCGTAGACAGCAAGCGTGCGGAGCTGGGTGCGGTGCAGAACCGTTTCGATTCGACCATCCGTAACCAGTCCAACGTATCCGAGAACCTGAGCTCTGCACGTTCCCGTATCCGTGATGCAGACTTCGCAATGGAAACTGCCAACCTGACCAAGCAGAACATTCTGCAACAGGCTGCCTCCAGCGTGCTGTCCCAGGCTAACCAGAGACCGCAGTCCGCACTCTCCCTGCTGGGTTAATCCGGTAGATAGAGTAACGACCAAGAGAGGAGCGACATGATGAACAGTGAATTATCTGTGCAGACATCCGTCACTCCCTCTCCTCTGCAGACCAGTAACAAGAGCGGCCAGCAGGCCGCTCCGTTGCTATCAGCCGGGTCTGAAGAGCAGCGGGTGATTGATGCCAAAAGTGATAGCCGTAAAGGGGAAAATCCCCCTAGCTCACCCATGAGCGTTACGGATATGGAAAATGAGGTACAGAAATTGCAGGAGTTTGGCCAGTTACAGGGCTGGACTGTCAATTTCAGCCTGGAGAAAGATCTTAACCAGGTAGTTATCAAGGTGGTGGACGCTGACACCAAGTCAATGATTCGCCAGATCCCATCGGAAGAGCTGTTGGCTATCAGCAAGCGAATCCGTGCCTATCAGGAAGAGGGGATGAACGGTACGAGTGGTTCGCGCACCGGCCTGCTGCTTGATAACGAAATCTGAGCACCGAAGTTGGAAGGAGTGGGAAAATGGCAACCATTACGTCAGCGGGGGCAGGGTCGGGTCTGGATTTGGAATCGGTGATTTCTTCCAGCGTGGCCGCCAAAAAAACTCAGCTGCAGCAACCGATCACGACCAAACGAACCAACACCCAGATTACCCTCTCTGGCATCGGGCAGCTCAAGTCTGCGATCTCCTCTTATGTCTCCACCTTGCAGGCCATGTCGAAGGACGGGGCGTTCAATAAGCGCTCGGTGGCTGTAACCCAAGACAAAGATAACCCGGTACTCAAGGTAGAAACCAAGAGTGGGGCATCTAACGGCCAATACAACATCACCGTCAACAAACTGGCGACGACCAGCAAATTTGAGGGAACTTTCAACAATTCCACCGACTCTTTGGTGACCGAAGATGGAACACTGACTTTCAAGGCTGGTGACAAAACCTTTTCGGTTGATGTGAAGGCGGGTGATTCACTGCAATCGATCCGCAAGCGCATCAATAATGATGGTGATAACTTCGGGTTGACCGCCAATATCCTGACGACCTCGGATGGTAAAGCCAAACTGGTGATGGATTCGGGCGTAAGTGGTACCGGTAATGATCTGCAAATCAGCGGTAGCACAACAGGGCTCACAAGTTTCGCCTCTTCTCTGAGTAAGACTCAGTCAGCGGGTAGCGCAGAGATCTCGGTTGACGGTAATACCTTGACCAGCGCGACCAATACCTTTGATGACACGATTGTGGGCCTCAAGGTGACGGTACTGAGAACCTCCGATAAAGATACCGATGGCAGTGCCAAATCGAACAAGGTTGATATCACCACCGACAAGGCTGGTATCAAGGATATGATCAAGAGCTTTGTCGATGGGTACAATTCGCTGGTGTCCAAAAGTACAGCGCTGGGAAAGCGTAATACGGTGACTGCAGGAAAAAGTCAGGATGATGGTGGTGCATTGGCCGGGGATTCGGTTACTCGCGCGGTCACCAACCTGATGAGTGGCACGATTACCGAACCGTCAAAAAACTCATCAACTTTTTCAACTATTTTCCAGCTCGGTGTCAAGATGGATAACAAGGGTGTGTTATCTATTGATGATGAAAAGCTCACAGATGCCATCGATAAAAACTTCGATCAAGTGGTTGCCATTTTTGGTGGCGAAAATGGTGTTGCCGGAAAACTGGCTGATCAGTTGGATGACTATTCCAAGACGGGGGGTCTGCTGGCTCAGCGCGAAAATAGCCTAAATGATGACCTTCGAGAATTGAGTCGGAAGGAATCTGATGCCACGACTCAGTTGACCAAGTATGAAGAATCACTTCGGGCCCGGTATGGTAGCCTCGACACGCTGCTATCCAAACTGAAACAGTCCTCTTCGTATTTGTCGCTGCTCAACACAAGTAGTAGCTGACAAAAACCATCATCAAGACGTTAATGGTTAATGCGGACTCATCGCTATGTACAGAAAAAATATCAAAGCCTATACCACGCATAATCTTCAGTCAGAACTGGCTGTCGCTGATCCTCATCGTGTCATCCAATTGCTGATGCAAGGCTGTTTGGAGCGCCTAGCTCAAGCCAAAGGGGCGATTGAACGCAAGGATTTGGAAGCGAAGGCAGAGTCTATTTCGAAGTCGATGGCTATTATCAATGGCCTACAAGATTCGCTCGACATGTCGTTTGGTGAGGTTCCACAAAATCTGGCATCGCTCTATGACTACATGAAAGAGCGGTTGATGGATGCCAGTCGCCATCTCGATATCAGTGCCATTGATGAAGTTATGCAACTGATGATTACCATCAAGAGTGGCTGGGATGCCATTCCTGTTGAAGAGCGTGAGCGGGCCTTTAGCGAACAAAAAAGCAGGGCAGTATGACCACACTGCCTGATGAGGTCTTGGCACTTGGCGAGAGGATGTTAAGTGCTCTGAATACTGACCAATTAGAACTACTCGATGAACACGCCAATGACTATCTGCAGATGGTTGATGAGTTATTTGTCCATCGTGAATTATCGCAAGCATTGTCGCCAGATCTCACCGCTGTCTTGCAGCAGTACGCCCGTATTATTGAGCGAGTGAGCACAATGCGGGATGCTGTCTCTGGTGAGTTGCAGCGTGTTGCCCAACTGGACCGGGTCGCCAGTTTTTACCGAAAACACAGTGGATGATGTCGGATGGATATTGAAAAAACTCTGGGTAGCGTTGAACAAGAGCTTCGCCGGCTCACTTCCCAACATGAGCAGGAAGTGGCGATGCACGCTGTGCTGCCGCAGCGTTTTGCCATGAATATGGCCACCTTTGAGCGGTTGATGCCGGATATTCATGACTACTTCAAAGACTATCAACCAAGTCGCCCATTTCGTTTTTTCTGCAATGAGAACGGAGAGCCCAACCTGCTTTGGCTGGATGAGCAGGTCGCGCTTTATGGGCAGAATCCTTATGGTGATGCAAGAGATCAGGTTCGCGATGTGATCGACAACGCTGAACTGAACTGCATCGATTTTATTGCCCAGTGGTTTATTGATGGGCAGATCCACATTAAATACAACAATGACATCTCCAATCTCAAGAACAAGAGCGATCTTGAAGGTTTGCGCTTATCTGATGCCCTTGATTGTGAGATCCCGCTAGCGTTGATGTACGGTGTTGGCTTGGGATATCAACTCGGTTATCTGTATGAGCAGTGCCGGGTTAAGCACCTGTTTGCCTTTGAGCCAGACGTTGACATGTTCTATGCGTCCTTGTTCTGTTTTGACTGGCACGCCTTGCTAACTTACATGGAGCAGGAGTCGTTAAGCCTCCACCTGTTTATTGGTGTGGATGAGCAAACGCTGGTCAGTGACATGATGGAGGCTCTGCATCGTAAAGGTGCTTTCTGGTCAGCTTCTTATTTCTCCTTCTTCCACTATCACAGCGAAAAGATTCACCGTTTGATTGAGAAGGTTGAGCATGAGTTTTATCTGCTCAAAACTGGTTGGGGATTTTTTGACGACAACATCTATGCACTGGCACATAGCCACCATAACCTGACCAGCGGCACCCCGTTTTTGCTTAAAAAACGAGCTAACCATTACAGTGATACGCCGGTTTTTGTTGTAGGGAATGGGCCGTCACTGGATGGAACCATCGAGTTTATTCGTCAGCACCAGCACCAGGCGGTCATTATTGCCTGTGGCACCGCGGTGAGTGCGCTTTACAAGGCAGACATCAAGCCGGATATCTATGTGGCAGTTGAGCGCACCAAGAGTTCAGCCGATTTTCTTGAAATCCTTAATGCTCATGATTTCCTCAAGGATGTCACTTTCCTGAGTGTTGATGTGATTCACCCTGAATGTCAGCGATTCTTCCGTCAGACAGGGTTGGCTTTAAAGCCAAATGAGCCTATGTATTCCATGCTGTTCGATGCTTGCCATGGTGAGCTGGTGCATGACTTAATTGAGTATCCCAATCCCTTTGTGGGCAATACGGGCCTCAATTATGCGGCGTTGCTCGGATTTAAACGTGCCTATCTGTTCGGTATCGATAACGGCTTTCGTGATGCGCACAAGCACCACTCTTCGCTGAGTCTCTATTACAACGATAAGAAAGAGACCAAGATGGTGAATGAGACTCACGATACCTTCCCAGCTCGCGCCAACTTTGGTGGGGAAGTGCGGATTAACCATCTGTTTGGCCTCTCTATCCACAATATGGAGTGTGTGCTGCGCAAAAGTGAGATGGTCTGCTTTAACTGCAGTGACGGTGCTTATATAGATGG
Source organism: Aeromonas sp. RU39B (assembly GCF_900156095.1). Classification (GTDB taxonomy): domain Bacteria; phylum Pseudomonadota; class Gammaproteobacteria; order Enterobacterales; family Aeromonadaceae; genus Aeromonas. The sequence continues at coordinate 106,566 of NZ_FTMJ01000008.1, forward strand.
TGCACGTCCCACTCCGGTTGATACCATCACCTTGACCGGGCCTGCCATTGACAAGTCCCAATTGATGCAAAACTTGATGAAGGATAATTTTGCCCCCTTCGATCTTTCTCGCATCGATTTTGACGCTGCACTGGATTCGCGCTTTTTTAGTGAGATGATAGAAAAATGTCGGGCGGATTGGCGCGATGTTGAGCCTGAATATAACGCTGTGTTGACAGTGATGCAGCGTCATCACGACTATCTGCTCTATCTGCTGATGAGTACCAATAAACGTCACTTTTATCGCGTGTTGATTGGCTCTATCAACTATTTCTACGCCAACATCATCAGCGTCATGATGGCCCATCTCAAAGCTCCGGCCGATGTCCTAGCTGACAAAATAAAAGCAGCGTTGAGCATTCTCGATGCGTTTTTTGAGGACGCACAGGTTATCTATGCTGATGCGTTTGAGCGCCATGATGCCACCTATTTCAGTGGGTTGGATGTGTTCAAGCACGCATAGAAACTGCGCTTATCAATATGATGGCGCTACTCATGCCCGATGGGCATGAGTACAATGCGGCGGTGAATAAACCTTGTCTGAGGAATGCGGTGCCTACCATCACCCTGGCTTCCAATGTGTTTCTGATGCCCGGCAATGCGGCTTGGTATCCTCTTACTCTGATGGGGACGCTGGAGCATGCCCCGCAGGGTGTTTGGCAGGCTACAAGCGATGAGCATATCGTCATTTGGTGTTGGGATGATCTGATTGACCATGATTGTCGCTGTCACTGGTCTTTACTGGATGACTCATCGCGCAAGCTTGCGATTGACGAGTGGCTGCAAGCCTTGCTGGCGCCGATGCGCCGTGAGGTTGGCGATGGGTTGATGCTTATCGGCGGCTGTTTTGTTCATGCCAATGCACTGTCGGGTCCTGTGTATGAGTGGCAAACTGAGTTTGAGCAGGCCTTTACCCGTCAATTAGAGGCTCACGACTTTCATGCGCTTCACCTTGATCACTGGCTCGCTGAGAAGGGGAGATCGCAGTGTGTGGACTCCCGCAATCGCTACCTGTTCTCCTGTCCCTTCTCCATGTCCGGACTAGCGTCGCTGGCAAGCTGGATTGCAGCTCGTTTGCAGGCCTTGCGAGCCCCAGCCCGTAAAGTATTAGTGCTTGATTGTGATAACACCTTGTGGGGCGGGGTGATTGGCGAGGAGGGGCTCCATGGCCTGAAGCTGGGTCAGGATGGCGTCGGCAAGCTCTTCCAAGCGTTTCAGCGCGCCGCTGACTACTGGTATCAGCGTGGTGTTCTGTTGGCGCTGTGTTCTAAAAATCATCCTGATGACGTGTGGCAGGTGTTCGAGCATCATGCCGCTATGTGTCTTGGCCGTGCGCACATTGCCGCCAGTGCTATCTCGTGGGAGAGCAAGTCGGCCGGGTTGGTGCACATTGCCCAGCAGCTCAATCTGGGACTTGATGCCCTGTTGTTTTGGGATGACTCGCCCACCGAGCGCGCCGAAGTGCGGGCCAATTGTCCGCAAGTTGAGGTGGTGGAGCCCCCGACCGAGATCTGGTCCTGGCCGGATGCACTATTAACCCACCCATCATTGCGATCTCGAACGCTCACACGGGAAGATGTCCTGCGCCAGCACTCTTATCAGGCGCTCAAAGAGAGCGAAGCATGGAGACAGCAAAGCCGCAGTGACTCTGATTTTCTGGCCAGTTTGCAGCTGCAGGCGGGTTTGCATCCTCTGGGACCGGATAATCTTGGCCGGGCTGAGCAATTAGCCTTGAAAACCAATCAGTTCAACCTTTCATGCCAGCGTTACGATAAAGCGGCGCTGCAACATATTGCCGCCACCGGCCAGGTTTGGCTTGCTTCCTTGACGGACCGATTTGCCGATCATGGATTGGTGGGATTGTGCATCGTGCGCCCCATCGATAAACACTGCGCGCTGCTGGACTCACTGGCGCTCAGTTGCCGGGTTCTCTCACGCGGTATGGAATACTGGTTGCTTGCGCAGATCATCGCCGAGTTGCGCAAAGTTGGTGTGACTCGGCTGTTGATTGCGGCCAGTCACTGCGAACGTAATCAACCCGCCTGGCAGTGGCTATTGACCTTGCCTGTGGTGGAGGTGCCTAATCCGGATCCGGCCGTTTTTTCTCAGCAACATTTTCTGGCAATGTCTCTCGATGACGCGGTGACCTTGCCTTGTCTGGAGTATTACCACCATGTCTGATCTCAACGCCCTGCTGGTGCAGCAGTTTCCTTCGGTAGAGATAATGGCCGTCAATGATGGCTGGGGTATTGGCTCGTTTAGCCAATGGGATTCCCTGGCCCATTTCAATTTCCTGCTGCTGGTTGAGCAGCATTTCAATGTGCGTTTCGAGCCAGAAGAGCTCGCCAGTATGAAAACGCTCGGCCAGATCCGTGCTGCACTCTCTTCACGCGGGTTGACGGTGTGAAGCAGGTGCTATTAACCGCACTGGATGCGCTTGGATTGGCGCCCGGCGATAGCATCATGGTGCACAGTGATGCCATGGTGGTGGCACAGTTTCCGGGACAGGGAAATGCTGAGGGGATTGCCGCATTCTGGTCTGGCTGGCAATCCTGGCTCGGCCATCAGGGCACGTTACTGGTGCCCACGTTTACCTATAGCCTGACCCGCGGGGAGTGTTTCGACCCCATGGCATCGCCAAGTCAGGTCGGCTTGATGACCGACATTTTTCGCACTTTGCCTGGTGTTGTGCGCACTCACGATCCCCTGTTTAGCGTGGCGCTAGCCGGCGCCGGGAGTGACAGCGTGCTGGCGGCATGTCCGAGTGATAACAGCTTCGGGCCGCGCAGTGTCTTTGCCTGGCTGGAAGAGCAGGATGGCTGGTTGGTTGGCATGGGATGTCATCCTGATCGCATTACCTTCACCCATTATGTTGAGCAGCAAGGCGGCGTCTCTTATCGCTATATGAAGCGTTTTGTCGGTGAGAGACGCGAGGCGGGACACGTCGTTGCGTGCCACTGCGATTATTTTGTCCGCGATCTGTCACTGGCCAGCGAGATTGACCTCACCCGCCTAGTGGCAGCACTACGTACCGCCAATGTGTGGCGCGAGAGCTTGCTGGGCCGTATTCCGGTTTGGGCAGTACGCTGCCGTGATTTCAGCGCTCAAGCGCTAGCGCTTCTTGCACAAAACCCCTACGCACTGATCCGGCAAGGCGCACTGACATGAAGCTTCATCATATTGGTCTGGTCGTGCAAACGCTGGCGCCGGGCGTTGCTTACTGCCGAGATGTGCTAGGCATCAGTCGCTTTTCAGACGCGGTGCATGATCCTCTGCAGCAGGTGTGGGTGCAGTTTGCCTATGCCGACGAGGGTGTGACCTATGAGCTGGTGGCGCCCGCCAGTGATGATAGTCCGGTCTCTCAGGCGCTTAACACCCGTCATAATTTGCTTAATCACCTTGCCTATGCAGTGCCGGATTTGGCGCTTGCTGCTGCGACGCTACGTCACCAGCGTCATATGCCACTTGGTGTTGCCAAACCGGCGATCGCCTTTGACGGCGCACTGGTTCAGTTTTTCCTAAGCCCACTAGGGCATCTTGTCGAGCTTGTTGAAATTGCCGAGTCACATTCCTGATTTACCCCATGACTGGAACGAACCGTCCCAGATTGGTGAGGCGCTCTACGCCCTGGCCTGCGCCCTGTATCCTATCAACCGTAGCCTGACAGGGGACGGCGTGCGCCAGAGTCTGGCTATGCTCAGGCACTATTTGCCTGGGTTGCAGACTCATGAAATGGCCAGTGGCACCCAGTGTTTTGACTGGACCGTGCCCGATGAATGGAACGTGCGTGAGGCATATATCATCGGTCCTGATGGTAGCAAGGTCGTGGATTTTGCCCAGCATAACCTGCACCTGGTGGGCTATTCCGAGCCGGTAGACGTGACCTTGTCGCTCGATGAGCTACAGGCGCATTTGCACTCTTTACCTGCCCAGCCTGATGCGATTCCGTATGTGACGTCATATTACCGGCGCCGCTGGGGATTTTGCCTGCCCCATCGCCAGCGCGAGCAGCTACCCGCCGGGCAATACCGCGTGGTGATCGATGCGACGTTGGCGCCTGGTTCGATGACATATGGCGACTTGCTACTCCCAGGCGACAGTCAGGAAGAGGTGCTGCTTTCAAGCTACCTGTGCCACCCGTCGATGGCTAATAACGAGCTCTCCGGGCCGCTGGTGGGGGTGTTTCTGATGGCTTGGCTGGCCAGCTTGCCGCAGCGCCGCTATAGCTATCGCCTGATGCTGGTGCCGGAAACGTTGGGGGCAATTGCCTATCTGTCGCGCCACTTAGACCATCTCAAATTGCACACAATTGCGGGTTTTAATCTCTCGTGTCTGGGTGATGAGCGCGCCTACTCCTATCTGCCATCGCGTAAGGGTAATACGCTCGCTGACCGTGTTCTGGTGCATGTGCTGCGTCATACCGACCCGGCCTATCACCACTACAGTTTCCTCGATCGCGGCTCTAACGAGCGGCAATTGTGCGCGCCTGGCGTGGATCTGCCGGTGGCCTCGATGATGCGCAGCAAATATGGCTGCTTTCCGGAGTACCACACTTCCCTTGATGATCTCTCCCTGATCACGCCTGCAGGTTTGGCTGGCAGTTTTATGGCACTGCGCCGGGCTATTGAGTGTATTGAGCTCGAAGGCCGCTACTGTGTCACCGTGATGGGGGAGCCACAGCTGGGTAAGCGTGGCCTCTATCCGGATCTGTCGACCAGCCACTCCGGCTGGCAGGTGCGCGATATGATGAATCTCTTGGCGTACTCTGACGGCGAGCTCACGCTATTCGAGATTGCCGAAACCATCGCCATCCCGTTTTGGAAGGCGCGCCAGCTGGCAGACCTGTTACTCGAGCACGATGTGCTGCGGGCCGTTTAGTCGAGACGCTCGAGCAGGGCGACCATCTCGCCCTCCAGCCAATCCGCAAGGCCTATCCAGTCTTGGCGCTCCTGGCAGGTGAGCAGGGCGGCGACAATGGCGCCAAACTCGCTCTGCTGCTGTGATGGCAAGTGCCCCATGGCCTGCTCCAGCAAAGCGGGCAATTCCATGACGGCAGCAGCAGACTGGCCGAGTCGAAATTGGTGGGCCAGCGCCACGAAGTGGTGAGTGAGATCGCGCTGAGTCATACACAAAACTCCGGGTGATAAGCACACCCCTGCACAGCCGCGCCGCGCCGACTGGTATTCCAAAATTGCACCTCTGGATGAGCCTGTATATAGCGCTCCAGCTCAATCTGATAGGTGGTGAAATTAGGGTTGGTCGCCACGCGGCGCCCTTGGCCATCGAGTGTCCAGCTTAAGGCGTGGCTGGCGGCTGGGCCCAGCTCGCCACTTTGCCAACCGCTGTGGGTTTGCCCTTCGATAAACGCAAAATCGCAGCCCAGCAGGATCACCTCGCTGGCCCCCATCTTGACGGCCAGATCAACCGTTGGGTGCAGCACGCTGCCGCCGTGGTGCAATATGCCCTTGGGATGTTGTTGCCGCAGCGCCGCAAACATCGGACTGCTCGAATAGGCGGTCAAGCGTGGCCCGGGCCAGCTGTCGAGCACCGGTCCCGGCACCAGCGGAAAATAGACCAGTGGCAACGGCGCAACACCGTCTACCGAGAGGCGCTGACTGGTCATGGCATCATCGATGCTGACCACCAGCGTCGGCATGATCCCCGCGCGCTTGAGAAAGGCGAGTGCTGTATCCACGCACAGCAGTAGCGTGTGCGGAAACCGTTCAAGATAGACCTTGAGGGCTGGCAATGACCACTGCAGTGAGGGGCCACTGGCCACCACCAGTGCGGCGGCGCCGGGGTAGCTGCCAAAGAGCGCTGCAACATCACCGTCTTGCTCAATACGCGGGCGATTATCGGCCAACCGGTCGCGAATGGCGGGGCTATCCGGGTCAAAGCGCTGCCGGGTATACCTGGCGAGGTTTTCGCTCACCAGTCGTCCGCGAATGGCCACCGCCTGCTCTTCCACCAGTTGCAATTCGGCGGGTAAGGCAAAGAAGGGGAGATCAATCTCCGATTCATCGGCGGCGAGGGTCAGTGTGACGCGTGGATCATCCAGCCAGTCCTGTTGCTCCAGCACGGTGAGCACCAGTACAAACAGGTGACGGTTGAGAATATGCACCTGTAGCTGGCGCAGCCGGGAGCGTGACAGTAGCGCCCGTTGCAGGTCACCGAGCCCGGTGCCATAGACATGCAGGGTTGGGTGATCTGGCAGGCTGGCAGCTTGCAGCATCGCTTCAGCCTCCCGGTCATGACGGCTGGTGAGCTGAATGCCGTTGACCAGCAGGGTGCTACCGGCACCTTCGCACAGCGCGACCTCAAGCTCGTTTGGATTGGCGGCTGTCAGCGCGATGGCAATCTTCGGCCAGCGCCGCGTGATGATGGCTAGGTGCAAAGAGAGCAGTTCATCATTCATCGCGTTCAATCCATTGCCAACTGAGCGGCTGGCCGGCGGCTTTCGTCTCGGTCACGCGCCGGCCAAGCAGCGCATCATAATCCGCCGGAGGCAGGCCCAGTGCCGGGCGAACCGATTGAATATGGGCGGCCGTCAGTGGCTCGCCGGCGTGAATATCTTCGACCAGATAGAGGGAGCGGCGAAAATCGCGATTGCTGCGCTCACTCGGCGCCAGTTCAAAGCTGGGTTGACCTAGCGCAGCATGGGCGGTGTTGACGGACTCTATCAGCGCTTTTAGTTCATGCGGCTCCATCGAGAAGGCGCAATCCGGGCCGCCTTCGGCCCGTGAGCGGGTAAAGTGTTTTTCAATCAAGGTGGCACCGAGTGCTGTCGCGGCGATGGCCGTGGCCGAGCCGAGGGTGTGATCCGACAATCCCACTTCCAGCCCAAAACGCTGGCGCAGTAGCGACAGGGTGCGCAGGTGATAGTCGGCCGCGGGCGCCGGATAGCCGCTGACGCAATGCAGCAGCGCCACGTCTCCGTTGCCATGTTTAAGCGCTGTGTCGACGGCGGCGCTGATCTCCTGCTCATTCGCCATGCCCGTTGACATCACCAGTGGTTTGCCGGTTTGGGCGGCGTAACGGATAAGCGGCAGATCAACCAACTCAAACGAGGCGATCTTGTAAGCCGGGCAGTCGAGGGACTCGAGCAAATCGACGGCAGTGGCATCAAACGGGCTACTAAACACCGTAATGCCAAGCTCTTTTCCCAGCGCGAACAGTTCGCTGTGCCACTCCCAGGGGGTGTGAGCCCATTGGTAGAGATCAAACAGGGTATGGCCATCCCACAACCCGCCATGAATGCGAAACTCGGGGCGATCGCTTTGTAGCGTGATGGTTTCGGGCTTGTAGGTTTGCAGCTTGATGGCGCTGGCCCCGCTTTCGTGAGCCAGTTTCATGATGGCAAGCGCCTGATCCAGGCTGCCATTGTGATTGGCTGACAACTCTGCAATGACATAGGGGACAACATCAGGGCCGATAGGGCGCTGCGCGATCAACATTCAGACGATCCTTTTATGATGGGCGAGTCAGCCGCCAGCCCTGTTCATCACGCTGCCACGGGGCAGGGAGTGACCAGGCGCTGTCGGTCACCAGCAAAAATGCACTATCCGGGATGAAATAAAGCAAGGCATGTGCCAGCTCTTGCCACTCGCTGGGGGCTAGCGGCTCACCTTGCACCAGCCAGTGGTCTGCTTGTGGGCTGAGGGTCACGCTTTGACCCGATTCGCCCTGCCAGCGCCACCGGTTGCCAACGGGTTGTAGGCCGTGCTTGTCGCCCGCAAGTAGCAGGCATGCCAAGCGACTAAGACCGCGCCCATCCACCATGGCCTGTGCTCGCAGTCGGTAGTTATCTTGCTTTTCTTCCAGCTCGGTGAGGGCCGCCGCCAGCGTGGCTGGTTGAGTCAGCTCGGTCAATGACAGACTGGCGGCCAGTTGATAGTGGGCAATCACCTCGGCGTTGAAAACCTGATTATCGACGATGGCCACGGCCAGGGTAGGCAGACCGATGCAAGCGCGCTCCCAGGTCATGCCACCGGCGGCGCCGATAGCCATATCTTGCCCCGCCATCAACTCGGGCATGTTATCGCTGTGCGCGAGCAAGGTAATGGCAAGGGAGGAGTGGGCGGCGAGCCAGGTTTGCAATGCGGGAAGCTGCGGATTGGCGCTACCGGCCACCACAGTCCATTGCAATCGCGCTGCCCAACCGGTAGCGGCAAGGCTTTGCAGCGTGGTCAGGCAGGCTCCGGCCGGATCGGCGCCGCCAAAGCAGATAAGCCCTTTTTGCCACGGGGCGAGCGATGTTTTTGCCTTGGCGCGAAATGCTGGACGCAGCAGGGCGTAGTCGGTACCCAGCAGTAACTGGCCATCAGTCGGAATCAGGTCGGCGTAGTCGTGTGCACTGCGCAGCGGCCCTTGATCGAGCAGCAGTTGGCAGTGGTGTGGCCGATCTGCCAGATCGTCGATAACCAGGATATGGCGGCAATGCTCTGCGGCAAGCTGCTCCCAGTAGCGGTCCAGATGATAGTGATCAATCACCAGCCAACGGGGTTGCAAGGCGGCCAAAGGGCCGAGGCTCTCTTTGTCTGGCAGTGGGTGATGCTGATGGGGGAAAAGTCGAGCGGCCTGCGCGGCGGGTAACTGCCAGGTCAGAAAATGGCACACAGCGCCACGCTCGGCGAGAAAATCAGCGATAGCAAGGCAGCGCATCAAGTGGCCGAGCCCGATGTCCGCCGAGGCATCCAGGCGAAAGGCAATACAGGTCATGCCGGTTGGCCGCTGGCGAGGGCGCGAAACAGCAATTCGGCCAACTGCCAGTCCTCTTCGGTGTCGATATCCACCACCCGCCAGCGCGGCAGGCGATGGCCAGCAGGGCGCTGCCAGCCATTTTGCCAGCTCTGGCTAGAAGCCCAGTAAAATTGTCCAGCGTCCTGATAGGCGGGCTCCAGATCTTGCGAGCGTTTGGCCATCATCTCGGGCCAGAAGGGCGTCACCAATCCCTGCTCATCCATGCGCACTGCGCGCTGGATAGGGAAGGGAAACTCGGTGACGCTGTAGACAAAATCAGCATCACTGCTGTTAAGTTGCTGATAGGCCGCACGAATATCATCGGCGCTGATAAGTGGTACCGTGGCATAAATGCAGCAGACATGGTCAGTGTGGATGCCCATGGTGCCCAGGCGATGAATGGCGTCGATAACCACCGGTGTGGTGCCGGTATGATCATCAGCCAGTGCTGGCGGCCGCATAAACGGAACGCTGGCGCCGAGCTCACGGGCAATCTGGGCAATCTCATCATCATCGGTTGAGACGACTACCTGCTCAAAGCAGCCGCTTTGAAGCGCAGCGTCGATGGCATAGGCGATCATCGGCTTGCCGCAGAAGGGGCGGATGTTTTTACGTGCAATCCGTTTGCTGCCGCCACGGGCAGGAATGATGGCAATGGCCATAAGAGCCCCTAAATAGTTACAACACGCTGAATTTTTTTGAGATTATATCCATCTGACGATTTTTTTAAGCGACTCGGCTCATCTTTGTGTCGCGTCGGGCCGATAAGGGGGCGCTAGCATGGAGTACGGGATTGAATTACGCCCGGTCACGCCAGCCGATTTACCGGCGCTTAGGCGTTGGCGTAACAGCGATGCGGTGCGCCTGCAGATGCAAGACACTGGTCATATTACCCCGCGTGGGCAGAGGCAGTGGTTTGAGCGCATTGCACAGAGCCAGAGCCAATGGCATCGGGTGGTGTGGTGCCGCGGTGAGCGTGCCGGTTACGTCAACCTCAAAGGGGGACGTGACGCGCCGTTAAGCGGGCAGGCAGAAGTTGATGCCGGACTCTATCTGGGCAACAGCCGCATCCGTCACCCCATGCTGGCCGTGGCAGCCGCGCTGGCTCAACTCGATTGCGCCTTTGAGCAACTGCACGTTGAGCGCATCAGAACGTCGGTGCGCAGGCACAATGAATCGGCCCTGCGCCTTAACCTGCAACTGGGTTATCGCGTGGCCGAGCAAGATGACGAGTGGGTCAGCATGACATTAAATGGCGCCGAGTATCAGCAGGCGCGAGGTTTACTGAGGAGATTTTTTCGATGATGTCCCTAGAGCAGGTTTTTGCCAATGCCCTCGGTATTGAGCTTGCCACTGTCAACGATGCGCTGGCCTACAACAGTATTCCGCAGTGGGACTCTGTGGCCCACATGGGGTTGATTGCTCAACTGGAAGATGCCTACGGCATGTTGCTTGATACCGATGACATCATCGATATGAGCTCGGTGGGCAAGGCGCGCGAGATCCTCGCCAAGTACGACGTTGTGCTGTGAGTGGTGCCATGCTGCAGGGAAAAGTAGCACTGGTCACCGGCGCTGGCCGCGGCATTGGTCTTGCCATTGCGCGACGTTTTTGCGCCCAGGGCGCCACCCTGTTTCTCGCTGGCCGTAATGAGGCTCACCTGAATAAACTGGCCGCTTCGCTGCACGATGAATTTAGCGTGCAAGTGACATCGCTTGTCATGGATGTCAGTGACGCGGCGCAGGTGAAAACCGCCTTTCAGGTACTTTTCAAACAGTGCGCCAGGCTGGATGTGCTGGTTAACAATGCCGGCATACTGGAAGAGGGGCTGCTGGGCATGATGAGTGCAGCCCAGATTGAGCGGCAATTTGCCGTTAATGCCTGTGGACCGCTCTACTGCTGCCAATATGGCGCGCGTTTGATGCAGCGCGCTGGTGGCGGCAGCATCATCAATCTGGCCTCGATCATGGGGCAATCTGGCGCAGCAGGTCTGAGCGCTTATGCTGCCAGCAAAGCGGCGGTGATCGGCATGACCGGTGCGCTGGCGCAAGAGCTGGCGCCTCATAACATCCGCGTAAATGCCATCTCGCCCGGTTTTATCGACACCGAGATGGCCCATGGCCTCTCTGATGAAACATTTCAGGAGCGTCTGGCCAGTATCGCCATGGGGCGGATCGGCGATCCCGATGAAGTGGCCAAGGTGGCTCTGTTTTTGGCATCGGACTTGTCGAGTTACGTCACCGGCGAGGTGATAGGTGTCAATGGGGGGATGCGAGTGTGATGCGGTCGCTGTTGGCTCATCTTCGCGTGGATAACCCGGCACTGGCCTGGTGGGATGAAACCGAGGGCTGGCTGAGTTATGACGAGCTCTGCCGACGGGTTGAGCATTTATCACATCGCTATCCTTCAGGCCGGCAGCTGGTCTATCTGCCGTTTGCCAACACGACGACGCACTTGATTCACTATCTGCTGGGGCTTCGCGACGGCCATGTGATGATGTTGGCTGATCCAGCCCAGCCTGACGAGGTGAGCGAGCAGCTCTGCCAGCATTTTGCGGTCAGCGTGCAGATATCCCCTGAGGGTGCGCTGCAGCAGCGCTCGGCCCCTGCGCCTTTGCATGCGGATTTGTCGGTACTGCTACCCACTTCTGGCAGTACCGGTAGCTGCAAATGGGTGCGTCTCTCATCAGACAACCTGGCCACTAATGCCGCCTCAATTGCGCAATATCTCAAGCTCGATGCCCATGAACGCGCCATCACCAGCCTGCCATTTTTCTACTCGTTCGGGATGTCGGTGCTCAACAGTCACCTGCTGGTCGGTGGCTCACTGGTACAAACCAGTGCCAGTCCGTTGGAGCGCAGCTTCTGGCATCGGGTTGATGAGCTCGGTGTCACCAGTGTGGCCGGTGTGCCGTTTACCTATCAGATGCTGAAAAAACTGCGCTTTGATTGGGGACGTCATCCCACGCTCACCACCCTGACGCAAGCGGGTGGACGGCTGGAGCCTGAGTTGACCCGCCATTTTGCCGAGCAGGCAAGTTTGCTGGGGCGCCGTTTTTTTGTCATGTATGGGCAGACGGAAGCCGCGCCACGCATGGCCTGGCTGGCCCATGACGAGGTGCTCATCGCCCCCGATGCCATTGGTCGCGCTGTACCGGGCGGCGAGTTTTCTCTGCGTCATGAGCCCGGGTTACCGGCAGGGCAGGGGGAGCTCGTCTATCGCGGCCCCAACGTGATGTTGGGCTATGCCACCTCGGCGAGCGACTTGGCGCTGGGGCGGACGATTGACGAGCTGCATACGGGAGATATCGGCTGGTGTGATGATGCTGGGCGTTATCACCTCTGTGGTCGTCTTAGCCGGTTTCTCAAGCTGTTTGGCAAACGAGTGAGCCTTGCGGAGGTCGAGTCATGGCTGTCGCAGCAAGGGGTGAGCGCTGCGGCGACCGGACGTGATGATCGTCTCAAGGTGGCTATCGAAGGGGAGAATGTGCCTTCAGATCTGCAGGTGGCGTTAGCCAATTGGTTGCGGGTTGCGCCCTCTGCCGTGTCGCTGCATCAGGTAGCGAGCCTGCCGCGGCGCAGTAACCTGAAAATTGATTATGTGGCGCTGTTACAGCAACTGGAGGCGCTGGCATGACCGAGTGGTGGGATCTGCCGGTGTATGGTCTGTCGCAGCAGGAGAAAAGCCAGCTGCTGCTGGCTCGTCTCAATCGTCTGACGGCGCTGCATCACAAGGGCTGCGATGCTTATGCGCGCGTGCTGAAGAGCTTTGGTTGGGGAGAGGCCGATGATTATGCCGCGCTCCCTTACCTAGCGGCCAGATTGTTTAAACTCTCGCGCTGGCAAAGTGTGCCGCAAGAGGAGGTGTTCAAGGTGCTCACCTCATCGGGTACGACCGGCGCACCCTCCCAGATCGTGCTTGATCGTGAAACAGCAGCGTTGCAGAGCAAGGTGCTGGTCAGGATCTTGCAAGATTTTATCGGTAAGCAGCGCCTGCCGATGCTGCTGATTGAACAGCCGACGCTGATTGAGCAGCGCAGTGGCTTTTCGGCCCGTGGCGCGGGCGCACTCGGGCTGTCATTTCTGGGGCGGGATCACACTTATGCGCTGGATGAACAGATGCGCCCCAATTGGCCGGTGATTGAAGCGTTTTGCGACAAGTATGCCAAGCAGCCGGTGCTCCTGTTCGGCTTTACCTTCATGGTCTGGCAATGCCTGCTTGAGCCGCTACGACAACGTGGTATGTCATTGCCCTTGATACAGGGCGTGCTGTTTCACAGCGGCGGCTGGAAGAAATTGCAGCATCTGGCCGTTGATAATGCTGCGTTCAAGCAGGCGTGCCGTGATACCTTGGGGCTCTCCCGGGTCCATAACTTTTACGGTATGGTCGAGCAAGTGGGTTCGGTGTTTGTCGAATGTGAGCAAGGTCATCTGCATGCACCCCTGTTTTCCGATCTGCTGGTTCGCGATCCGCTTACCCACGCAGTGAGCCAACCCGGTGATATCGGTCTGTTGCAAGTGCTGTCAGCCATTCCACAAAGCTATCCCGGTCACTCGCTGCTGACTGAAGATCTGGGCCGGATTCTCGGTACTGATGATTGTCCGTGTGGCCGCCAGGGCCACTATTTCGAGGTGTTGGGGCGCCAACGTGGCGCTGAGGTGAGAGGATGCAGCGACACGTTTCAATGACCCTGTGGTCGCAGGCTCCTGCCGTGGCGCACAGCTTACCAATGCTGGGGTGGCAGAATTTTGCCGCCACGCCATTGCCTCCTTTTTCGCCGGTGATCCGCGAGTTTATTGATGTGCTCTCATTGCGTTTGCAGCAGGCTGCTAGGCTGTGGCCCGATCTGGCAGCGCTCGGATTTTGGCTACGGCGTCGTCAGATTGAGGCGCAGGTACATCGTATGGAAGGGCGTTTATCACTGGGTGTGGTCTTTCATCTGGTGCCTTCCAATGTGCCGACGGTGGCATTTTACTCCTGGTTGATGGCGCTACTGATGGGAAATCCTTCTGTCGTGCGTCTCTCCTCACGGGACGATGAGATGCAATCGGCATTGTTAGCGATTCTTGCCGAGCTGTTTGCTGATCCCGCGTGGCAGGATATTGCCAGCCGCACCCGTTTTATCCGCTATGGCCACGAGGCCCATATTACCGCCTGGCTCAGTGAGCAGTGTTCGCTGCGTATTGTCTGGGGTGGGGATGACACCATTCGTGCCATTCGCGCTATTGCGCTCTCGCCGCGCGCTCAGGAGCTCGTGTTTCCGGATCGACGCTCCATGCTGTTAATCGATAGCCGCTGGCTTGGTGAGCAGAAAAGTGAGCACGTTGATCGAATTGCCACTGCATTAACCCAGGACTGTACCCAATTTAATCAGCTGGCGTGTGCATCACCCACCACGCTTATCTGGCTGGGTCAGCCAGAGCCTGTAATACGCCAAGCCCTGCTGGAGAGGATATTTGCTCCTCTGGTAGCCGATCCGGCCCTGGCGATGGAGCGTCTGGTGCAGAGCCAGCGTAGCGCTGCAGCATTACCAGACAGCAGGATGGAATCACTCCCCGGTGTCACTTTATTGACACTTACCGCCCCGCAACCACTTCCTTTTGTTGGTGGGGGTGTTCTCACCGAGTGGGCTGCCGATAACTGGGAAGCCTTGCTGGAAAAAAACTGGGATATGCAGACCTGCGTCTATGTAGGCGGCGATTTACAGCAAGCCCGTGCGCGTTTTGGCCGCTGTCATGGCCGTGTGGACAGGATTGTTGCCCCGGGACAGGCATTGGCATTTGACTGGTATTGGGACGGCATTGATCTTCTCCAGTCTTGCAGCCGTCAAATGTGCTGAATCATTTGAGCCTGATGTAAGTCACAAAAACCAGCAAAATCAGCGCATTAGTTTTGTCAGGCATAGCTCTTGCATTGATACTGACACAAGGGAGGAAGGGTTGACACAGACCGTGCGGTAGCTTTACCACAAACCAGCGCAACCCTACTCATCATCTCTCGTTTTTGTCGGAAAACCCTATGAAAGTCAGTGTATTGGTGCCGGTATATAACCTTGAGCGCTTTGTCGAACCCTGCCTGCTCAGTTTGCTCGAGCAGCAAACTGACTTCGAGTTTGAAGTGGTTGCTATCGACGATGGTTCGCGTGATGGCTCCTGGACCATTATGCAGCGACTGGCTGCGCGCTGGCCGCGTCTGCGCGCCTTGCAAAATCCGCAAAATATGGGGTTGGCGAAAACCCAAAAGCGCCTGCTGACAGAAGCGCGGGGCGAGTATCTGGCGTATGTCGATGGTGACGATCTGGCCTTACCGGGCAAGCTGCAGCAGCAGGCTGACTATCTCGATAGCCACCCGGGTTGTACGCTCTGTTATCACGAAGCCGACATGTTTGATGATGCGACAGGGCAGACGATTAAGCTGTTTACTCGTGATTACTACAATGCCCGTTATCTGAAACCGGTGATGGACCGCGAAGCACTGATCCGTTATGGCGTGTTTGTGAATGCCAGCTCCATCATGTTTCGCCGTTATGAAGAAATGGCAAATGCCATTGATGAAGGGTGCAAGATCATTCTTGATTACCCTTGGCACATTCTTAATTTGTCACTCAATCCCGGTACTCTCGATTTTATTCCCGAGGTGTTAGGGCGCTATCGCATGCATGTGCAAAGTTTCGGCGGCCAAACGCGCCAATCCCCCGATCGCCGCGAGCAGTCACTCCATGATTTACTGCGCGCCTGTGATAACGCCGCGCAATTTGGCGCAGCGCCCGTGCTGGTTGCTAAAGGGCGCTCCCATCATCTCTATTCGGCGGCTCTTTATTTCTTGCGTCAGGGGGATAACGCTCGCTTTGAGCATTTTATCGCGCAATCCATCGATGAAGTGTCTTTACTGGCGCCCGGCTGGTTTTTTGATGAGAGACATCAACTGGCTGCCACGCATCATAAAACACCGCAGTATGTGGCAAAGGCCCTGTTCGGAGTCAGTGCATGAGCTATCAGGCGGTGATCATCGGCGCTGGGCTCTCGGGCGCCGTCATGGCAGAGCGAATGGCCAGCCAGCTGGGTTGGAAGGTATTGGTGCTAGAGCAGCGCGATCACATCGGTGGCAACTGCTTCGACGAGTATGACGCGCACGGCATTTTGGTTCATCGTTATGGCCCACACCTATTTCATACTGACAAGCCTGAAGTGTGGGAATATCTCTCCAGATTTACTCAGTGGCACCCTTATGAGCATCGGGTGTTGTCGCGTATCGACGGGCAATTGGTGCCGATTCCTTTTAACCTGACCAGCATCGAGCGCTGTTTCCCCGCCGATAAAGCGAATGCCATGATTGCTGCCTTGTTGGCCCGCTTTGGCGAAGGGGCCCGAGTCCCAATACTGGAGCTGCGTAAAGAGTCAGAGCCTTTGCTCGGAGAGTTGGCCGAATTTATCTACCTGAAAGCCTTCGTCAACTACACCAGCAAACAGTGGGGGGTACCGCCAGAGCAGATCTCCCCCGAGGTGACGGCTCGGGTACCCGTGGTGGTCAGTCGGGATGATCGCTATTTCACCGACCCGTATCAGGGCGTTCCGCTCTATGGCTATACCAAAATGATTGAGGCGATATTGGACCATCCCAATATAGACCTGCAGCTGGGTATGCCCATGTCGTCACGCGTATCGTTGGACTGGGAGAAAAAAGGGATTATTTTGGATGGACATGTATTCAGCGGCCCAGTTATTTACACCGGTATGATTGACAGTCTTATTCCAGACAATCATATACCACTGCCTTATCGATCATTACGCTTCGAGCATAAGCATTTTGAGCAAGCACATTTTCAGCCGGTGACAACAGTCAACTATCCCAATGAAGAGCAGTTCACTCGTATCACCGAATTTAAACATCTGACTGGGCAAGTGAAACCAGATACTAGTATTGTTATTGAGTATCCCTGTGATTATCTTCCTGAATATGGTTTAGAGCCTTATTACCCAGTGCTACAAGATTCCACGATAAATCGATATCTTCGTTATAAACAAACTCTAGAGGAAATAAAAAACTTATGCCTCTTGGGTCGGCTAGCTGAATACAAGTACTTTGATATGGATGATATTGTCGCCAATAGTTTGGCAAAATTCAAAATTTTCGATAGAGGATAATAGATGAAGACCGCTTTGATTATTGGCGTAACTGGTCAAGATGGCTCATACCTTGCCGAATTTTTGATTGGTAAGGGATATATTGTCCATGGCGTAAAACGCCGTACCTCGATGTTTAACACTGGAAGAATTGAACACTTGTATCAGGATATCCATGTTCGAGATAGACAGTTCCACCTCCATCATGGTGATATCACCGACTCCAGCAATATGTTGCGTTTGATCCAGCAAATTCAGCCGGATGAAATATACAATTTGGCTGCCCAGAGTCATGTTGCGGTATCTTTCGAACAACCTGAATATACGGCGAATGTCGATGCCTTGGGGCCTTTACGTATTCTTGAAGCTATTCGAATTTTGGGCCTTCAGAATAAAACTAGGTTTTATCAAGCCTCCACATCAGAACTATATGGATTAGTTCAAACTATTCCTCAAAATGAGAACACACCTTTCTACCCACGCTCCCCTTATGGTGTGGCAAAGCTATATGCATATTGGATTACAGTAAACTATCGCGAGGCATATGGCATATATGCATGTAATGGTATATTGTTTAATCATGAATCCAGTCGGCGTGGTGAAACCTTTGTAACCAGAAAAATAACCCGTGGTTTATCGAGAATTAAAGTAGGGTTAGATGAAAAGTTATATCTTGGCAATCTTGATTCTCTAAGAGATTGGGGACATGCCAAAGATTATGTTGAAATGCAATGGCTTATGCTGCAGCAGGACAAGCCAGAGGACTATGTAATAGCAACAGGACAGCAACACAGTGTCAGAGAGTTTGTTGTACGCTGCGCAAAGAAACTCGGAATGAATATCGAATGGCGTGGACAAGGGGTTGATGAGAAAGGTTATGATCAGAATGGTCGTTGCATCGTAGAAGTTGATCCATTTTATTTTAGACCGACGGAAGTTGAAACATTGTTGGGAGATGCGTCAAAAGCTCGCAAAGAGTTAGGCTGGGAGCCATCAATAACTTTTGAAGAGATGGTGGATGAAATGATTGAGCACGATCTCATTGAAGCTAAGCAGACACTACTCCTGCAAACAACGACACTGGACTAAATCATGAAAATCTTTCTGAGCAATCCTCCTTGGTATCATCAACCGACTGCAGAAGTACCCGGTTGGCATGGTGTGCGCGCTGGTTCCCGTTGGCCCCACACATTTCCGTATTATTCGCATACTGATGAAGATGGTACTATTTCTGAACTGCGCAATGGCTATAAACCATTTCCATTCTGGTTGGCTACAGCGACTAGCATGTTGAATGCACTACCTGGTTTTGAGGTCGAGTTAAGAGACTCGATCGCTCTCTCAGAAAGCTACACGGCATTCTATGATGCATTTTGTGCCTGCCATCCAGATATTCTTGTCTTGGAGACAGCGTCAGCAACGTTGGATCACGACCTAGAGATCATTGAGCGGCTCAGAGGATTATCCTCTGACTTAACTGTAGTTTTGACCGGTTTGCATATTGAGCTGGACTCTCCAGAGTTTTTAAAAAAACACGTAAACATTGATTACATTGTTTATGGTGAGTATGAACTATCATTAGTTAGTCTTCTTGAAGCGTTAAGAGATAAAAAGCCAGTTTCAGATGTTCCTGGATTATTATATCGAAATGAAGATGGCGCTGTTGTAAAAAATCCATTTGGTGTGGGGAAATCAGTGACCGATTTCCCTTGGCCTTATCGTGATCCTGCAGTGGCACTTGCCTATAATGACACCGCAAGTGGCCTTCCAATGCCACAGCTACAGATCATGGCTACCCGTGGTTGTCCATATGGTTGCATATTTTGCATTTGGCCGCAGATGTTTTATCGCAGCGGGAAGTATAGAAAACGTACCGTTGAAGATGTGGTCGATGAAATTGAGCACAACATGAAAACGGGTCGCTATGCAAGCTTTTATCTGGATGATGATACATTCAATATAAACAGAAAATTTGTTATAGAGCTTTCCCAAGAAATAAAGAAGAGAGGGTTGCATAATTACCCTTGGGGTGCGATGGGACGGGCTGATTTGATTGACCAAGTCCAGGTCGATGCATTGAAAGAGGCCGGATTATATAGTGTGAAATACGGTGTGGAATCAGCAGATCAAACCGTATTGAATAGTTCTGGTAAGCACATTGATATTAATAAAGTAATTCTTGGCATTGAGTTGACTCATAATGCCGGCATAAAGGTACATTTAACTTTTACCATCGGGCTTCCCAATGACACGCATGATACAATAAATCAGACAATTGATCTTGCATGTTCGCTACCTTGTGAGTCAGTACAGTTTTCTATAGCGACACCTTATCCTGGAACCAGTATGTATGACATATATAAGGATAAGGACTGGTTAGTGTCTGACCAATGGTCTGACTATGTAGGTTCAACTAAGGCGGTTAGTAAGACGGATACGTTGACACCTGAGGATTTGGAGTATTATCAAAAGCTCGCAATGTCACGCTACGCAGAGGCAGATGCAAATCGTAAGGTAACGGATAATAACTTTATTGCGAAGTTAAGAGAGCGCCTGGCTGGTATTGGTAATGATGGCCGTCCCATATTATTATTTCAGTCTGCTCGCGTATCATTTACCAAAGCACTTCTTACCACGTTGTTAAGTCTTGGCTACAACGTACATGTATTATGTCATGAACGCTTCAGCAATGAATTCAGTGCTCTCATTGAAGAGAATCAACTACATGTGTTCTCCAAGTCGAGCAACTTTGACTTTATGCAATTAAAAGACCTATGTGAAAGTTTGTGCGGTCATTTTTGTGGAGCATTGATCCCCTATAGTCACCGGTTCGGTTCTGGCTATGCTGAGGTCGAGAGAATGGCTCTCGCTGCAACAGGGAAGATAATAGCTGGTGTAAATTTGGATGGAGAGTTTATAAAGTGAGCCACCCAATACTTGTTGTTGGCGCATTTGACTATCCTTACATTAATAATCATTGGCTTGAGCCATTAAGTATAACATCGAACGGAAATCTAATTTCAGTTGATGTTAACGTATTGCTTTCTATTTTATCTACAGAAGATGTTGAAAAATATCTAAAGAAGATAATTGAAGAATTTGAAGTGCGATACGTTTTTTTCTATCACGATCTCATCTTTGCAGATCTGAGTGATAGTTTTTTTTCGGAAATAAAAGAAATTACTAAGGTTATTACATTCTATGCCGATGACGAGCCACCGGTATGGTTTCAAAGGAATGTTCGCTTTGATCATCATTATTCGTATATAGCTACACACTCAATTACAGCTATCGAAAAAAGAAAGAAACAGTTTCCTGAACGGGAGTGCTATTATCTTCCTTGGGGATTTAACCCTCGCATAATAAAGTATCATATAAGTGAAGAAAAGCATCAGTACAACTATGATGTGATATTCATCGGCCGTAACAAAGATTCGCTAGGGAGCGGCTTATATAGAGAAGATGGTGCAATCCGCGACCAATTATTACAGGCTATTGCCGATGCGGCTAAACATCATGGATGGCGATTTGCTATTTTTGGCTTTGGGTGGGAGAATCATCCAACCTTGGCTCCTTGGTATGTTCGCCAGCTTTCGGATGATGAATATCAAAAAGTACTAGCATCATCACGTATAGTCTTCAATCCGGGTTATGCGTGGGATGGAACGTCATTAAAGCCTCAAGTAAAACTACGCCATTTTGAAGTTGCAGCTAACGGATATGCAATGCAGCTGACTAATGAGAATACTGAGCTCGGTAATATTTTTGAGGAGAATAAAGAAATAGTATTCTATGATAAAGCTGCTGACTTAGTCGAAAAGATAAGATATTGGTTAGATAAACCGCAAGAGTGTGCTCAGTGTGCAAATCTAGCTAAGACTAATGCATTTAAACGGCACACAATTGATAGCCGACTTCGTGATTTAATGAACAGCTGTAAAGTGAGTATCCCAGTCTACAATAACGTTAGCAAGATTGAAAAAATTGCATTTGATGAAAATATCGCTCTTTTAAAAGAGCGCCTTGAGGCATCAACTGCTGAATATGTTTATATCTGTCCGAAAGGAACTGACGTTCATATTCCCAACGTACCGGTATCGCATGCTGTTGTTGATAAGCCAAAGATAGTCGACTGCGAGCTATTTTCCTATGGGTATAGCAAGCTACGAGATCCGGTACAACCTCGCAGGGAGGAAATATATGCTTGCCACGTATCAAAAGGTGAGTTTGTAGGAAATGTTACTCCTGGTTTAATGACAATTATTGGTGGTGAATTAAGTCAGTCACTTAAAATGCCACTCCATACCAGTTTGATTCACCGCGATACATTGTTGGAATGTATCTGTGATATAGACAATCTTTATGCATTAAATATTAAACTGGCTTCTTTAGGTCATAGAAGTAGCTTGAATACGATGCTGATTATGAGGTTTGACTCGTGGTTGTGTAGCGAATTAGGGGTAAATACAGTCAGTCCTTTATATTGGCTTCTTGATCGTGTATCAGAACGTTGTAAATATGAAAAAAAGAAACTAATTGTGTACGGTGTTAGAGGTGATCTGGCTGAGTCAGCAATATCGTATCTGAAGACTTCAAAAGGAATAGATTCCCTGATTCTTGTTGATAATGCTCTTAAGGGGAGTAGTCTTCCGATAGGAGATATATATGGTCATGATGATATTTCCTCTACAAAAGACATGATTGTTCTCATTTGTGCGGCTATTTCTGGACCAGCAATCATGGCACAATGCGCATCACTAGATCAAAGTGTGAAACTCTTACCTCTCTATGATCCTTTCTTCCCTGCGTGGAGTTTATTTACATGAGCAGGACAATATGGGTAACTGGTGCCTCTGGTTATATTGGCAGTTATTTAGTTGACGCCTTTTCTAACAATAAGGGCTTTCATATTATACCTATCGGTGGTCGTTCCGGGCACTCTAATTGGTCTGGGGACTTAACGTCAGATGACTTTGTCTGTCAACTAGTCACACGAAATGGCATCCCCGATATTATTATACATTGTGCGGGAAATAAGAATGTTAAGTGGTTAGAGTCGAATAATAAACAGGCGCGAACAGATAATGCTGAAATGGTGGTTAATCTTTGTCGTTTAGCCCCCACTGCTCATTTCATATTTATTAGCACTGATCATGTTTTTGATGGAATGCAAGGTTTTTACAAAGAGAGTCACCGACCAAACCCTCATACTGTATATGGGAAAAGCAAGTATTTAGCAGAGCGATATCTGAGACGCCACAGTAAAAAGGCAACCATAGTTAGAACGTCAGCGGTATTTGACCGATATGCAGCATTTCCTGCGATGTTATTAAGTGCTTGGTCTGAAAACAAAGTTGTCAGCTGTTTTAGTGACGTGTTTTATAGTCCGTTATATCTTCCATGTTTTTATGATGGACTTGCTGCCATCATAGACAAAGTTCATTTAGGCACTGTGCATCTTGGTGGTGAACGATGTTCGAGAGTCGAATTCGCCCAGAAACTGGCTAATGTTGCAGGTATTTCATCTTCTTTAGTTGACACTTCACGTAGTCTTTCATCGAATGATATTTACGATCTTTCTCTAGATTCGACAGCCTCATGGAATTCATTGGGTATGACAACGCCGCAACTTAGCCGTTCGCTTCTTGATATGTGGAGTATAGGATGAAGATCATTGAGTCATATATGAATCGTACGGATGCAAGAGGTGAGGTCACCGGCATATTTAGAGAATTTCCTCTTGCTGAAATAAATATGATTAGAACCTTGGCTGGCCACACAAGGGGTAATCATTATCACAAGAGTACAAACGAATTCTTTGTTGTGCTGTCAGGTAGACTACATCTAAATGTGATGACGCTGAAAAATGATCTCTTGTTTGATGGCGAGTTATCTGAAGGAGCAAAGTTCATCATTGAAAAAAATGAAATACATACTATAACTGCAATTAGTGATGTAGTTTGGATCAATGGTTTGGATGTGAAATTTTCTGATAGTAATCCGGATTTTCATATCATTGCATCTAATTAAATATAAATGATGAAGGTGAACATAATGCGTGTACTTTTCCTTAATCCGCCTTGGTATAAACTTCCAGAAGACGGCCATGAAGGCTGGCGTGGTGTAAGAGCTGGTTCACGCTGGCCACACACTTTTACTGTTGATAATGCCTGTGAAAAAGATGGAATTCTACCTGGTCTGCTCGGCGGTTATCTGCCATTTCCATTCTGGTTGGCTACGGCTGGGGCACTTGCCAAGCAGAGAGGTTTTGATGCCTATGTTCGAGATTCGATAGCTCTGGGAGAGACTTATGAGAATTTCTATGGTTTTGTGAATTCATATAATGCTGATGTGATCGTTATCGAAACGGCCTCTGCGACACTGAAGCATGATCTTGCGATAGCAAATAATATTAAAAAATCATATCCATCGTGTATTGTCGTATTCACCGGATTACATATTGAGTTAGAAGATAAGTCATTCTTGGAGCGTACGCCAGTTATTGACTATATTGCATATGGCGAATATGAAGCCAGTGTAATGAAGTTACTTGAGGTCATTCGTGATGGTGTCAGCGATCGTCTCCTGAGTGAAATACCTGGTATTCTTTTCAGAAGTGAGCTACTTGGTGTAGTTAAAACTGAATTCGGTGAATTGGTCGGTCTTGATTCATTGCCGTGGGCAGAGAGAGAAGATGGATTACCTGCACTCAACTATTTTGATGGCGTATGCGGGTTGCCTCGCCCACAATTACAACTTATGTCAACGCGTGGCTGCCCTTACGGGTGTATATTTTGTGTTTGGCCACAAATGTTCTATAAAAGCGGTAAGTATCGCAAGCGTACACCGCAAGATGTCGTCGGTGAGATTAAAGCAAATTTGGAACAAGTCCCGTACAAGAGCTTCTATATTGATGATGATACCTTCAATATGAGTAAAGCAAGTGTAATTGCTTTGGCTAAAGCGATTACTGATGCAGGGTTAAATACGATTCCATGGGCGACCATGGGGCGTGCGGATAGAATTGATGATGAACAACTTGATGCACTCGTTGAGGCAGGACTTTACAGTATCAAATATGGTGTCGAGTCGGCTGAACAATCAATTCTTGATGCCTCAGAAAAATACATAGATATCAATAAAGTTATTAGTGGTATCCAAAAAACTGCTGCTCGTGGCATCAAGGTTCATTTAACCTTTACCTTTGGGTTACCTGGCGACACGATAGAGACAATTGAGAAAACAATTGATCTCGCATGTCAACTTCCTTGTGACACAGTACAGTTCTCCATTGCGACACCTTACCCTGGTACTCGTATGTACGAAATGTATAAAGAGGCAGGATGGTTACAGAGTGAAAATTGGGAAGACTATGTGGGTTCAACCAAAGCTGTTTCTCGTACTGAGAACTTTACCGGAGAGCAGTTGGAGTTCTACGTTCACGAAGCATACCGACGGTTTAACCTATCTCGTCAAGTAAAAAAATTCCATGACGGAAATTATGCTCAGACTCTTTGTGATGGGTTATTGGACAGAGGTATTAGTAAAGATAAGCGTATTGTTTTACTTCAATGTGCAAACATTACGTTTAGCAAGCTTGTTCTCACCGCGCTGAAAAATAATGGCTGGGATGTGAAAGTATTCACCCATGAGCGGTTTGTTGATGATCTCTCAGCAGTTATAGATGCCCCACGTATCACAACGTTTAACAATGTGAAAAACTTTGACTATCATAAACTAAGCTCTCAACTGAGTTCATTGATAGATGATGGCTGCATTGTCTTTGCTCCCTGCTCCAACAATGATGGTAGTGGATATGAGGAGGTTCGTAAACTCATGGCCTTAAGCCCGGATCCATCTGTGATGTTTACTATGGAAGGGACATTTATTTGATATGGAAAAAATAATAATACTGGGTGCATTTAACATCGAGTATATCCATGATAATTGCCGTTCACCATTTAGGGATGTTCTTGGATGTGCGGCAATAAATATTAATGTCCTTCCTTTATCTTTCTATCTTGGCAAGAAGGATGTCGAGGCATATGTTTTGGATGTTGCCAATAAATGTGGTGCAAAATTCATTCATATATATCACGACTGGATAAAAGAGCTTTTTTCAGAAGAGTTCTGGTTTAAATTGGCTGATGGCAGAGTAATCTCTGCCTTTTATCCTGACGATGAGCCTGGGCAGTGGATGGATCTGAATTTAGAAAAATTCGATCACCATTATAATCATATATTTACACATTCAAAAAAGGCCTATCAGATTCGGTGTGATCAAGGCTATGACAATGTTAGTCATCTACCTTGGGGTTATAATAATAGTCTGTTTAGACATGAACCTGGTTATCATGGCCACGATATTGTTTTTATTGGTAAGAATAAACAATCCAACTCTAGTTTTACTGGGGCCGAAGATGGTAAACAGCGTGATATTTTTCTGGAAATTTGCGCTGCCTACGCGGTAAGTCAGAATCTAGATCTTGCTATATATGGATATGGATGGGAAGAGCACCCGACGTTAGGAACATATGCTCGTGGTGTCTTGGATATAACCGATTTTAACAAGGTTTATAGTTCGGCAGGTGTTGTCTTTAACCCCGCATGGGCTCCTGACAGTCAGGAGCCTCAGGTTAAATTACGTCACTTTGAAGTCCTTGGTGCGGGAGCTGTTCAGATCACGAATAGCAACCCGGAGTTATACGAGGTTTTGGGAGAATCTCCAGCTGTTATTTACTTCAATAGCAGAGAAGAACTGCAAGAGAAGTTATCAACAATACTACATAACCGTTCACGAGACCGCCAGAGACAATGGTTTGAGATAAATCGGAGTATGCATTCCATCCAGAATAGGGTGAGTGCCATGCTTAAGGAACTCAATTTTCCTATTAATAAAGTGGATAAGCCATTTCTTGATATTGACTTAGAATATCCATCTACGATCGGTGACATACTACGCAGAGTCCAGGAAACATTTAAGAATAATCCTGACGTTGAGTATATCACTATTAACTCAGTAGGTGATGATACATATAAATATATTGATGAAGGGTTTGTCGCTACTTATTGTAGAACCGATAAAATCTGCCAGTTTGGTGTGATGTTCGATTTTTCTGCCTTCCAGGCAAACCATCTACATTTTTCGGATAATAACGGGGAATTGTCTTGCGAATTTATCGACTCATATGATGCTTTTAAACGGTTACTTGCCGAACCTGCATCTAAACATCTCGATGATAATTTTAGATCTCTTGTCACCATTGATGGTGAGCCTATATTTACTGATACACTGGTATTCCCAAGGAATGCTAACTACTCGTCATTGATGGAGCGGATAACGCATCTCGATGTGGAGAATTATACATACCATTTCCCTATAGAATACAAAGTTAGTAAGAATACTGCGCGTTTTATAAAACCGATGCAAATGTGGCGTAAAATTTTCGATCACTTAAGTTTATTGAGTCATATCCAAAGTGAATTATCACTTTGCATCTATGGTGTCGGGGGAAGTTTTGGTAAATCGTTGATCCGCTTTTTTGCAAAGAACTTCCAAAGTGTGAGAATTTTTGCTGTAGATAACCGGCTTTCAGGTCAATACATAGATGGTCTATATATTTACGACAAAAGCGTTCTTAGCACATATAAAATAGATGCGATACTTATCGCAGCTGAAGCATCAGGGCCATTGATTTATGAGGATATGATAAAGGCGGAACCGGTTGGTAAAATAATAAGAGCTTATGATACGACGTATATTTTATCTGATGTTTTAGATTTTATTGACTGTTATAAATAATGGGGGCTACGCCCCCATTATTTATTTCCGCTCATACAAGAATTCAGCATGATGGTAGTGTGATGAGTTTATGCTAAACCATGGCCAGCGAGAGGGAGATGAAAAAATGAGTTTGAATGCTTCAAGTGTAGGAAACGTGCTGACTGGATAAAATTCAAATCCGGCACCCCCATCGAGCATATTTTCATGGTAAATATAATGTCTACTTACTTTACTAAATATCTCAAGATAATGAGAAATATTTCTAAAGTCCATTTCTGAAAAGCTGATAGTGTTTATAGCAAAATCGATGCTCAACTCTTCAATCTTTTCAATAAGATAATGTGGCAACAAAATAATATCATATTTCTCTAGTTCTGCTCGGCTAAGCGTCTCGATATTATCTTGATATGTCAGTATCTTCTTATCGGGAAAACACATCATTAAATAGTATGATGATACTATTAGGTTTTCAGGTAAATCAAAGTTGATATATGTTCCCTGAAAGCCACAGGAAAATAGAGATTCAGCGTAGCCACCATACCCACCACCAACTTCCATCACGATTGGCCGATTGAGATCACTCAGTAGGTTAATTGTAGTTACCGCTCTATAGTTGTTCAGCATGTTATTTGCATGCACTATGTTGCCGTCTAAATAGATACCGTATGGGTTACCCACGTTTTTACATGCCAACTGTTCCACCTTGGGTTCAAGCAGGCTATTCTTCCATACATTAAAAACACGTCTAAAGTTTCCAGCATGGTGCGCATCGTTACAAAATGCATGAAATGCCTCAACTCCACCTAAAATACCACTGCTCATTTCATTTCTATAGAAATTCTGAAGTAGTTTTTTAAGTCCAACTTGATCTTTCTTGTTAATAGCAGTATAGAAGTTAGGTCTCGAACCCTTTAGGAAATTATGCCAGTTTTTTCCTACTTGTAACTCTGGTGGAATCGTATCATGTTCTGCATCATCAATCGTTTTTTCATAAGCAGAAAGGATATTAGCAACAAATACAGTTTCATTTATATCATCTATTCTAGAGAAAACATCATCGGTTGATTTATTTGAAATGTCATATGATATTGTCGCAGTGTTTAATCGATCATCCACAATCTTGTGACGTCGGATAGATATGCAGCTACTAGATTCGAACGCACGGATAATAGTGTGAAAGTCACTTTTAAACGAAAGTACTTTTTGGGGGGCAACACCATTCTGCGATAGTACTAATTGAGCATTGTTTTTTTCAAACTGGCTGTTGACTATAATGTAATCATATTCCAATGCGTTTAGCTCACTCGGCTCAAGAATTTTTGTGTTTTTTAATACATTCAGAGATTTATCCAGATGCGGCTGAACATATCCCACAATTGTGACGCCATAACGTGCGCAATTGAATTCAATACCACCATTAAACATGGTGCCAGCTGCGGCCTCTACATCGCTAACTGTGGTATCTTTATTTGTGATAAGCCCTGTTCCGTATACGATAACTTTCATAAGTATCTCTACAATATATTATTTGTTGAACCAGTTGTGCTTCTATTTAACTTACTGTCTCTATACTTATTTCTGATAGGTGTCTTATTATCGATCTAAAATCTGACTGTGATAGATTTGGATATAGCGGTAAGGTAATTGCTGATTGGGAAAAACTCGCAGCATTGGGAGTTTTCCCCAATGTCATCATATGAAAAGGCTGAGTATTTATCGCAATATAATGCACATTTGCTGAGATGTGTTTTTTTCTTAGCTTGTCCATCACTTCATTACGAGCAGATTGTTTAACTCGAATAACATAAAGATGCCATGCACTGAGACGAGCCTGGCGAGTAGCGAGAGACCCAATATGTCGTGGTAACTTGTTATGATAGCTTGCAGCAATCTCTCGGCGCTTGGCCAGAAACTCGTCCAGTCGCGTCATCTGGCTCAACCCCAACGCAGCCTGGATATCGGTCATCCGGTAGTTAAAGCCCAGCATCTGTTGCTCGTAGTACCAGGGGCCGTCCGGCTCATTGATAAAATCCTCCGGCTCACGGGTGATGCCGTGGCTGCGGAGCATGCGCATGGTTTTGGCCAGCGCAGGGTCGTTGGTCATGGCCATGCCACCCTCGCCAGTGGTGATGATCTTCACCGGATGGAAGCTAAATACCGTGATGTCGCTATAGCGGCCGTTGCCGGTGGGCTCATCGTGGTAACGCGCGCCAAGGGCATGGCAGGCATCTTCAATGATGCGAAAACCATATTCTTGCGCCAGGGTATGGATGGCCTGCATATCACACGGTAGTCCGGCAAAGTGCACAGGTATCACTACTTTGGGTAACTTGCCTTCCTGTTTGGCGATGGCAAGCTTACGGGCAAGCTCTTGCGCGCACATGTTGCCGGTATCGGGTTCGATATCAACAAAATCCACTTGGGCGCCGCAATAGAGCGCGCAGTTGGCGGATGCAACAAAGCTGATGGGAGAGGTCCAGACCCAATCTCCGGGGCCAACGCCGAGAGCCAGGCAAGCGATGTGTAACGCGGCAGTGCCTGAATTGACTGCAACACCAAAGCCGGCACCGCAATAATCGGCCACAGCTTGTTCAAAACGCGGCACCACCGGTCCTTGAGTCAGAAAATCTGACTTGAGTACTTCGATAACGGCGTCGATATCTTGCTGGCTAATGGATTGGCGCCCGTACGGAATCATTCAAATACCACCTGTTTGTTCAGTGCCATTAACTGTTCAATGGTCAGGAAATCAGGATTGTCGCGAGAGTTATATTCAAAGCCTTGGGCGACGGCTTGGCCGTTTTCACCCGCTGCCGTCCGGGAAAAATCGTTGTTGCGGTTGTTGAAGTTGATGGTCGGGCCAATGACAAAGAAGTCGTCGAACTCAAAGGTGTGATAGGAGTCATCGGCCGGGCACATCACCTCATGCAGCTTCTCACCGGGACGGATGCCGATAATGTCGTGGGATAACTCGGGGGCCATGGCTTTGGCCAGCTCGGTGATACGCACCGACGGCAGTTTGGGGACAAAAATCTCACCACCTTTCATTCGCTCGAAATTGCGTAAGACGAAATCGACCCCTTGTTGCAGCGTGATCCAGAAACGGGTCATTTCAGCATGAGTAATGGGTAGCGAGTGTTTGCCCTGATCAATCAGCTTTTGAAAGAAGGGAACGACTGAACCGCGTGACCCCACCACATTGCCATAGCGCACGACGGCAAACCGGGTCGGATCCTGGCCTGCGATATTATTGGCCGCGACAAACAACTTGTCGGAGGCAAGCTTGGTGGCGCCATAGAGATTAATCGGATTGGCAGCCTTGTCGGTCGAGAGTGCAATCACCTTTTTGACCTGATTAAGCAGCGCCGCCTGAATGACATTCTCCGCGCCATGAATATTGGTCTTGATGCACTCCATGGGATTGTATTCAGCTGCTGGCACCTGCTTGAGCGCAGCGGCATGAACGACGATATCCACCCCACGCATGGCCATGGTCAGACGGTTGGCATCACGCACGTC
The DNA here is from genome assembly GCF_900156095.1 of Aeromonas sp. RU39B. Taxonomy (GTDB): domain Bacteria; phylum Pseudomonadota; class Gammaproteobacteria; order Enterobacterales; family Aeromonadaceae; genus Aeromonas. The sequence goes on from NZ_FTMJ01000008.1 coordinate 136,770, forward strand.
ACCGATGAAATAGCGCATGCAGGGATCGTTGTAGATCTGCTGCATCTCGAACTGCTTGAGCTCGTCACGCGAGAAGATAATCAGGCGTTTGGGTTTGTAGCGGGCCAGAATGGTTCTGACCAGCATCTTGCCAAACGAGCCTGTTCCACCTGTGATCAATATCGATTTGTTGTCAAACATATGGCGTCTCTCTGCTGAGCTCTGACTCAAGCAATCTTCGTTCCATCTTCCAATGGCGCTTTGCGCTTCCTTAACAGATGGTACTCAATAAATTCGTGAGTGCGAATGAATAACCCGCTGTTTTTCAAAGTATTGCATACCGATGCCCACTGTTTGCCAGTGATTGGACCGGTTTGCTGTGAATTTGCGGAGTAGATAGCAAAAAAACAGGCACCGCCGGGGTGCCTGTTGCATAGAAAATGTTCAGGAGAGAAGTTCCAGTCGCCAGCCCATTTCCCGGCAGTAGCGCTGTTCTTTTTCCAGATTCTGCATCAACAGACGATTTGCCTCGCACCAGCTTTCCGGTAGCGTCAGGCTGATGCTGTCACCCTCGGCACTGGCCGACAGTGGCGGCACCAGGTCGTCCTGGCGGCGGTGATGCAGTGCAACGGCAAGGCGCAGCAGGCGGATACAACGCAATACCGTGGTCTCGTCGTGGCTGGGTAGAGGGGGCATCTCATCAAGACGCAGCGCCTTGCGCTGGAAGCGAACCATTGCCGCCAGCAGGGTTTGATCCTCCTGGCTAAAACCCGGCAGATCGGTGTGCTGCAGGATATAGGCTGAATGGCGATGAATGCCGCTGTAGTTAATTGCCATACCGATTTCATGCAGGCGAGCTGCCCAGCCGAGCATATCCCGGTAGGGGGCTTGCTCTAGCGCCCAGGGCGCCTGCACCGCATCAAACAGCGCCAGCGCGGTTTGTTCTACCCGGCTTGCCTGACGCACATCGAGTCGATAATGGCGGGCCAGGGCATCTGCCGTGCGCTCACGAATGTCGTGGTGCTGCAGGCGCTCTTCGAATTCATAGAGCAGGCCTTCACGCAGCGCGCCATCTGAGTAATCCATCCGCTCAATCTTGAGTGAGTGAAACAGCGCCAGCAGAATGGCCACACCTGCAGCCAGCACTTCGCGGCGCTCGTCGGGAAGGCCGGCCAGCTTGAGGTGGCTCACCTTGCGGCTCTCCACCATCTTTTGGCGCAGCAACTCCAGGGCGCTGAGGGTAATACCGCAATCGCTCATCCCCTCTTGCTGCAGCACATCATACACGGTACGCACCGAACCTGAGCTGCCGAGGCAACTTTGCCAGCCCAGTGAGCGGTACTGCTCCAGAATCGGATCAAGTTGATGCTGGGCTTCCAGCATGGCGGCCGTGAACTGGCGGTCTGTTAATTTACCGTCGGAGAAAAACTGCTGAGTAAAGCTCACGCAGCCCATCTTGCGGCTGGTGAGCGCCAGCGGACTAAAGCCTTCGCCGATGATGATTTCGGTACTTCCGCCGCCGATATCCACCACCAGCACCTGACCTTCCACATGCTGGGTATGGGCGACCCCTTGGTAGATCAAGCGGGCTTCTTCCTGGCCGCTGATCACCTCGATGGGATGATGCAGCAGTTGGCTCGCTTGCAGCACAAAATCACGGGCGTTGCTGGCGCGGCGCAGGGTATAGGTACCCGCGATGCGCACATGGTCCGGGCGGATGTTGGCCAGCCGCTCGGCAAACAGCGACAGACAGGAGAGGCCGCGCTCCATGGCTTCGGCGCTCATGCGCTTTTGCGCATCCATCCCCTCGGCCAGACGCACCCGCTCCTTGATGCGGTCGATAATACGAAAGCGCCCCTCGCTTAGGTGGGCGATGATCATATGAAAGCTGTTGGATCCCAGATCCACGGCGGCGTAGAGACTATTGTCCACCGCTCTTCTCCTCAATCTGTTTGAGGTAGTCATAGATGGCAACCTGGCTGCGCAGTTTGCGCCGGTTACCACGCTTGACGTACTCGTTCTTCTGCTCGGCGTCGATCATACGGGCCTTGGTGGTGTCATTCCACTGCAGATCGAGAATATCGAGAATGCGCTGGCGCAGGCGATCGTCATAAATGGGGGTGCCCACCTCGATTCGACCATCGATATTACGGGTCATCCAGTCGGCGCTGGAGATGTAGATCTGCTGATTGCCCTTGTTGTGGAACACCATGACGCGCGGGTGCTCAAGGAAGCGGTCGATGATACTGACAACCTTGATGTTCTCGCTCAATCCCGGCACGCCGGGGCGCATGGCACACATGCCGCGAATGATCATCTGGATAGGGACCCCCGCCTGACCGGCGGCATAGAGCCGGTTGATAAGATCCCGGTCTACCAGATTGTTGATTTTTAGGAAAATCCCCGATTCTAGACCCGCCTTGGCATTGGCAATCTCGTTGTCGAGCATGCGATAGAGCTGGCGGCGCGAGTTGATGGGGGAGACCAGCAGGTGGTTGAACTTGTAGCGGCGGTAGGGGTATTCGATGTACTCGAACACGCTCTCGACTTCGGCCGTGATCTCCGGATGGCAGGTCAGCAGCGAGAAGTCGGTATAAATCTTGGCGGTGCGTTCATTGAAGTTACCTGTACCGATATGGGCATAACGCACCGGTTCGCCATTTTCCATGCGGGTGATAAGGCAGAGCTTGGAGTGGATCTTGAGGCTCGGCACCCCAAACACCACCCGCACACCCGCATCGGTCAGGATGTTGGCCCAATCGATGTTGGCTGCTTCATCAAAGCGAGCGCGCAACTCAACCACCACGGTAACCTTCTTACCGTTGTTGGCGGCATCAATCAGTGAGTGAATGATGCGCGATTTTTTGGCCACCCGGTAGATATTGATACGCATGGCCGTCACTGCCGGGTCGAAGGCGGCCTGACGCACCAGCTCGGTAAAGTGGTGGAACTTGTGATAGGGGTAGTAGAGCAGGATATCCCGCTGCTTGATGGCATCAAAGGCGTTGACGAAGCCGTCAAAATCCCGGCAATCGAGGGCCGGCAACTTGCCGTTTTCCAGATAGTCGCGCCCGACATTGGGAAAACCGATGAAGTCCTTGAAGTTGTGATAGCGCCCGCCCGGAATGATGGCGTCGTAGGAGCTGATCTGCAGCTTGAGCTTGAGAAAGCTAATCATCGCAGCTGGCATTTCGCGCTCATAGACAAAACGCACCGGCATGGCAGTCAGCCGCTGCTTGAGGCCGTCACTCATCTTGTCAACCAGACTCATATCGAGCTGATCGGACAGGTCATATTCGGCGTCACGGGTGAGCTTTACGGCATAGGCCGATATCTCGTCGTAGTTGAAAAAGCCGCGGAAGATGTTGTCCAGATTGAGGCGGATGATGTTGTCGAGCAGCATGATCTGCTTGCGGCGACGAGTGCCATCGGGCGGCAGCTGAATAAAACGTGGCAAATCGTCAGTCGGCACTTCCACCAAGGCGTATTGAATCACCTGACCCTGCTTTTTCATCTCGATGGCGAGGTAGGTCCGTTCGTCTTTCAGGAACTTGGCCGGGTTAACCTCTTTATTGAGCAGGATCGGGATGATATGGCGCAGCACCTTCTCTTTAAAGAAGATATCTATCCAGGTCTGGATCGGCTCTGACAGCTGGTTTTCGTTGACCAGGAAAATGTTGTGGCGCGCTAGCGCCAGCAGCAGTTCGCGATAGGTGGCATCGAAGGCTTCGCCCAGCGACAACACTTTTTGCTGAATGGCGCGCAGCAGCACTTTGGCCTCTTCGTCGCCACCGTGCTCTTCGTTAATCAAAATGCGGCGTTTGACATCTGAAACGCGCACCTTGAAAAACTCATCCTGATTGGAGGAGAAGATACCGAGAAAGCGGACCCGCTCAATGAGCGGCACCGTTTTATCCATGGCTTCCTGCAATACCCGTTCATTGAAAGCGAGCCAGCTGAGCTCTTTTTCCACGTACAACTGATCCGTGCTCATGATGTGCCTCTGTGGTGTGTTCGGCTCGTTATATGACGCTTTGATTACGCTTTAATGACGTTGGCTTAGTCCTGCTCTTCGCGGTCGATATCGATCATCAGATCGTCCGACAGGGATTCAAGCTCGCTCACCAGTTGCTCCTGACTGATACTGGCCGGCAGTGCCACCAGAGCATGAGCATAAAAGAGCGGAGCGCCACTGTGAGCGGCGGCTTCGCAGCCGGTGGTGAGATCGACCACGTTGACATCTAGACGGTGCAGTACGGTGGCAAGCTCATGGACGATGCCGGGGCGATCGTTGCCGGTCACGGTCATCAGCAGTTGCGATGATTCGTCGAGTTCGGCGCCATCACTGCCTTCCGCCAAGGTGATCTGCAGATCGGGCAGGGCGCTTAATGCGGCTTTAAGCGGCGCGACGGCACTCTCTGGCAATGCGACTTGCAAGATACCGGCAAACTGCCCTGCCAGCTCGCTCATGGAGCTTGCCAGCCAGTTGCCATTGACGTTCGTCACGGCGGCCGCCAGGGTTTCGACGATGCCGGGTCTGTCGGGACCGATAACGGTGATAACCAGTTGTTTTTGCATCTTATCCTCCATGTCATGCCACTCTATTGTGCCTGTGCGGCTCGCCCAGATGAAGCCACCACAGCGGAAAAAACCACCCAAGGTTTCGGCCTCAGAGGCCCTGATGGGCCGCCGGCGCGTCAATAACTGACAGGCCCATACCTACATGCTAAAGTATTGCGCGTTTTTTTCAGCCCAAATGTGATGTGGGTGCAGGAGGAGTGATGGGCCTGGTCTGGTTTGCCGTATTGTTGTTGCTAGTGGCGGGCTTGCTGTGGTGGATGCGTCGTGGAGGCAATCCCTCTCACTACCGTCGTGTGGAAAATGTACTGGATAGTGAAGAGTTGGCGCTGTTTGTGGCGCTCGGTGAGGCAGTTGAAGGGCAGGCCCGGGTATTGTGCAAGGTCAACTTGGCCAATGTACTGTCACCCTCCGATAAACTGGGTGCCCGCAAGTGGCAGCGAGCTCAGGATGAGCTGACCTGTTGGGACCTCGACTATGTGCTGATCGACCCCGAAGACGGTGCCCCCCTGTGTGGTATCGTCCTTGAGGAAGAGGAGGGCCATGCCGAGGATTTCAGACGCAAAGCGTGCGCCGCCGGTGGGCTGGCCCTGTTGGCGGTCCCTCCTGCCAATGAGTATGACGTCGATCATCTGCGCACCCAGCTGCACTACTATCTGGAGCCCGAGTTGGGGCTGCTCGAAGAAGACAACGAAGAGCCACCGGTTGTCGATGAGCATCACCACGATCGCGATTTTGGCAACGAGCCGACATTTGGCGCCATTTCGCTCGATGGCATCGATGTAGGCGGCCGGCGTGAACCGACGCTCAACCCGGTCCTGATTGATGAGGTTGAGGTAGAAGGGCGCTTGCCCGAGGTCAAACCGGTCAAGAAAGTGCATACCCAATGCCCGCGCTGCTCGTCCCCGCTGGTGGAGCGACTGGCACGCAAGGGGCCGCAGGCCGGTCAGTATTTCATGACCTGCACCCGCTTTCCCGAGTGCCGTTATGCGACCTTGACCGACAAACGAGTTAGTCATTGACTAGCGAGATAACGCCCCATCCCGATAGTTGCAACGTGCCATAAAGCGCGATACCGCCGCCATCGGGCAAAAGAAAAGGCCAGCATGACGCTGGCCTTTTGATTTCTGCGCGGGATTGTCGTTATTCCTCAGCCCAGTGGCGGGAGCGCTCAACGGCTTTCTTCCAGCCGCGGTAGAAGTTGTCACGTTGGGCAACCTCCATCTGCGGAGTGAACTCGCGGTCTACGCTGAACTTGTTCTTCAGCTCGTCAGCGCTGGCCCAGAAGCCCACAGCCAGACCGGCCAGGAAGGCTGCACCCATAGCGGTGGTTTCGATACGAGTCGGACGTACCACCGGGGTATTGGTCATGTCGGACTGGAATTGCATCAGGAAGTCGTTAGCGACGGCGCCGCCATCAACCTTCAGGGCAGAGAGCTTGATGCCGGAGTCTTCCTGCATCGCATCAAGCACATCACGGCTTTGATAGGCGATGGATTCCAGTGCGGCACGGATGATGTGGTTGCGGTTAGCGCCACGGGTCAGACCCACCATGGTGCCGCGAGCATACGGATCCCAGTAGGGGGCGCCCAGACCGACGAAGGCCGGAACCAGATAGACACCGTTGGTGTCGGCGACCTTGGTCGCGAAGTAGCTGGTATCGCGGGCATCGTGGATGATCTTCAGCTCATCACGCAGCCACTGGATGGTGGCACCACCCATGAACACGGCACCTTCCAGTGCGTAGTTCACGTCACCCTTGGGACCAACTGCCACGGTGGTCAGCAGACCGTTGTGGGAGCGAACCGGCTCGGTACCGGTGTTCATCAGCAGGAAGCAGCCAGTACCGTAGGTGTTCTTGGCCATCCCCTTCTCGAAGCAGAGCTGACCGAACAGGGCGGCTTGCTGGTCACCGGCGATACCGGCGATGGGGATACGCGAGCCACCACCACGAGTGGTATAGCCATAGACCGAGGAGGAGGGTTTGACTTCCGGCATCATGGACATCGGGATGCCGAGTTCGTCGAGCATCTTCTCGTCCCACTTCAGATCGCGAATGTTATAGAGCATGGTACGCGATGCGTTGGTCGGGTCGGTGACATGCACTTCGCCGTTGGTCATCTTCCAGACCAACCAGGTATCGATGGTACCGAACAGCAGCTCGCCGTTCATGGCCTTTTCACGGGCGCCTTCTACGTTATCCAGAATCCACTTGACCTTGGTACCGGAGAAATAGGCATCGACCACGAGGCCGGTGTTTTCACGGACATACTCTTCCAGGCCGCGTGCTTTGAGCTCTTCACAGATAGACGCGGTACGGCGGCACTGCCACACGATGGCGTTGTAGATGGGTTTGCCGGTGGCCTTTTCCCACACCACAGTAGTTTCACGCTGGTTGGTGATACCGATGGCAGCAATTTGGTCACTGTGCAGGCCGGTCTTGGCCAGTACTTCGGTAAAGACGGAGGATTGGGTGGCCCAAATCTCCATCGGGTCGTGCTCTACCCAGCCCGCCTTGGGGTAGTGCTGGGTGAATTCGCGCTGGGAGACGGCAACGATGTTGGCGTCCTGATCGAAGACAATTGCGCGGGAAGAGGTGGTACCTTGGTCCAGAGCAACAACGTATTTCTTATCTGCAGTCATGATGTTCTCCACGTTTATTGTAGGGGCTGCCACTTAGGCGGCAGCCTCTTTTTTGTAGGGGCTACTACTTAAGCAGCAACCTCTTTCTTGGATGCGGCGGTTTTGGCTTCTTCGGTGACGACACGGTTACCCGGTACGCACGGAGCCAGTACTTTCACGTAGAGGGCTGCGCCAATTTGAGCTCCGACGATCGGGCCAAGGATGGGCACCCAGAAGTAGGGGTTGTCACGGCCACCGGTCAGGGCCATATCGCCCCAGCCTGCCATGTAGGCGAAGAACTTCGGACCAAAGTCACGGGCCGGGTTCATCGCAAAGCCGGTGAGCGGGCCAAGGGAGGCACCGATAACGGCAATCAGCACACCGATCAGCAGGGCAGCAGCAAAGCCCTTGGGCGCGCCATTGTTATTGTCACCCAGCGCCAGAATACCGGTCATCAGCACAGCGGTGATGGTCAACTCGACAAAGAAGGCGTGCAGGTTGGACAGTTGCGGCTTGGCATAGGTCGAGAAGATCCCGGCGGTGCCGAGGCTCTCCTGGCTACCGCGCACCACATTGTGGGTGGTTTCCCACTCGGTGAACAGGCTGCCATAGAGGAAGTAGACCAGAGCGGCGAAGCAGAACGCGCCGGCTACCTGAGCCACGATGTAAGGAACGATTTTGCGCTTGTCAAAGCCACAGAAGGTGGCCAGAGCCAGCGTAACAGCCGGGTTCAAGTGGGCACCGGAGATGCCACCGGTTACATAAACGGCGATGGCGACACCGAGACCCCAGGTAATGGAGATTTCCCATTGCCCGAAGTTGGCGCCAGTCAGTACCAGTGCTGCGACACATCCCACGCCGAAAAATATCAGCAGGCCGGTACCAAGGAACTCGGCGAAACACTCGCCAAGCAGGGTGTTGGGTCTTTGTATGCTCATATCTCGTTCCTTTTATTATCTATCCACCATGGGGGCACACCCCTGACGTTCTAAGGTTTGTTCTAACGACCTTTTTGCCCGAAAACGCGACCTTGTATGTTGTTTGAGCGAGCTCAAACTTTATGTTCGTTTTTGCTCGTTTCCGGGATAGCGCAACATTACGCCCTCTGCATAAAAGCCGTTAGACCCCACGCGGTAGAAGTGTGCTCGAGATCGCACATGTTGCTAACAAAATGTGACCGCTCGCAAATATACCATAACGATATAACCCTAAGTGGGTAACAACACCAATGGTATCAAGGGCTGCAGCAATGGTATGACCAGTGATAATGTTATTAATTGTGTCACAAAACTGTAATATTTTGTTTCTGTCACAGTTTAAATGTTCCTTTCTGAACATAATGCGAGCGAATTCGAAGTGGTAATTGCTCGAATTCCCGGCTTGTCCGGTCTCGCTACAACACAGAAGGAACGTCATATGATGTTGGGTCTTTTCAAACCGGCGCCACACATTGCCCGGTTGCCTGCTGACCAGGTTGATCCGCTTTACAAACGGATGCGCTGGCAGATTTTTTTCGGGATATTTTTTGGCTACGCCGGCTACTATCTGGTTCGCAAGAACTTCAGCCTGGCTATGCCCTACCTGATTGAGCAAGGTTTCTCCCGGGGTGATCTCGGGTTTGCGCTCTCGGGCGTCTCGATTGCCTACGGACTGTCCAAGTTCCTGATGGGGAACATCTCGGATCGCTCGAATGCGCGTTATTTCCTCTCCGCCGGTTTGCTGCTCTCGGCGATCCTCATGTACATGATGGGAACGATGCACTGGGCGACGTCCAGCATCGGCATTATGTTCGTGATGCTGTTCCTTAACGGCTGGGCACAAGGCATGGGCTGGCCGCCCTGCGGTCGCACCATGGTGCACTGGTGGTCGCACAAGGAGCGCGGCAGTATCGTGTCGGTTTGGAACGTGGCCCACAACGTCGGTGGTGGCATGATTGGGCCACTGTTTATCCTTGGAATGGGCTGGTTTAACGACTGGCGCAGTGCCTTCTATGTGCCGGCCGCCTGCGCGGCAGCTATCGCCGTGCTGGCTTTTTTTGTGATGCGTGATACGCCGCAATCGATCGGCCTGCCGTCGGTCGAAGAGTACAAAAACGACTATCCGGCTGATTACAGTGCCGAGCATGAGAAGGAGCTTTCAGCCAAGGAGATCTTCGTTAAATACGTGCTCAATAACAAACTGCTGTGGTACATCGCGATTGCCAACGCGTTCGTCTACCTCATTCGTTATGGCGTACTGGACTGGGCGCCGACCTATCTGAAGGAAGCCAAGGGCTTTAGCATGGATAAAACCTCCTGGGCTTACTTCCTCTATGAGTGGGCCGGGATCCCTGGCACTTTGCTGTGTGGCTGGATGTCAGACAAGTTCTTCCAGGGACGCCGTGCACCGGCCGGCATCCTGTTCATGGCACTGGTGACTGTGGGCGTGCTGGTGTACTGGTTCAACCCGGCAGGTAACCCAACCGTTGATATGCTGGCTCTGATCTCGATCGGTTTCCTTATCTACGGTCCGGTCATGCTGATTGGTCTGCATGCTCTGGAGCTGGCGCCGAAGAAGGCAGCCGGTACGGCGGCAGGCTTTACCGGTCTGTTCGGTTATCTGGGCGGCGCGGTGGCAGCGAACGCTATGCTTGGCTACACCGTTGACCACTTTGGTTGGGATGGCGGCTTTATGGTGCTGACCGTTTCGTGCGTACTCTCCATCCTGTTTATTGCGCTGACTCTCAAGCACGATAACGAGATGGTTGCGCAACAAGCCTAAAAGGTGATGGGCGACCTATCTGCCCCACCGGTCTTGGGGTAGACTGCAAAGGCCTCAGTGATGAGGCCTTTATCAGTCAGGTTGGAGGAGCTCGGTGAAGCAGACGCAACGGCACCAAGAAATACTGGATGTACTTACTCGTCAGGGATTTGTGTCGACAGAGGACCTGGTCAGCCACTTTGATGTGAGTCCTCAGACTATCCGCCGGGATCTCAACGACCTGGCCGAGCAGAACAAGATTCGGCGTCACCACGGTGGCGCCTCGCTGCACTCCAGCACTGTCAATACCGCATATACCACCCGCAAAGTGATGCAACTTAAAGAGAAGGATCGCATTGCTCAGGCCGTTGCGGCCCATATTCCCGATGGCTCTTCCCTGTTTATCGATATTGGTACGACCACGGAAGCCGTGGCGCGTGCGCTGCTTGGGCACCGCGACCTGCGCATTGTGACCAACAACCTCAACGTAGCCAGCATTCTGACCGCCAAGGATGACTTCACGGTGATCATTGCCGGTGGTGAAATCCGCAATCGTGACGGTGGTATCGTGGGTGAGGCAACCCGGGATTTTATCGGGCAGTTTCGCATGGATTATGGCGTGATCGGGATATCGGGGATCGATCTTGACGGTTCACTGCTCGATTTTGACTATCACGAAGTGAAGATTGCCCAAGCCATCATCAAGTATTCCCGTCAGGTGCTGCTGGCGGCCGATCACACCAAATTTGGCCGCAACGCCATGGTGAACCTGGGCAACATCAACCAGATCCATGCCCTGTTTACCGATCAACCCCCTCCCGACAAGCTGGTTCGCATCATGGATGCCCACCAGATTGAATACCATGTCTGCTGATAGCTAGTAGCTAATCCATTCAGGCAGTGAACAGGGCCCGCAGCGATAACCGTTGCGGGCCCTTTGTTTTGCGAACGACGTAAAGGGATGCATATGTTGCCACACAGTTGATATGGTGTTACTCCAATCGGGGTGGAAGAGTCGCATTTTGATCACATTTTTTTCATTTCATGTTCGAATTACTCTTTTAATCTTCTAATATGAGCGAAAACAAACGCAAACGCGCATAGCGAATAGATAAAGAGCAAGAAGGTGAACATGAGCGAGCATTATGATCTGGTCGTCATCGGTGGCGGCATTAATGGCGTCGGCATTGCGGCCGATGCGGCCGGTCGCGGGTTGAAGGTCGCCCTCTATGAAGCCAGCGATCTGGCCTCGGCGACCTCGTCCAACTCCAGCAAGCTGATCCACGGTGGTCTGCGTTATCTCGAGCATTATGAGTTTCGTCTGGTGAAAGAGGCGCTGGCAGAGCGCGAAGTGTTGCTGGGCATGGCGCCTCATATCGCCCGTCCCATGCGTTTTCGTCTGCCCCATCGCCCCCATCTCCGCCCGGCTTGGATGATCCGTGCCGGCCTGTTTTTGTATGACAACCTCGCCAAACGTAATCGCCTCAAGGGTAGTGTCGGGCTGCGTTTTGCCAGCAGCGATGGACTCAAACCCGGTATCAACAAGGGATTTGAATACTCCGATGCTTGGGTCGATGATGCCCGGCTGGTGGTACTCAATGCCATGCAGGCCCGTGACAAGGGCGCCACCATCGCAACACGCACGACCTGCGTCGATGCCAAACGTGAAGGCAAACAGTGGCGAGTGACCCTTGAACGTGAGGGGGGGGAGCGCTTTACCGTCACGGCTGCCGGGTTGGTCAATGCGGCTGGTCCCTGGGTCAGGCAGTTTTATGATGATGCGTTGCATGAGCGCTCACCGCGCGGCATCCGCCTTATCAAGGGGAGCCACATGGTGGTGCCGCGGATTCACGAACGTGAAGAGGCGTACATTCTGCAAAACGAAGACAAGCGCATCGTGTTTGTGATCCCTTATCAGCAGGTTTTTTCACTGATCGGCACCACTGATGTGGAGCACAAGAGCAGCCCGCGCGACGCCAAGATGAGCGCCGAGGAAATTGAATATCTGTGCAAGGTGGTCAATGCTCACTTCCGTCAACAGATAACGGCGCAAGATGTGGTCTGGACTTACGCCGGTGTGCGCCCACTTTGTGATGACGAGTCGGACTCGCCCCAAGCCGTGACGCGCGATTACACTCTGGAGGTCAATGGTGCAGAAGGGGAGGCACCGCTACTCTCGGTGTTTGGCGGCAAACTGACGACCTATCGCAAACTGGCCGAAGCAGCCTGCCATAAATTGAACGCCTGGTATCCGCAGATGGGCACTGACTGGACAGCCAAGAGCCGTTTACCAGGCGGTGAGTTTGATTGCTCGGTCACCGAGCTGGCCCGTGCTTACGCACTGGAGTTTGACTGGCTGGATGATCGCAATGCACTGCGCATCGCCGAAGCGTATGGCAGCCATGCCCGTCTTTGGTTGGGGCAGCCCCGTGGCGAGGAGTTCGGTGCTGGATTATGCGAAGCCGAAGTGCGCTATCTGGTCGAGCGCGAGTGGGCAGTGACTGTTGACGATATTTTGTGGCGCCGTAGCAAGCTGGGTCTGCGTCTTGATGAAGCAGGCCGCCAGCGATTGGCGCGCTGGCTGGAGCGTGAACCTCATGTGCTGCCCAAAGCGAGCTGATATCGAGCTAAGCATCTAAAAACAGGCCCCTTTATGGGGTTTGTTTGTTTATATGATCCGAAGTGTTTGGCTGTAATATTTTATTTACGACTATTGTGTTTTGAGTGTAATGAGATTGTCGACTGAACTCTATTTACTGAACTAAAGAGGTGTTTTTGCGAGATAAGTTAGATTTTATCTTGCCAAATCACGCTGAGTTGGTATGGTGAGCGTCGGTTGCGTAGCTGTGAGTGAACGTAAGTAAACTTAAATTTACATCACCGCAGTGGTTGTCAGTTAAACGAGAGAGAGTTCACTCATGCACAAAGATGCCCTTACCGATATTCATATCCAGTCCGAGCAGGTGATGATCACCCCGGCCGAGCTCAAGGCCAAGCTGCCGGTGTCGGAGCACGCGCTGGCCTTTATTCAGCAAGCGCGCCATACCATCTCCAACATCATCCATCGCCGTGATCACCGCTTGTTGGTGATCTGCGGACCTTGCTCTATTCATGACATCGATGCAGCCAAAGAGTACGCAACCCGCCTCAAGGCGCTGCACGATGCATACCGTGACTCTCTCTATATCGTTATGCGGGTCTATTTTGAGAAACCGCGGACCACTGTGGGCTGGAAGGGATTTATCAACGACCCCAAGCTAGATGGCACGTTTGATATCGAGCAAGGGTTGCATCAGGCGCGTGAGCTGTTGTGCTGGCTTGCCGAGCTGGAGTTGCCGCTGGCTACCGAAGCGCTTGACCCCATCAGCCCGCAATATCTGGCAGATCTCTTCTCTTGGTCGGCTATCGGGGCGCGTACTACCGAGTCGCAAACGCACCGCGAGATGGCCTCGGGTCTCTCGATGCCGGTCGGGTTTAAGAACGGCACCGATGGTAATCTGGGTACTGCCATCAATGCGATGCGCGCTGCCTCTTCTTCCCATGCCTTTATGGGGATCAACCAGCAGGGACAGGTTGCGCTGCTGCAGACCCAGGGTAATCCGGACGGTCATGTGATCCTGCGTGGCGGCAAGGCGCCGAACTACGACTCGGTCAACGTGTCGCTGGCTGAAGAGGCGATGGAGCAGGCAGGACTGACTCCTTGCCTGGTGGTTGATTGCAGTCACGGTAACTCCAACAAGGACTACCGCCTGCAGCCCAAAGTGGCTGACAATGTGATTCGCCAGATCCAGGAAGGTAATAAAGCTATCATCGGCCTGATGCTCGAATCCCATCTGGACGAGGGCAACCAATCTTCCGAGCAGCCGCGTGAATGCATGCGCTACGGCGTCTCCATCACCGATGCGTGTATCGGTTGGGAGAGCACTGCTGAGCTGCTTGAGCGAGCGAACCGCGAGCTGGGCTCGGCGCTAAAAGCGCGTCGGCAGTCCGCCTGATGAATCCATAAAGTGGGCCGCCGTGAGGCGGCTCATTGGTGAGTAAAGAGTCATGTCCGAAGAGTTGAATGTCCTGAGGGACAAGATTGATGAGGTAGACCGCCAATTGGTCGCCTTGCTGGCCCAGCGCCTGATGCTGGTGGCTGACGTGGGGGAAGTGAAAAGCCGCCACGGCTTGCCTATTTATGCCCCGGATCGTGAAGCGGCCATGCTGGCCAAACGCCGTGAAGAGGCTGAGCGTCAGGGGGTTCCCGGCGATCTGGTGGAAGATGTGCTGCGCCGCATCATGCGCGAGTCATACGCCAGTGAGAAAGATACCGGCTTTAAGTGTGTCAACCCGGCACTGCGTCGGGTGGTGGTCGTGGGCGGTCACGGTGCCCTCGGTCGCCTGTTTGTCTCCTTGCTGCGCCTGTCCGGTTATGATGTGGCGGTGCTCGAGCAGGGCGATTGGGTACAGGCTGATGCGTTGCTCAGCGATGCCGGCATGGTGCTGGTGGCAGTGCCGATTGATGTGACCGAGAGCGTGATTGCTCGTCTCAAGGGGCTACCCGATGATTGCCTGCTGGTGGATGTCACCAGCGTAAAACGTGGCCCACTGTCGGCCATGCTGGCGGTGCACTCTGGTCCTGTGCTCGGCTTACACCCCATGTTTGGTCCTGATGTGGCCAGTTTTGCCAAGCAGGTGATTGTCTGCTGCAGTGGTCGCGACGAGGCGGCCAGTGACTGGCTGCGACAGCAGATGACCATTTGGGGTGCTCGACTGGTCAATGTGAGCGCAGACGATCACGACCATTCCATGACGCTGATCCAGGCGCTGCGCCACTTTGCCACGTTCGCCTATGGGCGGCATCTGGCCGAGGAGCAGGCCGATCTCGAGCAGCTGCTGGCGCTGAGCTCTCCGATTTACCGGCTGGAGCTGGCGATGGTGGGACGCCTGTTTGCCCAAGACCCGGCACTCTATGCCGATATTATTCTCTCGTCACCTGATAATCTCGCCATGATCCGTCGCTATTACGAAGGATTTGGCCGCTCACTGGCGCTGCTGGAGCAAGGTGACAGGAGCGCGTTTGTCCGCGCTTTTAACGACGTCGCGGCTTATTTCGGCCCGCATGCCGGTGAGTTCTTGCGCGAAAGCAAGCAACTGCTGGCGCAAGCCAATGATCGGCGCCATCTGGCGTAGCCATTGCCGAGTTGATAGTGACAAAAAGCATAGAGGGCCTGCCGGCCCTCTCTCTGTTTCTGCAGCAGATAACCGTGCAGGCGTGGTTGTCGCGCTTGCTACAGCGGTGCGGTGCGCAGCTCATCCTCGCGCCAGCCAAGGGAGAGGCTGAGGATGCTGTCGATCAGTTCGCGGCGCTCTGAGTTTTCCAGATAGGCCACATAGAGCGGGCGGGTGAGCGGTTGGGTCTCCTTGACCGGATGCAGGCGCCCCTGCTCAAGGTAAGGACTGACCATGCGCCGTGGCAGAAAGGCGGCGCCGCCATTGCCAAGCAAAAACTGCAGGGCCATGCCGGCCGAGCTGGAGTGCAACACCGGCGTTTTTTGCAGGCTCTGCATCCGGGTCGGTTGGGGTTCAAAGCTGGTGCCCCAATCAAGATGAATATGCGGCATCTGGGCCAGCTTCTCGTGAGTGACCTCAGCATCGCGGCTAACCAGTTCAAACACCAGCTCACCGATGGGATGCAGCGCGATTTCATCGATCTTGGTCGGCTCGGAGAGCAGGGCCAAATCGAGCGAACGCTCCAGCAGTTGACGGCAGAGATGCTCGCGCGAGGCGGTCTCGAGGCGCACGGCCAGTCCGGGAACCAGTCCATAGACATGGCCCAGCCATTCGTTGAAATCGAGTTCCCAGAAGACGGGCGGCGCCCCAATGGCGAGTTGCTGGCTAAAGCCGGGCGAGAGGGCTACGTCCTGCTTGGCGCGCCCCAGCGTGTGCAGAATCGCGTCAGCGTAAGGGAGCAGACGCTCGCCGGAAGCGGTCAGGCGGATATTATTGCGGTGGCGTGCAAACAGACTGACACCCAGCTGCTGTTCAAGCTGGCGAATACGAAAGCTGACAGCAGACTGAGTGAGATAGAGGTTTTCAGCAGCCCGGCCAAAATGCCGGGTCTTGCTGACCTCAATGAAGGTCCGAAGCAGCTCGGTGTCCATTAATCCAGGGACTCGTCAGAGCTGCTGCTTGCCTCAAAACTGGTCTCTTCCGCCGAGCCGGCCACGGTGCACAAGCGGTGCACGCGCTTGGGCCCAATCACCTTCAGGTATTTGAACCACACCTTGGCATGCGGGTTGGTGCCTGCTTCACCCGTCTGGATCTGAGCGACAAAGGCGGCTTCTGCCTCGTCACGGGGAGCTTGGACTCCCTGATAGAGGGCCAGCATGACAGTGCCGTTTTTTTCCAGAGAGTCTGCTTCGGCCACGGTAAATTCACCGCTGCGGCGCAGGCCACGGGGGAAATGTTTGAAGTCGTTGAAACGCTTATCAGATTCGAAGCTCATAGAGGATCTTTCAGTGGTTAGATTTACCTTCGCGGGAAGTATCATCAGGTGTAGCGAGAGTGCAAAATCAATTTACTCGCCAAATCAATAAAAAACATTCATCGATTGGGTGTCGAACAGTTCCGCCTCTCCCATAAGGGTGAGAGAGGCGGCCAAACCGGCCCAGAAAGGGGATAAAAACGGGCGAAATTACTTCTGTTCCATGATGATTTGCAACAGGTCACCTTCGAGCAGCGCCCGTTTGACCAGTGCAAATCCACCGACAGTCGGCTGGTTTTGAAAGCGCGCTTTAACAATCGGCAGTCCGCGGTGAAAACTCGGCAGCGATTGATGCTCCACACAGCGGCGAATGGCGGGTAGAAGAATGTCGTCAGCGGCGGTGATCTCGCCAACCAGCAGCACCTTTTGCGGGTTGAACAGGTTGACCGTAATGGCAATCGCCCGTCCCAAATGCTCGCCAACATTCTCAAGCACGCTGCGCGCCAGCTCATCGCCCTGCAATGCGGCCTTGCACACCTCTTCAATGGTGATGTGGCGCTCTTGCAAACTGGAGCGATGACCACGGCTGATGAGCTCCTTGACCTTCTCGACAATCGCTTCGTTCGAGGCGATGGTCTCCAGACAGCCGAAGTTACCGCAGTGGCAGCGCTTACCGAGCGGTTCAACCTGGATATGACCAATCTCGCCTACGTTGCGATTCTGCCCTAAAAACACCTGTCCTTTGGTGATGATCCCGGAGCCCGTCCCCTGGTGCACGCTGACCAGGATCGAGTCCATGCAGTCGCGTGACTCGCCAAACAGGTGCTCGGCCAGCGCCAGCGAGCGGGTGTCGTTACCGACATAGCAGGGCAGGTTAAAGTGCTGCTCGAGCAGCTTGGCCAGCGGCAGATTGCGGATCTGATACTTGGGGGTATAGATGACCATACCGGTTTCCGGATTGACCAGACCCGGCATGATGAGCGCGATAGCAATCAGCTGGCGCACCCGCTCCCGATTGTCGTCGATAAAGGCGCCGAGCTCACGCAGTAGCATATCCACGACCGGCTGCTGCTCGACTTCATTCACCTGGGTGATGTGGTGGTCGAGCATCTTGCCATCGAGATCGTAAAGGGCCAGATGCAGGTAGCCGCGGCCAAGTTTGGCCGAGACAAACTGAAAACGGTTTTTGATAGTGGTCAGTGAAATGGCACGACGCCCCCCGGTTGAGGCCTGGGGGGCGCTTTCTCTGATCAACCCGTGCTCAATGAGCTGCCGGGTGATTTTGGTGACACTGGCAGGTGCCAACTGACTGAGCTCGGCAATCTTGACCCGGGAGATCGGGCCCTGCTGATCAATCAGCCGGTATACGGCCGCACTGTTGACCTGTTTGATTAGATCTACGTTTGCTATTTGTCCGCCAGTCATGGTGTCGTGCTTATTGGTTATAGTGTCCGTTCACCACGGTACCCAGGATAGTAAAGTCCTGATTGAACACCGTCAGGTTAGCAATCTTGCCGACCTGGATGCTGCCAAGACGGTTGTCCCAGCCGATGGCCCGTGCGGGATAGAGGCTCGCCATACGCAGCGCCTCCTCAAGCGGCAGTCCCACTTCTCGCACGAGGTTTTTCACCCCTTCGATCATGGTGAGTGCAGAGCCGCCGAGTGTACCATTCTCATCGACACACTGGCCATCTCGGTAATAGACGGTTGCGCCGCAAAAATCGAACTTATCAAAACCTTGCGCAGCGCCAGCCGGCGCGGTGGCATCGGTGACCAGCACCAAACGCTCGCCGAGAATGCGATGGGCCAGCCGCACATTGGCGTAATGCACATGATGGCCATCGACGATGATGCCGGCATAGACATCCGGGCGATCATAGATAGCACCGACCACACCGGGCTCGCGACCGTTGATGGTCGGTGTCATGGCGTTATAGAGGTGGGTGGCAAAGCGAATGCCGTTATCAAACCCGGCCATGGCCTGGGCGTAACTCGCTGCTGTGTGACCGGCGGAGACCAAAATTCCGGCATCCACCAGACGGCGGATGTGTTCGGGCTTGTTCTGCTCCGGGGCCAGCGTCATCTGGCCGATAGCATCGCTGTTGTCACAAAAGAAATCGATCATCTCATCAGAGGGATGACGGATCTGCTCGGCCGGGTGGATCCCCTTGCGCTTTAAGTTGGTGTATGGCCCCTCAAGGTGCACACCCAGCACTTCGTTCGGGCGTGTCTGCATGTAATCGCGGGTCACCTCGACGGCCTGGCGCATATCGGCGTCTGGGCTGGTGATCAGGGTCGGCAGGAAGCTGGTGGTGCCTGACTTGAGGTTAGCCGCCTGCATGGTGGCCAGCGTCTGGGTCGAGATAGCGTCGTTGAACATTACCCCGCCGCAGCCGTTCAGCTGCACGTCGATAAAGCCGGCGGTCAGGTTAGCGCCTTGCAGATCATGGCGCGGCATATCAGCAGGCAGTTCGCGCTCATCGATGATGGCGTGAATACGGTCGCCATCAATGATAAGGGCCCGTCCGGTGAGGATGCCCTCACCGGTATAGAGAGTACAGTGATGCAGGGCGTACATGCCATGCCTCCTTACAGATGGCCGATATTGGCCGCTTCCAGCTCTTGGAAGTAGCGTACTGTCTTGACCTTGAGCTCCATGGTTGAAGGCTCGTCGCACACCATGATGCTCTTGGGATGCAGTTGCAGGGTCGAGATGGTCCACATGTGGTTGACGCTGCCTTCGACGGCGGCTTGTAGCGCCTGGGCCTTGGCGTGCCCGGTGACCAGGATCAGGATCTCTTCGGCATCCATCAGGGTGCCCACGCCCACGGTCAGTGCCAGCTTGGGTACTTGAGTGACGTCATCACCAAAGAAGCGGGAGTTGGCGATACGGGTGTCTTCGGTCAGGGTCTTGACGCGGGTGCGCGAAGCCAGTGACGAGGCCGGTTCATTGAAGGCGATGTGGCCGTCATTGCCCACGCCGCCCATGAACAGGTGGATACGGCCGTAGGATTTGATCTTGTCTTCGTAGCGCTGGCATTCAGCCACCAGATCCTCAGCATTGCCGTTGAGGATATTGATATTTTCAAGGCGAGCATCAACGTGGTTGAAGAAGTTGTTGAACATGAAGCTGCGATAGCTTTCCGGATGATCCGCAGGCAGTGCAACGTACTCGTCCATGTTGAAGGTCACCACGTGCTCAAAGCTCACCTCACCGGCTTGATAGAGTTCGATCAGGCGCTTGTAGGTTGTCAGCGGTGTGCCGCCAGTGGGCAGGCCCAGCACGAAGGGGCGCTCGGCGGTCGGTTTGAAGGCGTTGATACGGTCGACGATATAGCGTGCAGACCAGAGGCCGACTTGAGCGGAGTTTTTCAGTGGGATCAGGCGCATGGGGAAACCTCTTTTAGATGTGGGGGGCGGGGGAGCCGCATGACAAGGTCGATAGTTGTTTCATAGCGTAAATAAAGATTCTGTATGTCGCCACAAAAATCCGCTTGAAATCTCCACATTAAGTGATTTATATCACGTTTGAGGGTTTATTAATTTGCGGAGCGAAATAAAAGACATAGACTGAAAATCAAGCCACTAGGCTTACTGTCAGATTGGCGATAAGCACTTAATTCGAACTTAAAAGACAATCAACTAAGGAAAGGAGAGGGAACCGTGAACATTCTCGGTTATTTGCAAAAGATCGGCCGTGCGCTGATGCTACCGGTAGCGACACTGCCGGCTGCTGCAATTCTGATGGGGGTAGGGTACTGGATTGACCCGACTGGCTGGGGTGGGGAGAGCGCACTGGCTGCGTTCCTGATCAAGGCCGGATCTGCCATTATCGATAACATGTCTGTGCTGTTTGCTCTCGGCGTAGCCTATGGCTTGTCCAAGGATAAAGACGGTGCCGCTGCGCTGGCCGGTCTGGTTGGCTTCTTGGTGGTCACCACACTACTGAGTCCGGCTGCCGTAGCCCTGATCCAGCATATCCCGGCCGAGCAGGTTTCGCCGGCATTTAACAAGATCAACAACCAGTTCATCGGTATCCTGTGCGGTATCATTGCGTCGGTGATCTACAACCGCTACAGCAGTGTCGAGCTGCCCAAGGCGCTGGCATTCTTCTCTGGTCGTCGTCTGGTACCGATCGTGACATCTGTGGTCATGATCGTCGTCTCCTTTATCCTGATGTACGTCTGGCCGGTGCTGTTTGGTGCCCTCATCTCCTTTGGTGAGTCGATCATCAGTCTGGGGCCGATTGGCGCGGGTATCTTCGGTTTCATCAACCGTCTGCTGATCCCGGTGGGTCTGCACCACGCCTTCTACCCGGTATTCTGGTTTGACGTGGCCGGTATCAACGACATCCCGAACTTCCTCGGCGGCGCCAAGTCGCTGGCTGAAGGCAAGGCGGTACTCGGTGTCACCGGTATGTATCAAGCTGGCTTCTTCCCAATCATGATGTTTGGTCTGCCGGGCGCAGCACTGGCTATGTACCATGCCGCCAAGCCGGAGAATCGTGACAAGGTTGCAGCCATCATGCTGGCTGCTGCACTGTCCTCCATCTTCACCGGTATCACCGAGCCGATTGAATTCTCCTTCATGTTCGTGGCTCCGCTGCTCTATCTGCTGCACGCCATCCTGACCGGTATTTCCCTGTTCATCGCTGCCAGCATGCACTGGATGGCCGGTTTCGGTTTCAGTGCTGGTCTGGTGGACATGGTGCTCTCCAGCCGTAACCCGCTGGCGACCCATTGGTACATGCTGCTGGTGCAAGGTGTGGTCTTCTTCGTGATTTACTACGTGGTGTTCCGTGCCGTTATCGCCAAGTTCAACCTCAAGACCCCGGGTCGTGAAGATGAAGAGGTGGCGGTCAAGGTGGAAGCCGGTAACAAAACCGAGTTGGCCAAGCAGTATCTGGAGGTGCTGGGTGGTCACGACAACCTGGTCTCTATCGATGCCTGCATCACCCGTCTGCGTCTGACCATGAAGGATCGCTCCCTGGTCGATGAGCGCAAGCTCAAGGCGCTGGGCGCGGCCGGTGTGGTCAAGCTTGGTGAACAAAACCTGCAGGTCATTCTTGGCCCGCTGGCCGAGATCATCGCGACCGAAATGAAGGCGCTGCGTTAATCGCGCCATGTCAGGCTGGCGTTATGCGCCAGCCTGACCTGTTTGACCGGCGCAGTGGGCGCGGTCTCCTTGCCCAAGGGTTTGCTGCGAAGCCCTTGGTCAAGGGAGCAAGTCGTGGTTCCCGAGACGTTGTGTGTGATTTGTGATTTCATCATTGTGTTGCCCCGCCTGAGTGCGGGGCTTTTTTCTGCTGCTTATCACGCCGCAAGCGGCAAAATGCGGTTGAGCGCGAGGGCACAATGATGGATCATACTCGGCTTGACGTCGGGAGTGGAGCTGGTCGTCGGCCCCGCCCCGTGAGGTTCGACATTCTGAGGTGAGCTCATGACTCAGGCTAGTAGCCCAAGCAACTTTATCCGCCAAATCATTGACGAGGATCTGGCCAGCGGTAAGCACAGCAGTGTGCACACCCGTTTTCCCCCGGAGCCCAACGGCTATCTGCACATTGGCCATGCCAAGTCCATCTGCCTGAACTTCGGCATCGCTCGCGATTACCAGGGCCAGTGCAACTTGCGCTTTGACGACACCAACCCGGTCAAAGAGGACATCGAGTACGTCGAGTCCATCAAGCGTGACGTGCAGTGGCTCGGCTTCCAATGGAGTGGCGAGGTGTGCTACTCCTCTGACTATTTTGACCAGCTGCACGGTTATGCCATTGAGCTGATCCGTAAAGGGCTGGCCTACGTTGAT
Organism: Aeromonas sp. RU39B; assembly: GCF_900156095.1. Lineage (GTDB taxonomy): Bacteria > Pseudomonadota > Gammaproteobacteria > Enterobacterales > Aeromonadaceae > Aeromonas. The sequence goes on from NZ_FTMJ01000008.1 coordinate 158,962, forward strand.
GAGCTTTCAGCCGAGCAGATGCGCGAATATCGCGGCACCCTGACTGCGCCTGGCAAGAACAGCCCCTATCGCGAGCGCAGCGTCGAAGAGAACCTGGCGCTGTTTGACAAGATGAAAAACGGCGAATTTGCCGAAGGTGCTGCCTGCCTGCGTGCCAAGATTGATATGGCCTCGCCCTTCATGGTCATGCGTGATCCGGTGCTCTATCGCATCAAGTTTGCTCACCACCACCAGACCGGTGACAAGTGGTGCATCTACCCGATGTACGACTTCACCCACTGCATCTCCGATGCGCTGGAAGGGATCACCCACTCCATCTGTACACTGGAGTTCCAGGACAACCGTCGCCTCTATGACTGGGTGCTGGATAACATCACCATCCCCTGCCACCCGCGTCAGTACGAGTTCTCCCGTCTGAACCTCGAATACACCGTCATGTCCAAGCGCAAGCTGAACCTGCTGGTGACCGAGAAGCACGTGGACGGTTGGGATGACCCGCGTATGCTGACCGTCTCCGGTCTGCGCCGCCGTGGTTACTCCGCAGCCTCCATTCGTGAGTTCTGCCAGCGCATCGGCGTGACCAAGCAGGACAACATCGTGGAGATGAGCATGCTCGAAGCCTGCATCCGTGACGATCTCAACGAGAACGCCCCGCGTGCCATGGCCGTGCTCAATCCGGTCAAGGTCGTGATCGAGAATCTGGATCATGATGAGACTCTGGTTGCCCCCAATCATCCGAACAAGCCGGAGATGGGCACCCGTGAGCTGCACTTTGGCCGCGAGATCTTTATTGATCAGGCTGATTTTCGTGAAGAGGCCAACAAGCAGTTCAAGCGTCTGGTGCTCGGTAAGGAAGTGCGCCTGCGTAACGCCTATGTGATCAAGGCCGAGCGCATCGAGAAAGATGCCGAGGGCAACGTCACCTGCATCTACTGCAGCTATGACGCCGATACCCTGGGTAAAGATCCGGCCGACGGGCGCAAGGTCAAGGGCGTGATCCACTGGGTTTCTGCCGCTACCTCTCTGCCGGCGGAAATTCGCCTGTACGATCGTCTGTTCAAGGTGCCCAATCCCGGCGCTGAGGATGATTTCGAAGCCACCCTCAATCCGGACTCTCTGGTGATTGTATCGGGTGCCCGCGTGGAAGCATCGCTCAAGAGCGCAACCGCCGAGCAAGCTTACCAGTTTGAGCGTGAAGGTTATTTCTGCGCCGACAACAAGCTCTCGTCTGCCGAGCATCTGGTGTTTAACCGCACCGTTGCCCTGCGTGACTCCTGGGGCAAGGTCGAAGCCTGACATCAGCCGGCGGGGCAACCCGCCGTGCAGGCACAGCAATAAAAAGGCCGGCAATCTTGCCGGCCTTTTTTATCAAACGTTCGATCGGGAAATCGGGTTATTAGTCGTCTGCGTGCTCACAGGTCCCTTCGGCGCAGTGGCCGTAGAGATAGAGGCTGTGGTTGGTCAGGCGAATGTTGTGTTTGCGAGCGATCTCGTGCTGACGCTGCTCGATGAGCTCGTCAGAGAACTCGATGACCTTGCCGCAATCGAGGCAGACCAGGTGATCGTGGTGCTCCTGACTCGCCAGCTCAAACACGGACTTGCCACCTTCAAAGTGGTGACGAGTGACAATGCCCGCATCATCAAACTGGTTGAGAACACGATACACAGTGGCCAGACCGATCTCTTCACCTTGATCGATCAGACGCTTATAGAGATCTTCCGCGCTAGTATGGTGGCAATCCGGCTGCTGCAGGATTTCCAGAATCTTGACTCGGGGCAGGGTCACTTTGAGACCAGCTTTTTTCAACGCTTGGTTATTGTCAGCCATAGTATGAGCTATTCGTATTCTCTTTGATTTAGGACATTCTGATTGACTGCCAAGCGAATGGCAACCTCGAACTTGCTATCGACCCTCATTATAGGGCGGGCAACGAAACAAATTAAACCCGCTAATTCAAAGGTTTTTCTCCAAAGTGTGACTGCCATGCGGTTCATCTGGGAACTTGATCTACATCAAGGTGTTGATATGATGTAAAAAACATATCTGGTCGGATGAGAAGGCATGGAGTGGTTTTTTAAACGGGCAAGCAGGATACGTATGGCGCTTAACTGGTGGCCGCCATTTCGTGGCGCCGGTATTCGCATCGATACCTTGAGCGAGGACTTTCGTTATTGCAAAGTGGTGCTGACATCACGCTGGGGCACGCTGAACGCCAATCGTACCCAGTTTGGCGGCAGCATGTTTGCAATGACCGATCCCATCTACCCCCTGATGCTGATGGGGTACTTCAAGAATCACTATTACGTGTGGGATAAATCTGGCGACATCGATTACATCAAGCCGGGCAAAGGGCCGCTGGTGGCCGAGTTTCACTTAACCGACAGCAAACTGGCTGAAATCGAGGCGGCAACCGGGGAGGGGGAGAAGCACTTTCCTGAATTCACCGTGGCCATCTTGGATGGCAAGGGTGAGGTGGTGGCTAATGTGCGGCGCACCCTGTATGTCAGAAAACGTCGTGAACACCGCTAACTGGCAAATATGGCGGTAATAGCAATGACCCAAAAGTAAGGGAGGCACAGCGGCCTCCCTTCTCATTTTTATGCGGTCAGCTTAATCAGATCAGGCTGGCCCACAGATCGTATTCGTCGGCGTGCTCTACCTTGACGCGAACCATATCGCCCGCCTTGAGGTTGGTGGCGCCATTGAGATAGACCAGACCGTCGATCTCAGGGGCATCGGCCATGGAGCGGCCCGTGGCGCCCTCTTCATCCACGTCATCGATAATGACGGTGATCTCTTGGCCCACTTTGCGCGCCAGCTTGCGGATGGATACTTGCTGCTGCAACTCCATAAAGCGCTGGAAGCGCTCTTCCTTGACCTCTTCTGCGACCGGGTCCGGCAGTTCGTTGGCCTGGGCACCGTCGACCGGGCTGTATTTGAAGCAACCAACCCGATCCAGCTCTGCCTTATCGATAAAATCGAGCAGCATCTGGAAGTCTTCTTCGGTCTCACCGGGGAAACCGACGATAAAGGTAGAGCGCAAAGTGATCTCGGGGCAGATCTCACGCCACTTGTGGATACGTTCCAGGGTGCGCTCAACGCTGCCCGGACGCTTCATCAGCTTGAGAATGCGCGGGCTGGCATGCTGCAACGGGATGTCGAGATAGGGGAGGATCTTGCCATCACGCATCAGCGGGATGACGTCATCCACGTGCGGATAGGGGTAGACGTAGTGCAGACGCACCCACATTCCGAGCTTGGAGAGCTCTTCACACAGCGCCTGCATGCTGGTCTTGACCGGCATACCGTCGTAAAAACCGGTGCGATGCTTCACATCGACGCCATACGCCGAGGTGTCTTGGGAAATAACCAGGATCTCTTTGACGCCGGCTTCCTTGAGACGCTTGGCTTCGGCCAGGACTTCCCCGATGGGGCGGCTCACCAGATCGCCACGCATTGACGGAATGATGCAGAAGGTGCAGCGATGGTTGCAGCCTTCCGAGATCTTCAGATAGGCATAGTGGCGCGGGGTGAGCTTGACGCCTTGGGCCGGGACCAGACTGGTAAAGGGATTGTGGGTCGGCTGGGGCACGTATTTGTGCACATGGCCGAGCACCTCTTCATAGGCATGAGGTCCGGTGATCTCCAGCACCTTGGGGTGAATTTCCCGGATCTGGTTTTCCTTGGCACCCAGGCAGCCGGTGACGATCACCTTGCCGTTTTCGGCCAGGGCTTCACCGATGGCTTCCAGCGATTCCTGGACGGCGCTGTCGATAAAACCGCAGGTGTTAACCACCACCAGTTCTGCGTCGTCATAGCTCGGAACCACGTCATACCCTTCGGTGCGCAGCTGGGTCAGGATACGTTCGGAATCAACCAGGTTTTTCGGGCAACCAAGGGAAACAAAGCCGACTTTCGGCGGCTGGGTTGTATTGCTGCTCATTCACTCATGCTCACAAAGCTCTAAAGGCGCGCGATTTTACCAGCATGATTGCCACAAACAAAGGCCAAAATTCATACAGAGCGACCGGCTGCCGTGCAAGGGAACAATTTATCGGCAGAGTGCCACTATCTTACGCATTTTCTGGTACTTCCCTGCGGGCTCAATCGGCCAGTGAGCGCAGAAATTCGGCGGCGCTGGCGGCCCCTTGCGCCGTCACGGTGTGGTCGCTCTCTGGCTCAAACAGGCTCTGTACCCGGGCACCGGCTGCTTGCAACCGTTCGGCCGCATAGTGGCTCTCCTGCCAGGGCATCACGGCATCGCGCTGACCGTGCACTAGCAGCAACGGGGTGCCACTTCGCACGCTCAGTGGTTCGGGCGATGCCAGCCGGCCGGAAAAAGCGATCACCGCATGCAGCGCCAAGCGTCCGCTGGCCAGCAGATCGAGCGCCATGATGGCGCCTTGGGAAAATCCGGCCACGATCAGGCGATCAATATCCGGGCGAAAGCCGCGCGCGGCCAACTCAGCGCGGATCACCGCATCGAGCGCCTCGCGGGCCGCGGCGACGCGCTGTGGCCGATTCTCTGCAGTGACACCGGCGATGCTAAACCATTGGTGACCGCCGCCAGCAAAGGGAAACGGGGCATCGGGCGTTATCACCGACAAGCCGGGCAACACGGCGCGCCAGTGCTCGCCAATCGGTTGCATATGGCTGCCTTGGCTGCCGACGCCGTGTAGTAAAATGGCAAAAGAGTTTGGCATGAATTCCTCGTTATCCGGCTCATGGTCGCCACGGGATAGGTGTGGCCTGGTCACGACAGGGTAGAGGCTTGAACCTGCGATTGTTAGCCAGCGCTTCTGCTGCTCTTTTTCAAATTAATTGATGGAGTTAGCTCAGAAAACCGGCAGTTGGTTGGCGGTGTTGGAGCAAAATAGGGCATTGGCCATTTCTGGCACTCTGATTGCATCTGGCTAGTCAGCGTCAATCAATTGTCTCGGGAGCAACATGGATATCAACGCCACCAACCTGCTGCAGGAGATGCAGTCTCTGAAGGTCGAGGCAGGGAACAGTCTGGTCTCCCAACCCAGCCAGAACGTCAACTCCAACTTCGGCAACATGCTGCGCCAGGCGCTTGACAACGTCAACGGGCTGCAGGAGCAGGCCAATGATCTGCGAACCCGCTTTGATATGGGTGATCGCTCCATCGACCTCTCTGATGTGATGATCGCCGGGCAGAAGTCATCGATCGCGTTTGAAGCCACCGTGCAGGTGCGCAACAAGGTGGTCGAGGCTTACAAGACCATCATGAATATGTCGGTGTAAGGAAACTAAACCGTGGCAAGCGAACAGAACGGCGACCTGTTGCTGCAAGATGGCGGCGCTGCTATCGACGAGAACGAGCAAAAGAGCTCGGCCCTCGGTAGCATCCTCTCTAACAGCGACATCCTGCGCCAAATCACTCTGATCCTGGCGCTGGCCATCTGTCTGGCCATCGCCGTGTTTATTCTGCTATGGGGCAAGGAGCCGGATATGCGGCCCCTTGGCACCTTTCCTACCGAGCAACTGGTTAAAACCCTCGACTATCTGGATCAGCAGAAGATCCCCTATGAGGTCGAGGGCAAGTCGATCATGGTCAATGCCGAGAAGTATGCCGACATCCGTCTGCAACTGACTCGCGCCGGTCTGGTCAGCCAGACCGATACCTCCGTGGCCGGCGAAGATATCCTGCTTAAAGACAACAGCTTTGGCGTCAGCCAGCGCATGGAGGGCGAGCGTCTCAAGCTGAGTCGCGAACGTCAGTTGGCCAGCGCCATCGAGCAGTTTCAGAGTGTTGCCAAGGCTCAGGTTCTGCTGGCTATCCCCAAAGATAACGTGTTTGCCCGCAATGAGCGCAAGCCCAGTGCCACCGTAGTGGTGACCCTCAAAGGCTCGGCGCTGGATCAGGGGACTGTAGACTCCATCGTGGACATGGTCGCCTCGGCCGTGCACGGCATGGAGCCAACCCGGGTGACGGTAACCGACCAAAACGGCCGCCTGCTTAATTCGGGCTCGCAAGATCCGGTCGCTGCCCAGACGCGCCGTGAATTTGCCATGCAGCAAAAGCAGGAGCTTGAGTACAAACAAAAAATTGACGCCATCTTGATCCCGGTGCTGGGGATGGACAACTACACCGCCGAAGTGGATCTGGCGCTCGATTTCACCGAACAAGAGCAGACTCGCAAGAGCTACAACCCGGACTTGCCGGCGGTACGCTCTGAAATGACCATGGAAGAGAACAGCGCCAATGGCCAAAGCCAGGGCGTTCCCGGTGCGTTGACCAACCAACCGCCAACCAACTCAGCCATTCCGGAACAAGCCACCGCTGGCAACAGCAGCAGTGCCAACGGCCGCTCCCGTAAGGAAGCGACCCGTAATTACGAGCTCGATACCACGGTGAGCCACACCCGCCGTCAGATGGGCGGTATCCGCCGCATGACCGTGTCGGTCGCCGTCGATTACAAGAGCAATGTGGCCGAAGAGGGCAAGGTCAATCGCGAGCCGCGCACTCAGGTTGAAATTGATACCCTGCGCCGCCTGCTCAGTGCCGGTCTGGGTTTTGACGTGACCCGCGGTGACACGCTGGAAGTGGTGACCATTCCGTTCAACCGTCCGGAACTCGACACGGTCGCCGAGCCGCCTATTTACGAACAGCCCTGGTTCTGGCGCGCCGTGCGCATTGCCGCTTCGGTGCTGATCATCATTGTCTTGATTGTCACCATAGTGCGGCCCATGCTCAAACGGCTGCTCTATCCGGATGCCAAGCCCGAACATGAGCTGGATCTTGATAACCACACCGTTCTCGGTGGTGATGACGAGCTCAGCCTGCTGGCCGCTCAGGCCGAGTCGGAGCCGATATTCGGATTGCGTGATGGACAGCTGAAACTGCCGGATCTGCATCGTGATGAGGACTTGCTCAAGGCGGTGCGTGCGCTGGTGGCCAATGAACCCGACCTGGCTGCTCAGGTCATCAAGGAGTGGGTAGCACAAGATGCCAGATAGTAATAACCAGGTGACCGGTAACGACATCTCCGATGCCCAGCGACAGCTACTGGAGTCGATGAGCGGGATGGAGAAGGCGGCCGTGCTGATGCTGAGCCTCAATGAAGAGGATGCCGCCCAGATCTTCCGTAATCTGGAGCCCAAGCAGGTGCAGCGCCTCGGTATGTCGATGGCCTCCATGTCGGACTTTAGCCACGACCGAGTGGCGGCGGTGCACCGCCTGTTTATCGAGGACATCCAGAAGTTCACCAATATCGGTATCGGTAGTGAGGACTTCGTGCGCAAAGCGCTGGTGGCTGCGCTCGGTGAAGACAAGGCAAGCAACCTGGTCGATCAGATTATCCTTGGCTCCGGTGCTCGCGGTTTGGACTCGCTCAAATGGATGGATGCCCGTCAGGTGGCCAGCATCATCCAAAACGAGCACCCGCAAATTCAGACCATTGTGCTCTCTTACCTCGAGCCCGAGCAGTCGGCCGAGATTTTGAGCCAGTTTGCTGAACAGGTGCGGCTCGATCTGGTGATGCGTATTGCCAACCTCGAAGAGGTACAGCCAGCGGCACTGCAAGAGCTTAACGACATCATGGAGAAGCAGTTTGCCGGTGCCGCAGGGGCGCAGGCAGCCAAGATGGGTGGCCTGAAGGCCGCCGCCAACATCATGAACTACCTCGATACCAACGTCGAAGGCCAGTTGATGGATGCCATCCGCGAGTCGGACGAAGAGATGAGTCAGCAGATCCAGGATTTGATGTTCGTGTTCGAAAACCTCATCGATGTGGACGATCGCGGCATTCAGACCATGCTGCGCGAAGTACCCGGCGATCTGCTGCAACGCGCCCTCAAGGGCGCAGACGATCAGCTGCGCGAGAAGGTTTTCAAGAATATGTCTAAGCGGGCAGCCGAGATGCTGGCCGACGATCTCGAGGCAATGGGCCCGATCCGGGTCTCCGAAGTGGAGGCGGCGCAAAAAGAGATCCTCTCGATTGCCCGCCGTCTGGCCGATGCCGGCGAAATCATGCTGGGCTCCGGCGGTGGCGACGATTTCCTGTAATTTATGAGCGATCGCAAATTGAGGGGCTACCTGCGCCCGGAGCAGGAAGGTGTCGACGTGCAATCCTGGGGGTGGCCCGAAATGGAGACCGCCAAAACCATGGAGAGCAACGCCCTCGGGCTACCGCCTGATTGGTATGAGCAACCCGAGCCGGACATCGAGCAAGAGCCCGAGCCAGAGCCGACCCCGACCCTGACCGCCGAAGAGCTTGAAGCGATTCGCCAGGCCGCATGGGAAGAGGGGATGAACGAAGGCCGTGAGGCCGGTTTTGCCAAAGGTTTGGAAGAGGGCAAGCTCGAAGGGTTGCAACAGGGCCATGCGGCAGGTTTAGAGCAGGGCCGTGATGAGGGGCTCGCCATGGGGCGCGAGCTGGTCGAACAGGCCGTTGCCCACTGGCAGCAGTTGGCGTCCCATCTCTCTGCGCCACTACAAGAGCTTGATGAAGAAGTGGAATCCCAATTGGTGACGCTGGCCATGCAGCTTGGCAAAGCGCTCATCAAGCATGAAGCCGATACCTCGCCACGCTTGCTGCTCGCGGCCCTCAAAGAGGGATTGTCACTGCTGCCGGCATCTGAAAGCGGGATTACCCTGCAGCTGCATCCGGACGATGTGGAGCGGGTCATCACTGCCTTTGGCACGGAAGAGTGCGAAAAACGCGGTTGGCGCCTGGAGGCCGATCCGACGCTCGATCCCGGCGATGTGCAGTTGGCTACATCACTCTCTAGCATCGATATGCAGCTCGAGGCTCGCATCGGCCAACTGCTGCGTAATTTCCTGCGCGATAACCACGGAGAGTAAGCATGGTGTCGCTCAAAGAGCGTTTGGCCCGTTATCAGGTTCGCGACATTGCACCACGCGCTCCGGTTGCCGGAAAATTGACGCGGGTGGTGGGACTGACGCTGGAAGCGGTCGGTTGCCGCGCCGCCATCGGCTCGCTGTGCCGTATCGATACGCTGGATGGTGTGCTGGAGGCCGAAGTGGTCGGTTTTTCCGGCGATCGCCTTTACCTGATGCCCAGTGAACAGCTCAAAGGGGTGATTCCGGGGGCCCGCGTGGTGCCGCTCACCGAAGAGCAGGGCATTCCGGTGGGAATGGGGCTGCTTGGCCGCGTCATTGACGGAATTGGCCAACCGCTCGACGGCCTGGGTCCTATCATGACGGCCCAGACGGCCCGATTTGCCGCTCGTGGTATCAACCCGCTCGCCCGTCGCCCGATCCATCGACCGATGGATGTCGGGGTTCGTGCCATCAATGCCATCCTCACCGTGGGTCAAGGCCAGCGGATGGGGCTGTTTGCCGGCTCCGGCGTTGGTAAATCGGTGCTGCTGGGCATGATGACCCGGGGCTCGGTGGCCGATGTGGTGGTGGTGGGGCTCATTGGTGAGCGTGGCCGTGAGGTTAAAGAGTTCATCGAGGAGATCCTTGGCGCCGAAGGGCGTGAGCGGGCTGTGGTGGTCGCAGCACCGGCCGATGCCTCGCCGCTGATGCGCCTTAAAGGGTGTGAAACGGCGATTACCATCGCCGAGTATTTTCGCGATCAGGGCATGAATGTGTTGCTGCTGATGGACTCGCTCACCCGTTATGCCCAGGCGCAGCGCGAAATCGCGCTGGCCGTGGGCGAGCCTCCCGCCACCAAAGGGTATCCGCCGTCGGTGTTCGCCAAATTGCCGGCGCTGGTGGAGCGGGCCGGAAACGGTGGTGAGGGGCAGGGATCGATCACCGCCTTCTTTACCGTGCTGACCGAAGGGGATGACCTGCAAGATCCCATCGCCGATGCGGCGCGGGCCATTCTCGATGGCCACATTGTCTTGTCGCGGGAATTGGCCGATGCCGGCCACTATCCGGCCATTGATATCGAAAAGTCCATCAGCCGGGTCATGCCGCAGGTGACCTCTCCCGAGCATCTGCAACTGGCCCGTCTGCTTAAACAGTTTTATTCCCTCTATCAGCAGAATCGCGACCTTATCAGCATTGGCGCCTACAGCCAGGGGGCGGATCCGCGCATCGACCGCGCTATCTTGCAAAAGCCTTATCTGGACCAGTTCTTGCAGCAAGGAATGAAAGAGGTGGTCAGCTACGATACTGGCCTCAGTGAATTGCAGATGGTCAGCGGGCCATTGATGCGGGTATAGCGAGGTGATGGGTGAGCAAGGGACTGGAACTGCTGTCGCAGCAACTGGTTGACGCCGAGCAGCGCTGCGCCATGGCGCTGGCCAAGGCGCGTCAGGATTTGAAGCTGTTTATGGAGCAGCAAGAGGCTCTGAATCACTATCGCGAAGTCTATCTGCAGCAGTGGACCGAGCGTGGCTTGCAAGGTGAGCTCAATGCCCAGCAAAACGGCCACTATCACTCGTTTATCAACAAGTTGCAGTCGGCGGCCCAGCAGCAGTACGAAGGGGTGCTGCAGGTGCGTCAGGCCGTTGAGCTGCGCAAGCAGGAGTGGCTGGCCATGCAGCAGCGGCGTAAAGCCGTGGAGTTGCTGCTGGAGAAAAAGGCCGAGCGCGCCCGCCAAAAAGCCGACCGTCAGGAGCAAAAAATGCTCGACGAATTTGCCATGCGCGATTATCTCAATCGTTCAGTCCTGTAGCGGGCAACGATTATCTAAACAGTGATGGCTTGTAATTTGCATATCACCATCAGATGCACGCAACGATGCCGATGATGACACCGCTCCTGCAGTCACCGGGTGCGCTTGATATCGGCCAAACTGATTCACCACCGCGTTTCGGCGCCGTGGTATCTAACCAGGAGTGAGTGATGATCCCCCAAGCTTCACTGATGATGCCAAATGCGGCGGCTGAGGCTCCAGCCACCGGGAAAGGCTCGGCGGCAGCGGGCACAGGGCTGCTTGCCGGGGATAAGGGGAATGTGCGGGCCGATGTAAAAGGCGCCGAACTCTCTAAAGGGCTCTCGTTTGCCGATCTGCTGCAAGATAGCGATAGCGCCGAATTCACCTCTGATGCACCCACGCCTAAAACTGTTGATGGTAGCGATGATGCGGCCGCTTCTGACAAATCCGGCGGCGAAGAGTTGCCGGTTGATTTGCTGGCCCGTCTGCATGCATCACTGCAAACCAATGCCGAATTGACCGCGCCCAAGCAAATAGGCGTGACCAGCGAGCCCACCCTCAGCGAAACCATGCCAGCTTCGCAAGATGCGGACAGCTCGAGCAAGCCTGCCCCGATTGACAGTGCTCACTCTGATGCCAAGGCCAGTGCAGGTAAGCAATCAGCCATGGCGCAAGCCGCTTTGAGTCAGACTGCCAATACCCTGCTAAGCCCACAGGCTAATACGGCGCAACCTACCGCTGAGCACGCTGCTGTGACGACAAACGCTCAGTCACAAACTCCAGACACATCAGCGTCGGCCGGTGGCATCGCCCTCGATAGCCTGCTGGCCGCAGGCATGACCAAGGTCAATGGCCAGACGCTGGCCACTTCCGCCGAGAAGATGCCGGTCGCCGACGGCGATAACGCCGCCCTTGGCAAGGCACTGCTGGAAAAGGCTGTGGCCGATGGCAACGTAATAACGGATAAGAGTGCAGCCAGCAGCAAACCATCGCAACCACCTAGTGCCACCGAGGCCTATCGGCAGAGCGTGGCGCAGGACAAGGTTACCCTGACGAGTAATACGTCGCTGGCAGAAGGTGCTGCTGCCTCGTCGGAGTCGGCAGCGCCGGTGACGAGTCCTGCGCCGGTAACTGCCGAGCTTAACAAAAAGAGCGCCAGCCCGGCAGAGCCACAGAAACAGTCGCAAGAGCCTGAGCCGGTGGTCACCAAGAGCCCCGCGAGCACTGCCCAAAGCGGTGTCGCCGCATCGCAAGGTGCTCAAAGCACGGCGCAGCAGCCCACCAGCTTGGTGCAGGCACAAGATCAGTTGCTGGCTCAGGCGGCCACGATGCAGCCCATTCAGGCCAGCCGCGTGACTGAACAGGTGATGACCCAGGTGCAGCAAGCGCCGGCCAGTGCCGAGGTCGCTGCCGCCAGTGTCAGTGTGACCAAAGAGGTGCTGGGCACCAGCAAGAGCGAGAGTGCGCGTGAGAGCGTGGCCCCGGCCAGCACACCGGCGGCATCGACCGACAACCAGAGCAGCACCGCCAATCAAAGTGCACAAGCGCAGAGCGCATCCCAGCTGCAGGCCCAGGCCCAACCCACAGCCACGAGCGAGACGCAGGCGCGTCGTGACAGTGGCCTGACCCATCTCGGCAGCCAGCGTCTGGATGGTGAGAATGTCCCGAGCGAGCTGCAGCAGAAGGTCAATGTGATGCTCAGCGATCGACTGCAGCAGGCTGAATTACAATTGGAGCCATTGGGCCTTGGCCGCATGAAGATCCACGTTCAGGTGGGGCAGGATCAGCAGGTCAGTGTTCACTTCGTGGTGCAGCATGGCCAGACGCGAGAGATGGTGGAGCAGAGCATGCCACGCCTTCGTGAAATGCTGGCTGGGCAGGGGATCTCGCTGGGTCAGACCCAGGTGCAGCAGCAAGCCTCACAACAACAGGGGCAGCAACAGGGTCAGGCTCAGACCATGGCCGATAATAACGGGCAAGGGCGTAGCCAAGGGCAGGGCAACTCCCGTGGTGGCTCATCCTCTGGTCAGGAGAGCGAGCTCACACTCCCGACATCCCGTCTGGCGAGGGAATCGGCAAACGGCGCCGGAATTGATTTCTATGCTTGAAGCTGCCTATGGCAACTATATGATATTGAAATAGTTAGATGAGATGGTGGTCGCGTAATGGCAGACGACAGTGAACTGACCCTCAAAGAGAAAGGGGGCGGCAAGAAAAAACTCATCATTATCGTGGCGCTGGCAGTGATCTTGCTGGGCGGTGGTGGTGGTGCAGCCTGGTTCTTTCTTGGTGGCGGTGGTGAGAAGCCCACCGAGGCCAAAGAGGCCGAGGCAGAGCCGGCCAAACCGGATCCCAAGACCCTGGCACCTCTCTATGTGGCGATGCCACGGCCCTTTGTCTTCAACGTGGCCGGCAAGACCCGTGACCGTCTGGTTCAGATTAAGGTTGACCTGCTGGTGCGCGGCAATCCCAACGAGGCGCTGGCCAAACAGCATATTCCCCTGATTGAAGGCACCTTGTTACGGGTGTTCAGTGCTGCCACGGCAGAGCAACTGGTCACCTTTGAAGGCAAGGAGAAGCTGCGCAAGGATTCGCTCGATGAGTGCCAGAAGGTGCTGACCGAGCTGACCAAGGAGAGCGTAGTGGATCAGGTACTCTTTACCGGTTTTGTGATGCAGTAGGTGAGCCGTGAGCGATCTGTTAAGCCAGGATGAAATTGATGCCCTGCTCCACGGGGTGGATGAGGTAGAAGAAGAGGAGGTGGATGTCTCCAGCTCCTCGGGGGCTGCCACATTCGATTTTTCATCCCAGGACCGTATTGTCCGTGGTCGGATGCCGACCCTGGAGCTGGTGAACGAACGCTTTGCCCGTCATATGCGTATCAGCTTGTTCAACATGCTGCGTAAAACAGCCGAGGTGTCGATTAACGGCGTACAGATGCTCAAGTTTGGCGAATACGTCCATACCCTGTTCGTGCCAACCAGTCTGAACATGGTGCGTTTCCGCCCCCTCAAAGGGACGGCGCTGATCACCATGGAGGCGCGTCTGGTCTTCATTTTGGTGGAAAACTTCTTTGGTGGTGATGGCCGTTATCACGCCAAGATTGAAGGGCGTGAATTTACCCCGACCGAGCGACGTATCATTCAAATGCTGCTCAAGCTGGTGTTTGAGGATTACAAGGATGCCTGGGCGCCGGTGATGGATGTCGGGTTTGAATATCTCGACTCCGAAGTGAACCCGGCGATGGCCAACATCGTCAGCCCGACCGAAGTGATTGTCATCAGCTCGTTTCACATCGAGCTCGACGGTGGCGGCGGGGATTTTCACGTCGCCATGCCCTATTCGATGCTCGAACCCATCCGTGAACTGCTCGATGCCGGTGTTCAGAGCGACAAGGGCGATACCGACGTGCGCTGGAGCAAGGCGCTGCGCGACGAGATCATGGATGTGAAGGTGGGCATGCGCGCCAAGTTGCTGGAAACCCAAGTGACCTTGCGCGAGCTGATGGAGATGCAGCCCGGCGACATCATTCCGGTCGAGATGCCGGAAAACCTGCTGGTGTTTGTCGAAGATCTGCCTACTTTCCATGCCAAGATGGGACGCACCCGCGAAAAAGTGGCCCTCAAGATTACCGATAAAATCAAACGACCCGACACGGTTAAGAATGAAATGCATCTGGTGACCCGTGGCGGTGTGCGTATCGATGGTGACGTTGAGCTCGACGAGCTTGAGCGTTCGATTCAAGAGCAGCCATCAGATTGAACAACGCCCCTTCATCCGGGCACAGCGTTAAGAAAAGGAATCGCAGCACATGAGTCAGACTGAAAACGAAGATGAGTCCCTGATGGCCGATGCCTGGGCGGCGGCTCTGGAAGAGCAGGAAGGTGAGGTCAAAGCGGCTCCGCTTGAAGAGCTCAAGGAAGATGCCCCCATCTCGGCGGAAGAGCGGCGCAAACTCGACACCATTCTCGACATTCCGGTGACCATTTCGATGGAGGTTGGTCGTAGCCAGATCAGCATCCGTAACCTGCTGCAGCTCAATCAGGGCTCAGTGGTGGAGCTGGATCGGGTGGCCGGTGAGCCGCTGGATGTGCTGGTCAACGGCACCCTGATTGCCCACGGTGAAGTGGTGGTGGTCAACGACAAGTTCGGTATTCGTCTGACTGACGTCATCAGCCAGATTGAACGGATCAAGAAGCTAAAATGATGCGCCATCTGCTGTGGTTGTTCCCTTTGCCTGCACTGGCCGAGCCGGCCGGTGTGGTGGCTCCGAGCCTCACCTCCTGGCTGTTTTCCAGCCTGATGGTGATTGCTCTTATTGTGGGGTTGGGCTTTTTACTGAAAAAAAGCCGGCTAACTCAGGGGCTGAGCGGCGGCCAGATGAAGGTGATCGCGTCACTGCCACTGGGTGTTAAGGAGAAACTGATGGTGGTTAAGGTGGGGGAAGAGCAGTTTTTGCTGGGGGTGACCCCGCAGCAGGTGAGCTTCTTGTCGCGCCTTGACACTCCGCTGGACGAAGTGCAGCCGTTTGCACAGCAACTGGGCAGGTTGATAAAGAAAGATGAAAAAGAGTAGCTGGCTCTGGCTGGGGCTGGTGATGCTCGCCCCCTTGTGTCTTGCTCAGGATGGCGGCATGTCTGCCGTCACGGTGACGACCCGTGCCGACGGCAGTCAGGAGTACAGTCTGACGCTGCAGGTGCTGGCGTTGATGACCGCACTCTCTTTCTTGCCGGCCATTGTCATCATGATGACCTCGTTTACCCGGATTGTGGTGGTGCTTGGTATTTTGCGCCAAGCCATTGGCTTGCAGCAGAGCCCTTCCAACCAGGTCATCATCGGCATTGCCCTGTTTATGAGTTTCTTTGTCATGTCGCCGGTGCTCGATCGTATCAACGACGAGGCGCTGCAGCCCTATCTGGCCGAGACCATCACCGCTAAAGAGGCGCTGGACAAGGCGCAGGTGCCGCTGCATCAATTCATGCTGGCCCAGACGCGCATCAAGGATCTCAACACCTTCATGGAGATTGCTGACGTGAAGGTGGACAAGCCAACCGATGTGCCGATGCGGGTATTGATCCCGGCTTTTGTGACCAGCGAACTCAAGACCGCTTTCCAAATTGGCTTTATGCTGTTTCTGCCGTTTCTGGTCATCGATCTGGTGGTGGCCAGTATTTTGATGGCGATGGGGATGATGATGCTCTCGCCGATGCTGGTGTCGCTCCCGTTCAAGTTGATGCTGTTTGTGATGGTTGATGGCTGGAACCTCATCATGGGGAGCCTGGCGACCAGTTTCGGGCTCGGCAGCGGCTAAGGAGGCCCCATGTCCCCGGAAACCTTCGTCGATGTGTTTCGTGAGGCGCTCTGGATTGTGAGCGTCATGGTGTGTGCCGTCATTTTGCCGAGTCTGGTGGTGGGGCTAATGGTCTCTATCTTTCAGGCGGCCACCTCGATTAACGAGCAGACATTGAGCTTTTTGCCGCGTCTGATCGTCACCCTGCTGGCGCTGGCGCTCGGAGCACACTGGGGTCTGCAGACCCTGATGGATTTCTTCGTGATGCTGGTGCACCAGATCCCCGAGGTCGTGGGATGACCTTCTCCAGCGAGATGGTGCTGGCCTGGCTGGCGTCCATTGTCTGGCCGCTTTGTCGTATCAGCGGCTTGCTGATGACCATGGCGGTGTTTGGCAGTCGGTTAGTGCCCATTCAGGTGCGTATTCTGCTTTGTCTGGCCATCACGCTGGTGGTGGCGCCGGTGCTGCCGGCCATGCCCGGAACACCACTTTTCTCCGTCGGCGGGTTTCTTATCACCATTCAGCAGGTGCTGATCGGGGTTGCCATGGGTCAGTTGACCCTGTTTCTGACCGAGAGTTTTGTCATGGCTGGCCAGGTGCTCGCCATGCAGACCAGCCTGGGTTTTGCCTCACTGGTTGATCCGATGAACGGCCAGTCTGCGCCGGTGATAGGCCAGTTTTACCTGATGCTGGCCACCTTGGTGTTTTTGGCGGTCGATGGCCATCTGGTGCTGATTCGATTGGTGATCTTGAGTTTTGACACCCTGCCTGTGGCCCAGCAGGGGATTGCGTCGTTGGTCTATCGGGATATGGCTGCGTTTCTCGGTGTCATGTTCCAATCGGCGCTATTGATGTCGCTCTCAGCCATCGTGGCGCTACTGCTTATCAACTTCTCGTTTGGCGTGATGACCCGCGCCGCGCCGCAACTGAACGTATTTAGCATCGGCTTTGCGGTCAGCATGATTGCCGGGCTGTTTATCCTCTGGCTGACGATTGGCAGCTTTACCGACCACTTTGGGCGTATCTGGGAGCGGATCCAAGAGCTCCTGTGCATGGTGATTGGCACCCGCTGCGAAGGGGGCGTCGGTGGCGGATAGCGATCAGGAGCGCTCGGAGCTACCCACCGGGAAACGACTCGAGCAGGCCCGTGAAAAGGGCCAGATTGCTCGCTCCCGGGAACTGGGTACCGCCACCGTACTGCTATCCGCGTGCGCCGGACTTTACATGGTTAAAGGCCAGTTAGCAGCAGCGCTGATCCACATCTTCACCACCAGTTTTACCCTGCAGCGCGAGCAGGCATTTGATCCCAACGCCATGATTGCCCTGTTTGCCACCCTCGTGGGGTCGCTGCTGCTGCCGCTTGGGTTGCTGTTTTTTATCGTGGCGCTAGCCTCGTTTATCGGCAACATTTTGATGGGTGGCTTCAATTTTTCCACTGAAGCCATGATGCCCAAATTCAGCAAGCTCAACCCCGCCAGCGGCCTCAAGCGGATGATGGGTGTGCAGTCGCTGGTCGAACTCATCAAATCGATTGCCAAAGTCGTGTTTATCGCCCTGTTTGCCTGGGGTCTGCTATCCAGCCAGTTTGAGCACCTGATGAACCTCTCCTTTGAAGGGTTTCCCGGCGGTATCATCGATGCGCTGGAGCTGTTTCTCTGGATGATAGTCGTGCTGTGCTGCTCGTTGTTGCCCATCGTGGCCATCGATGTGCCTTTCCAGAAATGGAACCACCTGCGTCAACTCAAGATGACCAAGCAGGAGGTGAAGGACGAATTTAAAGACAGTGAAGGTAAGCCTGAGGTGAAAGGACGGATCCGTCGCATGCAGATGGAGATGGCCAACCGGCGCATGATGGCCGATGTGCCCAAGGCCGATGTGGTCATCACCAACCCGAACCACTACTCGGTGGCACTGCAATATGATCCTGCTCAGCCCAAGTCGGCACCCAAAGTGGTGGCCAAGGGGGTCGATGACGTGGCCTTCAAGATCCGGGAGATTGCCCGTGAATACGATATTCCTATCCTGCCATCCCCGGCGCTGACCCGGGCCATCTATCATGCCACCGATCTTGGCCATGAAATCCCCGAAGGGTTGTTTGCTGCAGTGGCTCAGGTGCTGGCCTATGTCTATCAGCTGCGGCAGTTCCGCCGTGGTCGTGGCCAGCGTCCGCGTCCGCTGGCGGATAATTTGCCAATCCCTGATGAATTGAAAAAGTGACAAAGTTCTGACGTAGCGTCAATAAATATAGCCACATCAATATGTTATGTCGGTGGAACGAAATTTGCTTTATGCTTGATACAGTTTGTCAGGCTAGATGTGGACGATGGACAAGACGCTGATGCTGACCCGGCTCAAAGGGTATCGCGGATGGCTCTCCAAGGGACTCGGTACCCCGCTAATGGTATTGGCGGCTCTCGGCATGGTGGTCCTGCCGATGCCGGCCTTCCTGCTCGATATGCTCTTCTCCTTTAACATCGCCCTTTCGATGGTGGTGTTGCTGGTGGCCATCTATACCCGCCGGCCGCTGGAATTTGCCGCTTTCCCAACTGTTCTGCTGGTCACCACCTTGCTGCGTCTGGCGCTTAACGTCGCCTCGACCCGTATCGTGTTGCTGGAAGGCCACAATGGCCCGGACGCGGCCGGTCATGTGATTGAAGCGTTTGGCTCGGTGGTGATCGGAGGGAACTACGCCGTCGGTATCATCGTGTTTGCCATCCTGATGATCATCAACTTCGTAGTGGTCACCAAGGGTGCCGGTCGTATTTCCGAAGTCAGTGCCCGCTTTACGTTAGATGCCATGCCTGGCAAGCAGATGGCCATCGACGCCGACCTCAATGCCGGTCTGATTAATCAAGAAGAGGCCAAGAAGCGCCGTCAGGACGTAACCTCCGAAGCGGACTTTTACGGGTCGATGGATGGTGCGTCCAAGTTCGTCAAGGGTGATGCCGTTGCCGGTATCATGATCCTGTTTATCAACATCATCGGTGGTTTCATCATCGGGATGATGCAGCATGGCCTGAGTTTTGGCGATTCAGCCCGCCTGTATACCCTGCTCAGTATCGGTGATGGTCTGGTCGCCCAAATTCCGTCACTGCTGCTCTCAATTGCTGCTGCCATCATCGTAACCCGTCAAAACACCGACCAGGACATGGGTCAGGCGGTGCTGGGTCAACTGTTTAGCAACCCGCGCTCACTCATCATCAGTGCTGCGATCTTGCTGGTGATGGGGATTGTGCCGGGGATGCCGCACTTTGCCTTTCTCTCCCTTGGCGCCGTCGCGGCAGGGCTGGCCTGGTGGCTGCTGACACTGGAAAAACGCCGCGCTGCCAAACCCAAGAAGGTGGAGGGTAGTGACCAACCGGTCAGCCAGGAGCCGCGTGAGCTGAGCTGGGATGATGTCATGCCGGTTGATATCATTGGTTTGGAAGTCGGTTATCAGCTGATCCCGCTGGTGGATCGCTCTCAAGGCGGTGAGCTGCTCAACCGGATTAAAGGGGTGCGCAAAAAGCTCTCGCAAGATTTGGGCTTTCTGGTGCCTGCCGTGCACATCCGCGACAATCTGGATCTGGCGCCCAATCAATATCGCATCACCCTGATGGGCGTCAGTACCGGCGAGGCGCAGATCTATCACGATAAAGAGATGGCCATTAACCCGGGCCAGGTGTTTGGCACCTTGCCAGGAACGCCGACTCGTGACCCGGCCTTTGGGCTGGATGCCGTGTGGATCTCTCGCGATCAGGTTTCTCACGCCCAGACACTCGGTTATACGGTGGTGGACGCGGCGACCGTGGTGGCAACCCACGTCAGTCAGCTGCTCTCAAACCATGCCGCTTTGCTGCTGGGTCACGATGAAGTGCAGCAACTGCTGGATCTGGTGGCCAAACATCAGGCCAAGCTGGTGGATGGCCTGGTTCCGGAAGTCATCAGCATGGGGAACTTGGTTAAGGTATTGCAAAACCTGCTTACCGAGGGCGTGCCTATCCGTGATATGCGGACCATACTGCAGACCCTGGTCGAGTATGCGCCGCGCACCCAGGACCCTGAGGTGCTCACTGCCGCCTGCCGTATCGCTCTGCGTCGGTTGATTGTGCAGGAGATCGCCGGCACCGAGCCCGAGCTTCCCGTGATTACGCTGGTTCCGGAGCTGGAACGCATATTGCATCAATCTCTGCAGGCAGGTGGTAACGAAGGGGCGGGTATCGAGCCCGGTCTCGCCGAGCGGATGCAGCGCTCCCTGGTCGAAGCCACCCAACGTCAGGAGCTGGAAGGTCAGCCGGCAGTCTTGCTGACATCAGGAATTTTGCGCAATACCTTGGCCAAGTTTGTTAAGAATGCCATTCCTGGGTTGCGCGTCCTGTCCTATCAGGAAGTCCCTGACGACAAGCAGATCCGCATCGTCAGCGCGATAGGGCAGAACTAGTAAGCGGAGATGACAGGTGAAGATTAAGCGGTTTTTTGCCAAAGACATGCGAACGGCACTGGCCGAGGTCAAAGAGACCCTCGGGCCGGATGCAGTGATCATGTCCAACAAAAAGGTCACCGGTGGGGTCGAGATCGTGGCTGCGGTCGACTATCAGGCTCAGGTGATACCCGCCAAGGAGCCTGCTCGCTCCGCCGGTGGAGAAGAGCACGTCAATATTTCGGCGGCTGCTCGTCAGATGACCGCTGCCCGACCGGCTAAGTCAGCGAAAGAAGAGCACTACGCCGACTCTCTGGCGGCGCTACTGGCTCGCCAACAACAGGCTAGTGCGCCGGCACGTTCCCATAGTGCGGCTGATGCGCCCAAAACACTGGCCGAACAGGCTCAGTGGGAAGCGCCTGCCGCCAACAAAGCGCCGGCTCGTTCTCGCCCCGCAGCATCGGGTCGCGGCAACAGTGCGCCGGCTCGAGAGAGCGCTGGCCGCGATCGCGAGCTCGAAGCCATGCGCCACGAGATGGCCAGCATCCGCAAGTTGCTTGAGCATCAAATCTCCGGACTGATGTGGCAGGAAGTGGAGCGCCGCGAGCCAATGCGGGCGCTGCTGATTAAAGAGCTCAAGAAGATTGGTCTGGATGACGCCTTTACCGACCAGCTGGCCAGCATGGTGCCCGAAGAGATGACGGTGCACGAAGGCATGGCGCAGGTGGCCGAGATGCTGACCAGTCAGCTCAAGGTAGGCGAAGATGATATCCTGCGTCAGGGTGGCGCCGTGGCGCTGCTTGGACCAACCGGTGTGGGCAAAACCACCACGATTGCCAAGCTGGCGGCGCGCTTTGCCATGAAATATGGCGCCGATCAGGTGGCGCTCATTACCACCGATAATTATCGGATTGGTGCCCATGAGCAGTTGCAAACCTACGGACGGATCATGGGCTGCCCGGTGCGTCAGGTGCGCGATGCCGAGGAGCTGGCATCGGTGCTCTATCAGTTCCGCCACCGCCGTCTGGTGCTAATTGATACGGCAGGAATGGGCCAGCGGGATATTCGCCTGACCGAGCAACTTGACACCCTGGTTAAAAATGCCAAGGTTCGCATTCGCAGTTATCTGGTGATGCCGGCCACGGCTCAGCGCCGGGTGCTGCAAGAGGCTGTCGATCACTTCAAGCGTATTCCCCTTAGTGGCTGCATTCTGACCAAGCTCGACGAGAGCTTGAGCCTCGGGGAAGTGATCAATGTATGTATCGAGAATGCGTTGCCCATCAGTTATGTCACCGACGGGCAACGGGTTCCGGAAGATATTCGGCTGGCCGAGCCCGCCGAGCTGGTCGCCACGGCCATAGGCTCTTTGGAGAAACAACCGGAAGAGACCTATTTCTGGGGTGTAGGCTACGGCGAGACGGAAGATTCGGAATTTTATGAGTAACGTATATATGGATCAGGCAAGTGGGCTGCGCAAAATGCGTCAAAACAACCGGGTGAAAGTGATCGCCGTTTCAGGCGGCAAGGGTGGGGTGGGCAAGACCAACGTCACCCTCAATGTGGCCGGAGCCATGGCAGCGCAGGGCAAGCGGGTGATGGTGCTGGACGCCGACCTCGGCCTGGCCAACGTCGATGTCATGCTGGGGCTGCGGGTTCATCGCAACCTTTCCCATGTGCTGGCTGGGGAGTGCTCCCTCGATGACATCATTATCGAAGGTCCCAACGGTATGATGATTGTGCCGGCAACCTCCGGCACCCAGTCGATGGTTGAACTGTCACCGGCTCAGCACGCCGGCCTCATTCGCGCGTTTAGCGAGATGAAAACACCTATCGATATCCTGATGGTGGATACCGCAGCCGGTATCTCCGACATGGTGCTGAGCTTTTCCCGCGCCGCCCAGGACATCATGGTGGTGGTGTGTGATGAGCCCACTTCGATTACCGATGCTTACGCACTTATCAAGATCCTCTCCAAGGAACACGGTGTCTTCCGCTTTAAGGTGGTTGCCAATATGGTCCGCAGTTTGCGTGAGGGGCAGGAACTTTTTGCAAAATTAACCCGGGTTACCGATCGTTTCCTTGAGACTTCGCTCGAATTGGTCGCTTGTATCCCTTACGACACCAACCTGCGTCAGTCTGTTCGCAAGCAAAAATTGATTGTCGACGCCTTTCCCAAGTCCCCGGCCTCATTGGCATTTCGGGCCTTGGCCAACAAGGCGGCGAGCTGGCCAGTACCGAGCCAGCCCGGCGGTCACCTCGAGTTTTTCCTCGAGACGCTTTTGAACAAGCCGACCACAATAAAGGAAGGTTCTCGTGAATAAAGCCCAAGCATACTTTCGCCAACAGGATTCTTATGCGCTTATCGAGCGCCATGCACCTCTGGTTAAGCGCATCGCCCAGCACCTGTTGGCCCGTTTGCCCAGCAGCGTTCTGCTCGATGACTTAATCCAGGCGGGTATGATTGGGTTGATTGAAGCGTCCCGCAACTTTGACGGGGGCAAGGGCGCAAGTTTTGAAACATATGCCGGTATCCGCATCCGCGGGGCTATGCTTGACGAGATACGGCGTGGGGATTGGGTCCCCCGTTCGGTTCATCGCAACAGCCGGATGATCGCCGAAGCGATCAATCAGGTTGAAAAGGCCCAGGGGCGTGATGCCCGGGACAATGAGGTTGCATCGCAGCTGGGTGTGGAGCTCGAGGAGTATCACACCATGCTGCAGGACGTCTCTTGCGGCAAGATCATCGGTATCGAAGATCTGGGTGTCAGCGAGGATGTGCTCTCGACCGAGGGTGCCTGTGTCAGTCACGGCTATGAAGATTTGGCTGCCGAACGCTTTCAGGCTGCGTTGGCCGAGAATATAGCCACCCTGCCTGAACGTGAGGCTCTGGTGCTGTCGCTTTACTATGATGAAGAGCTCAATCTCAGGGAGATTGGCGAGATTCTCAATGTAAGCGAATCGCGTGTTAGCCAGATCCACAGCCAGGCAATGCACAGATTGCGAGCTAGATTGCGCGATTGGCAGGCATAACTCTTTGTACTAGCTACACTAAAAACACGGTGTAGGGCATAATGTTCATAACAATCTCGGCATTCTGCATCAGCAACGCTGGCTGCCCGACGGGTGGCCATTTAGGAGGGAATTTTGGACAAGAACATGAAAATCCTCATTGTTGACGATTTTTCGACAATGCGCCGGATTATCAAGAACTTGCTAAGAGATCTTGGCTTCAACAACACCCATGAAGCCGATGACGGCAACACTGCCCTGCCAATGCTTAAAAATGGCGACTTCCAGTTTGTCGTGACTGACTGGAACATGCCAGGCATGCAAGGGATCGATTTGCTCAAGGCGATTCGCGCCGATGACAAGCTCAAGCACCTGCCGGTGCTGATGGTGACGGCAGAAGCCAAACGTGAGCAGATCATTGAAGCGGCTCAGGCAGGCGTTAACGGTTATATCGTCAAGCCGTTCACTGCGGCGACTCTGAAAGAGAAGCTCGATAAGATTTTCGAACGTATCGGCTAAGGAGCGCCAAGGATGACGGCCAAAACGGGCGCAATCATTACGCTTGAACAGGCAAGGATGCTCGTCGCCTATCTTGAACAGGACGAGTTCGGGAAGGCGGACGAACTGCTGGCGGAGGTGTGTGTTCCCAACGCCAACACCTTGTTTGAGAAAGTCGGGCAATTGACTCGGCAACTGCATGATTCATTGCAGGAATTCCGGCTTGATCCCCGAATTCCCGTCATGGCGACCCATGAAATTCCCGATGCCCGTGAAAATCTCACCTATGTCATCGATATGACTGACAAGGCGGCCAACCGGACCATGGATGCGGTCGAGGCCAGTCTGCCTATTGCCGATCGACTCAACGACAGTATTCAATCCGTGCTTCCGGGTTGGCAGGCACTCATGACGCGTGAGCTCAATGTGGGCCAATTCAAAGTTTTGTGTCATCAACTCGATGATTTTCTTAAGTCTTCCGAGGTTGACGCCGATACGTTAAGAAAACTTCTGACAGAAATTCTGATGGCTCAAGACTTTCAGGATCTCACCGGTCAAATGATCCGCAGGGTCATCAAGCTGGTACAGGAAGTCGAAGTAAAATTGGTTGAGATGTTGACGATGTTTGGGGACGTGGCACCCGCTGAGGTACCAAAACCCACACTTCGCAACACGATCGAGGCAGAAGGACCTATCATCAATACCGAGCATCGCGATGATGTCGTTAATGGTCAGGATGATGTGGATGACCTGCTCTCCAGCTTGGGATTTTAACGGAGTCGACGAATGGGCTTTGAAGTTGATGAGGATATTCTGCAGGACTTTCTGGTTGAAGCATCCGAAATCTTGGAGCAACTATCAGAGCAGCTTGTAGATCTCGAAAAGCGGCCGGATGACACCAACCTGCTGAATGCCATTTTCCGTGGCTTCCACACCGTCAAGGGGGGGGCAGGTTTCCTCTCCCTGGGCGAACTGGTGGATGCTTGCCACGGCGCAGAGAACGTCTTTGACATCCTGCGTAACGGCAAGCGTCGTGTCACTTCCGAGCTGATGGATGTGATTCTGCAGGCGCTTGATGCCATCAACGAGATGTTTACTCAGGTGCAGAACCGCGAACAACCCAGTCCTGCATCCGATGACCTGCTGCACGATTTGCACGAGTTGTGCAAACCGGAAGGGGAAGAGCAGCTGCGTACCACCGGTGCCGGTGGCGTAGCGGGCGCGGTTGCCGAGCCGGCAGCTGAGCCTGAACCTCAGGTGCAGCTGGTTGAAGAGGAGCCTCTGCCTGAGGAGATGCCGCTCGAGCCGACATCCGGTGGCACCATTGATGAGATTTCCGCCGATGAATTCGAGCGTCTGCTCGATGAACTGCATGGCGCCGGGAAGAGCCCCACTAAAGAGCCGACTCCGCTGCTTGCTGGAAGTGGCGATATTACCGACGATGAATTTGAAGCGCTGCTTGATCAGCTGCACGGCAAGGGTCAGCACGCGGGCGCCGCGGTCACCAACCCGCTGCAAAATGTGCAGCAGGAAGTGGATCAACTCATCGATGATGACGAGTTCGAGCGTCTTCTGGATCAGCTGCATGGCAGCGGCCAGGGCCCGACGGTTCCAGGTAGTGCCCCTGCGGCTAAACCGGCTGAAGTCCCTGTCGCTGCTGCGCCAAAAGTGGAAGCACCGGTTGCTGCAGCCAAACCTGAGCCAGCCCCTGCGGTTAACAAGCCTGTAGCCCCTGTCGCTAAAGCGGAGAGCAAGCCAGCTCCGTCAGCCAAGCCGGTTGCTACGGCGCCCGCGCCTGCTCCCAAAGCTGAGAGCAAACCGGCGGCGGCACCTGCCAAAGCACCTGCAGCTTCCGAAAATAAGGAAAGCGCTGCTGCTCAGGCTGATACCACGGTTCGTGTCGACACCAAGACCTTGGATGTCATCATGAACATGGTGGGTGAACTGGTGCTGGTGCGTAACCGCTTGGTTAGCCTCGGCATTGCCAGCAATGATGAGGACATGTCCAAGGCCGTCGCCAACCTGGATGTGGTTACCGCCGATCTGCAAGGCGCGGTCATGAAGACCCGCATGCAGCCTATCAAGAAGGTGTTCGGTCGTTTCCCACGGGTGGTTCGCGACCTGGCTCGTTCACTCAAGAAAGAGATTGAACTGGTTCTGATTGGTGAAGATACCGATCTGGACAAAAACCTGGTTGAGGCACTTGCCGATCCGCTGGTTCACCTGGTGCGTAACTCCTGCGACCACGGCGTTGAGATGCCGGATGTGCGTGAAGCCGCTGGCAAACCACGTCAAGGTACCATTACCCTGAGCGCCTCCCAGGAAGGGGATCATATTCTCCTCTGTATCGAGGATGACGGTGCCGGGATGGATCCGGAGAAGCTCAAGTCGATCGCCATCGAGCGTGGCGTACTTGACCCGGATGCCGCCGCCCGCATGACTGATAATGAGGCTTACAACCTGATCTTTGCCGCCGGTTTCTCTACCAAGAAGGAGATTTCTGAAATCTCCGGTCGCGGTGTCGGCATGGACGTGGTCAAGACCAGCATCATTAGTCTCAATGGCTCGATCCACATCGACTCTTCCAAGGGCAAAGGGACTCGTCTCGAGATCAAGGTTC
Source organism: Aeromonas sp. RU39B (assembly GCF_900156095.1). Taxonomy (GTDB): domain Bacteria; phylum Pseudomonadota; class Gammaproteobacteria; order Enterobacterales; family Aeromonadaceae; genus Aeromonas. The sequence continues at coordinate 185,377 of NZ_FTMJ01000008.1, forward strand.
CGTTGACCCTGGCCATTCTGCCGACCTTGATGGTTGAAGTGGGCAAGCAGACATTCGCTTTGCCGCTCAGCAGTGTGAGCGAGATTTTCCACCTGGATCTGAAAAAGGCCAACATGGTGGATGGGCAGCTCACCATCATTGTGCGTGAGAAGGCCATTCCGCTGTTCTACCTGCAACACTGGCTGGTGCGTAACAATCGCCACTACAAGACACGTCAGGATGCGGGGCATGTGGTGATTGTCCAGATTGGTATCCAGCAGATTGGCTTCGTAGTGGACAACCTGATCGGGCAGGAAGAGGTGGTGATCAAGCCGCTCGACAAACTGCTGCAGGGCACTCCAGGCATGGCCGGCGCCACGATTACCAGTGATGGGGGGATCGCCCTGATCCTGGATGTACCTAGCCTACTCAAGGCGTATGCCCGCCGTCATTGATTGATATCAGCCTGAATCGGGAGATAAAAGAACAATAATGGCTGTAAAAGTGTTAGTGGTTGATGATTCGAGCTTTTTCCGGCGACGGGTGAGCGAGATCATCAATCAGGATCCGTCAATGACTGTGATCGACACGGCCCAAAATGGCCGTGAGGCGGTGGACAAGGTGATCGCGTTGCATCCTGACGTGATCACCATGGACGTGGAAATGCCGGTGCTGGACGGGATCAGCGCCGTGCGTGAAATCATGGCCAAGTGCCCCACGCCGATTCTGATGTTCTCCTCTTTGACTCATGAAGGCGCCAAAGCGACGCTCGATGCCCTCGAAGCGGGGGCACTCGACTTTTTGCCCAAAAAGTTTGAGGACATCGCTCGCGATAAGGAAGAGGCAGTCAGTCTGCTGCAACAGCGGGTTAAGGAAATTTCCCGCAAGCGCTTCCTGCTTGGCTCACGTGCTCGCGCCGCAACGCCTGCCAGCGAACCGGTTAGCTCTGCTCGCCCAATGACGCCCCGTGCGCCTGTGGAGCGCCCGGCAGCGGCAACTGCGCCGGCTCCAGTGTTTAAGCGTTCCGGCAAAAGCTATCAGTTGGTAGCAATCGGAACATCCACCGGCGGCCCGGTAGCGCTGCAAACTGTGCTGACCCAGTTGCCGGCGGATTTCCCGCACCCCATTTTGCTCATTCAGCATATGCCTGCGACTTTTACCGCGGCGTTTGCCGCCCGTCTCGACGGGTTGTGCAAGATCGGCGTAAAGGAGGCTGCAGACGGTGATGTGCTGCGTCCGGGTCAGGCCTATCTTGCTCCGGGCGGCCGGCAAATGCTGTTGGAAGGGCGTCCGGGCTCTGCGCGAATCCGCATTATTGATGGAAATGACAAGGTGAATTACAAGCCTTGCGTTGACATCACGTTCGCGTCAGCGGCAAAAGCGTATGCTGACAAGGTGCTGGCTATTGTGCTGACCGGTATGGGCGCCGATGGCCGTGACGGTGCGCGTCTGCTCAAAGAGCAGGGCTCGACCATCTGGGCACAGGACGAAGCCAGTTGTGTTGTCTACGGGATGCCGCAGGCGGTTGCCAAGGCGGGCATCGCTTCGGAATCGCTACCCCTTGATCGGGTTGCGCAGCGGATTTTGGTGGAGTTAGGCCGCTAATGGTCGGATGGCTGGGCTTTTTGTTCGCGCTTGGTTGTGTTGCTCTTGCCCAGCAGTGGCATGGAGGCAGCCTGCTGACGCTGATTGATGGCCCGGCGTTTGTGATTGTGATGGGTGGCACCCTCGGTGCCGTGGTCTTGCAGACCCCGGTCAAAGGGCTGGCCCGTGCTGCCCGTCAACTACGGCTGTTGTTTACCAATCAAGCGTACGATCTTGAGGCGCAAGCCGTCCGGTTTGAAGTGTGGCTGCAGCGCTCACGTCAATATGGTTTTCTCTCCTTGGAAACGCTCTCGGAAGAGGAGTCTGATCCCTTCACGCGCAAAGGTTTGGCGATGCTGGTGGATGGCGTGGAGCAAGAGCAGATGAAGGCGATGCTTGAGGAGGAGATTTTTCTCGAGCAGGAGCGTAACGAACACACCGCCCGGGTATTTGAATCCATGGGCGGTTACAGTCCCACAGTCGGTATCATCGGAGCTGTGCTGGGGCTCATTCAGGCGATGAAGAGCCTTGAGCATCCCGATCAACTGGGGGCCGGTATTGCGGTGGCGTTTGTCGCCACTATCTATGGTGTCGGTTTTGCCAACTTGCTCTATTTGCCGATTGCTAACCGGCTGCGGGCTCTGCACTACCACCATCTTCTGTTTCAGGAGATGACGCTGGAGGGGCTGATGAGTATCGCCCGGGGTGACAATCTGGGTCAGTTGCGTCTGCACATGCAGATGTATCTTAAGGGAGAATAGCCATGCGACGCCGCCATCGCCTGCATCAGCAGGGGCGCGAGCACCTGGACCGCTGGCTGGTTTCCTACGCCGATTACATGACTCTCATTTTTGCCCTATTTGTCGTGCTCTATTCGGTCGCTATGGTAAATAAAGAGAAGTATCACGGCATACTCGAAAGCCTGACCCAGGCATTCAGTCAGACAGCGCCTGTGCGTGATGGATTGTTAGAGGGGAGCACCGGATTACTGGACTCGGCTGAACTGCCACCGGAGTCGGCCTCGGTGGTGGCGAGCGAGCCACCCGCAACGATGATAGCCGGTAAACGTGATGGCGCATCTCTTGCATCGATTGATGCAGCCCTGATTAAGGCGTTGACCGGGATTGCCGAGTCGGGTCAGGTCAAGGTCAATCGTGATGACGAGTGGCTGACCATTGAGCTCAATTCAGGGATGTTGTTTGCCAGCGGGAGCGCCACCTTATCGATAAGGGCAGACGGCGTGCTCAAGGCGGTGACCGATGTGGTCAGTCCGGTCAACAACTATGTTCGGGTGCGCGGCTATACCGACAACCAGCAGATCCGCAACGAGCTGTTTCGCTCTAACTGGCAACTGTCGGCGGCGCGCGCCAGTGCTGTACTCGATGCCCTGATGACTCATGGCATTGATCCACATCGATTAGCGATGGAAGCCTATGGAGAGTTTTCTCCTTGGGCCGATAACGGTAGTGAGGCTGGCAGAGCGCAAAATCGCAAGGTCGTGATCGCGCTCTCCCGTTATGGCTGGACACCGGCACCACCTGCCAGCCCACCGGTAGAGGAGACGGTTACTACACCGTCACCCGCGCCCAGTGCGGGCACCGGCTCGAGTGACATTAAAACGATAACATTGCCACAAGGTGGCATCAGAATAACGACCAGGCAGGATTGATAACGTGAGAGTGTGGACGGTAGCAAACCAAAAAGGCGGTGTAGGCAAAACCACAACGGTGGTTTCGCTGGCCGGTATCCTTGCCCAGCGGGGCAAGCGGGTGCTGCTTATCGACACTGACCCCCATGCCTCATTGACGGCATACTTTGATTATGACTCTGATGGTCTCGACGCTACCCTCTATGAACTGTTTCAGGCGCCGCGCCCAACCCGAGAACTTGTCAAAAAACTGACACTCGAGACTAAGTTTACCAATATTCATCTGCTCCCTGCCTCCATTACCCTGGCAACCTTGGACCGGGTGATGGGTAATCGCGAAGGGATGGGGCTGGTGCTCAAGCGTGCCTTGCTGCAGATCCAGGATTTGTACGACTACGCCATCATCGATTGTCCGCCCGTGTTGGGGGTCATGATGGTCAATGCGGTCGCCGCCTGTGATCGGATTTTGGTTCCGGTTCAGACCGAGTTTCTGGCCCTCAAGGGGCTGGAGCGAATGATGAAGACCTTCGAGATCATGCAACGCTCGAAGAAAGGGGGCTTTCGTTACACCGTCGTTCCCACCATGTTTGATAAACGGACTCGCGCCTCCCTGATGACCCTTAAATCGATCAAAGAGCAGTATGGAGACGCCGTGTGGCCCTCGGTGATCCCGATTGATACCAAATTCCGTGATGCGAGTTTGCTGCATATTCCGCCGTCGATCTTCTCGCCGGGAAGTCGAGGCACTTATGCCTATCAGACCTTGCTGCAATTTCTCGATGCCCTCGACAAGAAAGAGCGTCTGGAGGTGGCATCATGAGAGAGTCTACCCAAATTCGGGCCATGGATGACTACTTCCATGCCCTGCTGCTTGAAGAGGAATCCGTCGCTGAGGTTGCGGTTGCCGAGCCGGTTGTTCAACTGCAGCCGGTGGCGAGCCGGCGTGAAGAAGCGCGCCCTTATCTTGAAGAGCCGCAGCGTCTTGAGCGTTTGAGCGAATTACTGGCTCAGGTCGGCCAGGTGCACGAGGAGATGGAGGCGATCTCGACCCAGCAGGTTGAAGCGCTGACCATTGAGGCCGAAGTCATTACGCTGCCGCAGACCGAAGCCTTGCCCGAGGTAGTGAGCGAGCCGCTGGTGGATACGGTGATTCCGCAAGTGGACACCGTGGTGACCACCGAGGTTGCAACCCAGACCGAGCTGGCGGCTGAGCCTGAGCCGTCGCCGGAAGAGTGGCGCAATATCGAGCTTGGCAATGAATTCCAGGCACTGTTTTTCGATGTGGCTGGCGTGACGTTTGCCGTGCCACTTACCGAGCTTGGCGGGATCCACAAACTCGGAGACATCACCTCACTGTTTGGTCAGGCCCCCTGGTTTCGCGGCATCATGACCCAGCGCGAGCAGAAGCTAAAAGTGGTGGATACGGCACAGTGGGTGATGCCGGATAGTTCCCATGACGATATGCCTGCGTATCATTATCTGATCACCTTGGGCGATTCTAGCTGGGGGTTGAGCTGTCATCATCTCAAGGGCACCGAGCGGTTGCGCCAGGATCAGGTGAAATGGCGTAATCAGGAAGGAAAGCGTCCCTGGCTGGCAGGGATGGTCAAAGAAAAGAAGTGTGCACTACTGCACGTGCAGGAGCTGTTACGGTTACTGGAACGTGGCGTCAACATCGAAGGACGCTGATAACAGGGCAGTCGGGCATTTTTGTTGCTAGTTTTACCTAAGACGTATTCATACAAGGAACACGACGATGAGCGAAAAGCGCAATGTTGCACAAAACCTGGCAGAGGACGAAGTACTGCAGTGGGTGACTTTCCAGCTGGAAAATGAAACCTACGGCATCAATGTGATGCAGGTTCAGGAAGTGCTCCGTTACACCGAGATTGCTCCGGTTCCGGGCGCGCCTGACTATGTGCTGGGGATCATCAACCTGCGTGGTAACGTGGTCACCGTCATCGATACTCGCTCCCGTTTTGGCCTGCCGCCGGCAGAAGTGAGTGAAAACTCCCGTATCGTCATCATCGAGGCTGAAAAGCAGGTGATCGGTATCATGGTCGATAGCGTGGCGGAAGTGGTCTATCTGCGCTCGTCCGAAATCGATGTGGCTCCGGCTGTCGGCACCGAAGAGAGCGCCAAGTTCATTCAGGGTGTGAGCAATCGCGACGGACTGCTGCTGATCCTGGTGGATCTCAACAAGCTGCTCACCGACGAGGAGTGGGAAGACATCGGTTCCCTCTAAGGCTACATGCTTCAATCGCTGATCGAATGGCTGGCCCTTGGGCTAGCCACTGTTTCCCTGTTGGTTGTCATCATCTTGTGGCGATCCCTTGGTCGTGTCCGCTCGGCGGCCAAAGAGGAGCGAGAGCAGCTGCTTGGCAAAGTAGAAAGCCTGCGCCGGCAGCTGGTCGAAATGCACTCTGGTACCATCGGCATGGGCCAACGCCTGCAAGCGATGGAGGGGCTGGTCAACCGTCTTCAGGATAACCAGCAGGAGCTCAGTCTGCAGGATCCGGAGCGTAAGCTCTATAGCCGCGCTGCCAAGATGGTCGAGCTCGGTGCCGACATTGAGGAGCTGATGGCCGAGTGCGAGTTGCCCAAGGCGGAAGCCGAGCTGCTCATCTCCTTGCGCAAAGGGCGCCCCTAGTCCAAGTGGGAACGACGTTGAAGTGGGAAGGGCTACCTTCCCTTTTTTGCCTTACTGGCGATCACACTTTTCACCAATAGTTAACTCATCAATGAAATGGTCCATGTGGTTCCTGTGATAGACTGCGCTCGCTGTCTGTTAACCACAGGGTCACCATGCTCCAAGCCCGTCAATTGACATGTGTTCGTGAAGATAGAACGCTGTTCGAATCGCTCTCATTTGATATTGCGCCCGGTGATGTAGTACAGCTGGAAGGTCCCAACGGTGTGGGCAAAACCAGTCTGCTGAGGATCTTGGCCGGTTTGTCCCAGCCCCACGCAGGCAGCGTCTGCTGGCAGGGGGAGGAGATCCGCCACTGCCGCGATGAATACCACGCAAATTTGCTCTACCTCGGCCACCATGCCGGGGTAAAAACAGCACTGACCCCCTATGAAAACCTCTCGTTTTACCAGCGTATGCATCATCCATCCGGTCAGCGTGATCTGTGGGAAGTGCTGGCTCGCGTGGGTCTGGCTGGCTTTGAAGAGACGCCTTGCGGCCATCTTTCGGCCGGTCAGCAGCGGCGTGTTGCGCTGGCAAGACTGTGGCTGTGTGACGAGCCGCGCTTGTGGATCCTCGACGAGCCGTTTACGGCGATTGACCGAAACGGCGTGCGCATTCTTGAGTCGCTGTTTGTCAGCCATGCCGATAAGGGCGGCATGGTGCTGCTCACCACACACCAGGAGATGGCGCTCTCACCTGAGCGGCTACGCCGTTTAAGCCTGTCTGCTGGATTGCGGGGGGCTGCCTGATGTTCGATATCCTGTGGCAAGTGATTCGCCGTGAATTATTGATGGCAGTGCGTCAGCGCTCCGATATCCTCAATCCGCTCTGGTTTTTTCTGATTGTCATCACGCTGTTTCCGCTCGGAATTGGCCCGGAGCCGGCACTGCTGTCACGCATGGCGCCCGGCATCGTCTGGGTGGCAGCGCTGCTCTCGGCCATGCTCTCTCTGGAGCGGCTGTTTCGTGATGACTTCGCCGACGGCTCCCTCGAGCAGTTGATGCTCACTCCCTGTCCTTTGCCGCTGGTGGCGCTGGGCAAGGTGAGTGCCCACTGGCTGCTCACCGGTTTACCTCTGCTGCTGCTCTCTCCTCTGGTGGCAGTGCTTTTGTCGATGGATTGGCAAACCTGGCAGGCCGTGGCGCTGACGCTGCTGCTCGGTACACCGGTGCTGAGCCTGCTCGGCGCCATCGGGGTGGCGCTGACGGTGGGGCTGCGCCGTGGTGGCGTGTTGCTGAGCCTGCTGGTGTTGCCGCTGTTTATTCCCGTGCTGATTTTTGCGACATCAGCCATTGATGCAGCCAGCATGGGATTAGCGTACAACGGTCAACTGGCGATATTGGCAGCTCTGCTGGCGGGCTCGTTGACCCTGACACCCATGGCGGTTGCCGCCGCGCTGCGAGTGAGTCTGCATTAACGCTTTTTGAGCTGGATCAAGAGGTTGGTCGCGTTATTCAGATTTAGGTATTTCCTATGTCCATTTAGACGGTAAGGTAGCCTCTCGCCAACCAGATAATGACAACAAAGGTATTGTGAGCTATGTGGAAATGGTTGCACCCTTACGCCAAACCCGAGCGGGCCTATCAACTGGCCGGTCAACTGCTGCCCTGGTTTGCGCTTGTCTCTGCTATCACCTTTATCATCGGACTGGTATGGGGCCTGCTGTTTGCACCGGCTGATTATCAGCAGGGTGATTCCTTTCGCATCATCTACATCCACGTGCCAGCGGCCATCTGGTCCATGGGGGCTTACTCCACCATGGCGGTGGCTGCGCTGATTGGTCTGGTGTGGCAGGTGCGTATGGCGGACATGACAGTGGCGGCCATTGCCCCGGTTGGCGCCGTCTTTACCTTTGTCGCCCTGTTCACTGGCGCCGCCTGGGGCAAACCCATGTGGGGTGCCTGGTGGGTATGGGATGCCCGGCTCACCTCTGAGCTTATCCTGCTGTTTCTCTATCTGGGGGTGATGGCGCTCTATCAGGCCTTCAGCGACAAGATGCTGGCAGGTCGCGCCGCCGCCATTCTGGCGCTGGTGGGGGTGGTGAACCTGCCCATCATTCACTACTCGGTGGAGTGGTGGAATACCCTGCACCAGGGCGCCACCATCACTAAATTTGCCAAACCGTCGATTGCGCCTGCCATGTTGTGGCCCCTGCTGATCATGATTGTCGCCTTTGCCAGTTTTCTGGGCGCCCTGACCTTGATGCGTTTTCGCAATGAACTGCTTGAGCGGGAGTGGCAGCGTCCCTGGGTGCAAGCTATCGCCGAGCAGGAGAAATAGTCATGCAGTTTGCCTCGTTTGCTGATTTTCTTGCCATGGGCGGTTACGCCTTCTATGTCTGGCTGGCCTTTGGTGTGACCTTGATTTCGTTGCTTGGCCTGCTGCTGGTGACCCGCTCGCGCCGTCGCCATCTGTTAACCGAGTTGCGCCGTAAACAGGCGCGGGAGTCCCGCCGGATGGCGGCACGTTCGCTGGAGAATACCCTATGAATCCGAGACGCAAGAAGCGGCTATCCATTTTGCTGGCCATTCTGGTCGGGCTCTCTGCGGTGACGGGCTTGGTGCTCTACGCCTTGAGCCAGAACATCGATCTCTTCTACACGCCGACGGAACTGATCAATGGCAAGGGGCCGGAGAAGCTCAAACCCCACGAGGGGCAGCGTCTGCGTATCGGTGGGTTGGTGGTGCCGGGCTCGGTCAAGCGGGCCAGTGACAGTCTTAAGGTGACGTTCCAGCTGGTGGATGGCGGTGGCGGTCTGGTGACTGTCGCTTACGAGGGTATTCTTCCGGATCTGTTCCGGGAAGGGCAGGGGATTGTCGCTCAAGGTACCTTGCGTGATGCCACTACCATCGATGCGTTCGAAGTATTGGCAAAGCATGACGAGAAATACATGCCGCCGGAGGTGTCCGACACCCTTAAAGGGATGCAGCATTTCAAACCGCAGTCCAGTGATGCGCAGCGAAAAGGGAGCCAGTCATGATCCCGGAGTTGGGACAATTTGCCCTGATCCTCTCGCTGACGGTGGCGCTGCTGCTGGGTGTCTATCCGTTGTGGGGGGCTCACCGCGGTCATGTGGGCATGATGCGAAGTGCCCGGCCACTGGCCTATGTGCAGTTTGGGCTGCTCTTGATAGCGTTTGGTTCGTTGACCTGGGCGTTTATCAGCAACGATTTCACAGTGCTCTATGTGGCGAGCAACTCCAACAGCCTGTTGCCGGTGATCTACCGCATCTCGGCGGTGTGGGGGGCGCACGAAGGTTCCTTATTGCTGTGGGCGCTCACTCTTGGCGGCTGGACGGCTGCGGTCGCGCGTTTTAGCCGTGGCTTGCCGCTGGATGCGGTGGCCAGAGTGCTGGGCGTGTTGGGGCTGATTGCGGTGGGTTTCAGTGCGTTTATTCTGTTTACCTCCAACCCATTTACCCGCACGCTGCCGTTTTATCCGGTGGATGGGCGCGATCTTAACCCGCTGCTGCAAGACCCCGGTCTTATCTTCCACCCGCCGATGCTCTACATGGGCTATGTGGGATTTGCCGTGGCATTTGCCTTTGCTATTGCGGCGCTGCTGACCGGGCGGCTTGATGCCACCTGGGCCCGTTGGTCACGCCCGTGGACCATGGCGGCCTGGATCTTCCTGACGCTCGGTATCGCACTTGGCTCCTGGTGGGCCTATTACGAGCTGGGCTGGGGCGGCTGGTGGTTCTGGGATCCGGTAGAAAATGCCTCCTTCATGCCCTGGCTGGCGGGCACGGCGCTGCTGCATTCGCTGGCCGTCAGCGAAAAGCGGGCGACCTTCAAAGCCTGGACAGTGTTGCTGGCGCTCTCGGCGTTTTCGCTCAGTTTACTTGGGACCTTTCTGGTGCGCTCGGGTGTGCTGGTCTCGGTGCATGCCTTTGCCAGCGATCCGACCCGTGGCCTGTTTATTCTGGGCTTCTTGCTGGCGGTGATCGGCTCTTCACTGCTGCTTTATGCCTTCAAGGGTTCGCAGGTGCGCAGTCACGGCAAGTTTGAGCTGTGGAGCCGTGAAACCCTGCTGCTGGGCAACAACGTGCTGCTGGTGGCGGCGCTGTTAACCGTACTGCTTGGTACCTTGCTGCCGCTGGTACACAAAGAGCTGGGGCTGGGTAGCATCTCCATCGGTACGCCGTTTTTTAACCATATCTTCAGCTGGCTGATTATCCCATTTGCCCTGCTGCTGGGCGTTGGCCCTCTGTTTCGCTGGCGCCGGCAATCTTTGGGGGAACTGCGCGGCAAGGTAGCGCTGGCCCTGATTATCAGCCTGATGGCCGCCATCGCTTTGCCGCTGTGGCTGGCAGGCTCGGTGCAGCCCTGGGCGGCGCTTGGTGTGGGGCTCGGGGTCTGGATCATCATCACCAGTATTCAGGAAACCTGGACGCGCGCCACCTGGCGCCAGCCGTTTGCTAGCGGCATTACCCGTTTGGGCAACAGCCACTGGGCGATGATTTTGGGCCACGTGGGGTTGGCGGTCACTATCATCGGGATTGCCTGCACCCAGAACTACAGCATTGAAAAAGATCTGCGCATGCAAGCGGGCGATCGCGCCGTGTTTGCCGACTACGAGTTTGTCTTTACCGGGATTCGTGAGCAAGATGGCCCCAACTATCAGGCTTTTAAAGGCGTGATTGAAGTACACCGCGATGGTAAACAGGTGGCACTGCTCAAACCAGAGAAGCGCAACTACACCGTGACTCGCATGCCAATGACGGAAGCGGCGATCGACGCCGGCTTTGGCCGCGACCTCTATGCCGCGCTGGGTGAACCCCTTGGCGATGGCGCCTGGGCGGTGCGTCTTTATTACAAACCGATGGTGCGCTGGATCTGGGTCGGTGGCCTTATCATGGCGCTCGGCGGCCTGCTTGCGATGTTCGATCGTCGTTACCGTTTATCATCCCGTCGTGAGGAGGAGAAGGCATGAGCCGCCGCACCTGGTTGTTCCTCATCCCGTTTTTCATTTTTGTAGTGGGGGCCGGTTTTTTGTTTCGCGGCCTGTTTAGCGATCCGCGCAAACTCGAATCAGCGCTTATCGGGCAACCGGTGCCGGAATTTGCCCTGCAGGATCTGTTTGATCTCGGTAAGCGCCATGACCGCTCGCTGCTAACTGGTCGCCCGCTGCTGCTCAACGTTTGGGCAACCTGGTGCCCAACCTGTCAATCCGAGCACGCCTATCTGGCACAGCTGGCAGGCGAGGGCGTCAGCATCGTCGGTATGAACTACAAAGACGATCGCAACAAGGCCATTGGCTGGCTGCGAGATCTGGGCAATCCCTATCAGGTGACCCTGTATGACCCCGATGGCATGCTGGGGCTGGATCTGGGGGTATATGGCGCGCCGGAGACCTTCTTTATCGACAGCAAGGGCATCATCCGCTATCGCCATGTGGGCGATATCAATCCCGAGGTGTGGCAATCGACCCTCAAGGCCATCTATGAGGGGTTGCAATGACCAAACTGCTGCCACTGCTTGCCTGTGTGTGGATGCTTTTTTCGCTGCCGGTGCGGGCCGATATCGACGTTTACCAGTTTGATAATGACAACCAGGAGCAGGTGTTTCGTGAGCTGACCCGGGAGCTGCGTTGTCCCAAATGTCAGAACCAGGATATTGCCGACTCCAATGCGGGTCTGGCCAAGGACCTGCGTGACAAGACCTATCAGATGCTGCGCGCCGGCAAGAGCAAGCAGGATGTAATTGATTACATGGTCGCTCGCTATGGCAACTTCATTCTTTATGATCCGCCGCTGATGGCCTCGACCCTGATCCTCTGGCTGGCGCCGTTGGGTGCCATTGTGCTCGGCATGCTGTTTATTGTGCTGCGTAGTCGCAAAACGGCGGTGGTGTCGGCCGAGCTGACGGAACAAGAGCGGCAACGACTGGCTCGCTTGCTCGATGAGGAACAGAGATCATGACCGGATTAGTGATGGTTGCCCTGCTGCTTATCGTGCTCTGCGCATTGGCCCTGTGCCTGCCGTTATGGCGCGCTAACCTGCCGCAGGGCGGGCTTACCCGCAGTGAACTGAACCGCCGGCTGTATCAGCGCCGGCTGGTGGAAATCGAGCAAGAGCGTGAAGTCGGCGTGCTCGGTGATGAGCAGGAGACCCTGGTCGAGCTGCAGCGCAGTCTGCTGGACGATGTGCCGGGGGCCGAGACGCCAGCGAGCGCTGGTGCTCGCTGGGTGTGGCTGCCCGGGGTGCTGGCGCTGGTAGTGATCAGTGTCGGGCTGTACTGGCATTTGGGAGGGTGGCGCGAAGTGATGGCCTGGCAAAGCGCCAGCAGCCGGCTTAGCGAGCTCTCCAACCGCATTCTGGTTGAGCGCGACAGTCAGGTGACCGAGCAGGATCTGCAGGATTTCACACTGGCGCTGCGTACCCGTTTGCAAAGCGATGGTCAGGATTACCGTGGCTGGCTGCTGCTGGGTCGCCTGCTGCTCGACAGCAATGATGGCGAGTCGGCCGAGCAGGCGCTGGAGCGGGCTTACCGGCTGTCCCCTGACCCTGATCTGGTGGCGGTGCCTTACGCCCAGGCGCTGATGACCAATGGCGATGAAGCGCGTGCCCGTGAGTTGCTGGGCAAGGTGTTAGCACGCAACCCTTCCAATCTGGAGGCGCGCTCGCTAACGGCCTTTATGGCACTGCAAAAAGAGGATTATCAAGGCGCGTTGGCCGAATGGCAGAGTATGTTGCCGCTGCTGGAAGCGGGCTCTGCACGCTATCAGATGATTGAGCGCTCCATGAACTATGCCCGCCAGCAACTGGCTGAGCGTGCGCCGGTGGTTCATGGTGCCAGCGCCGGGCAGAGTGCGGCATCGGCTGCCAGCGGCTTCCCGCTCACGGTGACGCTCTCGGAAGGGGTCACGCTGCCCGAGCACAGCTATCTGTTTGTCTATGCCGTGGAGCCCGATGGCCCGCCGATGCCGATTGCGGTACAGCGCATCGAATCGCCCCGTTTCCCTGTGTCGCTGCGCCTGACCGATGCCGACGCCATGATGGAGGGCGGTAAGCTTGCCGATCATCCCAAGCTGCAGTTTCGGGCCCGGATTTCGGCCAGTGGCAACGTGATGGATCGCAGTGGTGCTTGGGAAGGCGCGTCGCAACCGGTTGATTTACAGGCGCCCATGCCGGTGTCGATTGACATTCGCATCGATCACCCTCTTTAATTCTTCTCTTGGCGCCGTTTTGCTTGAGCGGCGCTTCAACTAGAATAAATCCAATACACACAACAAGATGGTGTCAGTCATGCAATTGCGAGTGGCAGCGTTGCTGCCGTTTTTATTGCTGGCCGGTTGCGCCGGTGGTCCCCCTAAGGAAGGGCCTCCCAGTCTGCCGGATCCTTCGGGTGACAAGCCCAATGCCAAGGCGATGAGCGTGGCCAAAGATCTCCGCGATCCGTTTGAAGGCGCCAACCGGGCCATGTGGGCGGTCAACTATGACGTACTCGAGCCCTATGCCGCCAGGCCTGCCGTGCATGGCTACGCCAAGTTGCCGCAAGGGGTGCGCACCGGGATTGGCAACTTCGTTGAGAACTTCAACGAGCCGAGCAGCATGGTTAACCACCTGCTGTCGGGCGATTTGAAAGGGGCGGGGACCAACTTGGGTCGCTTTACCATCAACACCACCATCGGTGTGCTCGGTATTTTCGACGTGGCTAAACACATGGGACTGGAGCGCAACATGCTTGGGTTCGGCACCCTGCTCGGTCGCATGGACATCGGCAACGGCCCTTACATGATGCTGCCGGGCATGGGCCCGACCACTGGGCGGGAGCTGACCGGGGATGTGGTGGATACCCTCTATTTCCCCTATTCACTGCTGACCTGGCCGGTGCGTGTGGTGCAGTGGACACTGGGCGCGCTCGACAGCCGCTCCAAGCTGATCCCGCAAGAGCCGATGATTGACAACGCGCTCGACCCATATGGCCTGACCAAGGACTTCTATCTGCAATATGCCCAGTCCAAGGTCGATGGTAAGCCGGTCAAGCTGGAGGTATCTGCACCTGCGGCCGAGTCCAAGCCATCCACCCCATCGGATGACAAAGAGCTCGATCAATATATGGACGAGATCGACAAGTAACCTATTGGCATCGAACGTCTGTGCAATTCAGCCGGCCTCCAGTGTGAGGCCGCTGTTATTTAAGATGAGTAGAGATGGCTGGTTGATGCTTCAGCGGTCATTACTGAGATCGCGTCAGGTGCCAGACGCTGGATAATTCTGCGCATTAGCATAAAAAACGCCCCGCACAGTGAACTGCACCCCAAAAGTTGGACGCAAATCCAACCTTTGGGGTATTTTCATGGCTAGGTATGACGAAAGTTTCAAGTTGACTGTAGTTCAAGAC